>JAZRYX010000036.1:0-15245 GCA_045600945.1 Lachnospiraceae bacterium
TATAATTCTTTTGTATGATTTTTGATTCGCACATACAATAATTATACCGCAAAGCCAGACTCGTTTGAGCCTGGTTTTTGTGTTGAATAGAAACTAATTGCCGAGAAAGCAGTCTGTGTTTTACACGCATAGCAGGGTTCAATGGTTCCTGCTTTTAAGTTGTAAAATACAGACTGCTTTAAGGTAACAAAAGAGGCTGTGCACTAAGTTATAGTGCGACAGCCCCTTTCAATTTGGATTAGATTAAATCAAGCTTTTTTCTTTCCGCTCAATATTGCGATAACCCAGAATACTACAAGCAGTACGCCTGAAATGATGTATCCTGCCGCTTCTCCAACAAGCTGGAAGCTGTCACAAATCTGTCCCTTAAGAACGAACGCCATAACGATCGGGCAGATAAACTTGATAGCAAATGAGAAGAACTTATCAAAGAATCCCGGTTTAGCACTGACATGAACTTCGTCAAGAGCAAACTTCGGCTTAAGCTCCCATCCAATCATAAGTGACATAAGCATAGCTCCGAGAGGCATTGCAACACCCTCTGACCAGCAGTCCATAAAGTCAAGCCAGCAATCGTTCCAGCCCTTTACTTCTCCTCCGAAGAGAGCTGCCGGTGCGATACCTGTTTCTCCGAGGCAGCATACTGCAACGAGTAAAGCTTCAGCCATGATTGCTATTGATACCCAGACAGTTACATTTGTTCTGTTTGGTGTCTTACCCTTAGCTACTGCACGATCGATGAAGAATGTTGCAAGAACCTCCATCAGTGAGATAGCTGAAGAGATAGCAGCAATAAGTACAAGTGCATAGAAAATTACTCCAAAGAGAGGTCCGAATGTTCCCATCTGTGAGAATACATCCTGAAGTGTAACGAAAAGAAGCTTCGGTCCGCTGAGTGAGATATCTGAATATGCTACGCCGTTAGCGATTCCGTTAGCTACTGCTGCAGGAATAACTGCGATACCTGCCATAAGAGCTACGAGTGTATCTGCAAATACGATAACTCCTGCATTCTTCGGAATGTTTTCCTTCTTGTCAAGGTATGAGCCGTAAGTAACCATAGCACCCATAGCAAGTGAAAGAGAGAAGAACATCTGTCCGCCTGCTGTAGCAAGAACAGAAATGAAATCGGGCTGTGCATCGATAAATCCTGCTGTTACTGCATATCCGGGAACAAACATGAACTTAAGACCTTCAACTGATCCAGGAAGCGAAAGTGCACGGATAATGATGATAACAAGCATTATGAAAAGTGCCGGCATACCGACTTTATTGAACTTCTCAATACCGCCTGAAACACCGCCCTTAACGATAAGCATACATATGATCATGAATAAAGCTGTGAAGATTACGCATCCCCACGGTGATGAAAGCATGGAACCAAAAGATGTTCCGCCGCTTACATCTGCAAATATCCCGTTACCTACACCGAATGAAAGTTCTGCAAGGTTAAGTGACATATACTGGATACAGTATCCGCCAAGTACTGAATAAAAGCTCATGATAAGGAATGGTGCGAGCATTGCAAGCCATCCGATCCATCCGAACTTCTTTGATGCATTCTTGTATGCGTCGATAACATTTAACTTACTCTTACGTCCAAGAGCAAGCTCGGCTGTCATGATTACGACACCTACAAATACAGCAAGCAACAAATAAACAATAAGAAATGTGAAACCACCTGACTTACCCATCTTATACGGGAAGCCCCAGATGTTTCCAAGACCTACTGCTGATCCGACTGCAGCAAGGATAAATCCCAGGTTGCTGCCCCAAGATCCTCTGTTATCTTCCATAATATTTTCCCCCTTTTATATAAAGACATAGATATGAAGATTATATCAGTATTATTTGACAAATGCAACAAATCGTATATTTCGAATATAGTTATTTTGTTGTTTTTACATCAGGATACATCATTCTCAATTTTGATGCCAACTTAACAAAATCCATATCCATTTTTGTATAAATAACCTGATATTTTCCCATATAACCGGCATCGATTATTTTATCCCTGAAAAACCAACCGTTTCTTACATAAAAATCGCGGCGCAATACACGTTGCTCATAATTATCTGCTTCCGGAAGTAATGCTTCTATACATGCAAATAACGCTTTATCCTTGAAATATTCATTCAGTAATAAATTCATAAACCTGCTGCCATATTTTTTGTTGCATAAGGATAATTTGAAGAAACTGTTACAACCCGAAGGTTGTCGTTTATATTTGAGTCCATATACTGAGCTCCTTATATTTATTGTTTAATTCCCTTGAAGTACACTGCCTCGGGAATGATGTTACCCATTCCTTCAAGCGGCGTCTCAAAAAGATTTTCTTTCAATACAATATAATCTGCATCTTTTCCGGATTCGATGGAACCTTTGATATTATTAAGGCGAAGTTGCTTTGCTCCGTTAATAGTATAACCGAGAATCATCTGTTCCATGGTCATGCATTCGCATTCCGGCGGGTAAAACTCTGCTGTTGAATAATCGCCCGGAACTGCTGCAAGAGCAATATCTTTTCTTGAAATGCCTACTTCCATCCCACGGAACGGACTCCATTCTTTGAAATCACCGAATGTAATATTATCGCTTGAGAATGTCACAAGCGTTCCGTTTCTCCACATCATACCACTCTTGTTAAGATTACGTCCGCGCTTTTCACCCAAAAGCTCAACTGCTGCCTGCACTCCTCCCGGTATGGAAGTACCGCCGTGCCATGTAGGTGTATAGTTTGCTATTACACCAAGTGAAGCAACGCGAAGGATATCTTCATCACGAACTATACCAAGATGTGCAATCGTCACATTGATGAGAAGCTTGCCGCCGATTTCATTTTCTGCAAGCTCTACTGCATCAAGAACCGTTTTTACTGCAAGCTCTCCTACTGTATGTACATGAAAATCAATTTTTTCTTTGTTTAGTTTTACAAGCAGCTTGGAAAGAGTTACTTCATCGGTCAGTCTTCCGCCGCAGGTGCCATCATCATATGGATCGATGACTGCTGCCGATCGTCCGCTTTCGATACCATCCATCATCATTTTCATAATACGGCAACGAAGATGCTCCGTATTGTATTTTCTGTCCATTTCCTTTAAGTCATCGATACAGGTTTCAATCTGACGGGGATCAATAATCATATAACTGCTTTCAATATTGATGGGAAGCTTTCCTTCATTATCCAAATCACACAGAACCTTCATTACACGTTCATGGAAATTGACACTTCTCGGGCTTCCTGCTTCATAGACGCATGTAATGCCCATCTGTAAGCAAAAATCTATCCAGCGCTGCACAGCGACTTTAATCTGTTCATCCGTGATATCTTTTACATGTCCTGAATTGAAAGGTTGAAATGCTGCCTCAGTTGCAAAACCGGTAAGCCTGCCGTTTTCATCTCTGTCATACCGGCTAAGTCCGGCCGAAATATCCTCTATATCATCTGTCATTCCCAAATCTTCTATTACCTTTGAGTTTGCCCACCCGCTGTGTCCGACAGCCTCCATAACAACGATCTGTGCATCAGTACATACTTCATCCAGATCCCAGCGTGTCAGTTTTTCTCCGTGAAGATAGAAAAATCCGAGAACAAACTTATATATTTCCCTGCCCGGGTTTTCATTAATATAATTGCGAATAAAATCGATACACTCCTTTTTGCTGTCACAGATAATCGGTACAAGCTCAGGTGTATATTCAAAAGCAACACTAAGCGCAATATGCATGTGTGAATCAATGATTCCCGGCATGACAAACTTGCCTTTAAGGTCTTCTGTATCACCTTCAAAATCCTTCAGTCCATCTTCATAACCTACATAAACGAACTTACCGTCTTTTATTGCAAATGCAGTTGCGTGAAAGTCTCTTGCTGCTGATGTGAAAACATTTGCATTTCTGATAATTTTATCAACTTTCATTTTTACACCTCTTTCATATTCAGCTTGTTTTTGTTCTTGATTCTTATACCACCGAAACCTTTTGGTGGATTCCATTATTGTTCTGTCCTATACACTTCTTTTCCCTCGAAGTACACGCTCATTATTTTTGTATTATGAATCGTCCTGAGATCTTCTCCTGTAAAATCGAGAAAATCCGTATCAAGAATTACAAAATCAGCATTCTTACCCTCTTTTACAGAACCGCATCTGTCATCTATTCCGAGCTGACGCGCACCATCTATTGTAAGGCAATTGAGAACCTCTCTTATACTAAGGAGTTCTTTTGTATTATAAGGCTTTGCGTCATCACCCGGACCCATTCCGGTTACCGCCACTTCAATAATGTTCTGAATATTTCCTTTTATAAATTCAGCACATGGTGCATCTGTGGAAGATGAAACCGTGATACCACAGTCAACGAGACTTTTCATAGGATATCCTGATTCAAATATTCCTTTCGGGTAGTATGATTTGATAATATTCAGTTTTATCCAAGATTCAACAAGCTTTATGATTTTACTCAGGAAGCCTGCTTTGCCACTTCCCGGTTTTTTATTTAATGCGGAAAGATCCATACAATGCCAGATCAGGTTTCCGGCAATACCTATGTCGTGTTCTGCACAGCGGTGTATATCCTCGTCAGTAATATTTCTGACATGTGCCAAAGTGTTGTGAAGCTTTTTACCTGATTTTTCTTCAGCGTTGATATATGCATCTATCACCGCTCTGCAGGCTCCGTCACCGAATGTATGTGTATGAATCGGAATCCCTCTTGAGTTCGCATATGCTGCAATTTCTTTTAACTCATCGGGAGACCATACGATATTTCCGTGTTCCTGTCCCGGCTTTGCGTGTGGATATTTTTCAATAGTCCATCCGGTTCGGGCTTCAACTACTCCGTCAGAGAAAAGCTTAAGTACAAGCGGATTAAAGTGCGTTGTCCTGTACTTATTTCCTTCCTCTATCATGTAATCAATTTTATCACGGTATTTCTCTGCCTCATAACTACGTACCGTATATGTTGTTGTTACATTGATTCCAAGTTCTCCTGAATCATCCATATCCTTCAGATAAGGATACCATATCGACCCGCCCATACAGTTGATATAGGCATCAAAATAATTGGTAAATCCTCTCTCGTGAAGAGTATCGACAGCATTACTACAAGCAGTGCGATATATTTCTGCGTCTACTATTGATAGATCAATTGCTCTTTCAATTACATAAGGAACCACCTCATCAGAGATTACTCCGCTAGGTATTCCTTTTGAAGTAAGATAGACATTACCTCCTCTTACCTTTTTACTACTATCAATCCCAGCCATTTTAAGAGCCGTCTGATTGCATAGTGCCTGATGTCCGCCTGAATCAATCATAACCACCGGGATTCCCGGTGCTACAGATTCAATTTCCTCTGCAAAATTTTTATCCTTACTGCTCTCTTGCATGAATATCTTATAGTCAAGTCCCCATGACAGAAAGAATTCAGGCTTTTCTTCGGCAGTCATCTTTTCCCTGATCAGATCAATCACTCCATCATAATGCATATAATACCCCGGCATCATCCTCGCTAATGCATCGATTCCGATGAAATGTCCATGTCCTTCCGTACATCCGGGAATAATCAGACCCTTTCCGGTATTATCAATTATCTTTGTTTTTCCCTCATCGATATAATCAGCCACACCGTCTCTGTCGCCTACATAAATATATTTTCCGTCCTTTACCGCAAAAGCCTCACAAAGGCCGTCACATTCTTTTTCAGCGGTAAATATCTTTCCATAAACAATATAATCCGCCGTTTTTTCTTTAATCATAGCTTTGTCTCCTCGTATAGTCAGCAAACACAATACAGAACCACCAAAAATATTATACAAAATAATATTTTAAAATACTATAAACCCGAACTTAAATAAAGAGGCAGGGGTGCTGAATCCCTGCCTCTGAACATATTTATATGGTATTTTGTTTTCGGTCTGTCCCGAATGTCTATAAAATCTTAGAAGATACCCTGCTCCATCATAGCATCTGCTACTTTCTGGAATCCTGCAATGTTTGCGCCTGCTACAAGGTCATATCCAAGTCCGTATCTCTCTGCAGCTGCAGCTGATACATCATGAATGTTCTTCATCATCTTCTTAAGCTGAGCATCAACCTCTTCTGCTGTCCATACGAGACGCTCTGAGTTCTGTGCCATCTCAAGTCCTGATACACCAACACCACCTGCATTAACTGCCTTTGAAGGAGCAACGATCATATGCTTCTGGCTGCGTAAGAAATTAAGTGCATCGTTTGTTGTCGGCATATTTGCAACCTCGATATAGTACTTAACGCCTGATGCTGCAATCTTCTCTGCAGAGTCCATCTTGACATCGTTCTGTGTAGCTGCCGGCATATAAATATCAACATCCTTAACGCCCCAGCATTTTTCTCCCTCTACGAATTCGCATCCGAACTTCTCTGCATATGGTTTGCAGTGCATCGGATCTTTAGCTCTCATCTCAAGGATATAGTTGAGCTTCTCATCTGTGCTTACGCCGTCAGGATCATGAATATATCCGTCAGGTCCTGCAAAGTATGTAACCTTAGCACCAAGTTCTTTTGCTTTCTTCATGATACCCCAGCCAACATTGCCGTATCCGGAAATAGCAATTCTCTTGCCTTCGATGCTCTCGCCTTCATGTTTAAGTACTTCGAGCAGATAATAAACTGCTCCGTAGCCTGTAGCCTCGGGTCTGATAAGTGAACCGCCTGATGCAAGTCCCTTACCTGTGAGGACACCGTTCTCCCATACACCTTTAAGTCTTCTGTACTGTCCGTACATGTACATAACTTCACGTCCGCCTACGCCCATATCACCTGCCGGAACGTCAACATCCGGTCCGATATATCTGTAGAGAGCTGTCATGAAGCTCTGGCAGAATCTCATAACCTCTGCATCACTCTTGCCTGCAGGATCGAAATCCGAACCACCTTTGCCGCCGCCCATCGGGAGACCTGTAAGAGAGTTCTTGAATGTCTGCTCAAATCCGAGGAACTTGATGATTCCTTCATAAACATTCTTCTGGAAACGAATACCGCCCTTGTACGGTCCGATAGCACCATTGAACTGACATCTCCAACCGCGGTTTGTATGTACCTTGCCCTCATCATCTGTCCATACTACTCTGAATGTGAACATTCTCTCAGGCTCTGTCATACGGTTAAGAAGGTCTGCCTTCTCATATTCCGGATGCTGATCAACTACAGGACTGAGTGAAGAAAGTACTTCCTCAACTGTCTGTACGAATTCAGGCTCATTAGCATGCTTTGCCTTTACGTTATCAATAACGCTCTGAACGTATGCATTCATAATTACATTCCCTCCTAAATAAATTGTATTAAATTATATCTTTTCTATCCGCCAGTACTCCGTATGCGTTGCACACTCACCTTTGGACAAATGCTGTACTTCCCCCAGGGACTCCATCTCGATAAAAGCTTTGTTCATGTAGAGTTCAAAGTTGCATCCGTTATCCGGATAATTACCGAAATGCTCTGTAGTGAAGTCAAGGATAAACTTCTGACCTTTATTAGTGTAAGAAGCCGTTCCTGATTTTGTGTACATACCGAGCTTGAAATAATCAGGAATTGGTATGTATTTTGCAGATAAATGATACTGAGACCAGGTAAGTCTTTCATCAGCTATGTTTGTGCTGCCCCAAAGCGATACAAACCTTCCGGGTTGTCCCGGAACAGCATCTGCCGGTAAGTAATCCACTTCAACGTCACCGCCGGATAAAGTGTTTACACCCCAGGCCGCCGAATCAATAGGATCATCTGACATGTTCCTTATCAGATTGGTGACTTCTATACGTCCGTCCGACAGAAATCTGATTTTAAGTTCCTTTTCGATATGCCTCCAAGGTTCCTCTTTTTGTTTGAGTATCACTCCGTCATCAAGAAGTTCATAATCCACAGGATCATTGTCAGGACAGTTACATGTCTCATCTTCCGGAGTATTCCAGATTCTGTGTCCTCCGTAGAGCTTCCATCCGTCTTCGGTTATCAGTCCGTCGGAACAATCTTCAGGCTGCTCATAATAGATATTCTCCATACCGAGTACCGATAAATGCGATACTCTGATTCCGAAATCCAAAGCACAACCTATCTCCGTCTTACCGTCGGTAAGAAAAATCATCTTTCCGCGATTTGTATTTCTTATCTCACTCTTCATCAGATTACATCCTTAAGTGAAGCACTCTTAACCTCGTCAGCTGCTCTTCTGAGATCTGCAACTGATGCACCGTCAAGAAGCATCTTGTAGTAGTTAAGAATAAGAGTTGCAAGAGTACCGTTTACATCAAGCTGCGAAACCTCTGCAAGAACCTTCTTTGCAGAATCCATTCCCTGCTCCATACCTTCTGTTTCGTCAATGTATCTGCGAACTGCTGCTGCAGCACCAAGTGTGATATATGCAGGTGTAACACCATTCTCAAGAGCAAGTGTGGATGAACCTATCATACGGTCTGAAGGTGCAAGTTTTCTTGCCGGATCTCCGCCTACTCTTTGGCATGTATCCTTAAGTGCCGCATTGGTAAATCTGTGAAGAAGGTCTGTGATATGAAACATAAGCTTATCAAGTTCAACATCATACTTCTTCGAAATAGCCATAGCGCTCTCAAGCATAGCATTCTGAACTATGATACGAACATCAGCTACATCTATTGACTGATAGATATAATCAAGACCAAGATATCCACCAAGATATGCGCATGTTGCATGTCCCATGTTGTGGATGAACAGCTTACGCTTGATAAAGAAATCAAATGGCTCAAACGGAACCATATTACTGATTTCCGGCACTTCACCCTTGAATGCTGCTTTATCAACAGGAAGGAATCCGTAGCTTTCCACGCAGACACGCATCGGATCTCCGTCCTTCATCTCATCCGTCTGTACAGGAACCATACGTCCGATAGAAGCTTCTACAAGACCTACCGTCTCATCAAATTTTTTTTGCTCCTCCGGTGTCATCTGCTCCTTGAGCATTCCTTCGAATATCTTGTTAGCATCATTAAGGTTCTCGCAGATAATGATATTAAGAGGACCACCATTGTTGACCCAGCGTTTTCTGATACCTGCAACTACGTTCGGAACGATGAATTTAAGAATTCTTGCTCCGACTGCTGTAGCCATAATATCGCAGTTTGCGATTACATCAGAAGCTGCCTCAAGATCATTGCCGTTAACTGCTGTTACATTCTCAACCTTGACATCAGTATGTCCCTCACTGGAAACATATCTGAGCGGATAGCATCTGTTATCCTGAAGAGTCTTTACAACAGGCTCAGCAACATCGATAAATGTTACTTCATAACCTGATTTGCTGAGTAAGGCTCCTATAAAACCGCGGCCAATATTTCCACCGCCGTACATTACTGCTTTTTTCATCTATTATGCTTCCTTCTTTCCGTATAAATCATATAGTTTAAGCACTTCTTCTGCTGTGCCGACACCTGCAGTTGCGCTTACATCAGACAGAGAAGCCGCTGCTGCACATGCACCGAGCTTAAGAGCTTCCTTCATTCCGAGCTGAGCCTCTGCAGCATAAAGCACGCCTGCACAGAATGCATCGCCTGCTCCCGTACTTCCCTGAATGTATCCCTTCGGAAGAACAAGACTCGGCATCTCGAAATACTCATTGTTCTCATCAAGACCTGCTCCGATTTCGGGACAATGAATCACAGTCCATGTTGATACTCCGAGTTCTTTAAGTTTTAAAAGAGCTTCCTTAAAGTTCTCTGTATGAAGCACATCATTCTCATCTCTTAATAGCACACCCGTTGTCTGCTGTGCCTCAAGTTCATTGATTACGCAATAATCCGTGTACTTAAGTGCCGGTGTGACAAGCTTCTTAAATCTGTCACCGGTTTCTGAAACAACATCAATTGAGGTCTTTATACCCATCTGCTGAACTTTGTGAAGAAGTGCCGCCATGTTTGTGCCGTATTCAGCATTTTCCTCATCAAGATGCGGAAGAAGCAGAATGTATCCGATATGGAAGATATCAACGTCAAGATTATTCCAGTCGATATTTTCTTCTCCATAATGGTTGTTTGCACCGCCGTATACAAAAAAAGTTCTTCCCTTTGTCTGCTCGTTATTCATAACGAGTGTATATGAAGTCTCACCGTTTCTGTTAACCTGTGAAAGATCAACATTCGGATATTTTGAAAGCTGCTCAATCATGAAATCGCCCTGCTTATCATGGCCGGCAACACCTGCAAGCATAACTTTCATTGTAGGATCAAGCTTAGCGACATCAACACCCGTGTTACATACAGAACCACCGGTTGAATAATCTATACCCTCATATACATGAGTGAGCTCGTTTTCCTTCGGATATGTTTCGCAGTGATACATGGTATCAACAATCATGTTTCCTGCGCAGCAAATTCCTTTACCCATTTGTGTTCTCCTTATATTATTTCCTGTTAGATTAAACAGGGCAGCGACGCTGCCCTGTCATTTTATTTTCAGATAAGAGCGCTTTCTTCTTTTCTTGTCCAGCCACCGTCACCGATATATCCTTCCGGAAGGGCCTTAGGTGTCTCGAAAGTAGATTTCATATTATAAACCTTGCCTTCTTCTGCACTTATCATGATACCGTGCATCATTTCAAATACATGGTATGCCATTTCTTTTGAAGCTCTGTTATTTCTCTTAGCACGAATCGACCATGCCATCTCAGCTGCACCGAGACCTCTTGAGTTCTGATCATATCCGTGAGTGAGCGGAAAAAGAACTTTCTCGGAATTGGTCTTCTGAATATATACCGGATTGCCGAACTCATTCGGATTGCCCATATATACGATACCTTCTGTTCCGTATATGATGAGGCTATAAGTCTCGTCAAGGATACAGTCGGAATTCATGTGAAGTGTTCCGAGTACACCGTTTGCATACTCAAGAGAAGCCGTAATAACATTAGGAACTTCCAGTGAGTATTTCTTTTCAAAATCAGGTGCTCCGACACGTGTATTGACACGCTTCTGATCATTGATTTTTGTAAATGATGCCAGTCTCTTAACCGGTCCGAGGATTGATGCAAGGGCTGTAAGATAATATCCGCCCATATCAAATCCGATTCCTGCGCCCTTTTTCCAAAGGTGTGTAAGGAACTCTCCGTAGATACCATAGTTACGGCTGATTGCAGCATGTGCTGATACAGGTTTTCCGATAAGACCATGATCAACGATATACTTTGCTGTCTGAACGCTTGCACCAAGGAATGTATCAGGTGCTACTCCGAGCCATAATCCCTTCTTATTTGCAAGCTTTACAAGTTCCTGTCCTTCCTTGAGTTCAACTGCAATCATCTTCTCTGACCATACATGCTTGCCTGCATTAAGACACTGCTTGATAATCGGATAATGTGCAGCCGGTATAGTAAGGTTGATTACCATCTCGATTGAAGGATCTGCGCATATCTCTTCAACAGTCATAGCCTTGATTCCGAACTTCTCTGCACTTGCCTGTGCACGCTGAGCGTTGATATCCGAGCATGCTACTGCCTCAAGAATCTGGAACTTGCCTGATGTAATGTTTGTAAGATAAATATCACTAATGCTGCCACAACCGATAACAGCAACTTTAACTTTCTTCATAGTATCCTCCTATGATTATCTGCAGCTTTCGATGATAGCCTTAATATTTGCTGCAACCTGATCGATTTCTTCGTCTGTTGAGTTAAGATTGATACCTGTGCCTGCGCCAAGTCCCTTATCAACAACACCTACAGAAATGTTAACTGCTCTGTCAAGGATATCGTCTGTCTGTGGAAGCATATGAGCCCAGTACTTTCTCGGCTCCTCATACTTTGGGCATGAATATGGGCAGTTAGCCGGTGCAGCAGTTACTCTGTTGAGAATCTGCTCCATGTTGTTATATACATGCCATCCTGATTTAGCGATAGGAGCTGTTCCGGCCTTCTCACAGAACTTGTCAGCAAGCTCTTTTGTATCGAAAAGAAGTGTAAGGAGTGTAGCGCACTCGCCTTCATCATTGATTCTTCTGAATCCAAGACCTTCGATGCCCTGAAGCTGTGATTTAAGTCTTGCTTTCTTCTCGCGAAGAAGTCCGAGAATAGTATCAAGCTTTCTTCCCTGTGCAAGAGCAACAGCACCTGAAAGCTCATTCATTCTGAAGTTCATACCTACCATTGAACGGTTACCAACCTCAACACCCTGACGGCAAGGCTTATGACCCTGATCATGGAATCCGAATGCTCTCTCATAGAGATCATCATCTGATGTTCCGACGAATCCGCCGTCACCTGATGTGATTGTCTTAAATGTATTAAGTGAGTATGCACCGAGAGATCCGTATGTACCTACTCTCTTTCCCTTATATGAAGCACCTACTGCCTGGCAGCAATCTTCAATTACAAAGAGATTATGCTTATTTGCAATTTCCATAATAGCATCCATGTTTGCCGGATTACCGAGCATATGAACAGGCATAATAGCCTTTGTTCTTGGAGTAATGAGTTCTTCGATCTTTGTAGGATCCATCGTAAGTGACTCATCGATTTCTGCAAGTACCGGAATTGCATTTGAAAGTACGATTGATGAAATTGATGCGATGAATGTGTAACCCGGAACGATTACTTCATCACCAGCGCCGATTCCGAGTGCTGCAAGACAGCAAAGAAGTGAACTTGTTCCTGAAGATGTTGCTACTACATGCTTATGTCCGAGTCTCTCAGCCATTTCATTCTCAAATGTAACAACTTTACCCTTGAAACCGTCTTTACCGATCTCACCGTAACGGAATAAGTTACCTGTCTCCATTAAGTCGAGAAGTTCAGCCTTCTCCTCTTCGCCCCATGCGTATCTACCTGGACCACCTGCCATAACAAAATACCTCCATATAAAAATAATAATTTATAAAATAATCATGCTCTCAACATGAATTATTTACTTAATAACATTTCAAGAACATCAAGATTTCTTATCGTATCTTTAAGAGGAACCAAATATGATTCTTCACCGCAGATTGCCTTACTGAATGCTTCTGCCTCTGCTCTGTAAAGCTCCTCTCCTTCCTGCGGCTCAAAAATATTCTGAATAACGCAGACATCTTTCTGTCCTACTATACATATTCTTTGTTCCTGAGCTCCGTCAAACCAACTTTGAATGCAGGCACATGTACCGTCATCATACTGGACATCACATGCTGCATGCCAGTCTACTCCGCCTTTCATCTTAAGGCTCGCGGATCCTGAGACAGCGCCGGCATTTTGCCTTCCCATCACATAGTTCATGCAATCAATGACATAGCATCCGACATCGTAAAGAGATCCTCCACCAAGTTTCGGATCTTCTCTTGCCGGGCTGGACCAATCAAGGGTATAGCCGTGATTGCCCTGCATACCGACAACATTTCCCAATTTACCCGAAGCAATTGCATCGTTCATCTTTTTGAAATTCTCACCGTAACGATACATAAATGCTTCCATAAGGAGAACATGATTCTCTTCGGCAACAGCTGCCATGAGTTCTCCCTCTTCCTTAGTGCATGCCATAGGCTTCTCACAAAGAACATGCTTACCATGCTTCATTGCTTTTATCGCAAGTTCCGCATGCAATGCATTTGGCACCGCAATATATACAGCTTCAACATCCGGATCCTCAAACAGTTCGTCATAGGTCAGATGTTTGGCTTCAGGAAGGTAATCATCCGCAATCTTCGACCGGGAACCGATTGCTGCTATTTTGCAGATATCAGAATGAAGCATTTCCGGAATCATAAAATCCTTAGAAATCAGTCCTAATCCGATTATTCCCCAGTTGACGGTTCGCATCATTATCCTCCTGTATTGTTTAGTTCAATTATCTGTAGTTTAGGGGCGGCTCGCACCGCCCCTGTATACTCAATTTAAGGTAAGAATTATGCCTCACCCATGATGAGCTTGTTAACATACATCTCAAGTGCTTCGTAGTTGCGCTCTTTGATGCATTTAGCCTGGAACTTCTTGTCGAACTTAGCAACCTTCTGCTCCATCAACTTAACGATTTCCATAGAGTTGATGATATGACGATACTGATCCTCCGGCTTCTGTGTTCTCATAGCCTTAACATCAAGACCTACCATCTGTCCCTGTGAACCATAGTTGTTGTCGCAAAGAACCTTAACCTGGTCAAATGCACTTCTGAGTGATTCTGCACCGAATGACTTATCCTGATCATAACGGCAGCCGTTCTGATCGTTAAGATGTACAGAACCGAGTTTGCCGAACTTAAGAGCAAATGCCATCTCGTTTGCCGGATCAAGACCTGCAAGGATTGCATGTGCTGACTCAAGAACTGCTCCTACTCTCTTAGGATCGATTGATGCTGCTGAAACTGCCATTACGTGTCCGATTGTACCACAGTATGAACGGTCGATAGGCTCGTTTGGCTTAGACTCGATAAGAACTTTGATCTTCTTGTTATAGCTGAGCATCATGTTGATAGAATCGATAAGCTGTCCGATCTTCTGAACAGGATCTTTTGATTCTGCACAAAGGGTACCCTCGCGAGCAAGCCAAAGAACGATGTTCTTTGCGCCAAGTGCCTTAGCGATATCGATTGAACGATATGCTCTCCACATAGCGAACTCATAATCTTCTTTGCTGTTTGATGTGAAACCGCCGTCTGTTGTATGCGGATCCATCCAAAGTCTCGGTGCTACGAATTCAGCTGCAAGACCTCTCTTGTCGAGTTCCTTCTTAACATCCTTTGCGTAAGCAATGATCTGCTTCTCTGTCATGTTGTTCATGTCCGGAACTGCATCATCATCATGGAACTGTACACCATCAAGACCGATCTTCTTAAAATCATCAAATTTCTGAAGAATGTCTACTGTTGGACGTACACCCGGTCCGAATGCTTCAACGCCTTCATTTACGTTCCATGGTCCACATGTGAATTTGAATCTGGACTTGAACTCTGCCTTTTTTGCTGCCATTGTGAATTCCTCCTTCACTGAAAAATATATTTTTCTATTTAGTATTACACAACTAAACTAAAACTTAATCAATACTAACCTCTTCTAAACTAAACTTTAGTAGAGGTCAGTATTGGAGTTACACAAAACTGTTATTTTCTCTTTCTCTTCGGTACGAGATCAAGTGCAACTGATGCAAGGATAACGATACCTTTTACTGTCTGCTGCCAGTCAGCTGAGATACCCATCATTGACATACCGTTGTTAAGAATAGCTATTACGAAACATCCGATAAGGGCAAGTGCTATTGAACCGGCACCACCTGATACTGAT
>JAZRYX010000037.1:0-44216 GCA_045600945.1 Lachnospiraceae bacterium
ATTGATAAAGCTCATGAGATCCTTTCCCGTCTTAAAAGTGAAGATATGTGGTCGCTATATACGGATATTGAGTTGCCGCTTGTATACGCTCTTGCCGATATGGAAAAAGCAGGAATAAAAGTCGAGGGACACAAACTTGAACAATACGGTAAAGAACTCAAAGAAAACATAGACCGGTTGGAACAGGATATATATATACAGGCTGAAGAAACATTCAATATCAATTCACCAAAACAGTTAGGTGTGATATTATTCGAAAAAATGGGACTGCCCGGAGGCAGGAAAACAAAAACCGGTTATTCAACATCAGCAGATGTCCTTGAAAAACTCGCATCGGATTATCCTTTTGTCAAAAAGATACTCGAGTATCGTGCATTAACAAAATTATACTCCACATATGCCGTAGGATTGACATCATTTATTAAAGAGGACGGTCGTATCCACGGAACATTTAATCAGACAGTAACTGCAACGGGCAGAATATCTTCAACTGAACCGAATTTACAGAACATTCCGATTCGAACAGAGCTCGGCAGCCGTATTCGTGATGTATTTGTTCCTGAACCTGGTTATCTCTTTGTTGATGCCGATTATTCACAAATTGAATTACGTGTGCTTGCCTCCATGTCAGGTGATGAGAAACTTATTAAAGCATATGAAAATGCTGTCGATATCCATACTGTAACAGCATCTAATGTTTTCCATGTTCCGATTGATGAAGTTACTCCGACAATGAGAAGAAATGCAAAAGCAGTTAATTTCGGTGTGGTCTATGGTATCAGTGCATTCGGCCTTTCAGAGGGTCTGAGTATATCAAGGAAAGAAGCTCAGGAATATATAAATAACTATTTTAAAACTTATCCTGATGTAAAAAAATATCTGGACTCACAGATATCATTTGCAAAAGAAAACGGATATGTTTTAACATTATTCGGAAGAAAACGTCCCATACCCGAATTAAAGGCATCTAATTTCATGCAAAGACAGTTCGGTGAAAGAGTGGCTATGAATTCACCTATTCAGGGAACAGCCGCAGATATAATGAAAATAGCAATGATTAATGTAAACAATGCACTTAAGGAAGGACAGTATGATGCCCGTATAGTTTTGCAGGTTCATGATGAATTGCTTATAGAAGTCAAAGAAACACAGGCTGAAGAAGTCAAACAGCTTGTTCATGATGTAATGAAAGGTGCGGCTAAGCTTAAAGTTTCGCTGGAAGCTGATGCCAATATCGGAAATACATGGCTGGATGCAAAGTAATCGGAATATTCGGAGGAGTAGGTTCCGGAAAAAGTATTGCTGTAGAATATCTGAAAAACAAATATAAAGCTTATATCATACAGGCCGATGACATCGCTCATAGGCTTTATAAAAAAGGGCAAAACGGATACAAAGCAATCATAAGAATCTGCGGAAAATGTATTCTCGATGACAGGAAAGAAATTGACAGAAAGAAACTGGCAGAGTTGTTGTTTTCAAACCCGGAATTACTTAAAGAGGTTGATTCTGCAATTCATCCTATCGTCTATAACAAAGTAACCTCTATGATTGATGATTATAAAAAGAATCACAAGCATGGAATCATTGCATATGAAGCAGCTATCATTCCGGATTTTTCGGTTAACTTCTTAGAAGAGTCCTGGTATATTTACACTCCAGAGCAAGAAAGGGTTCGACGTCTGACGGATGATCGCGGATACAGCATAAGTAAGATAGAATCTATTATGAAAAATCAGCCAACTGATGAAGAATATAAGAATTTTTGTGACAAGGTATTAATTAACGACAAAGACATTAAGAAACTGGAAGAACAAATAGATGAGATTATTAAGTATAGCCAGCGGCAGTAGCGGTAACTCAATATATATCGGTTCTGATAAAACCCATATTTTAGTGGATGCAGGCATAAGCAACAAAAGAATCGAAGAGGGGCTTAATTTTGCTCAGATATCAGGATCGGATATCAGTGCTGTATGTATAACTCATGAACACTCTGATCATATAAAAGGACTCGGTGTTCTGGCCAGAAGATACGAGATACCCATATATGCTACTAAAGATACTATATATGCAATAAAACAAGATATGACCCTCGGTTCATTCCCATCATCACTTTTTCGTGAAATAAAAAAAGACACTGTGTTTACTATCGGAGATATAAATATTCGTCCGTTTCATATATATCATGATGCTTTGGATCCGGTAGGTTACAGATTTGAATGCAATGGCCATACAGCAGCCATAGCAACAGATATGGGACATTATGATGATTATATAGTGAATAATCTGTCTAATGTAGAAAACCTTCTTTTAGAAGCAAATCATGACGTACGCATGCTGGAAACAGGCTCATATCCATATTATCTGAAAAGAAGAATACTCTCCGACAATGGTCATTTGAGTAATGAAAACTGCGGAAGACTTATTTCTGAAATATTGCATGATAATATTGCTCACATATTCCTCGGGCATTTGAGTAAAGAAAACAATTATCCTGATCTGGCTTTTGAAGCAGTTCGATGTGAGATTCTGCAGTCTGACAATGAGTATAAACCCGATGATTTCTTTATAGATGTAGCTGACAGAGATAAACCGTCTATGATAATTGAACTGAATTAATTTTTTCCTTATTCCCTATTTTATAAACAACACTCGCATTGTTTTACTTTATATGGTATACTAAAAACACATTGATACAATATTTTGATTTCTGTCTTGGAGGATTTAAAATGAAATGTCCATTCTGTAATACACCTGATACAAAAGTTATCGATTCCCGTCCGGCTGAAGATAATGCATCTATCAGAAGAAGGCGTCAGTGTATTAAATGCAACAAAAGATTCACTACTTATGAGAAGCTTGAAACTATGCCACTTATGGTAGTTAAGAAAGACAATACACGTGAACCATATGACAGAAGTAAGATTGAATCAGGTATCATCAGATCTTGTCATAAGAGATCTGTATCATCCGCTCAGGTTGAACAAATCGTCAATGATATCGAAAATAAGATCTTCAGTCTTGAAGATCGTGAGATCCCGACAACAGTTATCGGTGAGATGGTTATGGACAGACTTAAAGATGTTGACGCTGTTGCATATGTCAGATTTGCATCTGTTTACAGAGAGTTTAAAGATGTTAACACATTCATGAGCGAAATTGAAAATATGCTTAAAAAGTGATGTTTCTTTTACCAAAAGAAGAATATAACTCTACATATGAAATACCCTTCGAGCACTTTTATGATAATGGTGTTCGAGGGGTAATATTTGATATAGACAATACTCTGGTACTTCATGACGCTCCCTCCGATGAACGAAGCAGAAAGCTTTTCGATAAATTAAAGGATATAGGACTTAAAACCTGTATAGTGTCAAATAATGGTCTTGAGAGAGTCAGATCATTTGCAGAAGATGTAGGTTCGTATTATGTCGAAAATGCCGGAAAACCCGGTACAGACGGATATATTAAGGCTCTGAAAAAAATGAATCTTTCACCGGAACAGGTAATAGCTGTAGGTGATCAGCTTCTTACAGATATATGGGGTGCAAACAACAGCGGTATTCATTCAGTACTTGTTCACCCGATAGGACCGGAAAAATACTTCCACATCAAATTAAAACGATTGATTGAAAAACCGGTTTTAATTTATTATCACAATAAAGGAAAATCTAATGCCTGATAAATACGGAATAATCGGATATCCCCTTAAGCATTCATTGTCACCGTTCATGCATAACAGATATGCATATTATCTCGGTGAAAATGAGTCTTATGAAGCCTTTGAAGTGCTTCCCAGCGAATTGAAAAATGAATTAAGCAGATTATATGATGCACATATCCTCGGGCTCAATATAACCGTTCCTTACAAACAGGATGTTTTGAATTATCTTTGCTACATTGACGGTGCTGCTCAAATGATAGGTGCCGTAAATACTTTAAAATACACGAATACCGGATATGCAGGTTATAACACAGATGCCGAAGGCTTAAGCATAAGCCTTAAAGAGTCCGGAATCAACCTGAAAGGAAAGGATGTACTTATTCTGGGCGCAGGAGGAGTAGCCAGAGCAGTCGCATATGTCTGTATATCACAGGGATGTTCAAGTCTTTCCGTTTTGAACAGAACATATGAAAAT
This sequence comes from Lachnospiraceae bacterium, assembly GCA_045600945.1. Classification (GTDB taxonomy): domain Bacteria; phylum Bacillota; class Clostridia; order Lachnospirales; family Lachnospiraceae; genus Darwinimomas. The sequence continues at coordinate 4,143 of JAZRYX010000037.1, forward strand.
GCCGAAAAAATCGCAAATGACTTTTCGGGAAAAGCATATGATTACTCATCAACTGACAGTTTGGACAGACATGAATATATAGCATTTCAGGCAACAAACGTTGGTATGTATCCGAATACAGACGAGCATTTACCTGTTCCGGATTCGTTGTATTCAAAGTTCAGTGCCGGAATAGATCTTATATATAATCCAAAGGAGACTGACTTTATTAAAACTGTCAGTAAACATGGCGGAAAAGTTATTAACGGATTCTCTATGCTTATTAATCAGGCATTGGCCTCTCGAAAGATATGGAAACCCGATGAAATCATACCTGCTGATATAAGGAGGAAAGTATTCAATGAATGTACTGATTATTCATGGTCCTAATCTGAATCTCTTAGGATATAGAGATCATAAAATATACGGTGACATAACATATGAAGGGCTGAAGGCATATATCGCCGAATATGCCGCATCAAAAGGCATCAATGTTTCTTTTTTTCAGTCCAATCATGAAGGTGAACTTGTTGATTGCATCCAAGAGGCTTTTTTCAATAAAATTGATGGTCTGATTATTAATGCCGGTGCATATTCTCATTACAGCTATGCCATAAGAGATGCTTTGGAGATATGTCCATTTCCGAAAGTTGAAGTGCATTTAAGCAACGTTACCGAACGGGAAGATTTTAGGAAACAGCTTGTATTAAGCGATGTATGTGACAGGACAGTGTATGGTCTTGGACCCGACGGATACTTGATTTCACTGGATTTTTTACTTGATAAGACTACCAATATATAGTAGAATATATTAGTTGTTTATGACGATTTTTTATACAGGGAGGACTGCATTATGATTTCTGCAGGTGATTTTAAAAACGGTTTAACACTTGATATGGACGGACAGGTATTTCAGATTGTTGAATTCCAGCATGTAAAACCAGGAAAAGGTGCTGCATTTGTTCGTACAAAACTCAAAAATGTCATGACAGGAGGAGTTGTAGAAACAACATTCAGACCTACTGAGAAATTCCCTTCTGCCCGTATTGACAGAGTTGAGATGCAATATCTCTATGCAGACGGTGATATGTTTAATTTCATGAACACAGAAAATTTCGAGCAGATTTCTTTAAATGCCGAAACAGTCGGTGATGCACTTAAGTTTGTCAAAGAGAACGACATGTGCAAGATTTGTTCATATAACGGTAATGTATTTTCAGTTGAACCGCCTCTGTTTGTAGAGCTTGAAGTGACCGATACAGAACCGGGTGTAGCAGGAAACACAGCTACAAACGCTACAAAACCTGCTACAGTTGAGACAGGTGCTCAGGTTACAGTTCCTCTGTTTGTAAATGTTGGAGATAAGCTTAAAATCGATACGCGAACAGGCGAATATCTGCAGCGTGTATAATATTAATTCCATTAGGAGTTTGGTACAATGAAAAAAATGACTGAACTCATCGAGATGAGACTTCATGATGCATTTAAAGAAGTCGGACTCGATGAATCATACGGACGGGTCAGCCTATCCAATAGGCCTGACCTGTGCGAGTACCAATGCAATGGCTGCCTTTCCGCAGCAAAGGTACTTCACAAAAATCCGATTGAATTGGCCGGTCAAGTTGCTTCAGTACTTAAAAACAGTTCTGATTTCGAGAGTGTAGAATCGGTTGCCCCTGGTTTTATAAACATCAAACTTTCGAAGGAGGCGCTGTCTTTTTTTGTAAAGCAGATGTCCGAAGAAAAAAAATACGGAGTTGAAGAAGAAACTCCCAAGACGATCATAGTTGATTACGGCGGAGCCAATGTTGCCAAGCCTCTTCATATAGGTCATTTACGATCAGCCATAATCGGCGAGTGCATTAAACGTCTCGGTGCTTATATGGGTAATCGTATGATTGGCGATGTCCATTTGGGCGACTGGGGTCTACAAATGGGACTCATTATTGAAATGATGCCGGATCACCCGGTAAGCATTGATGAACTTGAGAAAATATATCCGGCCGCATCGGCAAAAGCCAAGGAAGATCATGAATTTGCTGAAAGGGCTCACCAGAAAACGCTTCTTTTACAAAGCGGTGATCCTGATTGCCGAAAGAAATGGGAACAGATTATGGAAGTCTCTCTCAAAGATCTGAAACAGAACTATGAGAAACTGGATGTCCATTTTGATCTATGGAACGGTGAATCAACTGTAAATGATCTGATCCCCGGGTTAATACAGAATCTTATCGACAAAGGTCTTGCATATGAATCCGACGGAGCATTGGTTGTAAACATTGCCGAAGCAGAAGACAAAAAGGAAATCCCTCCATGTATTGTCAGAAAGTCTGACGGAGCAGCTCTGTATGCCACAAGCGATTTGGCTACACTTGTGCATAGAGAAGAACTTTTCAAACCAGATCTGTATATTTATATAACCGATAAGCGTCAGTCGATGCATTTTGTGCAAGTTTTCAGAACTGCTCAAAAAGCATCCATAGTACCTAAGAATCATTCTCTTGTGCATATTGGATTCGGAACAATGAATGGTAAAGACGGCAAGCCATTCAAGACACGTTCCGGAGGTGTAATGCGTCTTGAAGAGCTTATCTCTGACACAAATGAAGCTGTTTACAACAAAATAAAAGAGAGCCGTGACATTAGTGATGAAGAAGCACGTAAAACAGCCGCAATTGTCGGTCTGGCTGCTATAAAATACGGTGATCTTTCAAACCAGGCTTCAAAGGATTATGTATTTGATTTAGACAGATTTACAGCGTTTGAAGGCAATACAGGTCCTTATATCCTATATACGATTGTTAGAATCAAATCCATATTAAATAAGTTCAAATCAGAATCCGGCGACAGCTTCTCAAGCTCTGATATTAAGCCGAGTGTTACGGATATCGAGAAAAAGCTGGAGCTTGAACTTATAAAATATAATGAGGTCATTGAAAACGCATGGGCCGAGCTGGCACCTCATAAAATTTGCCAGTACATTTATTCGGTTGCTGAGGCATTTAATTCTTTTTACCACGAAGTCAAGATACTGACCGAAGAATCAATCGAATTAAAGAAGTCATATCTGGCCAAAATAGAACTTACGATGAATATACTGCTTGATTGCATACATATTCTCGGTTTTGAAGCACCCGATAAGATGTAGATTTGATATATTTATTATGATATAATATTTGTTTGCAGAACCTATAGAAAAGAGGAGTATCTATTATGAATGTTAAAGTCGATAAACTTGAGAACAATATGGCTAAACTTACCGTAACGATTCCGGCAGAAGATTTTGCAAAGGAAGTTACGGAAAGCTACAAAAGAAACAAAGGCAAATATCCTGTTCAGGGATTCAGAAAGGGCCATGCACCTCAGAAAATGATAGAAAATACATATGGTGAAGGCGTATTTTATGAAGATGCCATAAATCATATCATCGATGATACATATTCAGATGCAATTAAGGAATCTGGTCTTGATATCGTTTCTAAAGCAAACTTTGATCTTGCTGATTTCGGAAAGCTCAAAGATTTTGTATATACAGCTGAAGTTGCAACAAGGCCGGAAGTTGAGCTTGGACAGTACAAAGGTCTTGAAATTGAAAAGACAGATGATACTGTTACAGATGAGGATCTTAACAAGGCAATCGAGCAAGAGCAGAAGAGAAACGCCAGACTCGTAACAGTTGCAGATCGTCAGGCAGCCGACGGAGACACAGTAGTAATTGATTTTGACGGAAGTGTTGACGGTGTACACTTTGATGGAGGAAAAGCCGAAAATTATTCACTTAAACTTGGATCACATTCATTCATCGAGGGATTTGAAGAGCAGATCATCGGACACTCTGCAAACGATGAATTTGATATAAATGTCACTTTCCCTGAAAACTATGGTTCTACTGAACTTGCCGGAAAACCTGCTGTGTTTGCCATAAAGGTAAAAGAAATTAAAACCGAGGAACTTCCGTCACTTGATGATGAGTTTGCAAGTGAAGTAAGTGAGTTTGATACACTTGAGGAGTATAAGTCAGACCTTCTTAAGAAACTCGAAACAGAAAAAATCAATAGAAATAAGGCTATTAAAGAGAATCGTGTAGTTGACAAAGCTATTGAAAGTTCAAAAGTTGATCTTCCTGAACTTATGGTTGAAACAAAGATTGACTCGACTATCAACGATTATACCCGTCAGATGCAGTCGCAGGGTATGTCTCTTGATGACTATATGAAATACACCGGAATGACCATGGAAAAGCTTCGTGAGCAAGTTAAGCCGCAGGCTGAGAAGGATCTCAAGACCGGACTTATTCTTGAAGCTATCGCTAAGGCAGAGAACTTCACTGTAGATGATAAAGAAATCGAAGATGAACTTCAGAAAATGGCCGATTCATATCAGATGAAGCTCGATGACATAAAGAAATATATGACCGACGTAGATAAAGAAAACATCGGTGAGAATCTTAAGATTCAAAAAGCAGTACAATTTCTCGTAGATAATGCAGTTCTTAAATAATCAGGAGGAATAAATGAGTTTAGTTCCATATGTAATTGAACAGACAAGTCGAGGAGAACGGTCTTACGATATCTATTCCAGACTTCTCAATGACAGAATAATCTTCCTCGGCGAAGAAGTTAATGATGTAACGGCAAGTCTTGTTGTTGCTCAGATTCTCTTCCTCGAATCGGAAGATCCCAACAAAGATATTAATCTTTATATCAACAGCCCCGGTGGAGTTATAACATCCGGTATGGCTATTTACGATACCATGCAGTATGTTAAATGTGATGTTTCAACTATCTGCATAGGTATGGCAGCAAGCATGGGAGCTTTTCTTCTTGCAGGCGGTACAAAAGGTAAGAGATATTCTCTTCCCAATTCGGAAATCATGATTCACCAACCTTCAGGCGGTGCTCAGGGTCAGGCAACTGAAATCAGCATCGTAGCAGAGCAGATCTTAAGAACTCGCAGAAAGATGAATGAGATTCTCGCTGCAAATACAGGCAAGTCTGTTGAGCAGATTGCTCTCGATACAGAACGTGACAACTTCATGACCGCACAGCAGGCATTGGAGTATGGGATAATTGATAAGATTATCGAACATCATTAATTAAACAGGAGATTCTATGGCAAGTAAGCCTAAAAATTCTATCTATTGTTCATTTTGCGGGAAGCCTCAAGACATGGTCGAGAGGCTTCTTAGCGGTCCTAATGGTATATATATCTGTGATGAATGCATAGAATTATGCCATGAAATCATACAGGAAGAACACATTGGACGTAAAGATACTATCATTTCTGAAGGTATCAATTTGTTAAAGCCTGTTGAAATAAAGAAAAGACTCGATGAATATGTAATCGGACAAGAGGAAGCAAAAAAAGTCCTTTCTGTTGCCGTATATAATCATTATAAAAGAGTAAAACCCGGCGCGCAGTCCGATGTTGAGATTCAGAAAAGCAATATTCTTATGCTCGGTCCTACCGGATCCGGTAAAACTTATCTTGCACAGACATTGGCAAAGATTCTCAATGTTCCTTTTGCTATTGCAGATGCCACAACACTAACTGAAGCAGGATATGTAGGAGAAGATGTCGAGAATATTCTTCTTAAACTTATACAGGCTGCTGACGGTGATGTAAGCAAAGCTGAATACGGTATAATATATATCGATGAGATTGATAAGATCACCAAAAAGGCAGAGAACCTTTCTATTACACGTGATGTTTCCGGTGAGGGAGTTCAGCAGGCTCTGCTCAAGATTCTTGAAGGAACAGATGCAAATGTCCCTCCTCAGGGCGGAAGAAAGCACCCGCATCAAGAACTTATACCCATTAATACAACAAACATTCTGTTTATATGCGGCGGTGCATTTGACGGACTTGAGAAGATTATCGAAAAAAGACTCAGCACAGGTTCTATCGGCTTCAACGGCGTTCTTGTAGAAAAAAATTCAGAAAATGCTGATGAACTCTTTAAAAAAGTTATGCCCCAGGATCTTATGAAATTCGGACTCATCCCGGAATTTATCGGACGTGTTCCGGTAACCGTAAGTCTTGATAATCTGGATGAAGCAGCTCTCGTTCGTATTCTTAAGGAACCGAAGAATGCTCTGACAAAACAGTATATTCAATTGTTCAGGATGGATAGTGTTGACTTAAGTTTTACGGATGCTTCATTAACCGCTATAGCTAAGGAAGCACTGGAACGAAAAACAGGAGCAAGAGGTTTACGAAGCATACTCGAGTCTGCTATGACGGATATCATGTTTGAAATTCCATCAGATGATGACATTTGCGAATGTGTCATTGACGAGGAATGTATTACACAACACACTCCGCCAAAAATCACAAGGAAAAGTGACAATTAATGATAATCAAAGACGCAACATTAGAAACTGTCTGTGGTATTACAAGCAAACTTCCGGAAAATACATTCCCGGAAATTGCGCTGGCAGGCAAATCCAATGTGGGAAAATCAAGCCTTATAAATAATTTGGTCTGCAGAAAAGCGTTGGCCAGAACATCATCTGAGCCGGGCAAAACGCAGACCATTAATTATTATCTCATAAATAAAAGATTTTACCTTGTTGATCTTCCCGGATACGGTTTTGCAAAAGTCAGTCAGGAAACAAGAGCAAAATGGGGTAGGATGATTGAAAATTATCTTAATACCTCAAAACAGCTTGCAGCCGTTATCCTGCTCCTTGATATAAGGCATGCGCCAAGTGAAAACGATAGAATAATGTATGACTGGATCGTACAAAGCGGTTTCAAACCCATTATCGTTGCTACAAAACTGGACAAGCTGAAAAGATCAGAAGTAGCCAAAGCTGTAAAAAAGATAAAAGAATGTCTTGATCTGGAAAATACATCCGGAATAATAAAATTCTCCGCAAAAACCGGAGATGGAAGAGAGGAATTGCTTGATCTTATTGAAAAAGCAATCATTCCTGATTAGACATAAGAGATTTTAACAGGTATGAATAGATATCGCTGCTCTTTTCTTTCCAGTTGGATGTCATAAGTTTAGCCTGTTCCTCATCCGGAACAGAAAGATCAACGGAAAGAAGAATAGATTTTCCTTCACGAACTTCATTATGCACAACAAAATCACCTGAAGTAGACTTATAATACTCAGATGTGTTGGAAACTTCGTTTCTCATCTTAAATCTATTATCTTTAAGATATTTCTCAATATCCTCGATAATAATCGAGGGTATTTTTTTGTCGAAGAAATCCAGTGTGGCGTCCCCTTCTTCGGTTATTCCGTACCGTGAAGTGTTATGAATAGTTTCAACAGCGATAAGAGAGGAGTTTGAAAGCTCCGAAAGAACCTCTTTAAGGGTGAAATAATTGGTATATTCTTTGCTTAAAAAGAACTCGGATAGCTGATTTTCCGTAAGTGGAAAATTAACCTGTCTGAGCATATGCAAAACCATTAATTTATATAATGTTTTCGGTTCATTTGTCATGATAAAACTATACCAACTGATTCCTTTTATTTCAAGCAGTAATATGATAAAATATAGATATCTTTATTTTGGGGTACTGTGCCTGTGAGAGAAAAAATCAACAAGCTTGCAAAAGGCATAATAAACAGCAGCACTCCACTGGTTAGTGTGGAACCAAACAGCCTCGAATTTGAGCTTTCAAGCGGTGAAATTGCGCGGCAGGATATTGAATTGAACGGAAAAGACGGTGGCTATGTCAAGGGACTGGCATATTCATCCGACAGCAGAGTCTCAATAATAAATCCTACGTTTGGCGGTTACAATGTAAAACTAAACATTCAGGCTTCTGTCAAATCATCGGATGATGAAAAACATATTGAATGTTTTATCACACTTGTTACAAATGGTGGAGAATTTAATATACCGATTACGATTATTCGTAAATCGGTTGGTTCTGATGATATTCTCGATGATTTACAGTCCATTGAAGATATTGCACGTATTGCAAAACAAGATAAAGAAACTGCAGTAAAGATATTTCAATACAGAAACTTTAAAGATGCTCCTTGCATGCAGGATATGCGCGTACAATCTCTTTACGACGCATTTTACCCGAGTTCAAATAAAGAAATAGCCTTAGAACAGTTTTTAATAAGCTGCGGTATCAGACAGCCGGTTTTTGATTCATCTTCAAATGAATATAAAGAAGAAACAGAAAAGAAACTCCACGTTTCAATAAATAATGACGAAATTTCCGAATACAGTTATGATCTTGCCCGGAAAAGGAAACATTATTTAAAACAGGCATATTTTAATTATTCCAGACTAAGGCTGGCATATGAAATGGAAAGAGGCAATCGTCAGGAACTTATTTCGCAGATGGATGCCGAACTGAACAAGCTGATAAATGTTCAGGAAACAACAGAATATATTTGTCTTCTCAAATCCGAGCTTATGTATCTGGCAGGAGATAAAGAAAAATCAAGAAGTCTTTTGGACGAAGTGTCCTTTATAGTTACCGAGAACAGGCAGGAAATGATGAAGGAGTATTTCCTTCTGGAATATATAAAGCTCTTACTGGATAAGGATACAAATAAATCCCGGTCATTTATCAGGCTATGTCATAAATTTATAGAAGAAGAGAAAATGCACTATCTTTTCATCTATATAATCAACCTTGATAAAGAAATGGCAGAAGATGATAATAAACTGCATGATTTTCTGACAGATGTATATAACTACGGTTCAAGAAGTCCTATGCTTTATTATCATTATTCAATGTTACTTAATGATCATCCGGAATATTTGTATTCACCCAAGGGAATAGATAATCAGGCCCTTAATTTTGCCAGAAAATATCATGTCCTTTCAGACAGTATCTCCGAGGCCGTTATTTCAGCTTCCTGTTCGGCATTCATCAAAGCCGACAGACGTTCGGTAAATGTACACAAGACATATTCAGATGGTATCGATCTCGGACTGAATCATATAGGGCTCTATGAATACTATATGTATTCGATGCCGCAGGATGATAATTATGTCATTTCTGATAATGTTTTAAACCATTACAAGGATGAGGATTCACTTGACCTCAATTCAAAGATCAGGTTATATGCCAATATTGTCAAATTCAAAAATCACAATTCCGGCTTATACAGATCCTATGAGAATAGAATATATAATCTGGCAATATCCTCCTTAAAAGAAGGAAAAATCAATACTTATCTTGCTGAAATATATAAAGGTGTATTAAAACCATCATCCCTTGATAGTGAAGCAGCTGCAAGACTGATTGATATATGCTACACATATGAAATCAAAACGGATAATTCTTTTATCCGAAATATCCATGTAGTATATCCGCAATTTAAAACTCCGGATAGTTACCCATGCAAGAATGGAAATGCAACCATCAACATCAATGATTCTTCTGCCGTACTGGTGTTTCAAGATGTTTACGGAAACAGATACTATGATATAAACCATACAAAAACACGTCTTATCGAATCAGATGTCCTTACTTCTTACGCTATAAGAATGGCATCCGACAACGTGTATATAATTGCCCGAAGATGTGCGGAACTGACAGAGAAAAAAACACTAAACGGAGAAGATGTTGCATTCCTTGAGTCGGCAATCTATAAGCTTAATCTATCCGATCAGTTTAAGGATATAATCATTAACTGTTTGATAAGGTACTACAATCAGCATACTGCCAGTGGTTATAATCCTGAGTTCATTCTTAAAATTGATAAGAATAACCTGACAAAAGAAGAACGTATAGATCTATGTAATGCATATATATCATGTAACTGTTATGAAGAAGCTTACGAACTTATCTCGCAGTTCGGATATAAAGGAGTAAGCGATAAAAACATAAAGATTCTTTGTTCAAAACTTATTGAGAACGGTAAGGATGAAGCTGACAACATACTGACCGGACTTTGTCTGCACGTCTTTATCAAAGGCATATATGATAAACCGATTCTGGAATACCTTGCGGGAAAATATAACGGCAAGACAGTAATCATGTACCGGATTCTTGAGAAATGCATAGAAAATCGGGTTCTTACACATGATTTGGAAGAAAGATTACTGGCTCAGGTCATTTTCATAAACGATTTTGAGCACATCGATCAGGTATTTGAATGGTATGTTTCTCGTAAAAATGTCAGTGAAAGTATCTTAAAAGCATATTTTACGCTTAAATCCGTTGATTATTTCATAAACGATGTAAATATTGATAATAAAGTATTTTCATACCTTGAAAAACTGATTGAGGCTTTGGGTGACAGCAAAGATATTCCGGCAATATATATGCTTGCGTTGACTAAATATTACTCAACAAAAGACAAACTGGATAAAGTCCGCAAAGAATCAACAGAATACTATGTAAGACATTTAACCGACAACGGTCTGGTATTTCCGTATTTTAAATCTTTCGGAAAATACTTTACATTACCTACCAGATTGCAGGATTCTGTGATACTTGTATACAAATCAAAAAACCTGGCGGTTCCTGTTTTGAAATCAAGGATAGGACCAAAAGAAACAGATTATCATCAGGATGCATTCACGAACAATTATCTAGGTCTATACATCAAAGAGCAGATTTTATTTAAGGATGAAGAGTGGCAATATATCATATCCGACGGAACCGATGAGGATTCTTTCGAAGTCAGAGGCTCACTTAAAGTTGATGACAACACAGTAAACAATGACCGGTATTCCTGTATTAATTCAATTTGTCAGGCAGCAAGCGAAAATAATAATATTAAGATGACTGAAGAAATTACAGAATATCTGAAAAAAGTTCAAATTAATAAAACACTGTTCAAGATTAACTGATTAACCGGAAAGGAGGTTTACCATGGATAAAAAAATACTGGGTATTGATTTCTCCGATAATGGTATACTTCTGTCCTTTTATTCAGATGAATCAAAATGGTACTATCCATCTGCAGTAAGTCGTGATGAAAATGCTCACACATGGCTTATCGGACGGATGGCCTACGAGTCTGCACTTAACGGTACTGGTATCATTACAGATAAACTTTTATCATTTCTGAAAAAAAGTAAGACAGCGACTCTTTACGGTACCCGATACACCGCTATTGAAATAGTAGCGAATTTCTTCAAGGCAATAATAAATGATGTATGTCAGGAAAATCAGCGACCGGATGTTATCGTTATTTGTGTTCCTGATATCACGATTGAGATCATCAACAGTCTCACGGAATGTATCAATTATCTGGGAATAGATAACCAAAACATACACATTATCAGCAGATCAGAAGCATTTATATATTATTCAATGAGTCAGTCTCAGGATTTCCATAACAATAATGTTGCATTATTTTCACTTGAGGATAACGCACTTACATATTATGAAATGAATACACAGAGAAAGCCTAAGACCACTCTTGTATATGCTGATAAAGAAGTGATGGATGAAAGCTTTAATATCGATATTACCGGTACAACTGCCGGGGCAAAACTTGCTGATCATATACTTGTTTCCTGTGTAGAGAGACTATTTAAGAATAAAGTCTATTCAGCTGTTATACTTACAGGTAAGGGATTTCAGTCCGTCGATTGGGCACCTGAATTTACAAAGACAATTTGTAAAAGAAGAAAAGTTTTTATTGATGATGAGATATTTGCACGCGGTGCGGGATTCCGCGGTGCGGATATAGCCAGTGACAAACCGATTTTTCAGTTCACGCCTATTTGTGACGGAAGAGTAGATTGTTCTATTTATCTTAACATAAGTAAAAAGGACAGAACAATGGCGTATCCTATAATAAGCATAGGTGATCCCTGGTATTCAATCGACAGAAAAGTAAAAATCATACCGACAGAAAGGAAAGATATTGAGATTTCTGTTGTTCCTCTGGATGAAAGAATGAGAAAGACTGTTAGAGTTCCCGTTCCTTTTCTCACACAAAGGCCTGCAAAAACAACTGTATTGGATTTAAGTCTGCATTTTCTTAATGCTCATGTTATGGAAATAGAAATAGAAGATCAGGGATTCGGAGATTTCTATCCGTCTTCACATCAGACTATATCTCAGGAGGTAACACTATGGGGTTAATCTTATGTGACGGAAGAGCCGTATCCAATCCGTTCTATGTTAAAGAACTGGGAATAAATATTTATTCGCTTGAAGAGTTGTGCTACCTTATCGTTAACTATCCGTATATTTCGCTCGATGATTTTGCGGATGATAAGCTTATTTACTTCGTAAATAATGAGCTTCGTATACCGGTTCATGGAGAAAATAACGATGAAATCATATTCTCCATACTATATTGTTCCGACTACTATTCATATAGAGAAATTGACAATTTCAAAGATATTCAAAGCAGATTGCGTCAACTTCCAAAGCATGAATTTATGTGTCAAAAAGGTGATTTTCTATACAAAATAGAAAAATACGGAAAGGCCGAATACTACTATAAAAAAGCATTGAGTGAAGCCGAATATCAAAAAGCCGGAGCTGTTTTCATTGGTTTATTATGGAAAAAAATCGGATGTTGCAGGGCTAACTTGTTCCACATAGAATCCGCTTATGAAGCATTCAAAGAATCTTATGAGTATAATAAAGATGATGATACCTTGAAATACATTTATTTTTTGTCAAAACAACAACCTAAAATCAATTTAAAACAGGATTATCTTCAATTCCTGGATGATCGAGTCAATGATTCCTGGGATAGGGAATTCGAAGATATAATTGCTTCGGCTGAAAAATGCCGTGAAATAGATACATTCAAAAAATCTCTTGATACTGATTCAGTTCGAAGGAATAAAGTACTTCTCAACGAACTGGATAATCTCAAGACCGGATATAGAAATATGCTGTAAAAAAGGAGACATTATGAAAGAACTTGAGAAAAACTACAACCCTTCAGAAATTGAAGGACGGATTTATGAAGACTGGCTTCAGAATAAATACTTTCATGCCGAAGTAAACAGAGACAAAAAGCCTTTTACTATTGTCATGCCGCCGCCAAATATTACAGGTCAGCTGCATATGGGACATGCTCTTGATAATACTCTTCAGGATATCCTCATCAGATATAAGAGAATGCAGGGTTATGAGGCACTCTGGCAGCCCGGTACCGATCATGCGGCTATTGCTACAGAGGTTAAGGTCATCAACAAGCTTAAAGAGCAAGGTATAAATAAACAGGAGCTCGGTCGTGAAGGTTTCCTCAAAAAAGCATGGGAATGGAGAGAAGAATACGGCAGCAGAATAATTCATCAGCTTCATAAGCTTGGATCATCTGCCGACTGGGACAGAGAAAGATTCACAATGGATGAAGGCTGCTCTAATGCTGTAGAGGAAGTATTTATTAAGTTATATGAAAAAGGATATATCTATAAAGGAAATCGCATCATTAACTGGTGTCCTGTTTGTCATACTTCGATTTCCGATGCGGAAGTAGAACATGTTGATCAGGATAGTTATTTCTGGCATATAAATTATCCGGTAGTCGGTAAGCCCGGACGTTTTCTTGAAATAGCTACCACAAGACCGGAAACTCTCTTAGGCGACAGTGCCGTTGCAGTTAATCCGGAAGACGAACGTTATAAGGATTTAATAGGTAAATATGTTAAGCTGCCTCTTACTGACAGGGAGATTCCTGTTGTGGCCGATGAACATGCCGATATGGAATTCGGAACAGGTTGTGTAAAAATCACTCCTGCGCACGATCCTAACGATTTTGAGGTAGGTCTGCGTCATAATCTTCCTCAGATTAATATTCTTACAGATGATGCAAAAATCAGCTGTACAGGTTCAAAATATGACGGAATGGACAGATATGAAGCACGTAAAGCCATGGTTGAAGATTTGAAAGAGTCCGGTCTTCTTGTTAAAATCGTTCCTCATACGCATGCTGTAGGTACTCATGACAGATGCGGAACTACCATCGAGCCTATGATTAAACCACAGTGGTTCGTAAAGATGGATGAACTTGCAAAACCTGCTATAGCGGCTATTGAAAAAGGTGAGCTTGAATTTGTTCCTGAAAGCTTCACAAAGACATATCTTCATTGGTTGTATAATATTAAAGACTGGTGTATTTCAAGACAATTATGGTGGGGTCACAGAATCCCGGCATATTATTGCGATGAATGCGGTGAGCTTGTGGTTGCTCGTGAACAACCGCATGTCTGCCCGAAATGCGGATGCTCACACTTAACTCAGGATGAAGATACCCTTGACACCTGGTTTTCATCGGCACTATGGCCTTTCTCAACTTTAGGCTGGCCAAAAGATACCCCTGAGATGGATTATTTTTATCCGACAGATGTACTTGTTACCGGATACGACATCATATTCTTCTGGGTAGTACGTATGGTATTCTCTGCATATGAACAGACAGGAAAGAGCCCGTTCCATACTGTTCTTATACACGGTCTTGTTCGTGACTCACAAGGAAGAAAGATGAGCAAGTCTCTCGGAAACGGAATCGATCCTATCGAAGTAATAGATAAATACGGTGCTGATGCATTAAGGATGACTTTGATTACCGGAAATGCTCCGGGAAATGATATGCGATTCTACTGGGAAAGAGTAGAAGCAAGTCGTAACTTTGCAAATAAAGTTTGGAACGCTTCAAGATTCATTATGATGAATCTCGAAGACGGTAAAGTTCTTTCCAAACCGGCTGAACTTATGCTCTCAGATAAATGGATTCTTTCCAGATGTAATACAGTAGTTAAGGAAGTAACCGAGAATCTTGATAAATTCGAGTTGGGAATCGCACTTTCAAAGATATATGACTTTATCTGGGAGGAGTTCTGTGACTGGTATATCGAAATGGTTAAACCTCGTTTGTGGAACAAAGAGGACCAAACCCGCGATGCCGCTTTATGGACTTTAATTACAGTTCTGAACAAATCACTTAAACTGCTTCATCCGTTTATGCCGTTTATTACAGAAGAGATATATAAGAATCTCAACGAAAATGAAAGATCCATAATGATTTCAGAATGGCCTTTGTATGACGCAGAATTCAACTTCAGTCTCGAAGAAAAAGAAGTGGAAACTGTTATGGAAGCCATAAGAGCAATCCGAAATCTCAGAACAAACATGAATGTTGCCCCGAGCAGAAAAGCATCCGTTCACGTTGTTTTAAGTGATAAGGAATTAAAAGACAGTTTTGAAAACTGCGCTGATTTCTTCAAGTCTCTTGCAAATGCAAGTGAAGTGATTATACAAAATGATAAAAACGACATAGCTGCTGATGCTGTATCAACAGTTATATCCGGAGCTACTATTTTCATTCCGCTTGAAGATCTGGTTGATTTTGGTAAAGAGATTGAAAGACTTACAAAAGAAGAAGAAAAACTTATGAACGAAATTAATCGTTCACACAATATGCTCGGAAATGAAAAATTCATGTCAAAAGCTCCTGAAGCTAAAATAAATGAAGAAAAGGATAAACTCGCTAAATATGAGAATATGCTTAAACAGGTTCAGGATCAGCTTACAGTATTGAGGTCTAAAGAATGATTAATTTTGATGAAGAGATTAATAATTTCAAGCCCAGCCTTGAGATTTCAAAAGTCGAAGAGGCTATAGTTCACAGCGATATCACCGATGTTCAGGATATTATGCTTGAAATGTTAAAAAGTGCTGCCAGGGAGTGATCATGGATATAGCAAGAAGATGTATATACATCTCCAACAGCTATTATAATATTGGTCTGAAGCTGGCACAGGAAAAGAATCTCACAGGTGCGGCTGATAACCTTAAAAAAGCATTGAAGTTCAACAAAAGAAATACAGATGCAAGAAACCTGTTGGGACTGATTTACTATCATATAGGCGAAGCTTCAGATGCCTTGGTTCAGTGGGTACTGAGCCTTAATTTACAACCTCAAAATAATGATGCTGACAGATATTTAAATGATTTGCAGCGTCAAAGCGGACTCCTTGATTCATATGGTCAGGCAATCCTTAAATTTAATCAGGCTCTTGAACTTTCACAGTCCGGAACTGATGATCTTGCCATACTTCAGCTTGCAAAGGTAACCGAAACCCATAAATCATATATGAGGGCACATTTACTTTTAGGTCTTCTATATATGGAGACGGGAGACTATCCCAAAGCTTACAGAAGCTTCCAGAATGTATTAAGGATAGACAGAGGTAATTCTCTTGCAATAAGATGTATTGAAGAACTTAAGAGCTATCAGAAGAGCTCAAAAGGATCTAAAAAATCTCTGACTAAAGTAATAAGTCCCGAAAATGCAAAAGAAGATTCTGATATCATTATTCCGAAACCATATAAAGAACATCAGGCTTTACTTACAGCAAGCAATGTTCTGATAGGACTTCTTATAGGCATAGCAAGTGTCGTTTTTATCTATTTACCGGTTAAGGAAGCTGCTATATCAAAGGAATATAACAAACAAGTTATAAATGTCAGCCAGCAGCTTTCCGGAGCAAACAAAACGCTTAAGCAGAAAGCCGAAGAAGAGGAAGTATTAAATCAGGAGATGTCTCATATACAGTCCGAAATGGAAAGCATAAATGAAGTAAATGACAACAAGCGCCTGACACTTCAGAATCTTATGGGGGCAATAAGAGCATATGATGCAGGAAACATAGAAAAAGCCGCCGGATTATACGCTAAAATTAATCCGAATTTCATAGAGGATGTTACTGACACCGAAGAATCAGCTGAATCAACAGTTTCTCCGACAGAGTATTATAACGAACTTAAAACGTATTTTGATAATGACGGATATGTTACTATAACTCATAACGGAGACAGGTTGTATGAAGATCAGGATTATCAGGGAGCAATGGATCTTTATGATTTAAGTATTTCCGTACATCCCGAAAACCCCGTAGCTATTTATAAAAAGGGTCTTTGTTATTTCCAGATGGGAGATAGAAAGAAAGCAAATGAAATGTTCACTCAGGTAATCGATAATTATCCGGATCATGAAGCTGCGGAACTTGCACGAAAAGAGCGAGGAGATTAATCCCCGCTCTTTTATACATAACAGGAAATTGCTCAGCATTTCCTATTATAAAATCTGCGTTAATGCATCGGTGGTGGTTCTACCATTCCCGGTCCGTTGTAATATTCGTTAGCCTCTCCCGGAGCTATCGGAATAACAAATCCCGGTCCATATTCCTCATACTGGAAAGGATCTACAGTTTCAGGTTCTGTCTCAGGCGGAATATAACTGAGATCATCTGTATATTCTGATCCTTCAGGAACGATGATACCTGTCTCGATATGGTGATTGCAGCTTCTGTTCGGCTCTGTACCGATAGCAAAATATTCGGAATAGGTCGGATTTCCTCTGGTATCCAGTTCACAGAATTCTCCCGGATAATACCCTGATTTACGACATATAGTAGCTTTTGTAATTGAGTCCGGAACCGTAAATCCTGGATCAACCAGTCCTTCATGAACCCTTGTCATAATCTTTTTCCAAATCTGTTTATGGAATGATGTCTGTCCCGAAAGAGTATTCTCATTATTATCATATCCGGCCCATACCGCTGCCGTATAATACGGTGTGAATCCGGCAAACCATATATCGTAGTTATTGGATGTCGTACCTGATTTGCCTGCACAGCTCATTCCATCAAGATGTGCCGCGGTAGAAGTCGAGTTTACACTCATATCACCGCTGGAATACAGCCTGTTAGGCAACATTGAATCTTTCATGGCGTCTGTAAGAAGAAATGCCGTTGATTCATTAAACACCTGAACAGGTTCCTTCTTTACCTCATATATTACTTTTCCGTTATGATCAAGTATCTTTGTAAAGAACTTGGGTTTAATATATTGTCCGTGATTTGCTATGGCTGCATAAGCGCCCGTAAGTTCAAGATTGCTTACACCCAGCGTTATACCACCTAAAGCAGTAGAAGCATTATAATCAGTATCGGTAAGAGTCGTGATACCAAGTCTCCTGCAGTAATCAATTGCCAGTTCCGGACCTACGGTCTCAATAAGGCAACGTACGGCGATAATATTCATCGAATATACGATTCCGTCACGTATATTACACCAACCTGCATATCCGGAAGAATACCAGTTTCTGAATGTCTTTGCTCCGACTGTATAAGGGGCATCGTAATATACAGTAGCAAGAGTAGCACCGCAGGCATCGATAGCAGGTCCGAATGCAGAAAGCACTTTAAATGTGGATCCCGGCTGTCTTAAAGAATTGGTTGCCCTGTTAAGAGTAAGTGATGCTTTTTTTGTTCCTCGTCCGCCTGATATAGCTTTTACGTATCCGGTAGACTGATCCATGATTACGAAGCTTACCTGTGGTTCAAGTGTAGTTACAAGGCTCTCACCAACCACTTCGCCATCATTTCCGACTATACTGTCGCGATACTCACTGACAGCAGCCCGTGCATCTTCCTCAGTCTCATATAGAATGACATAAGATTTCTCATTTGCCGCTGCCCATTCTTTCATGGTCTTTTCGGAGTAGTGTTTTGTCTCGCCGAATTTATCCTGTACAGACAATCTGTATTCAATCGCATATTTTGAAGAAACATAGTTTTCCGGATCATTTACCTCGGAATCAACTATCTCCTGTATCTTCGGATCCTGAGTGGTGTAAATTGATAATCCGCCGCTGTAAAGCATATTATGTGCCTGAGTATCGGTATATCCGAATTCCTCTTTCAGAACCTCGCTGACCTGATCAACAAGCTCATCCGTAAAATAAGAATATGTACGCATATTTTCCTTGGAAACTATATCGATATTCTGTATTCTGTCATATACCGGATCAGCCAGAGCCTCAAGTCTTTGTTCTTCGGTTATATAACCCTGGTCCTGCATATATTGCAATATTACTTCTCGTTTTTCAGCATTTCTTTCTTTACCTGTAATAGGATTAAGCTTTGAAGGGTTCTGAGTGATTCCTGCAATAACAGCACACTCTGAAAGAGTGAGATCTGAAATATCCTTGTCAAAGTATCTCTTTGCCGCAACCTTTACTCCCAGGGAATTGTTACCGAGATTGATTGTATTAAGGTAATTTGTCAGGATGAGTTTCTTATCCATAACTTTCTCAAGTTCGACAGCCAGATACTGCTCCTGGAACTTGCGTTCAAGTTTCTCACCGAAACTCTTTTCGAAACCACCGTTGAAGACATTATTCTTGATAAGCTGCTGAGTGATAGTCGATCCACCGCCTTCTGAATTTCCCGTAAGAACGCCCTTTGCGGCACGGAAGATGGCACGGGTATCGATACCGTTGTGTTCCCAGAATCGCGCATCCTCAATTGCCACAAATGCATTGATCAGATCCTGAGGTAATTCGTCATATGTTACTTCTGCACGGTTGGAACCTTCCATTACAAGAGTATCGGTAAGTTGTCCGTCAGCATTATATACACCGGTCGCATATCCCATCGGTACGATACTTTCCATGCTTATTTCCGGCGTATTATCTACTATACCCATGAATACACCGACACCTGCACTAAGTGCAAAAATCGTACACAAAAGAACAACAACAAGGACTGTTTTTAAAATCCAGACAATAACCTTGTTGAAGTATTTTCTTGAATTTGTCTTATTGTCTTTCAGCTTCTTTTCGACAGCAATTCTCGAAAAATCCATAATGCCTCCAAACAGAAATATTATACCATAAGTAGAATTGTTATACCAAAAGAAAGGTAAAAGTTCTATAATAGAAACTATGAAGAATACTTACAATATACTGTATTCCGGAGGTTCCGGAAAAATAGAAGAGAAAAAGTCCGTATTCATAGCCGATGTCCGTCCAGTACACAGCGAAGGTGAGATTACGTCTTTTATGGATGAGGTCAAAAAAAAATACTGGGATGCAAGCCATCATTGCTATGCTTATGTTCTGAGCGGAGATCCTGCGCCCAAAAAGTTTTCCGATGCAGGTGAACCCTCCGGAACTGCCGGAAAACCGATATTAGACGTCATTGAAGGGAATAGTCTTCATGATACGATGATAATTGTTACAAGATATTTTGGCGGAACACTTCTTGGCACCGGTGGTCTTGTAAGAGCATATCAGGCTGCCGCAAAGTCCTGCCTTGAACATTCTACTATTACCGAAAGACACGACGGAATACTGCTCACATATGTAATTGACTATGATTTCTACGGAAAACTTCAGAAAATGGCAGAAAAAGAACCTGTTTATCTGCTAAATCCGGATTTTTCCGACAAAATTAAATTAAGTATAGCAGTAGACAAATCCATTTATACGAATATAATAGATAAGGTTGAGGAATTGAGTGCCGCAAAGGCCAGCTTAATCAACAAAGAAGAGATATATTTTACAGACATCAATGGTAAGGTTGAAGTATTATGAAAATTAACAGAGATAATATCCGAAATGTTGCAATTATCGCACACGTTGATCACGGAAAGACAACCCTTGTTGATCAGCTTTTAAGACAAAGCGGTATATTCAGGGCAAATCAGGAAGTAGTCGATCGTGTCATGGACTCAAATGATATCGAACGTGAGCGCGGTATCACTATTTTGTCCAAAAATACAGCTGTTTCTTATAAAGATGTAAAGATCAATATCATCGACACACCCGGACATGCTGATTTCGGCGGCGAGGTCGAACGTGTCCTTAAGATGGTTAACGGTGTCATTCTTGTAGTTGATGCGTATGAGGGAGTTATGCCTCAAACAAAATTCGTCCTCAAGAAGGCAATAGAGCTGGATCTTGATCTTATATGCTGTATCAATAAGTGCGATCGTCCCGAGGCAAGGTCGGAAGAAGTCGTTGATGAAGTCCTTGAGCTCCTCATGGACCTTGATGCAAGTGACAGACAACTCGAGTGTCCGTTCGTCTATGCAAGTGCCAGAAGCGGATGGTGCAGGTACTCACTTGAAGATGATAACAATGATATGGTTTCTCTTTTTGAAACCATCATCAAATCCATACCGGCTCCGGCCGGAGATCCTGATGCAGATACTCAGGTTCTTATCAGTACGATCGACTATAATGAATATGTCGGTCGTATCGGTGTAGGCAAAGTGGATAACGGAACAATAAAAGTCAATCAGGAATGTGCTATCGTTAACCACCATGAACCTGACAAGTTCAGGAAAATCAAAATCGGAAAGCTTTATGAATTTGACGGTCTTGCCAGAGTTGAAGTAAATGAAGCAACAATAGGAAGCATCGTTGCAATAAGCGGGATTTCCGATATACATATCGGAGATACAATCACCTCTGTTGATAATCCACAGGCCATACCTTTTCAGAAGATTTCCGAGCCTACAATTTCGATGTTCTTCATGGTTAATGATTCACCGCTTGCCGGACAGGAAGGCAAATATGTTACTTCAAGACATATACGCGAAAGACTGTTCCGTGAGCTGAACACCGATGTATCTTTACGTGTTGAAGAAACCGATTCACCCGATACATTTAAGGTAAGCGGACGCGGTGAGCTGCATCTTTCAGTACTCATTGAAAACATGAGAAGAGAAGGGTACGAATTTGCCGTAAGCAAGGCTGAAGTTATATACAAGTACAACGAAAACAATCAAAAACAGGAGCCTATGGAAATAGCTTATATAGATGTTCCCGAAGACTACACCGGCTCCGTTATACAAAAACTCACTACACGTAAGGGAGACCTTATGGGTATGACTCCGATACACGGCGGATATACAAGACTTGAATTCTCCATCCCGTCAAGAGGACTTATCGGATACAGAGGTGAGTTCATGACAGACACAAAAGGAGAGGGCATCATCAATACCGAGTTCGCCGGATATGCACCTTACAGGGGTGATATGTTCTACAGAAGAAACGGTTCAATCATCTGTTTTGAGAGCGGAGAGTCCATCACATACGGTCTTTTCAATGCTCAGGAAAGAGGTGAGCTCTTCATCGGACCCGGTCATAAAGTATATGCAGGTATGATAATTGGCCAGACCGGTAAATCAGAAGATGTTGAAATCAATGTCTGCAAAACAAAAAAGCTCACCAACACTCGTTCATCAAGTGCCGATGAGGCTTTAAGGCTTGTACCGCCGAAGATCATGAGTCTTGAACAGTCTCTGGAATTCATAGATACAGATGAGCTCCTTGAGATTACTCCGGAAAGCCTGAGAATCCGTAAAAAGATCCTTGATCCGCTGCTCAGAAAGAGAGCAATGCTCAAAACCAAATCTCAAATGTAATAATCCTCAAAGAATGTGGGGTAGGAAACTGCCACACATTCTTTATTTTCAACTTTTATTCCCGGAATGATTCCGGAAAGTATAAGAAAAGACATCGCTATCCTGTGGTCATTGTATGAATCAATAACACCGGCCCGCATATTATCGGAAGACATACCGGTAACTTCAAGTCCGTCCGGCAGTTCGATAGCATTTACACCTAATGTTTTAAGTCCCAGAACAACCGATCGTATTCTGTCAGATTCCTTAAACCTAAGCTCGCCTGCATCGCGTATCACGGTTTTGCCTTCTGCAAATGCTGACAAAACCGCCAGAAGAGGCAGTTCGTCAATTACTCTCGGTATCATAGCTCCGCATATTTCCGTGGCATGAAGATGTGAGTATCTTGCCGATATATCGGCAACAGGTTCGTAACCGTATCTTCGGATTTTTCTAATACGGATTTCAGCTCCCATTGATCTTAATACATCAATATAACCGGTTCTTGTGAGATTCACTCCGACATTTTTTATCGTAATTTCTGCTCCGGGTATCAGGAGAGTTCTTGCTATATGATAGGCGGCAGAACTGACATCTCCCGGTATTGTTATCTTTCTCCCCCTTAATGGTTTCCCAAAATAATCAAGCATAAGTTCCGTATGATTTCTGCTTGTCCCCGTGTCATTGATGACAGAAGTGCCTTCAGCATATAAATCCGCCAGCATGATCGCAGATTTAACCTGAGCGCTCGATACCGGCATATCATATACAACTGACTTTAATTTTCTTCCGGATATATGATATACATTATCTTCACGCACTATTGAGGTGCCCATCTGAGTAAGAGGTATGATTACTCTGTCCATGGGCCTGTTCATGAGACTTTCATCACCGGTCAGGTACGAATCAAAGTTCTGACCGGCCAGTAACCCCATAAGAAGGCGCATGGTAGTCGCACTGTTGCCGCAATCAATTATTGTATCAGGCACTGTAAGCCCGTTAAGACCACGACCGTATATTTCAAGCCTGTCGGATCTTTTTATGATCTTAACACCAAGCGTCCTGAAAGCGTTTATTGTTGATAATGTATCATCACAAAGCAGGGGATGACAGATAAGAGTTTTCCCTCTTGCTATAGAACCCAGGATAATCGACCTGTGTGTGATGGATTTATCTCCCGGAATATTGATTTTTCTCGGCTTTGTACTCATTCTTTAATTGTAATTTTTATGCTTATATATGTCAAACCCTCGTCCCGGAATAGATCTTTATGGTATAATAGTTCTGTGGTTACAATAACTGAAACTATTGATTTCATACTTCCGGAAAGAACTGTCGTAGCTATAGGAAAATTTGACGGTGACCACTTAGGACATCAGAAGATTTTTGAAGAAATGCGCAGAATCAGGGATCTCTACGGGCTGAAAATTGCAGCCTTTACTTTTGTTTGGCCGGATAAACTCCTGATAGCCTCTAATGAGGAAAAACATCATTACCTTGAAAATGAAGGAATAGATTATCTTGTTGAGTATCCTTTCACGGATGATATTCGCATGACAAGCGGTGAGGATTTTCTTAAGAATATTCTCGTTGAAAAGATGAAAATGGCATGGGTAGTTGCAGGAGATGACTGCTCATTCGGTTATAACAAATCCGGCGATGCTTCATTACTGAAACAATATGCCGACACATATGATTACAAAGTGACAATCATAGATAAAATCAAAGCTGATGACACAGACATCAGTTCAACACGTATCAGAACGCTGCTTTCCGACGGTTTAGTTGATCAGATTCTTGCTCTGAAGGGAGATTATTATTCAATAACAGGAGAGGTATTGCATAATAAAAAGCTTGGTCGTACGTTCGGATTCCCGACCGCCAATATTATACCTCCTGCCGATAAATTACTTCCCAGACGCGGAGTATATGCTACACGTACCCATCTTGAAGACGGTCAGGTATACTTATCTATGACGAACATCGGATATAATCCTACCGTAAAGGAAACAGATTGTTCTGTTGTTAAATGTGAGACATATATATTTGATTTTGACAGAAATATATACGGGCAGATTATCAGGATCGATTTTCTGAAGTTTATCCGTGAAGAGCAGAAATTTGAAACAGTGGATGAACTCATAAATCAGCTTAAGAACGATAAAAACACGGTATTGCAATATTTCAATTAAGAAAGGGGAAATAAAATGAGTAACTCTAAGATTGCTCTCGGTATTGAATTCGGATCAACCAGAATCAAGTCAGTTCTTATCGACATGAATCATAAGGTTCTTGCCAGCGGATCCTATACATGGGAGAACGAACTTGTCAATAATTTATGGACCTATAAACTTGAGGATGCCATCAAAGGACTTCAGGCAAGTTATGCTGATTTAAGTTCGGATTACGAAAAGAAATTCGGGAAAGTACTTACCGATATTGACTCAATAGGTATTTCCGGAATGATGCATGGGTATATTGCTCTGGATAAAGATAACAAACAGTTATTCCCGTTCCTGACATGGAGAAATACAAATACAGGAAAAGCAGCAGACATACTTTCCGAACTGCTTGATTTCAATATGCCAATGAGATGGAGTGTATCTCATCTTTATGAGCAGGTTTTAGAGAATGCCGGACATGTGGCTGATATTTCTCATCTCTTCACACTTGCCGGATATATTCATTACCTTCTGACCGGAAAGAAGGTAGTCGGAATAGATGAAGCATCCGGCATGTTTCCGTTTGACTGCGAGAATATGAGCTATGATAAGGACAGAGTTGCAAAATTCGATGAACTGATTGCAGACAAGG
The DNA here is from genome assembly GCA_045600945.1 of Lachnospiraceae bacterium. Classification (GTDB taxonomy): domain Bacteria; phylum Bacillota; class Clostridia; order Lachnospirales; family Lachnospiraceae; genus Darwinimomas. The sequence continues at coordinate 29,043 of JAZRYX010000037.1, forward strand.
GATACGCATGGACACTTCTCGATATACTTCCCAAGCCGGTAGCAGCAGGCGGAGATGCCGGAAAACTCACAGAAGCTGGTGCAAAACTGATTGATCCGAGCGGAAAGCTTAAATCCGGATGTATAATGGCGCCTCCTGAAGGCGATGCGGCAACCGGAATGGTATGTACAAATGCCGTTGAACCGGGAACCGCAAATTTATCGGCAGGAACATCTACATTTTTAATGCTCGTACTTGATAAGAATCTAAGTAAAGTCTACAGAGAGATAGACATTGTAAATACACCCGGTGGAAAACCTGTTGCTATGATTCACCTTGGAAACGGTGCATCGGAAATCGACGCCTGGGTAAATATGTTCCGGGAAATGAGTGAGAGAGCAGGTCAACCTATTGAAATCGGTAAGATTTACGAAACAGTATTTAATGCCGCTCTAGAAGGGAAAGCTGATGCCGACAATATAATTGTATATAATTACCTGGCCGGTGAAGCAGTTATGGACTGCCCGGAAGGCAGACCTCTTATGGTCAGAAAACCTGAATCTAAACTGACTTTACCCAATTTCATGCGTTCGAATATTTATGGCGTATTTGCCGCTATTGCAAGCAAGAATAAGATTTTCGATGCAGAAGGCGTAAACAGAAAATCCCTTACCGGACACGGCGGCTTGTTCAAAACCACGAATGCATCACAAAAATTCCTTTCCGCAGCACTTAATGTACCGGTAACAGTCAATATTAATGCCGGAGAGGGCGGTCCTTACGGAATGGCTCTTCTTGCTGCATATCAGATCAATAGAGACGCCGATGAAAGTATTGATGAATATCTGAAAAACAAGGTATTCAGCACAGTTGAATCAACTACGGTTATGGCCGATCCCGATGATATTGCAGGATATGCAAAGTATCTTAAAGCTTATGAAAGTGCTCTTAAACTTGAACAGGAAAGTGCCGGTTGCTTAAGATAAACTCGTTCTTGCTTATATGAATAATAGGCGTATAATATTAAATGGTTTAGTTAGTAATACATAAACATTATAAATACAGATATATGGAGGAAAAGATGGACAAGAAAAAGTTGGCACTTGCAGCTGCTAAAGCCAGACTCGATGCAGTAACAATGGTTTACAAAGCAGCATCAGGACATCCGGGCGGCTCATTAAGCTGTATCGATGTTCTCACTTATCTCTACAATGAAGAGATGAACGTAACTCCCGAAACCTACCAGAATCCGGATCGAGACAGATTCGTTATGAGTAAGGGACATTGCTCACCGGCTATGTACGCAGTACTTGCCGAAAGAGGATTCTTCCCTGTATCTGATCTTGATCAGTTCCGTCGTATTGACGCTCATATGTCAGGACATGTTGAGATGTCTATTAAAGGTGTTGATATGAGTACAGGTTCACTCGGACAGGGTGTCGCTGTTGCCGGCGGTATGGCTCTTGCAGGAAAGATCAATAAAAAGGATTACCGTGTATACGCTATCCTCGGTGACGGAGAGCTTGCAGAAGGTGAAGTATGGGAAGCTATGATGTCTGCTGCAAAGTATAACCTTGATAACTTCTGTATCTGCGTAGATGTAAACGGTCTCCAGATTGACGGACCTACAGCTGAAGTTATGCCGACAGAACCACTTGATAAGAAGTTCGAAGCATTTGGTTGGCATGTAATAAAGATTGACGGACACGACTTTGATTCAATTAAAGCTGCATACGATGAAGCAAAAGCAACTAAAGGACAGCCTACTGTTCTTCTTGCAAAGACAACTAAAGGAAAAGGCGTAAGCTTCATGGAGAATCAGGTTGGTTGGCACGGAAAAGCTCCTAATGACGAGCAGTATGCTCAGGCAAAGGAAGAGCTTGAAGCAACAATTAAGAGTCTGGAGGGTTAAACGATGGGAGATAAGATTGCTACACGTGAAGCATACGGAAAGTCACTTGCAAAATTTGCAGAGAAATATCCGGAACTTGTTGTACTTGATGCAGACCTTGCAGGCGCAACAATGTCTAAATATTTTAAGGCTGCATGCCCTGAGAGATTTTTCGACATGGGTATCGCAGAAGCTAATATGATCGGTTGTGCAACAGGTCTTGCTACATGCGGACTTAAACCGTTTGCAAACTCATTTGCTATTTTCTCAGCAGGAAGAGCATGGGAGCAGGTAAGAAACTCAGTTGCATATCCTCAGATTAATGTTAAAGTAATCGGTTCACACGGCGGCCTTTCAGTAGGTGAAGATGGAGCAACACATCAGTGTATTGAGGATTTTGCTATCATGAGAGCCATCCCGGGTATGACAGTTCTTTGTCCATGTGATGCCAATGAAATGGAACAGGCCGTAGAAGCACTCATCAACTTCGACAAACCGGCTTATATGCGTTTAGGACGTCTTGCTGTCGAAACAGTTACTGATCAGATTCCGGGATATAAATTTGAAATTGGTAAGGGTGTTGTACTTAAAGACGGAACAGATGTTACAATCATCGCTGTCGGTATGAATGTTCAGATGTCTCTTGAAGCAGCTGAACTGCTCGCTGCAGAAGGCATTTCAGCAAGAGTTGTTGATATGCATACAATCAAGCCTCTTGACGAGGAACTCGTTCTTAAATGTGCTAAAGAGACCGGAGCTATCGTTACCACAGAAGAGGCAACGATTAAAGGTGGTCTTGGATCAGCAGTTGCAGAGCTTATTGCAGAGTCAGATAACAGAGTACCTGTTATCAGACATGGTGTTAATGACTGCTTCGGCAGATCAGGTAAAGCTCCTCTGGTGCTTGAAGCATACGGAATCACTGCAGCAGAAATTGCAAAGAAAGCAAAAGAAGCTATCGCAAAGAAATGATACAAATAGACAAATCAAAAGAGCCCACAAATCTGTGAGCTCTTTAATTTTATAACAGGCAAGGGAATATTTTATCCCTTGCCTTTATTAGGTATATTTAGTTCTTTGCGTTCTTTGTAAGTTCATCGATTGCTACTGCAAATAGAAGGATAAGTCCTTTTGCAACGTACTTCTCAAATGAACCCAGCGAAAGAATAGACATACCGTTTTCGAGAGATGCCATAACCAGAGCACCGATTACACATCCTACAACGCTTCCTTTACCACCTGCAGGAGATGTACCTCCGATAATTGCTGCGGCGATAATGTCTGTTTCATTTCCCTGTCCTGCAGCAATAGCAGCTGAATTAAGTCTGGCAGTATATACGATACCTGAGATAGCACAGACAGTACCTTCAAGTATGAATAGAAGCCATGTTACTTTCTGTACATTTACACCCGAAAGGGCCGCTGCCTCACGATTACCGCCTATTGCATATATGTGACGTCCGAATGCAGTGTTCTTGGAAATAAAGCTTATCGTTAAGATAACTACTGCAAGAATGATAAGCGGTATAGCAACACCACGATCCTGCGCAAATACCCAGAAGAAGATTGCTATGATAACCGAAAGGAGAACAAGCTTTCCGATAAACAATCCCTTTGATTCAACAGCAAAATTATATTTCTGTTTATTCTTTCTGGCTCTGATCTGGGAAATGATATAGGCAATGATTGCAATAAGTCCGAACAGAAGTGCTGTTCCGTTGATAGCGGCATCTGCTCCTAATATATTCGGTAAATATCCCTGACCTATAGCTTTGAATATTTCATTATTCGGCTGGATAGTCTGAGAATTTGTAACACCGATAATAAGACCACGGAATACCCACTCGGATGAAAGAGTAACGATGAATGCCGGAAGATGCATCCTGGCTACCCAGAATCCCTGCCATACACCTACCAGAGAACCACAGAGTACCGTAACAATGAGAGCCGGAACTATATTCCAGTTCGCAAACTTAAGCAGGTATGCGATAACAGCTCCACAGAAACCGATTACTGATCCTACAGAAAGATCGATATGTCCGCAGACCATAATCAGAACCATAGTACTTGATGCTATACCAATAAAAGCCATCTGAAGGAACAAGTTGGTAATATTGATGGGTGAAAGAAAAACTCCCTTGGTAGTAACAAAGAAAATCAACCAGATCAATAACAGAAGAATGATCATGGTATATTGCTGAATATTCTTTTTAATAGTGATTTTTAATTCTTGCATTTTATAAACCCCTTCTCTTATTAATCTTTATACATATTCTTTAATCCGGTGCAGTATTCCATAACAAGTTCCTGAGAAGCATCCTTATAATCAAGTTCAGCCGTAATGGAGCCTTCATGCATGACATATATTCTGTCACTCATTCCCAGAACCTCCGGAAGCTCGGAAGAAATCATGATAACACTCATTCCCTGATCAACAAGGTCATTCATGATATTGTAGATTTCAACCTTGGCACCGACGTCGATTCCTCTGGTAGGTTCATCCATAATAAGTACAGTAGGATGTGTCATAAGCCATTTGGAAAGAACGACTTTCTGCATATTACCGCCTGAGAGGTTACGGGTAAGCTGCTCGATACTCGGAGTTTTAACATTAAGTGCCTTAACATATTCTGCAACTTCTTTCAGCAACTGATTATCATCGATAACCCCGCCCTTCGAAAGTCTCTTAAGAACCGGGAGACTGACATTAAACTTGATATCCTGCATAAGAATCAGTCCGTACCGCTTACGATCCTCCGATACATAGCAGATTCCGTTCTTGATGGCATCTTCGGAAGAATGTATATCGACTTTATTACCATCATAAAAAACCTCGCCGCGAATATTGCTGCCATATGATCCGATGAGACTCATCATTAGTTCGGTACGTCCTGCACCCATAAGCCCGGCGATACCGACGATTTCTCCTTTACGTACATTGATATTGATATTATGAAGTACTTCTTTACCTTTGATTTGAGGATGATCCACAGACCAGTTCCTCATCTCAAACTTTATCTCACCCGGAGTATGCTCGCGACGGGGGAACATCTGGGAAAGAGTACGTCCAACCATGTAGGAGATAAGCTCCGGTTTTGTAATATCGTTCTTATCTTTTGTAACTACAGTCTGACCATCTCGAAGTACCGTAATTGTCTGCGCTATACTGAATACTTCATCAAGCTTATGTGAAATATAGATACATGTTACACCGTTACTTTGGAACTCTTTGATAAGAGAGAGCAGTCTTTCCGATTCATCATCTGTAAGAGCGGCTGTAGGTTCGTCAAGAATAAGTATCTTTGCCTGCTTGCTGACAGCCTTCGCAATCTCCAGAAGCTGCATCTGACCCACGCCCAGATTAATAACCGTAGTTTCAGGATTAATGCTGAGATGAACCTGATTCAACACTTCCGATGTTCGTTTATATGTTTCAGGCCAATTAATTATGCCCTGTTTGTTCTTGATTTCATTTCCGAGGAAAATGCTTTCTGCAACATTCATATTTGTACACAAAGCAAGCTCCTGATTGATGATGGCGATTCCTTTTGCTTCTGAATCACGGAGAGATCTGAACTGCTGAACTTCGCCATCGACAATAATATCACCTGAATATTCTCCGTATTTATAAATACCGCTGAGTACTTTCATGAGAGTGGACTTACCGGCACCATTCTCACCGACCAGAGCATGAACCTCGCCACGCTTTACGTTGAAAGAAACATTGTCGAGTGCCTTTACTCCCGGGAAAGTTTTAGTTATGTTCTGCATTTGCAGGATATAATCTTCCATAAAAAACCTATCCTTATATTATTTGTAGTTTATAGAAAAGCAAAGTAATACCCAGCCGGACTGTACCGGCCGGGTAAAAACTTATTTGGAATTAGTTGCCACCTTTGATTTCATCTTCTGTGTGGTAACCTGACTCCCATACCTTGTTCATATTGTTTGCATCGATATATTCACAAGTTACTAAAACTGCAGGAACGTCGATAGACTTTCCATTCTCATCAATACCTTCCATAGTTCCGTCCGGAGCTACCTTACCATCTTTAACAAGAGCAACTGCAGCTTCAACTGCTGAGCGACCCATATCACGTGAATCACCGAAAACTGTCATAGACTGTGTTCCGGCAAGAATTCTCTGGCATGCTGCAACTTCGCAATCCATACCTGTAATCAATGTCTTCTTTGCCTGCTCATCGCCTAAAGCAGCGATAGCACCCGAAGCAAGACCATCATTCGGTGAAAGAACAGCATCGATTTCGATACCCTGATCTGCAGCTATAGCCATAGCGTTCTCAGTATGCTTTGTAGCCTCTGAAGGCTGCCAGCCTATACACTCATTATCTGAAATAACATTGATGTCGCCCTTATCGATGTACTCCTGAAGAGGCTCGATGCCGCCGCCATAGTAAAGCGGTGCACAAGAGTCGCCCGGATCTCCGTGGAGAACGATGATGTTGCCCTTTACTTCGCCATATTTCTTCTCAAGGCCTTCCTTAATGAAGTTACCCTGAAGATTGCCCTGATACCATGAGTCAAATGTGATGTAAAGATCAAGCTTTGAAGTACCTGTAATCATACGGTCATAAGAGATTACGTAAATGTTTTTCTGCTTACACTCATCTACGATAGCAGCTGCTGCATTACCATCGTTAGGAGCGATAATAAGTGCCTGGATACCCTGTGCGATCATAGTGGAAACCTGATCTTTCTGCTTGTTGCTGTCGCCCTCGGCACATGCTGTTACGCACTCAATACCAAGTTCTTCACATTTTGCTTTCATTGCTTCTTCATCAACAGACCAACGTTCCTCAGCATAGGTAGGCATTGAGATACCGATTTTAATCTTACCTGAATCTGCCGATCCTGCCGCTTCCTGCTTAGCGCCACAGCCTGCAAGAAGACTGAGAACCATAACTGATGCAAGAAGAATAGCTAAAATTTTTTTCATTTTAATTCCTCCTAAGTATAGTGGGCTTTGCCCAAAGATGGTATAATTATACTCCAGAATCAAGGTATAAACAATGATTCTTTCAACAATAACAATATAATTAATTTCGTTGACATATATTGATGAAAATGTTAGAATACTCGGGTATGCCGCTCAAAAGGGTTATAAGTGATATGTGATTTACATATCCACCGTAATTGGCGAGTAATGATAAGAGGAGGATCCGAAATGTACGCTATTATAGCAACAGGTGGAAAGCAGTACAAGGTATCTGAAGGCGATATCATTAAGGTAGAAAAGCTTGGAGTCGCTGAAGGTGAAACTGTTACTTTCGATAAGGTTCTTGCAGTTAACAACGGAGAGCTGAATATCGGAACACCAACAGTGGCAGGTGCTACTGTAACAGCTTCTGTAGTACGTGAAGGCAAGGACAAGAAAGTCATTGTTTACAAGTACAAGAACAAGACCGGCTACCACAAGAAGAACGGTCACAGACAGCTCTTCACACAGGTTAAGATTGAAAAGATCAACGGTTAATTTAAGTAGCAACAAGTATAATAAGGAGGTAATGACATGGCTCATAAAAAGGGTGTCGGTTCTACAAAGAACGGTCGTGATTCCGAGGCCAAGCGTTTAGGTGCTAAGAGAGCTGATGGTCAGTTTGTTTTAGCAGGTAACATTCTCTACAAGCAGCGTGGTACACACATTCATCCAGGTACTAACGTAGGCCGTGGTGGTGATGATACATTATTTGCAACAGCTGATGGATATGTAAAGTTCGAAAGAATGGATAAGTATCGCAAGCAGGTATCTGTATACCCGGAGAAGTAATTAAATGTCTAGACAGAGGCTTCATACATAAGTATGAGGCCTTTTTCTATAATAGGAATCAAGCGATATGCTATTTCATTGAAACATCCACGAGGAATAATATGTTTGCTGACAGAGCTAAAATTTATATAAAATCTGGAAAAGGCGGAGACGGCCATGTAAGCTTCAGACGTGAAAAGTTTGTTGCTGTAGGCGGTCCCGACGGCGGAGACGGCGGAAAAGGCGGAGATATCATCTTTCAGGTAGAAGATGGTATGAATACACTTATTGATTTTCACCACAAAAGAAAATATGTCGCCGGAGACGGTGAAGAAGGCGGAAAGAGACGCTGTCACGGTGCTGATGCCGATAATCTTATTATTAAGGTACCTCAAGGTACAGTTATAAAAGAGGCTGCATCAGGAAAAGTCATAGCCGATATGAGCGGAGAGAACAGAAGAGTTACTATACTCAAGGGCGGTAAAGGCGGCATAGGTAATATGCATTATGCCACTGCCACCATGCAGGTTCCGAAATATGCAAAACCCGGCCAGCCCGGTAAGGAACTTGATATTCAGCTCGAGCTTAAAATAATTGCTGATGTCGGACTTGTCGGTTATCCGAGTGTAGGTAAGTCCACACTTATTTCTGCCGTAAGCAATGCCCGCCCCAAAATAGCGGATTATCATTTTACAACACTGGAACCCAACCTTGGTGTAATTACTTTCGGTGACGGAAACAGTTTTATCATGGCTGATATGCCGGGACTTATCGAAGGTGCAGCTGAAGGAGTCGGTCTCGGACATGATTTCCTTCGACACATAGAACGTACGAAGATACTCCTGCATGTTGTCGATGCAGCTTCAATCGAAGGCAGAGATCCGGTTCAGGATATCAAAGTAATGATGGATGAACTCAGACGTTATGATGAATCTCTACTTGATAAGCCGATGCTTATCGCAGCAAACAAAACAGACTCCATCGATTATGCCCAAGGCGATCCCATTGAAGAGATAAGAAAAGCTTTTCCTGATATAAATGTTTATCCGATTTCTGCATTTACTCATGAAGGATTAGATGAACTTCTGCACGCTATATGGAATATACTAAAAGAACTTCCAAAGGATGTTCAGGTATTTGAAAAAGAGTATGACGTAGAATATAACGACGATGAGAATCTGCCATATACAGTTGAGAAGCAGGGTGTTGTATTCGTTGTTGAAGGTCCTCGGATTGAGAAAATACTGGGCTATACCAACCTTGATTCGGAAAAAGGTTTTGACTTCTTCCAGAAGTTTCTTCACAATGCCGGCATACTTGATAAGCTTACCGAACTCGGAATCAAGGACGGTGATACCGTAAAGATGTACGGCCATGAATTTGATTATTACAGGTAAATACTATGACAAGTAAACAAAGAGCATATTTAAAAGGAATGGCCATGACCATGGATTCCATTCTCAACATAGGAAAAGAGTCACTTACATATGAGTTCATCGCAGCCGTTGAAGAGGCTCTCGAGGCACGCGAACTTATTAAAATCAATGTACTAAAAAACTGTGATGATGATATAAGGGCCATCGGTGAAGCTATAGCCGAGAGAGCAGATGCCGAATTGGTTCAAACAATCGGAAGAAAAATAGTATTATATCGTCAGGCGCGAAAACCCGAAAACAGGAAGATAAAATTAAAATGAAAAAAACAGGATTACTCGGAGGAACATTTGATCCGATACATAAAGGTCATTTAATGCTTGCCGAAAGCGCTCTTAATCAACTCGAGTTTGATTATGTAATCTTGCTCGTCTCGCCTGATCCACCTCATAAGCAGGACAAGATTATAAGTCCTTTTAATAAAAGGTATGAAATGGCAAAGATTGCTGTATCAGATTATGATAAGATAATAGTATCGGATTATGAAAATCACCTTCCGACTCCGTCATATACGGCACAGACACTGACGCATCTTAAAGAGCAGTATCCGAATGATAAGTTCTATTTTATCATCGGAGAGGACTCTCTCGACAATATAGAGAAATGGTATGAACCGGCGAAGGTTATGGAATTATCCGAACTGGTTGTCGGAGTCCGCAAAGAAAATTTCGACAGCCGCTCGATAGAAGACCAGATAAAGTATCTGGAGGATAAGTATGATGCCATAATTCATCTGCTTAAATCGGATTATGTGAATATATCATCTACCGAAATAAGAGAAGCAGTCAGATTTAATAATGACATAGCCAATATGGTTCCCGAAAAAGTTGCGGAGTATATATGGAAAGAGAAACTATATACAATTTAAGAGAGAAGCTTAAATCAGTCCTTTCGAATAAAAGATTTGAACATACGCTCGGAGTTGAATACACGGCTGCCTGTCTTGCCATGCGATATGGTGCAGATGTTTACAAAGCCGAGCTTGCCGGTCTTTTACATGATTGTGCCAAAGAGTACACTACTGACGAACTTAGAGAAATGGCTGGTGATGAATATGGGTCAGAAAAAACACTTCACGCCGTCTGTGCTCCGATAGTGGCAGAAAAAAAGTACGGAATAACAGATCCCGAAATACTCTCGGCCGTCAGATGGCACACAACAGGTAAGGCAAATATGGCTTTGCTTGATAAAATAATATTTGTAGCGGATTTCATAGAACCTGCAAGGGAAATGATAACAATACTTCCAGAGATGCGCCGTACTGCATTTGAAGACCTTACATATACGGTTTACAGGATCTCTGAGGAAACAATTCCATATATACTTATGATGAAGCTGCCTATGGACAAGAAAACAGTTGAATGTTATGAATGGTTAAAGGAGAACGGAATACATGACAGACACTAAAGAAGCATTAAAAATCGCCATTACGGCACTTGAAGAAAAAAAGGGCGAGCAGATTAAAGTAATCGATATTTCAAACGTATCAGTTATGGCTGATTATTTTGTTATCGCCAGCGGAAAGAATCTGAACCAGATAAAAGCAATGGCTGATGAAGTAGAAGACAAGCTTACAAAAATCGGCGTTGAGCCAAGACAGATAGAAGGCGCCAATTCTTCAGGATGGATACTGATGGATTATCACGATTTCATCATACATATCTTCAACGAAGATATGAGACTGTATTATGACATTGAAAGAATATGGTCAGACGGAATAAGCATCAATCTGGATTAATCGGACCTGAACGGTCGTGTTTTTTGTATACATAAAAACCAAAGTTGCATTACATTTAAATTTGTATTATTATAATATTTCAACCACTTAAAGATTACCCCCCCCCCCATAAAAATTGTTATATGGGTATGGGACTTTAAGTGCTTAAAAAGAGAGAGAAACAAACAGGGGGAAACAATATGAAAAAGATGCTAAAAAGGATAGGAGCTTTTACATTAGCTCTTATTTTTGTGCTGTCAACGGCATTTTCATCAATGGCGGAAACCACCTCAACAGTAGGTGCCGTTACTGAATCTGTTTCAGAAGCACCGGTAGAATCAGAAACACCGGTAGAATCAGAAGCACCGGTAGAATCAGAAGTAACAGAAAAATCAGAAATACCGGAAAAATCAGAAGATGCAGAATCCGTATCTGAGATTCCGGAAGAAGAAAAGATCGATTCAGTTATTATTGAAGAAAAACAAGAAGAAACTGAAGACACCGGCGTTGTTAAAGCAGCCAAAGCGCCATTAATGCAGTTGGGAGCTGGTGCGACGCAGAAAACAATAAGTATAGAAGCAACAAAAACAACAGCGACTGAAAAAGATGCGACTATAGCCGTTGGGGAAACACTTGTAATTACAGTAACCCATGTTAGTGGCGCAAATAAAAATTTTACAAATAAAGTAGCGAATGGATCCATAGCTAAAATAACTGAAGGTGCATCTATTGATAGTTTGGCTAAAGATGAAGAGGGCACTGTTAAGGTAAACGGACTTAATGAAGGCACGACAGATATCACTCTTACCGGAAAAAGTTCACAGGGAAGTGATTATGTAGCAATTGTTCATCTGACAGTAACCGAAAGCGGTAGTGTAACGCCGGGAGAAGATCAGGAGATTACAGGGTATTCCTATTCAAGCGTAGATGAAATCAGCGATGGTGGCAGTTATGTCATCGTTTCTCAGGGAAATAAAAATTATTACGCATTGGAAAAGTCCGATTCTGACGTTGCTGCAACAAAAGTGACGATTATAGCTGGTAAGTTGACAAGTGAAAATGCATTAAGCGACACCATCATATGGAGTGCTCACAAATCTGACGGTAAATATCTTCTTTCAAATGATTCCGATTATGTCGGAAAAAAGAGCGGTGAACACGGGCTCCAATTAAATACACCTACAACAGACAACAAAAGCTCCTTTTTATGGTCATATAGTGATAAACAATTATCGGTAAAAACAGGTAAAACTTATTACTTAAACTATTCTAGTTCTGGCTTTACAACTGGTAATGACATAAATTCTAAAGATATATTGTTTTTTGAAGTTGAAAGCGGAAACGAGGAAGAACAGGAACAAGAAGAGACATCATATACTGAGATTATTCCAAGTAAAGAGTCTCCTACTCCTTATACAATCAATATTAATATAAATGAAATAAAAACGATAAAAATCAGCAATTCTAGTTCCGCAGAGAAGAAATATACAGCTACAATTCCTGATGAGCAAAAAGAGTTTGTTCAATTAACGCTCCCATCTCCGTTTACAGCTCCTGCTAAAAGCAATAATGTTAATGGAACTGTTGATTTTACCATTAAGGGTTTAAAAAAAGGAACTTCGACAATAACTATTTCTGGAGTAAATGAAACAGGAAGTGGTGGCAACACATATACAGCTATATTAACTGTAAAAGTTGATGGTGGTAGCGAAGGTGACGGTAATACAACCTATCTTGCATTCACATCTGATGTACACAACGGATCAGGAGATGTAAGCTCAGCAGAGCGTCTTGATACATGGCTTAATACTATATCAGATGAAGTCATTGCAGCAAATTTTGATAGAGTTGGTTTTACTGGTGATTTAGGTCCGGCATTTGCATCTTCGTCAGACTTTTGGAAATATGCAGGGGAAGTAATTAATAAAGTCGAGATTAGTGATGATGTTACGGGTACAGGAGCTGATAAATACTTCGTGGTTTGCGGTAATCATGAGTACAGCCCAGGAGGATATACACATGAAAAGAATGATACAACGAAAAAATATTCTGATGCCGGGACATATATAGAAAATGATGATCAGAGTTACTTAATGTATTCCTTAGGTGCACGAAGTTCATCGGAAGACTATTCGCAAGACATTAGTGCTTTGAACAATTTCCTTGAAACTAATAAAGATTTTACCGGACCGATATTTATTCTCGCTCATTTCCCATTGCATTGCTATAATGGAAAGACGTCAGGTGAAAGCACTCGCATCCATGATGGTTATGCGGCACTTGGTTCTGGTGATATTATTGATGCATTGAATGGTGCGGATAATGCACAGAATATTGTTTTCTTGTGGGGTCATAATCATAGCAGCAGTAATGATCATTATGATGCGATTTTTACAGATAAGATCAACAATACATCTATCAACTTCACGTATGCAGCAGCAGGTTGCATGAGTGATTCTGAATACGGGGAAAGTGGAAACGTAAAAGGCAAAGGTCTTGTTGCTAAAATAGCTGACGATAATTTAACCCTTACATATTATAGTGAATCAGGCAACGTAGTGGGAAGTCCTGCAACAATCGAACTTGTGGGTAATGAAGATCCGGAAGCTACATACTATACTATAACTGCATCCTCAGGAGATAGCGGTACTATAAAGCCTGCCGGAGAAGTTAGAATTAAAGAAGGAGACTCAAAGACATTTACATTTACTCCTGATACTGGATATGAAGTTGATACAGTTAAGGTGGATGGTGGTGAAGTTTCAATTTCCGGAAATTCATACACATTTGATGAGGTAGACAATAATCATACTATCGAAGTTACATTCAAGGAGGCAGATGTACCTGCATCTGGTGGTAAATCAATAAGCGTAAAAGCATCAACCGGAAATGGTACAGAAGTTTATGCTAGTATAGCCGTAGATGAAACACTAACAGTTAAACTGTCTCATGGAGATACTGCACATAGCAGGACATTTAATGGAACTGTTAATGATTCTTCAATTGCAACAATAACAGATGGAGCATCAAATCAACAGATTCTAGAAAATCAAGAAGGAGAAGTTTTAATTAAGGGTCTTAAAGCTGGCACGACTGATATCACATTGACAGGCAAAAGAAATACGGGAGATCCTATATACAAGGCAATCATTCATTTGACTGTAGAAAACGAAGGAAGTGTAGATCCGATACCGGTAACCGGAAAAGAAAGTGCTGAGGTAACACCTACTAAATCGAATCCAACGGCAAGTATTGAAATAGCAGTAGGCGAAAGTGGAACAATTACGGTAACAAATGATGGCAGTCAGGATTATACATATACTGCAAGCATAGAAAATAATAAGTTTGTATCAATTACGCCTAATTCAGCAATGATTTCAAAGGACGATACAGAAACATATACTGTAACGGGATTAAAAAACGGCACTACTACGATTACTATTTCGAATAACAACGGTACATCAGAAAGAAAAGCAACTATAACCGTCAAGGTTGGAACTGGGCAAGAAGAAATAACGAACGAGACATACTATCTGACGGATAAGTTCGTAATAGGGCAGAAGTATCTTATTGTCAACAAAAGCAGTGGAGAAGGTAAAGCACTTGCAAACAATAGCTCAGATTCATTTACAACAGAAAATGTTGATATTTCCGGTAACACGATTACTGTAGAAAGTGATAGTAAGGCAATCTGGGAAGCCATAGAATCAATTAGTGATAGTGGTAAAATTGGACTTAAAAATGGTAGAACAGTATTAAAGATAAATGCACAAAACAATCCGAAGATTACCACATCAGGAACATCATATAATTCAGGAGGTTTTGGATATACAGGTGAAAATCATGTATCATATCCATATGGAAGTACCCCGAAGGATTATTATATAGGATCTGACACAGAAAAATATTTTAAGGCAAGCAGTACAGAGACAAGTTTGGGGGAAGTTTATCTTTTCACAAACGTAACTCCGGTAAATCCGGCAACGATACCCGTAACAGGGGTTACTCTTAATGAGTCATCTATAAGTCTTACAGTAGGCGCTACAAAGACTCTGGTAGCAACTGTAGCACCGAATGATGCTACAAACAAGAATGTTACTTGGTCAACCAGCAATGGTTCTGTAGCTACAGTTTCTGGCGGAACTGTAACAGCTGTTGCACCCGGAAATGCAACAATAACCGTAACTACAGAAGATGGTAGCAAGACTGCTTCATGTAGTGTTACTGTAAATCCGGCAACGATAAAAGTAACAGTAAATACAAGTCCAGAAGGATACGGCTCTGTAAATAGAACATCTATTACTGGTTTATCAGATGGTACTTTGATTTCGACAACAGGAAACACTCTTACTGTCGGTTCTACTACAGTAACAGCAACTCCTAAAAC
>JAZRYX010000038.1:0-2555 GCA_045600945.1 Lachnospiraceae bacterium
GACGAAAAACTGAAAAATGATATGCTTGCTTCCATTCGGGAACTGCACCCCGCTTTTGCAGCAATTACCGGTACGCCCATCCCAATGATGACCGGCTTTGACTATGATGCGGTTGCGGCGGAGATCGAAGAGGAGCCTGGCATTCCCTGTTTCGGATTTCCCACAAACGGTATGCGTTCCTATCTCTGCGGTGCTTCGGAGGCACTTGCGGCAGTTGCCGAACGGATGACGAATCCGAATGCGAAAAAACATACCCGGACAGTCAACATTCTTGGGGCTACACCGCTGGATTTTTCACTCAGCGGAACCGTATCTTCAATTCATAATTTTCTTTCGCATAACGGGTGGAACGTAATAAGCTGCTGGGCTATGGACAGCACTCTTGAAAGCCTCTCCCGCGCAGGTGACGCGCAAGTCAACTTAGTGATCTCAGGGGTTGGCATAAAAGCTGCAAAGGTATTACAAGAAAAATACGGCACACCGTATGTGACAGGCACACCGATCGGGACTTCATTTGCCGATTCTGTGCTGAAATGCCTTGAAAAAACAGCAGCAGACGGAATGAACAGAGTTGCTTTCTCCGAAAGCATACCGAAAGAAGATACTCAATCTTTTATTATCGGAGAGAGCGTATGCTCACGATCTCTTGCAGCCGCAATCGGAATGGAATACGGATATATACCCAAGGTCATAAACCCATTGGAAGCCCTGCCGGAGCTTGACGGTCTGCTTTCCTCTGCGGATATTAACGCTATGGAGGAAGAAGAAATTCAAAAAGCGTGCGAAAATGCGGAAGTCGTAATCGCAGACCCGCTTTACGGAGCAATACTTCCGAAACGCTGTCGGCTTATTTCTTTGCCGCATGAGGCTTTTTCCGGCCGAATGTTCCGGAATGATATTCCCGTTCTTACAACAATGGAAATCATAGACAATATGAAGTGACCTCCGTATTGCAGATTCGCGGATTTACCTGTAATCTGTTGAGAGTAAGAAGCAACAGGAATTACCGCATACAATAGGAGGTCACACATGAATACTATAGTTTATGTTGGAATGGATGTCCATAAGGAAAGTTACACTTTATGCTGTTATCGCTGTGATACCGACAAAGTTGAGTATCAGCAGAGGATACCGTCAGATTGCAGACTTATTCTGAAGTACATGGAACGAATCCGTGGCATATATGGAGATGTAAAGTTTGTTTGTGGGTATGAAGCGGGATGTTTAGGTTATTCCCTGTATCATAAGCTACGAGAGTATAACGTTGATTGCAAGATCTTAGCACCTACAACGATGGCAATAATGAACACCAATCGTGTAAAGACAGATAAGAGAGATGCAGCCAACATAGCACGGTGTCTTGCATTTCATACTTACAGTGAAGTGTATGTTCCTGATGAAGAAGACAATGCAGTGAAAGAATATATCAGGATGCGTGATGATCAGAAACTGGCATTAAAAAAGATAAAACAGCAGATACTTGCATTTGTACTTCGCCATGGAAAGATATTTGAAGGTGGTAAAACATACTGGACTGTAGCACATATGAAATGGCTGAAAAGTCTTGATTTTGAAGGATTGATAAAAGAGACACTGTCAGAATATCTGATTACTTATGAATATCTTACAGATAAGATAGCACGCCTGGATCAAAGAATAGAGGAACTTGCATCAGGTGAAAGATATCGGGAAAAAGTAAAAGATATGGGATGTCTTCTTGGAATCAAAGCACACACAGCACTTTCAATGATAGTTGAGGTAGGTGATTTTAAGCGGTTTGAAAAAGCACCAAAGTTTGCAGGCTTCTTAGGACTTGTACCAAGTGAGGCATCCAGTGCGGAAGATATAAGACGCTACAATATAACTAAGGCGGGAAACAGTCATTTAAGGAGGTTATTGGTTGAAGCTGCTCAAAGTTATACGAGAGGCACCATAGGTCATAAATCGGTAGCGTTAAAACAACGTCAACAAGGATGTTCTGCAGAAGTGATAGCGTATGCAGATAAAGCAAACGAAAGATTGAGAAGGCGTTTTTACAGGATGGTTCTTGGTAAGGAGGTTAAAAGAAATATAGCGACGACAGCGATTGCCCGTGAACTGGCATGTTTTATATGGGGGATGATGACGGGAAATGTTGCATAAAGTATTCATCTGTTTCAGTCAAGGCTACGTCGTACCACATTGTGGTAAAGCCTATGACAGCCCCGTCTGAATATCAGGATGATAATTAAACGAATTTGATACTACCGGAAGTATCATCTGTATAACGACACGAACACCGGATGCATAGGCTAGGTCTCGGAGCACTCTTAGGTCCGAATTATTTGCGACGTCCCTATGTTGACATTGTATATAATATACATTGATTCACGACGTTAGACAGCAAGATTCACGGCGGACCATTGACCTGCGGTAACCAATCCGCGTATAACAGAGTGGCCAAGACCGTGGACTGTTGGATCCGAGACCTTGCTTATGCAACCGGTGTTTAAATAAAAATAAAATGTGGTGATTCCCGAAATTGGCTCTTGACAGGGGTCACTTCATAACAGGGA
>JAZRYX010000039.1:0-45032 GCA_045600945.1 Lachnospiraceae bacterium
CATTTGCTCATAATTATCTTTGAATATTTCCTGAAGAATGTTCATAAGACTATTATGAAGCAGTTAAGAGAAAAAGAAAACTCCCTTTACCCCTCAAGATTGAGGGGCAGGGGAGCTGAAGTGTCGCAGACACTTTTTTATTAGATGTGCTCGTATAGTGTGACAAGTTTGAAATAAAATGTGACAGTTTTGTCTTATAATATGACAAGAAAATAATTTTTTTGATTCGGTTTCGCTTTTATATTGAGGAAGGCCTGCCGATGGATTTTTCAATTTCACAGAAATGTAATTTATGATTTCACTGAAATCTTCATAGAATAATGGAAGATAGCGAAGAGTATATTTATCCATTTACTTTCTCCCTGAGCTTTGAAAATACTTCAGTATGGGACATACGTTCTGAAGTTGTTGCAGCTTGTATATCTGCTATATCCAGAGCATTTTCGATTGTATCGGTTAGTCTGGAATATTCTTCAAGACTTAATACAACCATAGTTCCATATCCATTTTTAGTTAAATAAACCGGTTCACCGGCGTTTACAATGGTTTCTATTTCTGAAAATCTGTTTCTGAGATCTGAAACGGGTTTAATTTGAATCATGATGGGCCTCCTTGTTAATATGGCATAACTTTATCACAATTCAGCCAAAATATCAACTTGCCAATCTTTCATACTTATTCACCCCTACATCAGTATCATCCGGCACGGCAATGCACAAATCGCCGGATTTAGATGACGATATAGCAGGGGGCTCTGCTTATACATTGACTGAAAGAATGTTTTTGTGTATAGTTTTTATACATAACATAAGGAGTGCTTTTATATGAAAGAGTGTAAGAAAAAGGATTAGAACTAAATATTCCTAAGCCTATAGCCGAGAATGCTCAAATGATAACTGATTGGGAAGCAGGAAGTCGATACGGGCTGGGGCTATCAATCAGGATGGATGTATTGGAGAAATACTATGCTTTGGTTGAGCAATGGATAAAAGAAGTTTGATCATGTAGGTAATCTATGCTATTATACAGGCAATAAAAGGAATGACCTCCTGGCGATCGGTTTGCTGGGTGTACGGGTAAACGTGGGATCATTTCTTTTTTGTTACAAAGAATGGTATGGTTTGATTCTTTATTTTGCTACCTCTAGATTAACGTACATCCTCTGACTACAATGGTATATAGAAAGCAATTCAGGAGGAAATTATATTCAAAGACAATAGGGCAACCTACAGGAAAGAAAGTGATATCAAGAAATGAGAAAGAGAATATTTGAAATCATAGAAGTCTCCAAAGACGATGATAGAGTAAGTACACTATATGACATTTTTATGTTGGTAGTCATTATTTGTAGCCTAATACCGTTAGCTTTTAAGTCAACAAATGTGGTATTTGACATAATAGAAATTATTGCAACAACTGTGTTTGTAATCGATTATATGTTGCGATGGTTTACCGCGGATTATAAATTGGATAAGGGTGCGATTTCGTTTGTAATCTATCCATTTACCCCTTCGGCAATTATCGATTTATTAGCAGTTCTGGCTTCATTTAAAATAATATCGAACAGTTTTAGAGTATTAAAGATATTCAGATTGTTCAGGGCATTTCGTGTTTTGAGGGTTTTGAGAATATTCAAGGCATTTAGATATTCAAAAAACATTGATATTATTTTTAGAGTAATTAAAAGAGAAAGGGATTCCCTGACTGTAGTGATAATATTAGCAACATGCTATATTCTTATATGTGCATTGGTTATGTTTAATGTTGAACCGGATACATTTGATAATTATTTCCGAGCGGTGTATTGGGCAACTGTAAGTTTGACAACTGTTGGATATGGAGATATATATCCGGTATCAACTGCAGGACAGATTGTTACCATGCTTTCTTCAATTGTTGGAATAGCGATAGTAGCTCTCCCGGCAGGTATTATTACTGCAGGATATATGAAAGAAGTCAGTAAGAATGAAGATGATGATATAGAGTAAAAATCAAATGTTGAGAATAAGAAAACGATCAGATAAGAGAAGAAAGAACTCAAGAACAACGAATAGATAATATTAAAGAAACAGCGGGGGAATTCTTATGCTTGAAGTTGATAAAAAAGAAATTACTAATAACAAGAACATTAAACAGGTGATACTGTTTATGCTTTTCAGTTCCATTGCAGCAGTGACACAGTTGGCTTCCAGAGCCATCATTGACATATTGCTCAGGGGACTGACGCAGATGATCGAAGTATGGCCTTTCGGTAAGCAGGCATTAGGATCATTTATAGCATTTCTTGTTTCAAATATCATCGCAAAGATCGTTTCATATATCACAAACAGGAAGACGACTTTCAAGGCGAATAATAACAAAGTGCGCAGCGCCATCATTTACACAATCATGGTCGTAGTGCTCATCATTATCGAAACAATAATCGGTACGCCGCTGCAGAACGGAATATACGGAGTACTCGGCGGAACCTATGAAGGTCCGATGCTTTCAACGGCAACGGTCAATAATGTGACACTTTATCAGATCTGCGGCATGCTGTCACAGGCTATATACGGACTGGGCGACGGAATCATCGTATTCTTAATGGATAAATATGTCATTATGAGAAATGATGAGAAGAAAATTACAGATTCGGATTCAAATAAATAAATAATCGGAGGCAATATGGATATTCTTGTACAGGATTTTAATCCGGTAAATATGCTTAAAGTTGAGGAACATTATATACACAAGGCTAAATTTCCGGTCATAGATATGCACACACATTTCGGACCGATCATGGTCGGCCCGGATTATGAGACAAGTTATGATACAGGAAAGGTCGTAGAAAAATTAAAGGACTATAACATCATTAAAGTTCTTAATCCGGATCGCATATGGGGCGAGAGCCTTGAGAGAATGCAGAAGAAACTAAAAGGATATGAAGACTGTGTCATGACACTTCCATCAGTGGATTATGCGCACTTTGAAGACCCTGATTTTCCTGAGTATGTAGATCGCACATATAAGATGTATAAGGAGCAGGGATATAAGGCCATAAAGCTTTGGAAAGACTTGACTCTTATGATCAGAGATAAGAACGGAAAGTATGTAAGACTCGATGATGAGAGATACGATCCGCTGTTTTCATGCGCGGCAAAATACGATCTGCCCGTACTCATCCATATCGGAGACCCGCATTGTCTCTTTACTCCGGTTGACGGAAAGAATGAGTATTACTTTTTATTGAAGGATCATCCGGAGTGGTCATACATCGGAGATGAGTATTTCACTTTCGATCAGCACATGGAGATGCAGGAAAATATTCTCGCGCGCCATCCCGACACTACTTTTGTAGTAGCGCATATCGGATCATGCGGAGAGGATCTGTCCATCGTCGATGCCATGATGGAGAAGTATCCGAACATGTATATCGATCTGGCAGCAAGACTTTCGGAGATAGGACGTCAGCCGTATTCGGCACGCAAACTGTTTCTTAAGTATCCCGACAGGATAATGTTCGGAACGGATTATCAGGCGGATGCGGATCCGGAGATCTACTATCCTCCATATTTCCGTTTCCTGGAAACATTTGATGAATATTTTGATTACATGGGCGAACCGCACAGCCGTGATTACGGTATATGGAAAATCTACGGAATCGGGCTGCCCGATGACATACTCCGCAAAGTATACTATGAGACCGCAAAGAAGGTATTCAGGTTATAGAACTTTTGTCAGCATTTCTTCATTTAAAAGTAATATGTGACAAAAAGAAATATGCTATAATTTATCTGTAAATGAAATTGCTCTGTAATTATGGAGGAGAAAAATGCAGCAGATCAATATTCTCGTTGTTGATGACGAAAAAGAAATAGCTGACCTTGTTGAGATTTATATGGTAAGTGACGGATATAAGGTATTCAAGGCTTACAACGCACAGGAAGGACTCGATATCCTGGATAAGGAGGATATCCATCTTGTACTTCTGGACATTATGATGCCGGGTATGAACGGACTTGAGATGTGCGAGAAGATACGTGAGACAAGAAATGTTCCTGTCATCATGCTCAGTGCCAAGAGTGCGGACATTGACAAGATCAAGGGACTCGGACAAGGCGCCGACGATTATGTAACAAAGCCGTTTAATCCGCTGGAGCTTGCCGCAAGAGTTAAATCTCAGCTCAGAAGATATACCCAGCTCAATCCGAATTCGATTGAAAATGCTGAGCAGAACGAGATCACTATTCGCGGACTCACGATTAATAAAGAGAATCACAAGGTCATCATATACGGTGAGGAAGTTAAACTTACTCCGATAGAGTTTGATATACTGTTCCTTCTTGCAAGCAACCCCGGCAAGGTATTTTCTACGGATGAGATATTCGAGAAAGTATGGAATGAAAAAGTATATGAAGCTAATAACACCGTTATGGTGCATATACGTCGTCTGCGTGCTAAAATGGATGAGGATAACAGACCTGATAAGATCATCACCACAGTTTGGGGCGTAGGATATAAGATTGAGAAATAAAGTCATCTTAAATATCATATACAGTGCGGTAATCACATGTGTAGTCGAGACTATACTGGTGTTTACGGCAGAGCACACAATATTGCAGAATACAGCGTCTTCACAGACCATTGTAGTTCTGCTTTTTGTGTTATTGGGAATAGTGCTTTTCTCTGTCATTTTCTGGCTTTTTCAGAAAAAATCATATGATTATCTGAAAGAAATCAAGGATGCAGTAAGAAATATATCCAAAGGAAAGCTGGATACCAGACTTGATATCGAGGGAGATAATGAGTTCTCGGAGATCGCTCTTAACATCAACAACATGGCCGGCGATATACAGACGCTCATGGATAAGGAACGTGAGTCGGAAAAAACCAAAAATGAACTTATCACTAACATTGCACATGATCTGCGTACTCCGCTTACATCCATCATCGGTTATTTGGAGCTTCTCAACTTAAAGACCGATCTTCCGACGGAGCAGCGCAGCCAGTATACAAACATAGCATATACGAAATCAAAAAAACTCCAGAAACTTATCGAGGATCTGTTCGGTTTCACGAAACTTAATTACGGAAAGATAGCGATGAAGGTTGTTAAACTCGACATCGTCAAACTCTTAAGTCAGTTGGTTGATGAGTTTTATCCGAACTTCGCGGAGAAGGGACTTGAGTGGAGTCTTAAAAGCAATGTGAATTCTGCTGAGATAAGTGCGGACGGTGAACTGCTCGCAAGACTTTTTGATAACCTCATTAACAATGCCATCAAGTACGGAGCGGACGGAAAGAGGATAGACATAAAGCTGCACGCCGGACCGGAGACGGTAACAATCGCGGTAATTAATTATGGCAAGGTCATACCGGAAGAAGAGATACCGCATCTTTTTGAGAAGTTCTATCGCGTTGAACAGTCGAGAAATAAACAGACCGGAGGCACCGGACTGGGACTTGCGATAGCAAAGAGCATAGTAGATATGCATGACGGACAGATACACGTGGAAAGTGATATGAACGGAACAAGATTCATAGTCACACTGAAAGTTGATTTTGATAAAAACAGAGAACATTTTGAAAGCGCTGATTAAAAACATCACAGGCATCGTCATCTTGATGGCAACAGTTTTACTGTTGCCACTTATTGCGTTTGCTGATGAGAACTCTGCAGTGCAGATTAATGTCGGATTCGGAATAGAAGATAACGCCAAGGGCGGCAGATATCTCCCGCTTGAGATAGGTTACGATTATGCCGGCGAGGGCACATTTGACGGAGATCTGTCGG
Source organism: Lachnospiraceae bacterium (assembly GCA_045600945.1). GTDB lineage: Bacteria > Bacillota > Clostridia > Lachnospirales > Lachnospiraceae > Darwinimomas. The sequence continues at coordinate 5,774 of JAZRYX010000039.1, forward strand.
TATACACCCGTGATTCCGATGATAAGATCTGTGAATACAGATATGAAGTAAAACTGGATCAGGGAGAAAGACTCGATAAGATATATTACATTCCGTTGGGCATCCGCGCCACGAGCATACATTTGAAACTTACGGATGCCGGCGGGGAAGTTCTGATCAAGCGTGATGTCAATCTCGGCATAGATACCAATAATGCAAAACTTTTTATCGGCGTTCTTTCCGATACTCCTGAAAAGCTGGATTATCTTGATGATGTATCGGTCAATTACGGACTCATAAGAACGAGAACATTTACTCTCGATACGGATAGTTTCCCGTCGGATTCCAAAGGTCTTGATATGCTTGATACCATAGTCATAACGAACTATGCGCTCAGAGATCTTGATGAATATCAGTCGCATGCGTTAAGAGACTGGGTAAGAAACGGCGGAGTACTCATACTCGGAACAGGTATGAGAGTCGATGATACTCTGGGAAGATACGCACCCGAGCTTCTTGATGATATGTACGAAGATCCGGAAATCCGGAAGGTTGAACTTGTTCAGGGATCGCAGGCAGATTCGGAAGATGGATACATCGACCTTGATACAGTCATCGTTGATATCCACGGCGGCAGCGTGATCACTCAGAGCAAGGGAGTTCCGCTTCTTACTTCGGTCAACAAGGAAAGCGGACTGGTCGTGGTAGCTGCATACGATCTTGCCGATGTAAGTGATTTTGCGGCAGCACATCCCACGTATGCGACGGAACTTATAACAAAGAGCGTCGGCAATGAAAAACTCAATTCAATAGTCGGAGAACTCTACGGCTTTGACAGTGCGGAATATGATTCCATCTCCACACTTGTAAGTTCGGGAGACATGAGCAGGATCCCTCCGCTCGGACTGTATGCGCTTTCGATTTTCGCGTTCATACTTCTTGCGGGACCGGGACTGTATCTCTTCCTCAAATCAAGGGATATTTCGAGATTCTACCGTGGCGGAGTTATCATTCTCTCAATAGGTTTTACTCTCATCATATTCATCATGGGCGCAAGGACCCGATTCAAGGATACATTTTATAATTATGCCAAGATTATAGATATTGATGAAGATACGGTTAAGGAAACATCCTTCCTGAACCTGCGTAATCCGTACAACAAAAAATATGCGGTAAGTATCATACCGGGTTATGCGACATATCCGGTAAAGAAAGTTGAGGCAACGGGCAGAGTTGCAGAGGACTGGACGGAGCCTATCGATGTGAGTACCGTAATCGCAGATTCATCGGCGGGAACGACAGTAGGAGTCGGAGAAGTGGGAGCATTTACTCCGCAGTACTTCAGACTTGAAAAAGTCGGCGACAACCTTGACGGTGAGGGCGCACACGGATATGTGAATCTGTTCGGCAATGAACTTTTAGGCAGCATAACCAATGACTGCAGCTACGATCTCATAGACGCGGTGCTTATGTCATACGGAAAGATGGTCATACTCGGTGATATCCCTTCGGGAGAGACCGTGATACTCGATGAACTTAAAGTCGTCAACATACCGCTTTCGGAAAGCGATGAAGTCACAAAGCTTATTACGGATGATAAAGACAAAGCGGGAGTTATGGCATTTTACCGTGACTACTACATGAAAGGTTATACGGCTGATGCGAACATCCTTGCATTCAAGGAGGGAGAGGATGATCCCATAATATTAAATGCTGACTTAAACGGCAGCGGACGCTCTCTCGTATCATCTGCGATTTCCGTAGACAGTTACAAAGACGAAAAACTCTACAGATCCGTGCTGGTTAAAAGTCCTTATGTCGTAAGGGGTACTTACGATATGTATGCCAACTCCATGGGAGTCGATCAGCCCTGCATACTCGAGTATCAGCTCGGAACGGCCCTGACACTTGAGAGCCTGGTAATAGAACGCGCAGATGAAAGTGCATTTAAGAATGCGTTTGTCGGAAGCGCAGCATTTTATAATTATACGACCGGCGGATACGATGAAATCGCTCCAGAAAGAAGCGTATACAGCTTAGATGAGATACGGGATTATCTGTCGCCGTCGGCAACACTGACCATACGATATGATTACACGGGATCACAGAAAGATTTTGCAAGTCTGCCTATGATCTGCGTAGTAGGAACAGCTTATTAAATGTTAGAGATAAAGAATCTTAAAAAAGCATACGGAAGTTATCACGCGTTGCTCGGACTGGATATGTCGGTCCGGGAGGGGAGCCTTTACGGTCTTGTGGGTCCTAACGGAGCCGGAAAGACGACTGCAATCAAGATAATATCGGGACTTTTGCGGGCAGATGAAGGCGAGATCATGATAAACGGCATAGACGCCGTTCGCGAGCCGGGGAAGGTCAAAGAACTCATAGGCTATGTGCCTGATAGCTTCGGAATATATGAAAATCTCACAGTGCGTGAGTACATGGAGTTTTTCGCCGCAGCTTACGGTATGAAGGGACTTGTATCGAGAAAAAGATGTGAGAATCTCGTCGGTCAGGTCGGACTGGAAGATAAGATGGACTTTCACGTCAACGCGCTTTCAAGAGGTATGCAGCAGAGATTATGTCTTGCGCGTGCATTGATTCATGATCCGCAGCTGCTTATCATGGATGAGCCGACCAGCGGACTTGATCCGAGGACGAGATTTGAATTCAAGGAACTCATACGTGAACTTCATGATGCGGGCAAGACTGTCCTTGTCAGCTCGCACATACTCTCGGAACTTTCGCAGATGTGTACGGATGTCGGCATCATGGAAAACGGACAGATGATCATGTCCGGAGAGATGGAAGCCATCATGGCGCGAATCGAAAGTTCAAACCCGATCAGGATAACGATAATGGACGGAGTGAAAGACGCGCTTGCGATTATGAAACGCAATCCGCATGTGAAGACGATATCGCAAAACGGCAGACAGTTCCTTATAAATTTCGACGGCTTCAGAGAGGACGAAGCAGCTCTGCTTGAACAGCTCATAGCAGCAGACATCCCGGTAAGAGAGTTCGTGCGTGAGCCGGGCAGTCTCGAATCATATTTCATGCAGATAACAGATCACACCGAGGAAAAGGTATTAATGAGAAATGACTAATAATCCGGTATACAGCCGTGAGATGAAAGTCAGCGCAAGAAGCATAAGACTTCCGCTGATACTTGCGGCATTCAACATCATACTGGCAGTATTTGCACTTATAAGCATGGCAGCGACCATCAATCAGGCACGCAGCGATGCTCAGATAAACTACGCCGCATTTCTCACCATCTTCAGATATGTTGCAACCATAGAATATGCACTTATACTTTTCATCATGCCGGCTATGACATCCGGCAGCATCAGCGGGGAGAGAGAAAGAGGAACGCTCGACCTCATGCTGACGACCAAGCTCACACCGACGAGCATAGTAGTAGGAAAGCTCCTTACAAGTATGTCAAATGTTGTCGTGGTGCTTATTTCATCTCTGCCGGTACTCGCACTCGTTTTTGCTTACGGCGGAGTAACCGTGGGAGACCTCGCAGTACTCATGATATCATTTATTACGGCAGCATATATTACGGCGGCGATAGGTCTGTGCATGTCATCATTCTGCCAAAGAAGTTCGGCGGCAACGGCATTATCATATGTCGGAGTGCTGGTTTTAGTCGGAGGAACCATGGGAGTAAGCCTTTTGGCATATAACCTTTCGGGCAGCGCAGGCAATTGGTTCTATCTGCTTTTAGCCAATCCGGCAGTCACCTTCTACTCTGCAATCAATGCGATGACAGGCAACAGAAGTGCCATAGCAGACATGGCGCGGCAGTCAGGCACGGTAATGAATCTTTCATCCAATGCGTGGTTTATACTGGGCGTTATGATCCAGGTAGCAACAGGCGCGATTCTTACGGTTATAGCGATAAGAAACCTTTATCCGAAGAAAAAGGGCTAAGGTGACCCTTTGAAAATATATTTCGTTATGTTAGAATATAAGTATGTATCAGGCACTTTACAGGAAATGGCGTCCGAAAACATTTGATGAGGTCAAAGGACAGGATGCCGTTATAACTACGCTCAAAAACCAGATTACTTCGGGGAGGATAGGTCACGCCTATCTCTTTTGTGGTACAAGAGGAACCGGCAAGACGAGCGTGGCCAAGATCTTTGCCCGTGCGGTCAACTGTCCGGATGCGGCCGGTGACGGTAATCCATGTAACAAGTGCGAGATATGCGAAAGCATACTGAATGAAAGCTCGATGAACGTCACGGAGATAGATGCTGCTTCCAATAACGGCGTAGATAATATCCGCGATATCAGAGAGCAGGTGCAGTATCCGCCGACCCAGGGCAGATACAAGGTCTTTATCATCGACGAGGTACATATGCTCTCGACAGGTGCATTCAATGCACTTTTGAAGACGCTCGAAGAGCCGCCCGAGTATGTCATTTTCATACTTGCGACTACGGAAGTATATAAGATACCGGTGACAGTTCTTTCAAGATGCCAGAGATATGATTTTAAGAGGATATCGGTTGCGACCATAGTTGACAGACTCAAAGAACTAACACAGGCAGAAGGGATAAAGATAGAGGACCGCGCGCTTAATTATATCGCAAAGACGGCAGACGGCGCGATGCGTGATGCGCTGAGCCTTTTAGACGAATGCGTAGCATTTCATCCGAATGAAGACATAACATACGAACAGGTGCTCAAGGCACTGGGCGCAGCGGACATAGGAACATTTGCCGATCTGTACAAAGCAGTCCGCGCGGCAGATACGGCAGCGGCACTTAATATAGTCGATGACGCCGTGAACGAAGGAAAAGAACTCTCGCAGTTTGCAACGGACTTTTTGTGGTTCATGCGTAACCTGCTTGTCATAAAAACGGCACAGGACGCATCGGGACTCATCGATGCATCAAAAGAAAATCTTGAGACCATGAAAGAGTGCGCAGACGCCGCGACCAAAGACAGCCTCATGAGATACATAAGACAGATCGCGGAACTCATCAACAAGATGCGTTACTCGGGGCAGAAAAGAGTACTCTTTGAACTGGCGCTCATAAGACTTATGTCACCTCAGGCGGAAGTCGATTTGGAGGGTGTGCTCGAGCGCGTAGCCGAACTCGAGGAAAAAATAAAAAACGGGAACTTCGCGGCAAGCAGCGAACCGCATAAGATCATAAAGAAAGTAAATGCAAGGCCTGCCGGACCTCAGATCGTGAAGCTTTCAAAAGCAAAATACGATGACCTCATGGCATTAAAAGAAAGATGGGAAGAAGTCACGGGTGCGCTGACATGCGCCAACAAAGTGCTTATGAAGGGAACGCAAATTGAGACGGGCGACGGAGAAATCATGTTCATAGATTTCGATAAACCGGAAGTCTATAACATGGCACATCGTGACAGTGCACTCGAGGAACTTAAAAAGATCGCAGGCGAAAAGTTCGGCAAGGAATATACTTTCAGAGCAAGACTTAAGACAGATGCAATATCAGATACGAGATACGTCACGGAAGAAGAGCTGAGTAAACTCGTAAATATGGAAATAGAGATAGAGGAGTAGACACATGGCAAAACATGGCGGATACATGGGCGGCATGCCCGGTATGAATATGAACAACCTTATGAAGCAGGCTCAGAAGATGCAGGCTCAGATGCAGCAGCAGGCAGCGGAACTTGAGACAAAAGAGTTCAAGGCTACTTCGGGCGGAGGTGCCGTAAGCGTAACGGTAAGCGGTAAGAAAGAACTTAAAAACATCGAGATAGCCAAAGAAGCCGTAGATCCGGATGATGTTGAGATGCTTCAGGATATGATCATGGCAGCGGTTAATGATGCTCTTCGCCAGGTTGATGGTGAAAGCTCAAAAATGATGGGTGGTTTGAACGGATTAAATGGATTACTATAGCAGTCATATAAATAAGCTCATAGAGTCTTTATCATCTCTTCCCGGAATAGGAAACAAATCCGCGCAGAGACTGGCATTTCATATAATAAATATGCCGGATGAACAGGTCGATGCACTGACTGATTCTATATCCGAAGCAAAGAGAAATGTGCATTACTGCAAGGAATGTTTCACGCTTACGGATGAAGATCTCTGCCCGATATGCAGAAGCGAGAAGAGAAACCACAGACAGATAATGGTGGTTGAAAATACGAGAGACCTTGCGGCTTATGAGAAAACCGGAAAATACGACGGAGTTTATCACGTGCTGCACGGAGCGATATCTCCGATGCTCGGCATAGGACCGTCGGATATAAAGATAAAGGAACTGATCATAAGACTTGAGAAAGATGTGGACGAAGTCATCATAGCCACAAATGCAAGTCTTGAAGGCGAGACAACTGCGATGTATATCGCAAAACTCGTTAAGCCGACAGGAATCAAAGTAAGCAGGATAGCGAGCGGAGTTCCGGTCGGAGGAGATCTGGAAAATATTGATGAAGTTACGCTCCTTAGAGCGCTGGAGGGGAGAACTGAACTCTGATGGATAAGTACGAGTTTAATATAAAAGTTGAACAGATTAAAAAACTGACGAAGACGGGAGATTATCAGACGGCAATGACTGTTGCCGACAGCATAGACTGGAGACGAGTAAGCAGCGTCAGTCTCCTTACTTTGGTTTCCGAGATTTACGAAAAAAACAGAGATTATGCGGAAGCAAAAGAGATACTTAAGCTTGCGTATGAGAGAGCACCCGTAGGAAAGAGACTGCTTTATAAACTTGCAACGCTCTCACTCGTGGACGGCAATCTTGATGAGGCCGAAGCATATTACAGACAGTTCTATGATATTGCGCCGGAGGATTCAAGACAGCACATATTAAGATACATGATCTTAAAAGCTAAAAACGCGCCGGTGGAGCAGCTGATTAATTCACTTGAACAGTTCACGAGAGAAGACCTCGATGAGCACTGGATGTACGAACTTGCGGAAAGATATGCAGATGCGGGACGCAAGGAAGATGCCGTAAATATGTGTGATAAAATCATGCTTATGTTCGGAATCGGTAATTATGTCGACAGGGCAATAGATCTTAAAGTCAACAGACTTGGAGTACCGCTTACAGATGAACAGCAGAAACTCCTTAACGGTCGTGACATATATCAGAGTCCGATGAAGGAAGAAAGCGAACAGTACGATCCGGATGTCGATGCATATCAGGTTGAAAAACCCGAGACGGAAAATGTTGTAGAAGAAATAAATCCGATTACAGAGGTTCATCAGAAAGAAGTTGAGATTACCGATGAACCGAAAGTTGAAGAGATGGCGGAGACTGTGCCGGAGACAAAAGAAGAACCGGAAGACGCATCGGCAGAAGAGCCGGAAGACGCACCGGCAGAAGAGCCTGAGGAAACAGAGGAAGAAGAAATGACAGTATATACAGTTAACTTTATCGTTGAGAGAAAATCCGATGAGGACGGAGTAGAAGCAGCAATCAAACTTCTCAAACTCATGCATGAGCATACAGGTTCACAGAATAAAGTTGCAAAGATAAAAGCAGAAAGATTAAATGCAAATGGTGTCTTCAAATCAAAAGACAAACTTGCAGGAAAAGACCTCATTGTTGAGCAGGCCGGTGATCTTACATATGACACCATCGAAGAAATCCTCGAACTTATCAAAGAAGAACCGGACGCAAGAGTTGTAGTACTTATAGATAATCCGATGCAGGTAAGGAAACTTCTCAGCGCATATCCGGAACTTACAAACCTTTTCCATGTAGATAAGGAAACACGCGAGGGAGAAGTAAAACCGAAGAAAGTTCTGCCGGAAAGACCGAAGGCAGAAGACACAATCAAGACTACAAAAGAAATTGAGATGGAAAAGAAGATGTCCGAGGAAGAGATGGATATAGATGACTTCGCAAACTATGCTCAGGAATATGCGGAGAGCATCGATTGTTCAATCTCCGGAAAGAGCAAACTTGCGCTTTATGAGCGCATTGAACTCATGGAAGAGGACGGAATCCCGCTGACCAGACAGAACGCAGTCTCACTCATTGAAGAGGCAGCGGATGCGGCAGAAAACCCATCATTCGGAAAGAAACTTTCAGGTGTATTTCAGGCTAAATATGATAAGTCAGACAGACTTATCTTAAGAGAAGAACATTTCATCAGATAAAACCGAAAATAGCGTGTCTTGTCGGGGCTTTTATAAGGAAAATGCCTTGACAAGATGCGTAGAATAATGGTATTATAGCAAGGCTTTGATTTAGTACGGCGCCATGGTCAAGTGGTTAAGACATCGCCCTTTCACGGCGGTAACACGAGTTCAAATCTCGTTGGCGTCATCGTGGTCGTAAGATCACCATTCCGGGAGGAAATTTCGGAGGATTAGCTCAGTTGGTTAGAGCAACCGGCTCATAACCGGTCGGTCCCGGGTTCGAGTCCCCGATCCTCCACTAGAAACCGACAGGTTTCCACCCGGACGAAACGAGTTTCGTCCGAAGAGGAGCATCGGCGCAACGCGACGAGGATTGAGAGCTTGCTCGAGATCCGAGTAATAGTGGAGCCGGATGCGACGTATCCTACTACTAAGCTCATTCATCGCTACAAGTAGCTCGAATTCACTAAGTAGTCAGATATGGCTTCGCACGTAAGATGATAACTTCGCTTCACTCGTTACCATCTAAGTGCTCAAGCTCAGGCGACATAGCCAAGTGGTAAGGCGTGGGTCTGCAACACCCTGATCACCGGTTCAAATCCGGTTGTCGCCTCTTGTAAGAAAGTGAGAAATGCTTGATTTATAAGCATTTCTTATTTTTTTGTCGCTGCGAAAATCCGCACGGATCCGCACGGCCTTGATTTTACGGCACATTTAGATATTTCACCACCTTTTTGGTATCATCAGAGATAGTTCCATGACTGTTTATATAGTGATCAGTCATCGTAGGTGATGAGTGCCCCATAATGGCTTGTAGAGATCGCTTGTTGATTCCACCATCAAAGTAAAGTCCATCGCAGTTGGTAAAGCGTATTCTGTGACTTGAAAGGTAGTCTATTTCAAGCTGGTCACAAATCTTCTTCAAATGCCTGTTAAAGGTCACTGTTGTGAGCTGAGAGCCATTATGCATAAAAAGGTATCTGTTATCCGGGAAAGCGTCGTGAAGCGTTTCAGCGATGCTGAGAGCCTCTGGCGGCAATGGGAAATCTCTGATACCCTCGTTTGCTGCTCCTTTTACCACGGTTTCTCTCTTTTCAGTCCTTCCAAAGATGATATTTCCGTCTTTATCAATATAGGCAGGCTTTTCTTCAGCGATGGAGTTTCTTATAGTTAGTGTTCCATTCCTGATATCTGTGTACTGTATAGCCTTAAGCTCACCTATTCTAAGACAGGTATGGAAGAAAAATCGGATAGCCAGGTCATAAATATCAGAACTATCCCTCAGGGCAGTAACAATCTTGATAACATCATCTCTTGAATAATTACCCTTGGACTCTACAGGCTTGAATCTTTTCTTAAACTGCTTGAAATCAATTCGATGCAATGGATTCTGATCCATATAGCCTTTATCAATCAGAAAAGTAAAAAAGCCATTAAGAACTGACTTCGCAGAGTTGAATCTGGTGCGTGAAATAGCATTGTTTGCTGTTATTTTAAATAAGACTTCTTTGATAGTAACAGGATTGATTTCATGTATCTTCATTTTTCCGAGGGAATCTTTAAAGAAGCGATGAAATTCATTCTTATCTTCAAGCATTGTCTTGCTTTTTGTGCCTATAGATAATCTCCAAGCAAGATATTCCTCAAAAGCCTCATCGATGCTTTTGTTCTTACCAGAGAAAAGAATACTGAAAAGCTTATCTATTATGGCTTTATTATCCCTTCCGGTGATTGTATCTGTTGCCAGATTGTGTTCCCGTGCCAGGGCAACTCCGATGTGTAAATATGCCCGTCCATCCTTGAAATGCTTTATTTGGGTGGTATCGATGTCAAAGTACTTTTTGAGCTGCGTTTGTTTATAATTCATTATATTTTTCGCGGCTTCTTCCACTGAGATAATACCATCTCGGGCTTGTTCACTCAAGACATCAAAGTATATTTTATTTTTTTTATAGGCAGCAGCAATAATATTGTTACTGATTTCAGAGATGCCATTATTATCAAAACCAGATTCTCTTTTCAAGATGCTGATTGATTCATTAAACGATAATTCTTTTGTCGAATTAATGTTGTTTATGATGAGGCTCCTTATGGATATTAGTGATGAATATGAAGGCTACTGTGATGCAGAATGTTATAATTTATTTTTTGATACCCTCTGCTGTGGAAATGATGGACAACTCTGCAAGTTGCCCACATTCCCACAAGCAGCTGCTTCGACCGCTGAATCATGTCCTTTCGCTGTTTGTCGTTCTGGGAAAGAAGCATGTATAAAATGCATGATCGCCGATATGAGCTGTAAGGCACCGATTATGGCTATGTCAACAGAGAAGAAAAGAAAAACAACATCTATCGTGCTTTTGAGCATGGTGTTGATTCTTTCTTCGATTACTTCTACTGTTGCAATAGTGGTAAATGCTGCCATAGCACAAAGAAGTGATGATAAAAGCATTGTTTTAATAGATTTGGTTTTAATAGAGTTCATATTGATTACGACCTTTCGTAAAAACGGGTTAATGTCCTGTGTCTGAATATAGGGTTTTCATGAAGCTACTTTTGACAACAAAATGAAATTAAATAAGATTAACCTTATCCACATCTTTATCCACAATTTCTCATAAAAAATCCGGCATAAATGTCGTCCTTTCCGAAAAAATCTGTTTTTCTTGAGTTATCCACGGCATAAATGTCGTCATAAAATGGCATAAGTGTCGTCATAAACCGGCATAAGTGTCGTTGTTTGTGTCCGCAAACCATTGAAAATACTGAGTTTTTCAGGCCCCTTAAATATATAAATATATATAAATATCATTCCTTTATTTATTTATATGGAGCATCCAAGAGAATATTGAGATATGAGAGAGCAGATTTTGATTAAAAAACAGCCTGTTTTCATTTTTCTGTTAAAAGAAGAGGAATAAAAGTCCAATATTCTTCTGATGAATGCAGGAAAAGAGTATGTCGGGTCATCATTCGAAAAGATGAGGATGTCTCGGATGCGGCAGGATTTATAAAAACATGATTTGAAAGTTCGTAGCAAGAAATGACTGCTCAGAAAAACGTGCAGTCGGATGGACAGCTTCGCCGTACCTGCCCCGAGGGGCTATCGGTGAATTTTTTACGCTGATTTTTGGAGAAAAGAGTTTAATGAAATCAAAGAATTATCAAAAAAATATGTGTATCGTTAAGTATAAAAAGGTCAAATCAAAGAACTTCGGAGTCGGAAAAAGTATCAATTATGTGACCAATCCGGAGAAGACTTTGGAAGGCGTTTTGGATATGAAATTTGCTCTAAATTACATTAATGATGAGGATAAAGTGGTAGAAAATGTTGCGGGCATTCGTAAAAACGAATAAAATATATATAGTACCTTTGGAGGTTATTATTATGGATTTTTTAACCACTATAGAGCTATCAGAGAAATGGAAAATATCACCTCGACGCATACAGATTCTATGTAAAGAAGGACGTATCCAGGGAGCAGTTTTGAAGGGTCATACCTGGCTTATTCCTTCTGGTGCAAAGAAGCCGGATGATATGAGAAAAGCGCAAAAAGAAGCATAAGAAATCATTTTATACAGAAATGGAGAAAACCATGGCAGATAAGAATACAGCTAATATAGGCTTTGAAAAACAACTGTGGGATGCGGCATGCGTCCTGTGGGGACATATTCCTGCAGCAGAATACCGAAAGGTAATTATCGGGCTAATCTTCTTACGTTATATCTCTGCCGCCTTTGATAAGCGATATCAGCAACTCGTTGATGAAGGAGAAGGGTTCGAAGATGACAGAGATGCATATACTGAAGAAAATGTTTTTTTTGTTCCGGAAGAGGCCAGATGGAACACAATTGCTTCCGCTGCTCATACTCCTGAAATCGGAACCATTATTGATACGGCAATGAGGTCTATCGAAGCTGAGAACAAGATTTTAAAGAATGTTCTGCCGAAGAATTATGCAAGCCCTGATCTTGATAAACGAGTATTGGGAGATGTTGTAGATATCTTCACGAACAATATTGACATGAGTAACACCGAAGAAAGTGAAGATCTACTCGGACGTACATATGAATATTGTATTGCTCAATTTGCTGAGAAGGAGGGTGTAGGCGGAGGAGAATTCTATACGCCAGCCAGTGTAGTAAAAACACTTGTTGCTATCCTTCGACCGTTCGATAATTGCCGTGTTTATGATTGCTGCTGTGGTTCCGGCGGCATGTTTGTGCAGAGTGCTAAATTCATTCAGGCACACTCCGGTAAGCGTGGTGCAATTTCTGTATATGGACAGGAGGCAAATGCGGATACCTGGAAGATGGCAAAAATGAATATGGCTATTCGTGGGATAGACGCTGACTTTGGCCCATATCAGGCAGATACCTTTACGAATGATTTACATCCAACATTAAAGGCAGACTTCATTCTTGCGAATCCACCGTTTAATTATCATCCGTGGAATCAAGAGAAGCTGCTTGAGGATGTTCGCTGGAAGTATGGTGTTCCTCCAGCTGGAAATGCAAACTATGCATGGATTCAGCATATGATCCATCACCTTGCGCCGACCGGAAAAATTGGTCTGGTGCTTGCAAACGGAGCTCTCTCTACGCAATCAAGCGGTGAAGGCGAAATCAGAAAAAAGATCATTGAGGATGATTTAATTGAGGGTATTATTGCCATGCCGACACAGCTCTTCTATAGCGTGACTATTCCGGTTACCCTGTGGTTTATCACAAAAGGCAAGAAGCAGAAGGGTAAAACACTCTTTATCGATGCCCGCAAGATGGGGCATATGGTAGATAGAAAACATAGGGATTTTACGGATGATGACATACAGAAGCTGGCAGATACCTTCAGCGCATTCCAAAACGGAACTCTTGAGGATGTGAAAGGTTTCTGTTCTGTTGCGACTCTACAGGACATTGCAAAGCAAGATTATATTTTGACGCCGGGTCGATATGTCGGAATAGAGGATCAAGAAGATGATGGCGAGCCTTTCGAAGAGAAAATGGCAAGGCTGACATCCGAACTGTCTGATATGTTTGCAAAATCTCATGAGCTGGAGGACGAGATCAGAAGTAAATTGGGGGCGATTGGATATGAAGTATAATCTGCAAGATATCGCCACTATAAAGTATGGAAAAAATCAGAAGAATGTTCAATCGGAGAAAGGATCTGTTCCAATCTATGGAACCGGAGGATTGATGGCGTATGCAACGGAGGCTCTTTACGATAAACCATCTGTCCTTATTGGGAGAAAAGGTACAATTGATAAAGTTCGATATATTACTCACCCATTTTGGACTGTAGATACTTTGTTCTATACGGTGATAAATGAATCCGTTATACGTCCGCACTTCTTTTATTACTTAATGACACAAGTTGACCTTTTGCAATTGAATGAAGGAACAACTATTCCGAGTCTTCGAACAGAAACACTAAATCGATTGCAATTTGAAGTTCCGTCGCTTGAAAAGCAGGATGTCATTCTTTCAGTATTAGAGCCGATTGAAAGAAAAATAGAACTTAATAATGATATAAACGATAATTTAGCTGATCTATTGCAAACGATATACCAAGATCAATTTGGCGATGTCAGTTCAGCGGAACATCAAGGCAAGCTTTCTGATATATGTTCATACTCTAAAGACAGAATAACTGTTTCTGCTTTGGATCTCGGCACATATTTTTCAACGGAAAATATGTTACCGGGAAAGGCTGGTGCGACGGAAGCTACCAGCCTTCCAACAACACCGCAAACAACCGCATGTCATGTGGGTGATACCTTAATCTCCAACATTCGCCCTTATTTCAAAAAGATTGTTTTCTGCAAAAGCGACTGTGGCTGTTCAACGGATGTCCTTTGTTTCACACCTGTTAAACCTCAATATGCGGCGTATCTGTTCAGTACGCTTTATTCTGATAAGTTCTTCGCTTTCATGGTCGCCGGCTCCAAAGGCACGAAAATGCCTCGTGGAGATAAGCAGCAGATTATGACATATTCTGTTGTGCTCCCATCTGATGAAGAACTGGAGGGGTTTAACTCCCTTGCTTTGCCAATTCTCATGCAAATTCATTCCAACAGAGATGAAAATGAGCGGCTTTCAGCGTTAAGAGATACACTTCTACCGAAGCTAATGTCCGGCAATTTGGATATATCCACCATTGATCTCTAAGCCGCTAAATTATCGTTTATCATAACTTTGAACATTGTTTCTTTTAAACATTCAGAAGGAATAATAATCTATGATACGATTTTGCTGAGGTCAGCAAAATCGTGGAAGCATATATTGTGATTTGGGAAAAGTCTATAATCTCAATTTTAATTATGGCGAATTCGCCATAATTAAAAATCAATCAAGACTTTACAGCTTTAAAATCAGCGTTGATAGAGACCAAAGAATAAAGGAGCGTATTATTATGCCAGGATTTTACACTGAAGCAGATTACGAGAACTCCGTACTGGAGTTGTTACGTAATATGGGCTATGACTATGTGTATGGCCCGGATGTTGATAGAGATTTCAGCAGTCCATTATATGATGAGGTGGTAGTAGATTCGCTGCACCGCTTAAATCCATCCTTACCGGAGGATGCTATTTCCGATGCAATCGATAAACTGAAAAACTTCGAAAATGGAGAACTTGTACAGAAAAACTCTGTTTTTATGGACTACCTTCAGAACGGCGTAGAGGTTAGACATTTTGAGAAAGGCGAGGAACGCTCCTCCATCGCTTATCTTGTTGATTACAAAAATCCTGACAATAATTCTTTCATAGTAGCAAACCAGTGGACCTTCATTGAAAACAGTAATAAACGTCCGGACATTCTTATTTTCCTGAATGGTTTTCCGGTTGTTATAGTTGAATTGAAGTCCCCATCAAGAGAAGAAACCGATGCAAGCGAAGCATATCTGCAGTTGAGAAATTATATGAAGGAAATTCCTTCAATGTTTATATATAATGCAATATGCGTAATGAGCGACCACTTGACGAGTAAAGCCGGAACCATTACTTCCGGAGAAGACCGCTTTATGGAATGGAAAACGGTTGATGGAAGTTATGAAAATACGCAGTATGCACAGTTTGATACCTTCTTTGAAGGAATGTTCATGCGCGAAAGACTGCTCGATATCATAAAGAACTTCATCTGCTTTTCAAACGAAGGAATTAATCGATTTAAGATTTTGGCCGGATATCATCAGTATTTTGCCGTAAATAAAGCAATTGAATCAACGAAGAATGCTACCACCACAGATGGAAAAGGCGGCGTATTCTGGCATACACAGGGCAGTGGTAAGTCGCTTTCGATGGTATTCTATGCCCATCTTCTGCAGGAGGCCTTGAATAGTCCTACTATCGTGGTTCTTACAGATCGTAACGACCTGGACGATCAGCTTTATGGACAGTTCGTAAAGTGCAAAGATTTCCTGCGTCAGGATCCTATGCATGCGGAGAGCCGGGAACACTTGAAGAGTTTGCTGGCCGGAAGACAGGCGAATGGTATCATTTTCACTACGATGCAGAAGTTTGAGGAATCATTCGAATGTCTGTCGGATCGAAGGAATATTATTGTAATGGCGGACGAGGCTCATCGTGGACAATATGGACTTGCAGAAAAGATTAAGATTACAAAGAATGAAGCAGGGGAGGATATAGCGAAACGAGTAGTGGGAACAGCTCGGATTATTCGAAACAGCCTCCCGAATGCAACATATATCGGATTTACGGGTACACCGATTTCTTCAAAGGACAGAAGCACCAGAGAAGTATTTGGCGATTATATAGATATTTACGATATGACGCAGGCTGTTGAAGATGGAGCAACAAGACCTGTTTATTATGAAAGCCGTGTAATTAAGCTGAAACTTGATGAGGCATCTCTTGCAAGGATTGATGCAGAGTTTGATGTTCTTTCCGAAGAAGCAGATCCGGAAGTTGTCGAGAAGAGCAAGAAAAATCTTGGTCAGCTGGATGCAATCCTTGGAAACGATCAGACAATCAATTCTCTTGTGTGCGATATTCTGGATCACTACGAGAATAACAGAGAGAACCTTCTGACAGGAAAGGCCATGATTGTTGCTTATTCCAGACCGATTGCGATGAAGATTTACAAACGTATTCTGGAACTCAGACCTGCATGGACTGACAAGGTAGGAGTTGTTATGACTTCCGGGAATCAGGATCCGGAAGAATGGCACGACATTATTGGAAATAAACGCCATAAAGATGAACTTGCTAAGCTTTTTAAAGATAATGACAGTCCGCTAAAGATTGCCATAGTAGTTGATATGTGGCTGACGGGATTTGATGTTCCGTCGCTTGCAACAATGTATGTTTACAAGCCGATGGCTGGGCATAACTTGATGCAGGCAATTGCAAGAGTTAACCGCGTATTTATGGACAAGGAAGGCGGTCTTGTAGTTGATTATGTAGGAATTGCTTCTGCACTTAAGCAGGCAATGAATGACTACACTGCAAGAGACAAAAAGAACTACGGTGATACAGATGTTGCCAAGGTTGCATATCCGAAGTTCCTGGAGAAACTTTCAGTATGCAGAGATTTATTCCATGGGTATGATTATTCAAAATTCATGAATGGAACTGATCTGGAAAGAGCTAAAGCAATCAGTGGCGGCGTAAACTTCATCATGGATTGGGAACATGATGAAGAAAAAGATACCTTTGCTAAGGAAGCACTTATGCTGCATCAGGCATTGTCGCTTTGCTCGTCTTTGGTAGAAGAGACTCTTCGTTTTGAAGCCGCTTTCTTTGAATCAGTCAGAGTATTGCTTGGAAGGCTTACGAACCAGGGTACAGGAAACAAACTATCTCTGCCTGAACTGAATGCAAAGATTAATGAAATGCTCAAACAGACTATCAAGAGCGAGGGGGTTATTAATCTTTTCTCTGATGTTCATGAGGAGTTTTCATTGTTTGATCCGAAATTCCTTGAAGAAATATCCAAAATGAAAGAAAAGAACCTGGCAGTCGAACTATTAAAGAAACTCATTGCTGAACAGGTACAGATTTACAAACATACCAATGTTGTAAAGTCGGAGAAATTCAGTGAAATCATTCAAAGTGTAATGAATCGTTATCTTAACGGGATGCTTACAAATGAAGAAGTCATTCAAGAGCTTTTAAATCTTGCCAGACAGATTCAGAACGCACAAAGTGAAGGAGAGCAACTTGGACTGACAGCTGATGAACTTGCATTCTATGATGCGCTTACAAAGCCGCAGGCCATCAAGGACTTTTATGAAAATGAAGAACTGATTGCTATAACAAAAGAACTTGCCGAAACACTTAGAAAGAACAGGACGATTGACTGGCAGAAGCGTGACTCAGCGAGAGCAAAGATGAGGATGCTGATTAAAAAACTTCTGAAGAAACACAAGTATCCGCCTGAAGGAATGGACGATGCAGTTCAGACCGTGATGACACAGTGTGAATTGTGGACAGATAATCAGGTAATGAATGAGCCTACAAATATGATAGTACGAGATTATTCATATTCAGAAGATGACGATTATGTATTGAAGGTTGCGCGGCCAATGACTGATGATTTCAATAATATGCCACAGAGTTATTTACAATAAACTGTTTAGAGATGAGAGAAATGAATCCATATGAAGGGAATCAAAGAAAAAATAGCATATGTCCGAGATAATCCTAATATCGAAGAAGTATACTATGAACTGCTTCACGATGTAGGATGCGATGGTATGCATTATTGGGATTATATGCATAATGGCGATGAAGAAGGCATTAGTATAGATGATGAGATGAAGTATCTTAAGGAAGGAGATTTCTTTTATGCATGTGCTCTCTTGACGGCAATTCTGCGAGAGGATCATTTTAGTAACGGAGCAATATACGAAAGACTTGAACGTGGTCAGGTTGCGGAAGTATTAAATCGTATGATTGAAACAGCAGATGAACTGAAAAACAGGATTACACTTATTAATGGGTCTTGCGCAGATCAAGTTGCTGACGCATGCGTTAATGCGGCTAATGGTTATTTACAAGCTGGCGGTGGCATTTGTGGTGTGATATTTAGAAAAGCCGGATATGAGGAACTTTCGGAGGTCTGCAGTAAATATAAGACTCCTGTTAAAGACGGTGAAGCTGTGATTACACCTGCTTTTAATATAAAAAATGCAAAGGTGATTATTCACGCAGTTGGTTCAAATTTTGGCAAAACACCCAAGGCATTTAAAGAATTATTTGATGCATATTTTAATTCATTGCTTGTGTTAAAAGAAAATTCCTATCACAGTATTGCATTTCCACTAATCAGCGCAGGTATATTTGGTGGAAACCTTGAGAATCCTGTAGCTGAATCTACAAAACAGTGTTGCAGAGCGTATAAGAAATTCATTTATGATTTCCCGGATTATTTTATAGATGTAAAACTTTGTGCATTTACTTCCGGAGAGATGCGGAAGGCACAGGAAGAATTCGCAAAGCATTAAAGGAATTATGTGCAATTGATGTTAATGATCAGAAACTCCACCAGCCTGGTGGAGAACTGAGAAATCCGCACGGAATCCGCACGGCCTTGATTTTACGGCACATTTAGATATTTCACCATCTTCTGAGTATACTAAAGGATTGGAAGCGGCAAAGAAAGCAATAGCGGGACAATCATACCCTAAGAGAGCACAAGTTAAAGATAGAAGTAGTAAAATGTTGCGGGCATTCGTAAAAACGAATAAAATATATATAGTACCTTTGGAGGTTATTATGAGAAAAACGCAAAAAGAAGCTATATGAGAACCATGGAATATAAGAACACTTCAAAGGAGATGTACAAATGAGAGAGAATTCTTTGATGACGAATGAAATGATTGAACAGATTAAGCAGGTGATGCTGCAGGCTCGTGTAAATGTTGCTCAAACCGTAAATAATGAGCTTATCGCTGCTTACTGGAATATAGGCCGTATTATTGTTGAACATGAGCAGGAAAATAATGAACGTGCTGCTTATGGGAAGCAAATCTTGAAGGAATTATCAAAGGCTTTAACGAAGGAACTCGGTAAGGGTTTTTCAGTTTCCAATTTGCAGTTTATGAGACGATTTTATCAGACATATCAAATTCAACAGACACTGTCTGTTAAATTGAGCTGGTCGCATTATTGCGAGCTGCTATTGATTTCTGAGGATGATAGAAGAAGCTTTTACGAAAAGGAATGCGTTAATGCCGGATGGTCTGTCAGGGAGCTGAAAAGGCAGATTGAAACATCCTTGTATGAGAGATTGTTGTTATCATCCGGAACAGAAAACAAAGAACGTGTTCTTGAACTGGCATTAAACGGAAATGAAATATCAAAGCCCGGTGATATAATCAAGGATCCGTATGTTTTTGAGTTCTTAGGTTTACCGGAAGATAAGCCGGTACTTGAGAGTGATCTTGAAAAGGCGTTAGTGGAGCATATTGAGAAGTTCCTGCTGGAGCTTGGGAAAGGATTCATGTTTGTGGGGACGCAGCAAAGAATCACGCTTGGTAATGAGCATTACTATGTGGATATGGTTTTCTATAACAAGATTCTGCATTCGTATGTATTGATTGAACTGAAGACAAAAAAGCTTATGCCGGCAGCAGTCGGGCAGCTGAATATGTACCTAAACTATTATGCAGAAGAGGTTAACGAAGAAAGTGATAATCCACCGATAGGAATTATTCTGTGTACCGATAGAGATTTTCTTGGTGCAGAGTATGCATTGGGAGGACTAAGCAATAACATATTTGCCTCAAAGTACACATATGTTATCCCTAACAAAGATGAGCTGATTGCGCAGGTTGAGGCAGTACTTGAGAAAATGGATGAAAGTGAAAGAATATGATCGATACTCCACCAGCCTGGTGGAGAACTGAGAAATCCGCACGGAATCCGCACGAAAATGGAAGAGCCGCTTAAAAACCTCCTGTTTTCAATGGTCTAGCGATGTGTCAAATGGTTCAAATCCGGTTGTCGCCTCTCAAAAACACAAAAGAATCTCTCCTTTACTTGGGGGATTCTTTTGTTATTTTGTATATTTTCCAGATTTGAAGGTCCATCTGAAAACAGGATCTTATTATCTTACAATTTGAGATTTTTCACCCTTTGATGTTGACACAGGGTGAGCGCAAAGATTAAAATAATATGAAATTAAGATAAGATTATGATAGGGCTATCTTTAAGTTTCTCCACATAATAATCATTATGTGGAAGTTGGATTTTTGAGGTGAAGCATGGGTTCAAAAGCATTAACAAAAGTCGATCTTGAGAAGATTAAAAACAACAAATATGTCTCCAAGATATCACATGGAAGGATATATTACACCGAAGAGTTTAAGGAACTGTTTACGACACAATATCTCGCAGGAAAATCTCCAGTAGCCATCTTCCGAGAGGCAGGATTTGACACAGCAAAACTCGGTAACAAACGCATAGAACGGGCGAGTGCAAACTGGAGAAAGAAATACAAGATTCCGAGTCTTCAGTACGACAGAGAGAAACGCAAGGAAGTAACCGAAGCACTGTTTAACTCCATCGAGGAATACAACATGGAGATAGAAAGACTCAAGGCTCAGATACAGGCATTACAAGGATAAACGTAGGAAAAGAAGAGAAGCGTGATGCATCAAACATCACGCTTCTTTGTATTTTTCTCTGCGGTTTCTCCAATCGCTTCCTCAAATCCGGTGAGCGCAGCAAACGGAGCAAACTGTGCGGCTCTGTCCCGCATGGGCATCTGCCGGTGAGTTTTCGATACAGGATGAGGGAGATTGATTATATCATCATATTTATCACTCATGCTTTATGACCTCCCACTTCCTGATTTCGTTCAATGGTTTTTGCGCCTTCGCGAAGATTCATGCCCTTCAGCACAGCATTTTTTCCGTAACGTTCTTTTATGGATAAGATGGCTTCCTGAATACGACGTTCCTTCTGCTCTTTCTCGGACTGTTTTTTTTCTTCTTTAAGTTCTGCCTCATAATCGGTAAACAGATCAAGTTGTTCATAGGCCGGAACTTTCTTGAGTATCTTTTCGTAGGTCACGTTATTGGCAACTACATAGGCGCGTCGTACCAAAAGATCCGGGTCTACGATTTCGTCATAGAGCTCAGTGATGGCCTTCATTATGGTTTCGGTAGATGAGGTCATGGAAGGAAGGTTGACGGAGCCGTGAGCATTTTTCGGAACGGGCCTTCCGTACGGATCGGCCGATATGGGGCCTTTATACTTTTCTTTTATAACCGGATCGGTGAGACAGGATGTGTCATAGCAAATGGTGAGCACCATCTGATTTGTGACCAGTCCTTTTTCGACGAGGTCGAGTACAAGAAGGTCGGCCATTTCGCGAACTATGAGTTTTCCTTTTTCAAAATCGTATGGCTCGGAGAGGACCTGACCGGTGCTTAAACTGCGCGATTCGGGTCTGTAATCTTTTATTTCCTTTATAGTGCATGGTTCCCAGCCCCAGGCATGATCGATGAGAAGCTCGGCATTTATTCCGAACATTTTATAAAGCAGGTCTTCGTTGTAGTATTCGTCGGGACTGCCGATGGAGCAGCGCGCCACGTCGCCCATGGTGTACATGCCTTTTTCCGCCAGGCGACGCGCGTAACCGCGGCCGATGCGCCAGAAATCTGTTATGGGTTTGTGACCCCACAGTAGTTTTCTGTAGGACATTTCATCAAGTTCTGCGATGCGCACACCGTCTTTATCTGCCGGGATGCGCTTTGCGACTATGTCCATGGCTATCTTGCAGAGATACATGTTTGTGCCGATGCCTGCTGTCGCGGTGATACCGGTTTTTTTAAGCACATCGTGAATCATGGTCATGGCCAGTTCGCGTGCGGTCATGTTATAGGTTTTAAGATATGAGGTCACATCGAGAAAGACTTCATCTACCGAATATACGTGCATGTCTTCGTCGGAGACGTATTTGAGATATATGTCATAGACGCGGGTGCTGCACTCCATATATAAAGCCATGCGCGGAGGTGCCACTATGTAGTCGAGTTTGCATGACGGGTCGTTTTTGATTGTGGGATCATCGGTTGATGAGGTGGTGAGTTTCCTGCCGGGAGCGCTTTGCGCGCGCACAGCATTTACCTCTTTTACACGCTCGACGACTTCAAAGAGTCTGGCCCTGCCGGAGATGCCGTAGGATTTAAGCGACGGTGAGACTGCCAGGCAGATGGTTTTTTCCGTTCTGCTTAAGTCGGCCACTACGAGATTGGTCTTCAGCGGATCGAGTCCGCGCTCGACGCACTCCACGGAGGCGTAGAATGATTTCAGGTCTATTGCAATATATGATCGTTCTGACATTTTCCACCTCCTTGTTTCTAAAATCATTGTAGCATAAATCAATCGGTTGTATACTATTGATATATGAAGAGTATAAGATCGATTTATAAGATAGGAAACGGACCGTCGAGTTCACATACCGTTGGTCCGTATAATGCCGCAAAGGAGTTTCGCAGCAGGTTTTCCGATGCGGATGCTTTTGATGTGACACTTTACGGTTCACTGGCACTTACCGGAGACGGACATGGTACGGCCAACGCTGTGCTTTCCGCTATTCCTGATGCTGAGATTACGTTTGATACTGATACGGATATTGACGAGTTGCCGCATCCGAACACGATGGATTTTATTGCGAAGAAGGTCGGAGTCGAGGTCGGCCGTGCGCGTGTCATGAGTATCGGTGGAGGTTCGGTGCTTTTCGAGGGCGAGCATAATCCGGAGAATGATGATATCTATCCGCAGAAAAATTTCACAGAGATGCTGGACTATTGCGAGGAGCATGGGCTTAAGCTTCAGGAGTTTGTGTATGCTACGGAAGGCGAAGGCATAAAGGATTATCTGAAGGTTGTCTGGGATGAGATGGCAGACTGTGTGCGCAGAGGTCTTAAGACTGAGGGCATACTGCCGGGTGGACTTAATATCGACAGAAAGGCCAAGAGGCTTTTTGAGACGGTATCTTATAATGAGAGTTCGGATATTACGATGAACAGACTTATTTCAGCATTTGCCTATGCATGCAGTGAGGAAAATGCTTCCGAGGGCAAGGTTGTCACAGCCCCGACCTGCGGCAGCTGCGGAGTCATACCGGCGGTTCTTTATTACATGCATTTCTACAGGGGATTTACGGAAGATGAGATAATTGATGCGCTGGCAGTGGCAGGACTTATCGGAAATGTCATCAGTACCAATGCGTCGATTTCGGGAGCGCAGTGCGGATGTCAGGCAGAGATAGGCAGTGCCTGCTCAATGGCGGCCGGTGCACTTGCGACGATGTACGGTCTTAAGCTCGGGCAGATTGAATATGCTGCGGAGGTTGCGATGGAGCATAATCTCGGACTTACCTGCGATCCGGTTAAGGGACTGGTGCAGATTCCATGTATTGAGAGAAATGCTGTTGCGGCTATGCGTGCAGTTTCGTCGGTTATACTTTCGAGGTTCCTGTTTACGACGAGGAAGATTTCGTTTGATACGGTCGTTGAGACTATGTATCGCACGGGCCTTGATATGGATAGTAAATATAAGGAGACGGCGCACGGAGGTTTGGCGCAGTTGTATACTGGGTGAGATAGTTTTGGGAAGCTTTGGTGGTTTTTACGTAGAGAGCTGCTTTTGGAAATTGATGCAATTTTAAGGAGCGAGTTGCCCTCGGGGATTGATACAATTTTGAAAATGTAAATAATAAATGGGCTTCGCGGAGTCTTACAGGAGGACGATATGGATATTAAAATGTTGATGAAGGCAAAAAGTGCGTGGGACAGATTTTCGAGGAATCATCCGAAGTTTCCGCAGTTTCTGAATGCTGCTAAGGCATACGGATTCAAGGAGGGAACGATACTGGAGATTCGCATCACCAATCCGGGTGAGGAACCGATTATCGGGAATATTAAAGTTACTGCTGATGATGTGGATTTGTTTGAATCATTGAAGTAAGAGAAACGGCGCTGTGAGGCTACTCGCAGTGCCGGTTTTTTATGTGGCAGTAAAGCTAAGAGGTAAGGTATCGTTGATAGTGATTTTCACAGCACGCAGTTTGGCCAGGTCACCGGGTTTTGATGAAGGATTGTAGAGTGAATCTCCGACTATGGGATGACCGAGGTAAGCCATATGCACTCGTATTTGATGAGTACGTCCGGTCTCCAGTTTACAGCGCACTTTTGCAAAGCCGGCGCTGCGCTCAATTACTGTATAATGCGTAACTGCTCTTTCTCCATTATCAAAATCAACCTTGCGGCGGATATCGTGAGGATCATTGTTGCTTAATCTGGCTATAGGTACATCAATGGTTCCTTGATCAGGCAACTTTCGTTTATTTGACGCGCAGCTGCTGTCAGGTAAATTTCCATCATCAACTACTACTGCTTCGTACTCACGTTGTATCTTGTTATCGCGCATCAGCTTACTTAAGTGTGCTGCTGATTCACGAGTCTTGGCTATAAGCACAAGCCCTGATGTTTCACGGTCCAAACGGTTTATTGCTCTGAAGACAAAATCAGGATCGTGAAGATACTCTGCCACGGCATCGGCAAGGGAATCTCCCTGATGCATACGCGAAGGATGCGTGGGCATACCTGCAGGCTTATCTACCACAATGATATCTTCATTTTCGAAATTTATTTTTATCTTGTCCATCATACCTCCGATTATATATTTATTTTATCACAATACTGAAACTAAATTTCGTCTAACCGTCACCGGAGATGCGTCCTGTAGCCAGAAATATCGTTCCGGGACGCACTTGGTGGGCCGGGGACTGCGCCATAGTGCGTCCTATGGCGAGAAATAACCTTGCCGGACGCACCCAGGAAGCTAAATTTCGTCTGACCGTCTCCAGAGATGCGTCCTGCAGCAAGAAACATCGTCCCGGGACGCACCCGGCGGGTTCTATGTCTCAAATTGGATGGTGAAAGCCACGAAGTATGTGATAAAATAAAAGTATGTATTCGGGAGGCGCGATATGCAGGATAAAGCTGAGATATTAAAACAGTGGATAGACAAATGCGATAACATAGTATTCTTCGGAGGAGCGGGAGTTTCGACGGAGAGCGGAGTTCCGGATTTCAGAAGCAAGGACGGACTGTATAATCAGCATGACGTGCGTTTTGACAGATACAGACCTGAATATCTTCTAAGTCACAGCTGCCTTGTAGATGAGCCGAAAGTGTATTTCGAGTTTCACCGCCAGAAGATGGACTCACGTAATATAGAACCCAACTTTGCGCACAAGTATCTGGCAGAACTTGAGAAACAGGGAAAGCTTAAAGCAGTAGTCACCCAGAATATCGACGGCCTTCATCAAAAAGCCGGCAGTCAAAAAGTATATGAGATCCACGGAAGTGCACTTCGCAATTACTGCAGTAAATGCGGAAAGACTTATCCCGAAGATTATATTTTTAATTCCGCAGAAGATGTGCCCCGCTGTGAATGCGGCGGAGTCATCAGACCTGACATAACACTTTATGAAGAGTGTCTGCCGGATGATGCCGTAAGTCATGCAGTCGATGCGATAGCAAAGGCACAGATGCTCATTATAGGCGGTACATCTCTGACCGTTTATCCGGCCGCATCCTATATCAATTATTTCAGAGGCCGATACTTAGTAGTAATCAACCGCGACAGACTGGATATAGGCCGTTTCGGGGCAGAAACGCTCATGATAGAAGACAGTATCGGCGCAGTGTTTAAACGCGTCGCTGACATAAACTGAAAGCGGCTCAGGCGTCTACGGCGCAGATGAAAATCGGCAGCGTAACATCCGCAAACCGATGGCGGCGCCACGCGGAAATATAGTATAATATTTATATCCTCAAAAAAAGGAAGAAAGCGAACATGAAAAAGACAGCAATTACCAATGTAACCATAGTCAGACCCGACAAACTGATTCCGAACGGAACGGTTATTTTCGAGGGCGATAAAATCACGGATTTCGGACCTGCAAAAAAAATAAATGTTCCCGAAGGCGCAGAGATCATCGACGGCAAGGGACTCTACTGCGGACCGGGTCTTGTTGATATACATACACATGCAGGAAATAATCTTTTCTTCACGGAAGATCCGGTACAGGCAGCGCAGGAACACCTGCATCATGGAACAACATCTGTCTATCCCGCACTTTACTTCAGCTTCGATAAGGACGCTTATGTTGATGCCATAAATCAGATGAAAGAAGCGGCGAAAGACGAACGCTGTCGCAATATTTCCGGAATTTACATGGAAGGACCTTTCCTCAATCCGAAATACGGATGCGATAAGGACAATAATCCATGGCCGGTTGTTGACCGTGAGAAATATATGCCGGTCATCGAAGCGGCCAAAGGATTTGCATGTGTTTATGCAGTTGCACCCGAGCGCGAGGGCATCCTTGATTACGTAAATGACGTAAGAAAGCTTAACCCTGACGCAGTCTTCTCAGTTGCTCATTCGGAAGCGGCACCCTGGGAAGTTGAGGCACTCATGCCTTACGGACTTAAAATCGGCACTCACCACACTGATGCGACCGGTAAGTATCACGAATATCCGGATCCGGAGATTCTCGGTGTCGGTGTAGACGAAGCAGTCAATATGAATGATGACATATACGCAGAGCTTATCGTTGACAGTCTCGGCGTGCATGTTCATCCGTATATGTTACGACTTATCAGAAAGATAAAAGGCGATGACAAACTCATCCTCATTTCAGATGCGTATGCAGCTCACGGTCCTATCCCGGAAGGGTATGACGGCGTCGATGATCTTAATTTTGACGTGACAGGTGAGATCGCAGGTTCAAGACTGACACTTGACAAAGCTTGCCGCAACATGATGCGTCACACAGGTGCATCCCTTGTGAATGTATTTAATTACGCATCGCACAATCCGGCAACAGCTATCGGACTTAAGGATCGCGGTGAGATCGCAGTCGGTAAGCGCGCAGACCTCATCCTCGTTGACGATCAGATGAATGTAAAAACAGTTATCCATAAAGGAGAAATAATATGATATTCCTCGGTATCGATGCCGGAACTCAAGGCATAAGAGCCACGGCGTCCGACGAGAACGGAATACTTATTGCAAGTGCTCATAGACAATATGAGCACTTTAATCTTGCCTCTGAGCATATGCTGGCACGAGGCTGCAAAGAGCAGTCCCCTGAAGAGTGGTGGTCGGCCCTCAGGGAAGTACTCATCGAAATTAAATCCGACATCATGCAATCTGCGGGCGCAGCACCTTCACCGGTTGCAGCCGTATGTATCGACGGAACTTCGGGAACGATAGTACCGCTTGATGAAGATGACAGACCGCTCGGCAATGCAATCATGTATAACGATGTGAGGGGTAACGGCGGTAAGGCACTTCCGAAAATAAAGTGGTGTAAAGAAAACGGCTGTGGTCCTGATCAAATAATCCCTTCGAGATATGTTCATCATGCAGACTACATAGTCGGAAAGCTTACCGGTGAGTACGGCATAACAGACTGGTCCAATGCACTTAAGTCCGGATATGACGTACGAAAAGAAGCGTGGACCGACGAAGCCAAAGAAATATTCGGAGACAGGATTTCAAAAGTTGTCTCCTGCGGCAGCGTTATCGGTGAGATAAATACCGATGACAGCGAGCTTGCATATTTAAACGGTGCGAAACTTGTTGCAGGCGCGAGTGACGGTTACATGAGTGCGATTGCAACATGTGCGGTAAATCCCGGCGAGTGGGCGAGTATTATAGGCACGACGCTCATTCTGAAAGGTGTTACGAAAAATTATATAGATGATCCGAACGGCTGCGTATACTGTCATAAGCATCCGCAGGGATACTGGATGCCGGGCGGCGCAAGCAATGTCGGCGGAAGATGTCTGAATGAATGGTTCGGTGAGGACAACTTCGAGGTGCTTAACAAAATCGCTGCAGAGAAAACTCCGACAGGCATACTTGAGTATCCGCTCATGGTACAGGGAGAGAGATTTCCGTTCCTTGATGCTAAATATCCGGGATTCGGCGACCACAAAGATTTCACTGCAGTCATCGAAGGCATAGCATACGTCGAGAGACTGTGCTTTGAAAAACTCATGGAACTCGGCTGCGAAGTCGGCGATACGATCTACAGTACAGGCGGCGCATGCAAGTCTGATGTGTGGCTGCAGATAAGAGCAGATGTACTCGGTAAGACGATAAAAGTTCCTGAAGTAACCGACGCTGCCATAGGCGGTGCAATGCTTGCGGCAAGCGGAGTATATTATGATAACTTAAGCGAAGCGGTATCACACATGGGACGCATAGCAAAAACAATCACTCCGCAAAAAAGCAGATACGAAGAGATATACAAAAAGTTCCGGGAGACAGCGGAATCATTTTATAAAAATTGCAGGAAATGATTTACAAAGATTGTGACATACGAGGTATATACGGAGAGGAATTAAAACTCGATGAAGTGCGCCTTATCGGACGCGCTCTCGGGACCATGCTCATGGGCAGAAACATCATCGTCTGCGGTGATGTCAGAGTGAGTACGCCCGACATCAAAAAAGAACTGACAGAGGGACTGCTCGAGACGGGCGCAGACATAATCGACATCGGTATCGTGCCGACTCCGACGGCATACTTTGCAAAAAGTAAAGAGTGCTTAGGTGCATATGCTCTCGCCATAGTTACCGCAAGTCACAATCCGGCAAAATATAACGGAATAAAACTTATGATGGGATCTCTTCCTCCGACACCTGATGACATCGATAGTATCGCATCTTTGGTAAAGTCGGAGAAGTTTGCATATTCACAGGGAAGTCTAATTACGATGGACGTTCGTGAAGCGTATAAAAAAAAGCTGCGCGAACTCACAGGTAAAGTCGGCAGAAATTTAAAAGTCGTCCTCGATATCGGTAACGGAACGACATCAGGCATAGCAAAAAAAATATATGAAAGCTGCGGATACGAAGTCTGTGAATTATATCCGGAGCCCGACGGGACATTTCCGAACAGAAATCCAAACCCCGCGGACTTTAAGAACTTAGCAGACATTTGCCGGAAAGTAACAGAAGTAAATGCTGACTTCGGGGCAGCATTTGACGGTGACGGTGACAGGGCGGTATTTATCGACGACAAGGGGCGCCCGGTAATAAACGAGAAAGCGCTAATCATGCTTACGGAACATAAATCAGCCGGATACGCACCGGGATTTTCTGTAGTATACGATCAAAAGTGCAGTCATATCGTGCCGGATGCGGTAACTGCGTTAGGCGGGGAGCCGATACTTGAGCGCAGCGGCCATGCATTTATCAAAAAGAAATTCATGGAGAATAAAAGCCTGCTTGCCGGAGAGATAAGCGGACATTTCTTCTTCAGAGAGCTGGGACATGATGACGGAATATATGCAGGTCTTTGCATCGGAAAGTTTATAAGCGATTCGGGGAAAAAGTTATCCGAGCTGGCAGATGAGATACCTACGCCGCACATATCACCGGATCTTCGTTATCCTGTGCCGTATGAGCGCATGGATGCGATTCTCGGCAAAATCAGGGACGATTATGCCGATTACCCTGTTTCGACTTACGACGGAGTGCGGGTGGAACTTGATAATGGCTGGTTTCTGGTCAGAAAGTCCGTGACTGCGCAGGAGATGACCTTGAGGATAGAAGCTGACAGCGAGCCTATGCTGACACAAATCCGTGAAAAATTGGAGTCCCGGTATTTCTCAGAATAGGTATTTTATGATATAATATTTTGGTTATACTGTGTTTTAATAATAAACAAATCAGGTGACAAACATGGGAGAAAAACTTACTCAGGCTGATATCGAAAAGATACAGGCTGAGATTGAACATCGCAAATTAATAGAAAGGCCGGCACTCATAGCAGCCGTTAAAGAGGCAAGAGCACAGGGCGACCTTTCGGAAAACTTTGAATATTACGCGGCTAAAAGGGAAAAGAACCAGAATGAGGGGCGCATTTCTTATCTTGAGAGGATGCTTAAGTTTGCCGAAGTCATAGAAGATGATGCGGCAAATGATGAAGTAGGCCTCAATAAGCTCGTGGAGATGCATTTTGAAGATGAAAATGATACTGAGACCTACAAGATAGTGACACCTATACGCGGACAGTCTCTCGAAGGCAGAGTCAGCATAGAGTCACCGCTCGGCAAAGCCATACTGGGGCATAAAGCGGGCGATAAAGTTTACGTCGAGATCACACCGGGAAACGGATACTATGTAACGATAGTATCGATCACGCCGGATGACGCAGACGATGACATAAGATCATTTTAGGAGAAGCATAAAACATGAAAACAACACTGGTTATTATGGCAGCCGGTATCGGCTCAAGATACGGACAGGGGATAAAACAGCTCGAGAAAGTCGGTCCGGGCGGCGAGATGATCATAGACTATTCCGTTTATGATGCAAAGGAAGCCGGATTCGATAAGGTTGTCTGCATCATTCGCAAGGATCTTGAAGCGGATTTCCGTGAGGTTATAGGAAACCGTATGAGCACGATCATTCCGGTTGAGTATGCATTTCAGGAAATGGATAATTTGCCGGAGGGATATACAGTTCCGGAGGGAAGAAACAAACCCTGGGGCACAGGTCAGGCGATTATAGCCTGCAAGGGTATAGTAAACGAACCGTTCTGCGTAATCAATGCAGATGACTTTTACGGCAAAGAGGGATTTAAGGTTGTTCATGATTACATGGTAAGTCACATGAACACAGAAAGCGACGGAGCCGCAAACGGAAAGTTCGACATGTGCATGGCAGGATTCCAGCTTAAAAATACGCTCAGTGAGAACGGAGGAGTCACACGAGGCGTATGTAAGGCAGACAAGGACCGGATGCTTACGGAAGTAGTTGAGACTTTTGATATCAGGAAGGAAGCCGACGGAACCATAAGTGCGGTTGATGAAGAAAAAAAACCTGTCAAAGGTCTTACCGAGGATGACATTGTTTCCATGAACCTTTGGGGACTTCCTGCAAAATTCATCGATGAGATGGAGAAGGGATTTATGGAGTTCCTTAAAGCGCGCGGTACGGAACTTAAGAGTGAATATCTGCTTCCGTCAATCATTAATGATAGTGTACAAAACGGTACGGGAACAGTTAAAGTTTTAGAGAGCCATGACAAATGGTTCGGAGTTACATATCACGAAGATAAAGAATACGTTGTTGAAAGTATCAGAAAATTAATCAAGGACGGGGTATATCCGGAACACCTTTATGTATAATATAAATTTTGAAAAACCTTGCCATGTCCATATGATCGGCATAGGCGGTATAAGTATGAGCGGTCTTGCACAGGTTCTTCTTAACGAAGGATTTACGCTGACAGGCTCTGACACTAAGCGTTCAGAATTGACTGACAAGCTTAAGAGCGAGGGAGCAGCGATAAGTTTTTCCCAGGATCCCGGGAATCTGACTGACGATATAGATGTGGTCGTTTATACGGCAGCGATAAAGCCGGGTAATCCGGAGTACGATGCGTGTATTGAACGAGAAATCCCTATGCTGACAAGAGCGGAGCTTTTGGGACAACTCATGAAGAACTACAGACACTCCATAGCAGTAAGCGGAACGCATGGTAAGACGACTACGACTTCGATGATTACGCATATACTTTTGGAGGCAAAAAAAGATCCGACGATTTCTGTAGGAGGCATGCTTCCGATAATCGGAGGAAACTTCCGAATCGGCGGCAGGGATATGTTTGTAACCGAAGCTTGCGAATATACCAATTCGTTCCTCAGTTTTTATCCTTCGCTCGGAGTTATACTTAACATTGAAGCAGATCATCTTGATTTCTTTAAGAACATTGATGATATAAGAAACTCTTTCAAACTTTTCGTGCGTACGCTTCCGCAGGACGGAACGGGCACCGTAGTTATCTGTGACAAGATAGATAATTACGAAGAAATCGTTGAGGGATTTAACGGAAAGGTTATCACTTTCGGAAGCAGGAAGGCAGATGTTTCCGCAGCTAATATAGTTTTCGACGAGAATGCACTGGCAAGTTTCGATCTTTACATTCACGGCAGATATACGGATAACATAAAGCTTAAAGTTCCGGGAGAGCATAACGTATTAAATGCTCTGGCATCGATCGCAGTTGCACTAAGACTCGAAATCGATGAGAAAGTTTTCAAGGCGGGACTGGCAACTTTCACGGGCGCGCAGAGAAGATTCGAGAAAAAGGGTATGCTCGGAAATGAGATAGCCGTATTTGATGACTATGCGCATCATCCGCAGGAAATAACGGCAACTTTGACGGCAGCCCGGCATTATCCTAATGAAAGGATAGTATGTGTATTCCAGCCGCACACATATACGAGAACCAAATCACTTCTCAAGGATTTTGCAAAAGCACTGGCACTTGCTGATCTTGTGGTGATGCCTGATATCTATCCGGCGCGTGAGACCGATACGTTGGGAGTAAGTTCAAAGACGGTAGTTGATTTGATAAACAAAACAGAGAAGGAAGCAGGACGAAAAGAGAAAGCGGTTTATGTTCCGTCATTCTCCGAGGTGGAGACGTATCTGCTTGGTGAGCTTAGGCCCGGAGATATATGTATCACTATGGGAGCCGGAGATGTCAATATCATAGGCGAAAGATTATTAGGTAATTAATTTGAAAATCAGAACATCCAAAACAGCACAGACAGCCGTTCCGAATGAGTTCATCGATGAACTTATGACAAAGACAAACGGAGAGTATGTAAAGGTATTCCTTTACATGCTGCGTCATGCGGGAGAGGATGTGAGTAATGAAGATATCGCGGATGCGCTGGATCTTACATGCAGCGATGTGAAGCGTGCGGTAAACTTTCTAAATAAGAACGGCGCATTCGGGGACAGTCTGGAAGATACTGACGAGACCGAAGTCATCTCCAACGTCATGCAGGTTCAGGACGACGATGATTTCAAAGCTCTTCTGCATGAACTTCAGTGTTATCTCGGAAAGATATTTAATAACACGGAAGCCGAGATAGTGGCCTTTATGTTTAACAAACTTAAGATGTCCACCGAACTGATTGAATATCTTTTTGAAATATGTAAGCAGAAAGGTAAGACCTCACTGCGATACATGGAGAAGATAGCACAGGACTGGTATGAGAAAGGTATCAGAACTGTCGATGATGCAAAAAAAGATGAAGAGATTTATTCCGAGGAGATAGGTTCGGTTAAAAAGTGTTTCGGACTTTCATCACGCGATCTGGCAGGACCGGAGACCGAGTTCGTGATGAAGTGGATCAGGGAATATAAGATGCCGCTTGAGCTCGTTAAAGAGGCGTGTAAAAGAACGGTGCTTAAGACGGGCAAGGCAACATTTTCTTATGCCGATTCCATATTGAAGGCATGGAAAGAAAAGGAAGTTTATTCCGCAGAGCAGCTTAAAGCTCTTGATGACGAGTACAAAGCTGAGCAGGAAAAGGAACATAAGACAAGAAATACTTCCAATGCGAATTCAAATTCAAAGAATGGTTTTCACAATTTCAGCCAGAGAGGCGGGAGCCTCAACGAGGATATATTAAAGAAATTCGATGATCTCACGAAGTGATTACAATATGATAATGCGCGAATACGATGAACTTTTGCGACAGGACAGAGCAGACAGAGATGCCCGCATCGCAGAGGTTTATGAACGTGTGCCGAAGATAAAGGAACTTGACGGAGAAAGAGGCACACTGGCACTTAAGATCGTAAGATCGGGAAGTGCACCCCACGTATCGCAGGCATTTGCAAAAATAAAAGAAGAAAAAGAGAAACTCCTTAAGGATGCGGGTTTTGACCCGGACTATATGGAGATGAGATATAGATGCCCGGATTGCAATGATACGGGATATGCCGACGGAAAGAAGTGCCACTGTCTGATAGCCAGAGAGAATAAGGTTTTGTACGCACAGTCAAATCTTGATAAGATTCTTGAGAAAGAAAATTTCGATACTCTGGATGAAAATGTTTACAGTGAGCCGGAGCATATGAAGAAAGTAGTTTCTTATTGCAGAAAGTTTGTTTCCGGGTATGGATTACAGCAGACCGCGCTTAAGAAGAATATATTATTTACCGGAAGTACCGGAACAGGTAAGACCTTCCTGTGCAACTGCATCGCAAAGGAACTGATGGAAAAAACGGTATCTGTCATTTATCTTTCGGCCATCGAACTTTTTGATGTGATGGCTAAGGCACGGGTTCAGCACACCGAAGATGTCATGATAAATGAACTTTATGAGAGGATATTTGAATGCGATGCACTTGTCATCGATGATCTCGGGAGCGAGCTTACGAACTCACTTACCAATTCAAATCTTTTCTACTTACTGAACTCAAGGCTCTTATCGGGACGATGCACGATCATTTCAACGAACTTGAACATTGACGAGCTCAGAGATGAGTACACGGAACGTGTGACCAGCAGGATAATCAGTGCGTATGATATTATTCCCGTAATAGGTGATGACATAAGACTACATAGATGATGAGGAGAGAAAGTCATGATTGAAGAACACATCGAGACCGGCAAACTGGAAAACGCAGCCATACTGGACAGCATAGAGACTATACCTGTCGGACAGCTCGGACTGGTGCCTTTGGACAGCTGCATGGAGCTTGGCAAAAAGGTTGACTGGTATCTGACGAAATGGAGAAATGACAGAGACGGGGAACACAACAAATCTCTTGAGTTCGTCGGTTATCAGAAAGACAGTTATATTGTTAAAACAAGAATCAATCGTTTCGGTACCGGAGAGGGTAAGGGAACCATCATCGGATCGATAAGAGGCGATGATCTTTATATCATGGTCGATGTATGTAATTACTCCATGACTTACAATATATGCGGTAAGAAGAATCATATGAGCCCCGATGATCACTATGCGGATCTTAAACGTATCATCGCCGCGGCAGCGGGCAAGGCGCGCAGAATCAATGTCATCATGCCGTTCCTTTATGAAGGACGTCAGCACAGACGTACGGGACGTGAGTCTTTGGACTGTGCCATTGCTTTGCAGGAACTTGTGAGAATGGGCGTTGATAATATCATCACTTTCGATGCCCATGATCCGCGTGTGCAGAATGCCATCCCGCTTAAAGGGTTTGAAACGGTTCAGCCGATATATCAGTTCATAAAAGCACTGCTCAGAGCAGAGAAGGGACTGCAGGTTGATTCAGGACACATGACAATAATAAGCCCGGATGAAGGCGGAATGAGCAGAGCAATCTACTTCGCAAATATGATGGGACTTGATGTAGGTATGTTCTACAAGAGACGTGACTACACGAGAATCGTTGACGGACGTAATCCGATCATAGCGCATGAGTATCTCGGAAGTTCGGTTGAGGGTAAGGATGTAATTGTTGTGGATGATATGATTTCATCCGGTGACAGCATGCTTGAAGTTGCCAAGGCTCTTAAAGAAAGAAAGGCAAGAAAGGTATTTGTCTGTGCTACTTTCGGATTGTTTACAAACGGACTTTCCAAGTTTGATAAATATTATGAGGATGGAGTCATTGACAGAGTGCTTACTACGAACGTTACATATCAGACGCCTGAGCTGTTAACCCGTGAGTATTATACAAGTGTTGATCTGAGTAAATATATAGCACTCATCATCGACAGACTTAATCATGATCTTTCAATCAACGAGCTTATGATACCGACGGCACGTATCAAGAATGTTATCAACAAATATAAAGAAGGGATAGAAATCTAATGGCAGACGATAAGAAATTAGTTCAGGAAATTACTTCCATGAGTGAAGATTTCGCACAGTGGTATACGGACGTAGTCAAGAAAGCAGAACTGTGTGATTATACAAGCGTTAAAGGATGCATGGCAATAAAGCCTGCAGGATATGCCATCTGGGAAAATATTCAGAATGAACTCGACAGACGTTTCAAAGAGACCGGAGTTAAGAACTGCAACATGCCTATGTTCATCCCGGAAAGTCTCCTTCAGAAAGAGTCGGATCATGTAGAAGGTTTTGCACCGGAAGTTGCATGGGTAACGATGGGAGGACTTGAGCCGCTTCAGGAGAGACTGTGCGTGCGTCCTACGTCAGAGACACTTTTCTGCGATTACTATAACAGAAACGTTCATTCATATCGTGACCTTCCGCAGGTTCTGAATCAGTGGGTATCGGTTGTACGTTGGGAGAAGACTACACGCCCGTTCCTTCGTTCCAGAGAGTTCTTATGGCAGGAAGGACATACAGCACATGCAACGGCTGAGGAAGCTGAGGCAAGAACGATTCAGATGCTTAATGTATATGCGGATTTCTGCGAGGAGTTCCTTGCTATCCCGGTAGTAAAAGGACGCAAGACCGATAAAGAAAAATTTGCGGGAGCAGAGGCGACATATACTATCGAGTCACTTATGCATGACGGCAAGGCTCTTCAGTCAGGTACATCGCATAACTTCGGTGACGGATTTGCCAAAGCATTTGATATACAGTATGCAGATAAGGACAATACACTTAAGTATGTTCATCAGACATCATGGGGCATGACGACACGTATGATCGGTGCGCTCATCATGGTACATGGAGATGATTCCGGACTTAAGCTTCCTCCGAGAGTAGCGCCTACTCAGGTCATGATAGTTCCTATAATGCAGAAGAAAGAGGGAGTACTCGATAAGGCAGGTGAACTTCTGGCAAGACTTAAGGCAGCAGGTATCAGAGCAGAACTTGATGACTCTGATAAGTCTCCGGGATATAAGTTTGCGGACTGCGAGATGAGAGGCATCCCGCTTCGTGTTGAGATAGGACCTAAGGATATAGAAGCAGATAAGTGTGTATTTGTCCGTCGCGATACACGCGAGAAGACAGACGTGGCACTTGCCGGTCTTGAGGATGCGGTTAAGCAGATGCTTGACACCATTCAGAAAGATATGTATGAGTCTGCAAAGGCACATCGTGATTCACATACATATGTTGCAACAAATCTTGAAGAGTTCACTGACACCATCAATAATAAACCGGGATTCATCAAAGCTATGTGGTGCGGTTGTCAGGAATGTGAGGATAAGATAAAAGAACTCACTGCAGCAACCTCACGTTGCATGCCGTTTGAGCAGGAGACACTTTCAGACAAGTGCGTATGCTGCGGAAAACCTGCAACAAAGATGGTTTACTGGGGCAGAGCATATTAATAGTAAATGAAGATACCGAAAGAAGCTGAAAATATAATAAGACTTCTAAGAGACAACACCCACGATGCCTATGTCGTGGGTGGCTGTGTTCGTGATACCCTGCTCGGGAGAGTACCGGATGACTGGGATATCACGACTGATGCCGTTCCTTCGGAAATAAAAAGGATATTTAACAGAACAATCGATACGGGTATAGAGCACGGAACCGTAACCGTGATGATGAACGGAAGAGGTTTTGAAGTTACGACCTATCGTGTTGACGGAGATTACAGCGATCACAGAAGACCGGATTCTGTTACATATACTTCAGACCTTCTTGAAGATTTGAAACGCAGAGATTTCACTATCAATGCCATGGCTTACAATCATGACAAAGGTCTGGTTGATGCTTTCGGCGGACAGGAAGATTTGAAGAACGGGATTATCCGCTGTGTCGGAGTGGCAGACGAAAGATTTTCCGAAGATGCGCTTCGTATACTTCGCGCTATCAGATTTTCAGCGCAGTTGGGTTTTGATATTGAAGCAGGTACATTGAAAGCAATCGGCTCACATGCCAAAGACCTTCCTGCTGTTTCGGCGGAGAGGATACTGGTCGAGCTGAATAAGACAATATATTCCGATCATCCCGAAAGGATGAAACTGATATGGCAATGGGGACTGGACAGATATGTCAGTGAGCATTTCTATCTGATAAAGGATGCATCGGGGCTCGTTGAGGGTTACAGTGGCTCATGGGCTGCTCTGATGCGTGATAATACGCCGGATGAAGTTCGTATCATTCTCAAGGAACTAAAGAGTGATAATGATACGCTGAACCGTACGGCTGCCCTTGTCGGTGAATATAAAAATCCGGTTCCGGAGACGGCAACGGATGTGCGCCGTATCCTGAACCGCATAGGACCGGAGCTTTTCAATGATCTTATGGATCTTTATGAGTCGTCGGGTGTATCGCCGGATGTCATTGATAAGATTCTGGAGATTAAATCCACGATTATTATCCGAGGAGACGCTTATACATTAAAGCAGCTCGCCATAACAGGTAAGGATCTTCTCGACATGGGATATACTCCCGGACCTGAGATGGGAGACATCCTCGATGGACTTCTTGAACGTGTTATCGCAGATCCGGAGTTGAACGCATTTGATACGCTTAAGAGGATTGCGAAAACAATATAATAACTTGAGCGAGCCTTGCGAGACGCCGGCACTTAGCGAACCTCAGGTGAGCTTAGTGTCCGCTGCCTCGAGCAACGGAGGCGCAAGCCGTTGAGCGAAAGTATTATATTGGTTGAACAATCCGAATGAGATGCCACAAAATGAAAAACAGGACCTCTGCGAGAAGGTCCTGCTCCTGTCGCCCATCCGGGTGACATTAATAGTTAGGAAGGGGTTAGTTATGGAACTTGCATCTCATCGATGCAAATACATAATAACAGTTATATGTGTCCAAATTGTGGATTCAAAATAAAAAAAGAATAAACTAAAAGAAAAAAACTTTTACAAATTGTAACTATTTAGTATAATATTTTCACGCTATATTGGAGGAAAATCAATGTTTGGATTAAGTTCATGTGATATGGGAATCGATCTCGGCACAGCCAGTATCCTTGTATACATCAAAGGTAAAGGCGTTGTGTTAAAAGAGCCGAGCGTTGTAGCACTTGATAAAGACACCAATAAAGTTCTGGCCATCGGTGAAGATGCCAGACTTATGATAGGAAAGACACCGGGTAATATCGTAGCGGTAAGACCACTCCGTCAGGGTGTTATCTCAGATTACACCACAACGGAGAAAATGATTAAATACTTCATCAATAAAGCGATCGGTAAGAAGACATTCCGTAAGCCTCGCATCGCAGTCTGCATTCCTTCAGGCGCAACAGAAGTTGAGAAGAAGGCAGTAGAAGATGCAACATACCAGGCAGGCGCAAGAGAAGTTTCCATCATCGAGGAACCTGTTGCCGCAGCAATCGGTGCAGGCATCGATATCGGAAAACCTGCAGGAAACATGATCGTCGATATCGGCGGTGGTACCACGGATATCGCAGTCATTTCCCTCGGAGG
>JAZRYX010000040.1:0-27586 GCA_045600945.1 Lachnospiraceae bacterium
TGATCTTACCACGACCATAGTTGCCTACATAACATCTGAGCCTGCACATGCGGTCTGAGCCGGTTTCACTCCACCCCATAGGTCTGGAACTCATACGTTCGGAATAGATACTGCTTACGTGACCTTCAGCACTGCAGCCAATCACATGTTTATCATGGAATGCACGCTGTATGGCATCCCAGTTATTCATCATAAGCGCCCTGCATTCCTCGACCGCCTTATCGCTTCCATCACAATGATTCTGGATGCGAGTCAGCAATTTTTTTACTGCAGTCGGTTTGTTTTTGTAAATATATTTATAGAACCGCCCTACGGTTTCATTCTTGTCATCCTTTGTATAGCCCGAAACCCGGTATATATATTTCATCAGATGGAACCTGTCGACAACAGCCTTGCTTTTGCAAATATAGTCGGTTGCGGTCTTTATCCAGCCACCTCCGTCACTGCTGATATATACATGTTTCAGATAATCAGTATCATAATGGCTCTCTATATAATCTTCTATGGATTGCCACAGATTTGCATTATCTTCAGTGCCATTATATATGCCTCCGAAGAAATGAGGGTTTACAAGCCTTCTTCCTTGTCTTCAAAGAGATATACAAGCTTGCCTATGAAACATCCATCGTTCTCGCCATCCTTTTGGCGATGTATATGGTCTTCATCGGCTTCGATATAAAGATACCTGACCTGCTTCTTTTCTTCCGGAATAGGAGTCGATTCATGAAGCTCCTTCTCTAGGGCATGTATCTTATTCATGGGGCTGTCGCACTAACTAATAGTGCGCGGCCCTCTTTCTATGCCCATATAGAGGAGCCCGGCTTCCACTCATCAGGGCGGGTGAAGAATCCTATGCTCTCAGATATCTTAAAGGGCGGGTATATTCAGAGGCGGGCTCCGATTGAAAAAACACAAAAACCAGACTCCGAAAAGTCTGGCTTTTGCTGTATAATTTATTTATGCGAAAAATAAAAATACAAAAGAATCGTCATATGGCATAAGGATGGCAAGCGTAAGACTCAGCTCCAGAGGGATATAGAGACACTTGATGAATACATATCAAAGATCAAGGAGTATGTCCACAGGATACATACCTGCGGAGAAAGGAACAGCTATTCAAAGACTGATCCGGATGCAACATTCATGAGGATGAGGACACATACATCTGTCACAACAATCAGAAGCTACTGCTCGAGGAGATAAGGAGACGGAGGACCAGAACCGGTTACACAAGGGAATCACATATATACCGATGCGAAGACTGTTCAGGTTGTCCTTATAAGAGCGAATGCATAAAGGGCAATAACTGCAGCACTCCGATGGAGAAAAGGACTAAGACAATAGAACTGTCAAAGGTATTCATAGAGAAACGCAAGGACGCTTACGAACGCATAACGTCAGAGCAGGGGTGCATGCTCAGGATGAACAGGAGTATACAGGAAGAAGGCTCATTCAGTGAGATAAAAGACGGTATGGGCTTCAGAAGATATATGAGCCGTGGAAAGCGAAATGTGCTGGCAGTCCTTGAGCCATCGGTAGAATACGCATAAAAAGCATCAAAAGAGGGCTGCGCACTCATGATTTTTTAATCACTTGTGCGACAGCCCCATTTTATTGCGCCTGGCAGCGCATGCTAAAGTTATAATATTATAATGTGATATTTATCTCGTCTGAATAACTCCGTTTACAGTCCATGCACCTGTTGCAAAATCCAGAGTGCAGCCATCCGGTGTTATACCGCCTATCTGGCAGGCTCCCGTAAGACCGAAACCGGTATTGGCAGGATATAGATAATAGCGTCGAGTGATACCGTCGCTGTCTGTAATCCATTGCCATCCTGTAAGCATGTTTCCAAACTGATCGAAGTAGTACCAGTCAGCCTTATGATTAGGGAGAGCAGTAAATGGATTAACGATATATCCCCATGTACTGCGGAATACCTGTGATGTTGCATAAGACCATGTTCCGGTAACAGGATTGAATGACCATGTTCCGCCTGAGACAGGACTGCCCCAGGTTCCTGTAGTAAACTTAGGTGCAGCATTTCCAGAGCCGTGCGAAGGGGAAGGGTTGCCTGTGTATTTGTATGTTGTGTTGAAGTTAAGTGTCTTATTTCCTGACGAAACCAGATCGTCCAGTTCTATATAGGTTCTTTCTCCGTCAGATACGGTTATTCCGTTGATAATCCATGAGCTGAATTCATAATTGTTCTGCGGAACCGGTCTGATTGTATAATGCTGCTGACATATCTCGTCATCGTCTCCGAACCAGATATCCATACTGTGATCACTGTTGTGCTGATAATAGAATTCTCTTCCGGCAAATAAATCCAGATTCAGGTCGTTCTGAGTTATGGTATAGGAACTGATACCGTCTTCATAGCTGATCTGATAGCTACTATGACCGGCACCTCCTGTTACAGATGCATCAACCTCATCATATTCAAAGACAGCATAGCATTCGAGATTAATATTCGTATCTGAGTCCTGAGCAAACAATCTGAAGGGATAGTCATGATCAGGTTCAATGCGTGTGTTGTTAACCACCCAGTAGTCAAAAGGACTTTTTATTATCGGGTTACGATTGCATTCGAACTGTATGGTCATTAAACTGCCATCTCTTTTTAAAATATCAATTTGGAGCGACTTGACTGAGCCTGCCTCTTTCTGTCTGACTTTAACTTCGTCAGCGCCTTGCTCTCTTTCGTAATAAAAACACAGATAATCATCCTCACCAATCTTAAATTCTTCATCACCGGTTAATTCATAGGCACTAAAATAATTAATGCCATAAGTGCTGCCGTTTACGAGAATACTGCTGATTGTTGCAGGATACATAGGTTCCCATTCGACATAGATTCTTTTTACATCTTTGCTTACTATGCTGTTTTCATCTATAGTTTCTTTTTCGTGCTCGTCTGTAAAATAATACAATCGTTTTACTGTATGATACTTACGGTGAAAACAGGCATCAAATTTAAAGATGGTGTCGGGATATTTCTGACCGATATCGACAACTATATCTATCGAGTGCGGACGTCTGAAAGTAGTTACTTCACCATAGCCAGCATCGATAGTAACTACCATACTCTCACCTTGGCTGGTTACAGAAATATCATATTCATTCCCGTTTTCCAGCTTAATATACAGTTCTTCATTGGAAGTGGAAAACGGTTGAAGTACGGTTACAATCCAGTCTGTTTTCTGTATATTCTGATCAATGATAAAATATTCTGTATTGCTTGAACTGGCTTCCGATACAGTTCCGGTTATGCCCAGCGCACCCTGCAATTCAGACAGATTAAAACTGTTAAGTGTGTAATTTATATAATCCTTTCCGTCATATGAAAACTTTGCCGGATATATCGGATCCCCGGCATCTCCAAGAAGAGTAATGTCTTCATTTTCATACACTTCTGAAACTTCATTTTCTGAAATTGATTCTTCAGAGCTTTTTTCTTCGGGAATAGAATATGCCTCTTCAACATCATACGCATCAGGCAGAATTTCTTCTGTCACTTCCGTAACCTGCTCGACACAATCTTCATATGTCGCAACCTCTTCAGAAGCTGTTATTTCTTCTGCATATGCAGGAATCATACCTGTAATTATCATAGAAACAGTAATGATAATTGCAAGTCTTCTTTTAATACCTTCCATGGCATTCAACCTCCTTTATGTAAACAATTTCAATCTTTTCCTAATTCTTTTGTTGCCAGAACTGTGTCTTCTGAAACTTTGGTGATAAGTGTTGTTTTAACTTTATTCATAGAATCCCACGCGAGGTTATCTGCGTTTATCAGGGCCTGATCAGCCTCTTCTACAGTAGGGCTCGGCAGCTTTTTAACCTGTTGAATGAGCTTATTTTCAAGCTTTTTGAATGGAGTGCGAACTAACTGAGAGTACTGACCCCGATTCGTCACAGCCAGATCCGAAACAAGACGCAGCTGCCAGGAAAAAGAGTTTTCATCGTATTCCGGCGTTGATACGGCTAACCCCTGCGGAATAGAAGATACATTATTATATACCGGAAGATATACAGCGAATTCCGGTGCGCTTAGGCAGCTCCACATGACAGGTACGGTACCTTTTTTATACTGAAAAACATGTGCCTGACCGGTACGGTCAATGCCTATCGGACGTGAGGTACCTGTAATATCAGTTGCCCAGGGTGTGTTTTCATGCCGGTCACGTGTCAGTGCAAAAATATCCTGCAAAGTAATTTTTTTATTCGGTTTTACACTGAAGGAATACTGCGTATTGACATCATAACTGTCTGCCGCAGCATTATTGTAATAACGGCGGGATGCCCAGATCCTCAGCTGACTGTAGTCACGTTTTTCGGTTCCGTAGGAGAGGGCCAGATGAAATCTTCCGTTCAGTTCTGTATAAGTCCCCGCTTGTTTTGCAAGCTCCACAACCTTGTCCGATCCCATCCAGTTTTGAGTATCTTCAGGATTATAGAAATCCAGCAGACAATCATTGCCTATGCAGGCATATTCATCATCCGGCAGGCGGTATGCTGCCCATTGATGCCCGCTTAAGATTTCCATATACCAGATTCCGTTATTATCAATAAAGACTACAGCTTCACCGGATGTCATGCCATATTGTTTTACCATATTTCCAAGATACAGGACACCTTCTCTGGCGCTGCTTATATAGGGAAGAACCAGCCGGGGTATATTACCCTCACTCATTCCGCTTTTTGTAAACGGATCAATGGCCAGAATCTCTTTCTTGATATTGATTGTCTCGGTAGCGCTGATTCCCACACCTGCATCATTGAATCCGGACTCCCACCATATATCCGGAGATTTTTTGTAAACCGGTTCGAAAACACAGCGCAGATTCTTTTTGGGAAGACTGAGTTTTAATCCATTTTCCGGATCAACATATTTATAAGTGCCGGATTTGTCGGAGGCGGGGAAGATATTCAAGCGGGCGGAAAGCATTTCTGTATCATCATTGGTCCTTCCTGCATAAGCGCACCCGTCAGCAGAAGCATCCTTTCCCACAAGAATTGTAGTGCAGGCTAAAGCCGGAAATGTGCTTCCAAGTAACGTTATCACAAAAATTGCTACAGCAAAAAGTCTTTTCATTGCTGTTATATCTCCTTGACGGGTATTGATTGTTGATTTAATTATACAAAACAATCTTGAAAAAAGATAGGGGAATCCCGTTAAGACAATACGAATGTTTACGAGGAACTACCTGCCACAGATGACAAAACGTGGTACAATATAAGCAGAAGAGTAAACAAAAACTCTGAACGGTTTAATAAAACAAAGGAGTGAAAAGAAATGG
This sequence comes from Lachnospiraceae bacterium, assembly GCA_045600945.1. Lineage (GTDB taxonomy): Bacteria > Bacillota > Clostridia > Lachnospirales > Lachnospiraceae > Darwinimomas. The sequence continues at coordinate 5,307 of JAZRYX010000040.1, forward strand.
GAAACAAATACGCAGGAACACAGACAGAAAAAAATCTGGAAGCAGCATTTGCAGGTGAGTCTCAGGCAAGAAATAAATATACATACTTTGCATCAAAAGCAAAGAAGGAAGGCTTTGAGCAGATTTCGGAACTGTTTCTTAAGACAGCCGACAATGAGAAAGAGCATGCAAAGCTTTGGTTTAAGGAACTTGAGGGAATCGGCGACACAGCTCAGAATCTTGCAGCGGCAGCTGACGGCGAGAACTATGAGTGGACAGACATGTATGAAGGTTTTGCAAAAACAGCAGAGGAAGAGGGATTCAAGGAGCTTGCAGAAAAGTTCAGACTCGTAGCAGCAATTGAAAAGCGCCATGAGGAAAGATACAGAGCACTTCTTCACAATGTCGAGGCACAGGAAGTATTTAAGAAGAGCGAAGTAAAGGTATGGGAGTGCAGAAACTGCGGCCACATCGTAGTCGGAGAAAAGGCACCGGAAATCTGCCCGACATGTGCACATCCGCAGGCATACTTCGAGGTTCATGTAGATAACTATTGATTCATAGAAGAGAACACATCCGGGGAGGATGAAAGGATGCTGGAAAATATCACAATCAACTGGCAAAGCAGTGTGCGCATCGAAACAAAAGATGCGACGGTTTATTTTGACCCATGGCAGATAAAGGATCAGCCGCATGATGCCGATATTATCTGCATATCTCATAGCCACTTCGATCATTTCTCACCTGAAGATATAGAAAAGGTGTCAAATGAGAACACCGTACTGGTTGCACCTGCGTCAATACGGGGAGAGGTCCTCGGGAAAACCGGAATCAGAGAAGAAAACATGGAGTTTGCAGGCCCCGGGGAGATGGTCTGTATAGGCGAAGTCACGATAGAGACGGTTCCGGCCTACAATGTCGGAAAGGACTTCCATAAAAAGGAATACGGCTGGCTCGGATATGTGATGGAAGCCGATGGAATGAGATACTATTTTGCAGGAGATACGGATGCAAATGCTGACACGAGGCTGGTAAAATGCGATGTCGCCCTGGTTCCGATCGGCGGACACTACACCATGAACAGTAACGAAGCGGCAGAATTGGTCAACGAAATAGCTCCGAAGTATGCCGTTCCGATGCATTTTGGATGTGTAATTGGGGCTGGGGTAAAAAGTGACGACAGAAAGTTCGCTAGTGGAATCAATAAAAACACAGAGGTTGTTTTCAAACTGCACAAAAAGGGGTAAATATGAAATACATCAAAGACCTTATTGAGAGATATCCGGATCTTGCACCGATTACATGTGATATTGAAGCCGCATACACAGTTATGGAGGAGGCTTATTCAAACGGTGGCAAGCTTCTTGTGGGAGGAAACGGCGGAAGTGCCGGCGACAGCGAACACATAGTCGGAGAATTGATGAAGACTTTTGAAAAAAAACGTCCTATCCCGGCAGATGTAGTCGCAAAAATGGAGAGCATTGATCCGGAGAGAGGAGCCCTGCTCGGAAAAGAGATACAGGGTGCGCTTACTGCGATTTCCATTACGGGGCATACGGCTCTGACGACGGCAGTAGGTAATGATGTCCGGCCGGAGTTTGGTTTCGCACAGCAGGTTTACGGATATGGAAGAGAAGGCGATGTTCTTCTGGCGATTTCAACCAGCGGAAATTCAGAGAATCTGGTAAATGCGGCAATAGTCGCAAAAGCAAAGGGGATGAAGGTTGTCCTTCTGTCAGGAAAGACAGGAGGGGAACTTAAAAAGCTGGCGGATGTTTCAATTATCGTTCCGGAAGATGTGACATATAAGATTCAGGAAAGACACCTGCCGATCTACCATGTCATCTGTATGGAGCTGGAGGAGAAATTCTTTTAATAAACAAAGTATAAAACATATTTAAGAAGAGATTAAAACAGTGTGAAGCATATAGAACTTTACACTGTTTTTTACTATAATCAAAGCATGGGAAAGAAAAATGACAAAACAGCAGAAAAGACTAATGTAATGCGTCTTCTGGAACAGGCGAAGATTGCTTATGAGGAGTACACTTACGGGCCCGAGGTCGGCACCAACGGCGTGGATGTAGCCAATGCACTCGGACAGGATGTGACACATGTATATAAGACACTTGTTACTACCGGAAAGTCAGGGGCACATTATGTTTTCGTGATACCGGTAGCCGAAGAACTGGATCTTAAAAAGGCTGCATCGGCAGTCGGAGAAAAATCCATAGAGATGCTTAAGTCAAAAGATCTTTTACCTCTTACGGGATATATCCACGGGGGATGCTCGCCCATAGGTATGAAAAAATTCTTTACGACTACGGTGAATAAAACGGCAAAGAATCAGGACTATATGATGTTCTCCGGAGGAAAGATAGGATACCAGGTAAAGTTAAGCCCGATTGATCTGGAGAAGATGATAAGACTTAACTACGCAGATTTGACAGTATGACCTGCCGAAAGCCGGGTCATAGATAAGGAGACGATATGAATAATAATGTGAAAAAAAGAATTGCGGTTACGGCGGCAATATTACTGAGCTTTATTATGACGGCGCTGGTCCTTACTGCATGCGGCGGCGCAGCGGGCCAGTCAGCATTTACAGAAAAGTCCAAGGCAGCGGGAGCGTTCGAGATGGCGGTTGCCGAGACGGCAGCGGAGATGCCCGCACAGAACTACATGTATGATGAGATGGCCGAAGAAGCAGCTTACGACATGGCAGCCGGAGCATCGATATCGGGCGGTGAGACGACTACGGTTCAAGATCCGAACAGAAAGCTCATAAAAAATGTTTATCTGGATATTGAGACAAAGGATTTTGACAAACTCACGAATGCTTTAAACAACAGAGTAACGGAGATGGGAGGATATATTGAGTGCTCCAATATCTCTTATCCGAGTTCGTTCGATCAGTACACCGGCAGAAGGAGCATGAACTTTTCCGCGAGGATCCCGGTAGAGAAGCTGGATGAGTTCGTGCAGCATGTTGAGTCATCAGGCAATGTCACATATAAGAGTGAAAATGTCACCGATGTCACACTGCAGTACAGAGATACAGAGAGCAGAAAGAAAAGCCTACAGCTTGAGCAGAAAAAGCTGGATGAGCTGATGCAGAAGGCAAAGACCGTTGAAGATACCATAGCCATAGAGGCACGCATGTCAGAGGTTCGTTATCAGCTCGAGTCTATAGAGTCACAGCTGCGGACATATGACAATCAGGTTGAGTACTCAACAGTCAATGTAAATGTTAACGAAGTGGTTGATTACACTCCGGCCAAAGAGGATACTGTAGGAAAGCGGATATCGGAAGGATTTATTGCAAGCATCCGAGCAATAGGGACATTTTTTAAGAATCTGTTCGTAGGTATAGTTGCATACTCGCCGATCATTATCCTGATTGCAGCAGTGATAGCAGCGATAGTTCTCGTAATCAGGAAGATTACAAAAGGAAAGAAAAACAAGAAGAAAGAAAACAAAGCAGAAGAGGAACCATAAGACAACAATAGCGATCGGCAGCATAACCGGTCGCTATTATATTTCCGGGACTTGTTTATTCGAGGTTGTTATATTTATTTATGGGATTGGCCCCGCATTCATAATAAGTGGCGATCTTATCAGCCATCTGAACTATCCATCCGTAAGAGTCTCTCGGCCAGCCGGCCGGGAACATATGAGATTTGATGGCATAAAACTGTTTGTCATTGATATCAAAAACACGACGGGCATTCTTTGCTGCATTTTTCCCGTGGTGATATACATACTGACGATGGATGCGTTCTGCCAGAGTCCATTGCTTCTTGTTCTGTTTTGTCAGTCTCCAGTCGAAGTCACAGAAATCATGAAGAAGAGCGGCACGTACGATTTCGGCTGTTTTCTCCTCCGGATATCCCCTGTGTTTGCAAATGATGAGCGCCGCCTTGGCTGCACGGATCAGATGACAAAAAACATTGGAGCTGTGATGGTGTACCCGGGTCTTAAGGTCCTGAAACTCAGGATTATCGATGATATCTTTACACATTTCATAGAGTTCGTCCGGAATGGATGCCGATGCAACCGGACTGAAATCAAGCTTGTGGACATCTTTGTTTTCATTGTCCCCCATATTGTCATACCTCTTAACGAATCATTTTCTGTCTGAATGATATTGTAACAGAAAACATGATACAATTCACTTTTTTTGACGGTTTCTGTGCTAAAATTAATACTATGAACGCAACAAGAAAACAAATATTACTTAATTCACTCAAAGTCGTACTCGGGTTGGAGTTATTTGCCTTTGCTATATATATGATGATGCAGGCAAACATCGGACTTCAGCCCTGGGATATTTTTACCCGCGGACTGTCCGACAGGATAGGTACGCTTTATGGCAATGTCCAGACGGCCATTTCGGTAGTTCTGGTTCTTATTGACATATTCATACTGAAAGAAAAGATAGGTATAGGAACCATACTCGATGCTGCACTGGTCGGGAAATCCGTGGACCTTTTTAACTGGCTCAAAATCATACCGCTGATGAACGGAAATATCGTATTGAGAATAGTAGTGTTTATAGCAGGACTTTTGATAGCGGGACTGTCTCAGTATATATATATCGCGCAGGGACTTTCTGCGGGACCGAGAGACTCCTTTCAGATAGGTCTTACAAAAAAACTTAAAAGATTTTCCGTGGGTACCGTTAACATTTTCATACAGTTCACTGTGGCTACATTGGGAATAATACTCGGTGGTCCGCTGGGAATAGGAACATTCCTGGGGGCATTCGGTATGGGACTGGCGCAGAATCTGGTTTTCGGGATATTTAAGTTCGATCCGAAAGTGCTCACTCATCAGGATGTGATAACATCACTTAGGATATTATTAAACAAAGAAAGACCGGAGGAGATGAATCAGCATGGCAGGTAAACTGGTAGTGATAACAGGAACCAATGCTTCCGGAAAAAGCGGACTGGGTATCGAACTGGCACGAAAGTACGGGGCGGAGATAATATCAGCCGATTCCAGACAGGTCTATGAGGGACTTAATCTCGGATCCGGAAAAGTTACGAAAGAGGAAATGCTGGGCGTACCGCATCATATGCTGGATGTAGCAAAACCGAATGACTTTTTCTCGCTGGTTGATTTTCAAAGTCAGGCCTACGATGCAATAGATGATGTTCTGACCCGGGGCAAAAAAGCCTTTCTTGTCGGCGGGACGGGGCTTTATATCAATGCTGTGGTCGACGGTTATAACATTAAACTCCAGAATCCGGATATGGAACTGAGAAAAGAGCTTAATGCGAAGACCAAAGAGGAACTTATAGAGATAATAAGGGAGCATAATCCGAAGGCACTTGAGAATCTCGACATCAATAATACCCAGCGTCTGGAGCGAACCGCAGAGAAATCATTGTGCGGAGATACACAGGAGAGAGTAAACACTCCGAAATATGAAACACTGGTGCTGGGAGTGACCTGGCCGAGAGCTGTCCTGTATGAAAGAATCAGGGAGAGACTGGACAGGCGACTGGATCAGGGAATGATAGATGAGGTCGTAAAGCTGCGCGCTGCAGGTGCAACGGATGAATTTCTTTACGGACTGGGACTTGAGTACAGATATATACTGATGTATCTGAGAGGAGAGTTTGAAAGCTTTGAAGCGTTTTATGACAAACTCTTTATGGAGATAAGACATCTGGCCAAGGGGCAGATGACATGGTTCAGAAAAAGGACCGATATCAAATGGATCGATATGACAGTCAACCCGTTTGAGGAAGCTTGCAAATTGATTGATAATTTTTACGGCGAATGACATACGCAATGAGGCTATAAGGTTATGAAAGAGTTTTTTTCAAAATTGAATAAAAAAGACGGAATCCTGGTTTTTAATATGTTTTTTATCTTCTTCGTAATGGGAATCTATGTAATCATGATAGGATCCATACTCCCGATGATGAAGGCAGAATACAATCTTTCTTATGAGGTAAGCGGTTTTATATTATCGATCCATAATCTCGGTAATATGGTTGCGGGACTTCTGGCCGGAGTCATAACGATGGTAATAAGTATAAAACGTTCTTTTATACTTTCTTCGGTCATAGCAGCTATCGGTTTCATGGTTACTATCATCACGGGCAATCCGATCCTGCTTTTGACAGCATTTGCTTTAACCGGTATCGGACGCGGAGTAGGTAACAATTATGCAAACCTGACCGTAAGTACTATAGGAGACGGAAAGTCTGCGCCGAACAATATGCTTCACAGCTGTTTTGCAATCGGAGCATTGCTTTCACCGTTTCTTGTTTTGCTTCTTACAAAGAATGATCCCGGAAAATGGAAAATCGTTGTAATAATAGTAGCGGTTCTTCTTGCAGTTTCAATAATCCTGTCCATACCTATGGATATGTCAAGAATAGAATATGACAAGGGAGATCAAAAAGCAGACAGGACATTAAACTTCTTTAAAGACAAAAGATTTCTGCTTCCTACGATATGTATGTTTTTCTATCAGTGTGTAGAGGCAACGCTGATGGGATGGCTGGTTTCATATTTTGTTGAAAGCGGTTTCGTATCGGAAAGTTTCTCACAGACCTTCAGCTCAATTCTCTGGCTGGCGATACTTGTCGGAAGACTCGCGTGTGTAGCCATAGCAAGCAGAATACATTCTCCGCAGCTGGTTAAGGTGCTTAGTATAGGCATGTTTCTGTTCTCGATACTTTTATTGTTTACGAACTCATTCCCGCTTGCAATCGTTGCTACGGTAGGGCTCGGACTTGCGGCTTCGGGAATGTTCGGAACTATCATGGCATGTGCGGGAGATGTATTCCCGAAATATACTTTTGCGATGAGTGCGTTCATAGCGATTGCAGGTGCGGGTGCATCGGCATGGCCGGCAGTTGTCGGTCTTATCGCCGGAGCATTCGGAATGAAGATGGGTATGTGTTCTATTCTTCTTCCGGGTGCGATACTGGTCGTAGCTTCATTTATCAATAATTCGTACTTCGCGAAGAGAAAGCTTCAGAAAAAGGAAGATAAATGACAGTCGCGATATTCATAATTGCATGGATATGTACACTGGCAGGGGATTATTTCCTGTCTGTTACGCAGACGCACTTCACTCTGGGAATACTGCTTTTCTGCATAGTTCAGACGATGTATATGATCCATTTAGGTCCGACTGCGAAAGAACTGGTACTTCGAGGTGCGATATTTGCGGTGCTGACCGGTATGCTTGCAATAATAAATATGCTCTCGTTTCAGAATGTCCTTGCAGTGCTGGATATAACGATGCTGGGAGTCAATGCGCTTATGGCATGGAAAGACAGAGGGCGGAAGCTTCTTTTCGCCATTGGTCTTACGCTGTTTTTCTGCTGCGATATATGTGTGGGATTAAGATCCATATTACCGTATGAATACTCGACGCTTATGCTGGTTCTGATATGGACGTTCTATCTGCCTTCGCAGGTAATCATAGTTATATACGGAATAAAAGCAATGAGATCCGTGAAAGGCAATAAATGAAATATATATTGATAATCTTTTTTATACTTGCTCTGGCCGTGGTTGTCACAACGATAGCCGTGTATTATAAATGCTTTCATGCCCCGTCACCCACGCAGGGAGACTTATACAAGATACCGAATAATGAACAGTATGCCCCGTACAGGCAAATGATAGCAAGGATGATATTTAATCTTTCACAGGTAGAATATATCCCGGTGGAGACGATATCATTTGACGGACTGAAGCTCAAGGGCAGGATGTACAGAGGCCGCAGCGATATGCCGTTTGTCATAGGATTTCACGGATACCGGAGCATGGCGGTTCATGATTATTGCGGAGAAGCGCCTCATCTTATCGAGCAGGGCTACAACCTTATTATCGTGGATCAGAGAGGATGCGGAGAATCAGAGGGACATAATATTACATTCGGAATAAACGAAAGATACGACTGTCTGAGCTGGATTGATTTTGTAAAAAAGAATTTCGGAGAGGACAGGAAGATATTCTTAAGCGGGATATCCATGGGAGCCACTACGGTACTTATGGCAGCGGGACTTGACCTTCCGGATAACATTGCGGGAATCATGGCAGACTGCGGATTTACATCGCCGGGGGATATCATCAAAAAGGTCGCTAAAGACAAAAAGATACCGACAGGACTTATGTATCCGTTTGCCAGACTTGCGGCAAAATGTCTCGGACATTTCGATCTTGAGGCAGCAAGTGCGATTGACGCAGTGAAGAAGACTAAAGTGCCCATCCTTATAGCTCACGGAGAGGATGATCGATATGTTCCGTATTATATGAGCACAGAGCTGCTTGAGGCCAACCCGAAGATGGTTAAGAGAGAATGCTACCCGGGAGCGGGACATGCCATCAGCTTCATGACAGATGAACAGAGATATAAATATATGACAGAAGACTTCATGAGAGTCTGTCTGAGGTAAGCTACGTGCTTTTTATATATGCAGCAATTGTAAATTGTGGTACAATTCTATAGAAAATGTTTAGCAACAGGAGGAAAGAAACATGTCACTTTCACCACTTCAGAAAGCAAGATACGAATATTCACCGAAGCTTCCGGGGATGCTCAGAAACGGTATCGCAGATATCTGCGTTAAAGAGGGAGCACCGACTCAGAGTGTAGCGGATCAGGATCAGATCAAAGCTCTTTTCCCGAACACATACGGAAAGAAAGAAGTTACTTTCGAAAAAGGTAAGAACACTGCAGCTCCGAAGAAGCAGGTAGTCGGAGTTATCCTTTCGGGAGGACAGGCACCCGGCGGACATAACGTAATCTGCGGACTTTATGATGCAGTTAAAGCAACTGACAAATCAAATGTACTTCTCGGCTTTAAGGGCGGCCCGAGCGGTCTTATCGAGGATGATTATATCGAGTTCGACGATGCATTTATCGATGCTTACAGAAATACAGGCGGTTTTGATATCATCGGTTCAGGAAGAACAAAGCTTGAGACAGAAGAGCAGTTTGAGATAGTTACAAAGGTAGCTGAAAAACACGGACTTACGGCCATCGTTATCATAGGCGGTGATGATTCAAATACAAATGCCGCAGTGCTTGCCGAGTATATGGCAGCACATAATACAGGCGTTCAGGTTATCGGATGCCCGAAGACTATCGACGGTGATCTTAAGAATGAAGACATCGAGATTTCATTCGGTTTTGATACGGCTACAAAGACATATTCTGAACTTATCGGAAATATCGAAAGAGATGCCAACTCAGCAAAGAAGTACTGGCATTTCGTAAAAGTTATGGGACGTTCTGCTTCTCACGTAGCGCTTGAGTGTGCACTTGAGACTCAGCCGAACATTTGCCTTATCGGTGAGGAAGTTGCAGAAAAGAAGATGTCACTTTCACAGATCGCAGACCAGATCGCAGATTCAGTTGCAAAAAGAGCAGCAGGCGGAGACAACTTCGGTGTTGCCATCATACCCGAAGGTATCGTAGAGTTCGTTCCGGAGTTCTCAATGCTTATCGGAGAGATCAATGAGCTTCTTGCCGGAGATAATACAGCGAAGTTCAATGCTCTTTCAACATGGGAAGAGAAATACGGATTCATCAAAGCCGGTCTTTCAGCTGACGCGATGAAGGTATTTGAAGTTCTTCCTCAGGGCATACAGCAGCAGCTTTTCCTCGAGAGAGACCCTCACGGCAATGTACAGGTCAGCCTTATCGAGTCAGAGAAACTTTTCTCGGCAATGGTTAAAGAGAAGCTTGCAAAGATGAAAGAAGCGGGAACATACAAGGGTAAGTTCAGTGCTCAGCATCATTTCTTCGGATATGAGGGAAGATGCGCATTTCCGTCAAACTTCGATGCAGATTATTGCTATTCACTCGGATATAACGCATTCATGCTTATTCAGTACGGTTACACAGGATATCTGTCAAAGGTATCAAATCTTTCAAAGCCTGCTGAGGAGTGGGTTGCAGGAGGCATGCCGATTTCAAAGATGTTCAACATGGAGAGAAGAAACGGTAAGGACAAACCGGTTATCAGAAAGGCTCTTGTTGAACTTGACAGAAAGCCGTTTAAGTATTTTGAGGAGCACAGGGATGCATGGGCAGTGGAGACTGCTTACACATATCCGGGCGCTATTCAGTACTACGGACCGACAGAAGTTTGCGACATCACAACAAAGACTCTTGCACTTGAAAAAGGCTGATAAGTATACAACATGGCAATTAAACTGGTTGCTGTCGATATGGACGGCACACTCATAGATAATAACCAGATTCTTTCATCACGGACAGAAAAAGCTGTCCGTGATATTTGTGATATGGGAATCAAGTAATGATGAAGGTGCAGCAGGGGCATTGGAAGAGCTGGTTATTAAAGCAAACAGGAAAGACAGATAAGTGATTAAAGATAAGACTAAAATCTGCATGGCAAAAACAGACATTCTTGATGAATGTCTGTTTAATGATTTTTACGGGAAGGTATCGGAAGAACGCAGAAGGAAAATAGATGCGCTGCGGTTTGACAAGGATAGAAGACTTTCCCTCGGTGCGGAACTTATATTGAGAGAAACCTTACGCAGATACGGATACGATCCTGCCCGTGAGATTAAGATTATAAGGGGAGAAAACGGCAAGCCATATCTGGCGGGTGGTGGCGGCATTTACTTTAATCTGTCACATTCCGGAGAATATGTTATGTGCGCTGTTTCGGACAGGGACATAGGTTGCGACATACAGAAAATCACGGATACGGATTACAGGATAGCGGAGAGATTTTTTACTTTGCGTGAGTATGAAAACATAGCCGGTCAGAAAACGGAGGAGCAGCGGAAAGATATGTTCTATAGATACTGGACGCTTAAGGAAAGTTTTCTCAAGGCGACGGGAAAGGGAATCTCCATCCCGCTTGATTCGTTTGAAATCAAAATCGGTGATGTTGTTTCAATCGATCAAAGCGTCGATGAAAGGTGTTATTATTTCAGAGAGTATCCGTTTGATGATTACAAGGCAGCGGTCTGCGAGACGGACAGACCTTGTGACGCAGAAGCGGAAGAAATTGATTTGAGGGATGCAGATATATGAGTAGCGTAAACAGACCGGTTACACCGGAGGGGAAATGTTTAGAAATAGAAAGAAAGTTTCTGATAGAGTATCCGGATGTCAGCTGCTTTGAAAAATATAAAGATGTTGAGAAAGCAGAAATAACTCAGATTTATTTCGATCTGGGAGATGAAAAAAAGCTTCGCGTCCGGGAATGGAAAGGCGAAAGAAATACGTTTTATTATCTGACAAAGAAAAAGAAAATAACCGATATGATACGTATTGAGGAAGAAAGAGAGATAAGCGAAAAAGAATATCATGATATGCCGCGCAGTAAAGGTGCGTCCAACCTGCGGATTATCTCCAAGACACGATATTCATTTCCTTATGAAGGACATATTATAGAAGTTGATGTGTTCCCTTTCTGGAATGATAAGGCCTTTGCCGAAGTGGAACTGGAAGATCCCGATGAAGAAGTAAAACTTCCTCCGGAGCTTAAAGTTATCAGAGATGTTTCGGAGGAGAAAGAATACACCAATTACAGTATGGCCCGAAATACGGATTTCACAGAAAATTCAGAAACTTAATTAAAAATAAGAGTATAATAATATCGGAACATGAGTAGGGTTTTACTTATAATACATTAACAAACGGAGGTATGTTTATTATGTTATCACTTGGAATCACCATATTTACCATCGTCTGCATGTGGATGATATACGAGAAGCTCGGGCTGGAAGGATGGAAATGTCTTATACCGTTTTACAATGCTTATGTTTTATACAAAAGAATATATAAAGTATCGGCATTTGTTGTTTGCCTTGTAGCCACACTTGTAGCAATGGTGGCATCGGGATGGCTGGTTGCGTCGGCAGTTGGAGGATTCTTCGGTGCATACGGTTTCCCGGAAGTTGCCGGAAGTATAACACTGGGCGGCGTACTGATTCCGGTTGTGCTCATGTCAGCTGCATGTATTGTTCTTATAGTATATGAAATAATCGTACATGTTAAGCTTGCAAAAGCATTCGGAAAGGGCGCAGCATTTACGGTAGGACTTATCTTCCTTACGCCTATCTTCCTCGGCATACTTGCATTTGATTCAAAGACACAGGCGGTTGATGCAGTTGAGGAGGAACCGGTTGAAGGTGAAGTATCCGTTCAGGAAGCGGAAGAAATTTACACAGAACAACCCGCAGCTCCCGGAAACAAGATCTGCCCGAACTGCAAGGCAGAGATTCCGGAAGAGGAAAAGAAATGTCCTTACTGCAGATCCGAACTTGAATGACAGAGGTAATGCCCGGGACAATTAAAGACAAGGGAATAGACGGAAGCACTCTGAAGATAGTGGCGATTGTGTGCATGGTGATAGATCACTCTGCTATAGTTTTCATTAAAGAAAGCATGACGCAAGAGCCGTTTCTCAGGGTGCTTTATTATGTTATGCGGGCCATGGGAAGAATATCTTTCCCGTTGATGCTGTTTTTATTGACAGAGGGACTTGTGCATACGAGAAGTGTCCTGAAATACATTGTCAGAATAACGATATTTGCTCTTATTTCCGAGATACCGTTTAACCTGTGCTTATACGGAAAGCTATGGTATCCGGAACAGCAGAATGTGTTGTTTACGATTGCCTTGTGTCTGGCTGTGACAGCATTGATTAAAAAGGTTTTTGAATCAGAAAGATCTGATACTGTGTGGAAATGGGTTTTAACCGTAATCATTACTGCCGCAGGAGCGGCGGTTTCGCAGGGGCTTCGCTTTGACGGAGGATGGATCGGAGTAGTAGCGGCTGCTCTTATGTTCATCTTCAGAGAGAAAAAGACGGCGGGTTATTGTGCCGGTGCAGCAGCACTCACAATTACGAATCTTTTTGAGATATTTGCGTTTTTGGGCGCTCCGTTCATAGCCCTGTATAACGGAAAACGCGGAAAAATCGGAAAATATATTTTCTATATTTTTTATCCGGGACATCTCATAATTCTATGGATCATAAAACTTATATTTATATGATAAGAGTTGGTATATCGCGTGCAAGATGATAGAATATAATCAGAAACTATAACGGAGGAAATCAAACATGAAAAAGTGGGCTATAGCAGTAATCGCAGCAATGATGATAGTTGCAGCGGCATTTGCGGCATTTGCAAGCGAATACAGAATTAATGATCACTATTGGGATATCAATTATAATACCGGTTCGGTAGCTATTCGGTGGGAAAAATGTGAGTACACCACGAAGTACAAAGTAGAAGTATTCCGTAAAGGACTTAATTCAAGCAAGGCCGGAGTGGGAACAAAGGTTTTAACCAAAACAATTACAGGAAACAGGCTTAATATTACTGACACAATCGTCAGCAAGGGAACCGGACGGTATTCATATTGCATAACACCTACGTATTCATTGGATCCTCTTGATGATATGGCAGTAAGCGATGAAGAGTTTGAGGCAGATTCCGCATTTATCCAAAAGATAGTAAAAACATCCGTTGATCCCAATACACCGGGCTCACTTACAAGTTACCGCTGGGTGAAAACTCCTACCGGCTGGGCGTACCAGGAAGGCGGAGTCAATGTGACTAATGCATGGAGATTACTAGGAGGATTCTGGTATTATTTCAACGGAAACGGAGACATGCTTACCGGATGGCAGAAAATCGGAGGAAGATACTATTACCTTAATCCGGTAGAAGGTCAGGGAGGATATCCTCAGGGAGCCTGCTGGATGAACAGAACAACTCCTGACGGATATACAGTAAACGCAAATGGTGAGTGGACGGTTAACGGAATCCCACAGGCAGTATAATTCGGAGAGTAACAGATGCGAAAAAAGACTAAATTTGATAAGCCCCCGATTATCCTTATGGGAACGACAGATACCGAAGTTCAGATGATAGCACTGAAACTGACAAACCCAAAGGGTTATGTTTACGGGGACTGCACGTTTACCGAAGGATATCTGGACGGATATCCGGCAGTGGTAGTACTGAATCTGGTCGGTGTGGCGAATGCAGCGTTTGCAACTACTATAGCGATAGAAACATATAATCCGAAGTGTGTAATCTTTAACGGAACGTCCGGAGCTCATAATCCGAATCTTCATCAGGGAGATATTATACTCGGAAGAGATATCATTTCACACACTATAACTTCTCCCCGTCGAAAAGAGGGCGAAGGAGTCGGAGATCCGGAAGAAATGAAGCTTTTCGGAATAGAAACATTAGTTGAAGGCAAAACAAAGTCGCGGGAAACGCTGCACAGCAGTGAAGAACTTCTGGAGACAGCAATGAAAGTTCCGTATGAGAAGGGTGCTTTACGATGCGGAACGATATTGACCGGAGATTTCTGGAACAGAGAGGTTGATAAAATAAAGTTTTATCATCGGACATATGGAACTGATTGTGAAGAAATGGAAGGTTTTTCGGTAGCACATGTATGCAAAAAGCTTGACACTCCTGTACTGATTGTCAGAATAATAAGCAACAGCGAGTATTACCCGGAAGAGGAGTTTGACCCGCAGCTCGGAGTGCAGTGTCAGGAATATACTTTTGAAGTAATGAAAGAAATAATAAAGGGCGCGAGATGATTCGCGAAACTGTGAAGAATTTTCTGTAAATTAGATTTCCTATGATAATTTATTGTGGTCGGATGGCAGTTTCTGCTGTCCGACTGTTGTTTTTATTAAATATCAAAAATAAGCAGTACTGTCAATAAGCATCCGGATTTTTTCGGATGCAGATTTACACAGTACTGCGATTTTTATTTATTCAGGAAGACGACCTTCATACATAATGCAGAGTTCGCCGTATACTTTTCCCCAGTCTCTGATAGTTACCGTCCATTTCTTTGTCGCTTCAAAAGTTGCCAGATAAAGTGCTTTTAAAAGTGCCTTGTCACTCGGAAAGACGCTTCTCTGACGATTCAATTTGCGGTATGTAGAATTAAGGCTCTCTATGGCATTTGTCGTATAGATGACCTTACGGACATTGGCTGAAAACTTGAATATAGGAGAAATCGCATCCCAGTCTCTATACCAACGCGTCATGGCATTCGGATATTTTTCCTGCCATCTTTCAGTGACTATATCTAAGTTCTCTCGAGCCTTCTCCTCAGAAGCTGCATGATATATCGTCTTTAAATCTTTTGCAAAGGCTTTGCGGTCTTTGTCTGGAACATACTTGAGAGTGTTACGAACCTGATGAACTATGCAACGCTGATATTCAGTTTTTGGAAATGCCGTCTGGATGGCTTCCTTGATTCCTGAAAGCCCATCTGCACAGATGACCAGGATATCCTCGACTCCTCGATTCTTAAGCTCATTAAGGACACTGAGCCAGTATTTAGAACTTTCATTTTCGCCGATTTGTATGTTCAATACATCCTTGTGTCCGTCTACAGTGATTCCAAGAATGACATATGCTGCAAGCTTTCTGATAATCCCATTTTCACGGACAGAATAGTGGATTGCATCGATGTAGATGATTGGATAGATACTGTCGAGCGGTCTATTCTGCCATTCCTCTATCCGTGGGAGTATCTTGTCTGTCACGTCAGATATGAATCCTTCTGATGCTTCAAAGCCATAGATATCCATGAGAGTGTCAGATATCTGTCTTGTGGTCATTCCCTTGGCATACATGGATATGATCTTACTGTCGATGTCAGAAATATCTTTTTGATACTTCTTAACAACTTGTGGTTCAAATGTTGCCTTACGATCCTGTGGAACATCAATCTCCATTGATCCATAACTGGAATTGACCTTCTTGGTTTTATAACCATTACGGTAATCATCACTGTCAGAACGTTCTGATTTCTGATAACCGAGATGATCATCCATCTCAGCCTCCATCATTTCCTTGATGGTACCGCCGAGAAGGTCTTTGAGAGCATCCTGGATGTCTTCAGCGGTCTCAATGTCATACTCATTGAGAAGCTGACGGATGATTTCTCTTTTACCCTCTGTCATAACTACTTTGTGAACCGGTTTCTTTTCTTTTGCCATAATAATAGGCCTCCTATGATTTATTTTATCATAGGAGACCTTGCTCACATATCTTATATGCTATTTACAGAAAAAATTTCATACTCTCTGATTCGCGCTCTTCTTATATGTATTTTTTGACGGTGACGTATAATCTTTGTTTTTTTGTGGTACCGTCTATTCCGCAGTATATGAATTTTCCGTGATTCCGTACGGATATCCGGTTGCCCTCTTTGACTTTGACACCTGCATTTTTTGCGACACGTCCGTCTATGAAGACATATTCCGATGTAATGAGCCTTCCTACGACTGTGCGGGATATATTATACACAGCAGCGATTACAGCATCGATTCGCTCCGAGGCAACATTTACTTTTGCTTCTTCAAACAGAGGAATAATATCGCAGGAACTCAGACTGACTTTATTGCACTTGACTTCGGTGTGTTTAATCTGGGTAAGATTTTCAATGATAAAACCGGACATTTCCGCAGTACAAAAGATATATGCGTTTGATGAGTTTACAAGTATGTCGCCCAGACAGTATCTCTCTATCCCCAGATTCATAAGAGCCCCGAGAAAATCCCGATGATTTAAGTCATCTGCAAATCTGGAGTCTGCAGGGATAACCAGTATGCATGATATAAGCTCCTCGATGATTTTGTTTTTATCCGCATAACTTGCCGGCCAGATAATCATAGACCTGTCGGCGTCTTCGTGACCTCCGCAGAGAAAAGAGTTTTTGACATTTAGGTCTCTTACCATATCCAGATAGACGGATTGCTCAGACATGGTCAAAAAGCCGGTGTCTTTTGTAATATCTCTTTCGTAGGAAAGACGATCCAGATCTTTTATTTTTGAAATTAACAAATCTTTTTCTTCCATAGGGTTATCCTTATCCGATTCAATATATCCATACTGTAAACTTTTTTCCCGAATAATGCAATTGTTGATGTAAGTATGGTAAAATTATTGTTAGGAATTATGTTTTTTGAGGCAATATATGGATCAAAGAATAAACTATTATGTAAGTAAGAAAAATGCTTGTACATGGATATCAACAGCAGCACTTATGATATCTGTTGTTTTGCGTTTGATGGATGCAGGGGCATATTCCGGAGCGGCAGGCATCTGGGGACTTGTGGTCCTGCCTGTGTTTGCCATAATACTGTTTCTTATTCAGATGCTGCTTTTCGGAGAGGAACATTTTTACACAACAAGTATTTCAGCATTTCTGTTCTGCCTATATCTTGCGATTAAGATCGGGATGGGTTCTTTTCCGTTGATTATTAAATTTGTATGCTGGGTAGCATGTATTGGTGTAGCGTATATATATGCCCATACTGTAGACGGGAAGGGCGGAAAATGGCTGATTCTCATCATATTAATTGCATTTCTCGGGATAAACATCTATCTGAACAAGACGGCATTGTTTGATCATGTCTGGAATACAACAATTGCGGCCAGCCATGATCTTTTGGCGGTTTCAGGAGGAATATTCGCATTGCTGGCGATGGATGTACATTTGGACGGAAAGTATCATCCGACGTGGGGAGACAGATCCGACGGCAGAAGAGTAAAAACCCTCTCACCGATGACCACAGTAACATCATTTATTATGCCTACCAGAGTAGGTGCTTCTAACTGGATAAAAGACAGGCTGGAAATAACCGAGCTTGAAAAATATATAGTTCAGAAAAGAAAAGAAGGATATAAGAGCTTCGGTATAACACACATTTTCATAGCAGCCTATGTTCGCGCAGTTGCAAAATATCCTGCAATTAACAGATTCTGTTCCGGACAGAGAGTATACTCAAGAGGTGAGGACATTCAGTTTTGCATGGTTGTCAAAAGTGCAATGACAGTTGAGGCAGATGACAGCATGGTTAAGCTACATCTTAAACCTACAGATACGGTATTTGATGTATACGAAAAGTTAAATGAAGAAGTTAAGCGGATAAAGACTACGGAAGTCGGAGGAAGTGATTTTGACAAAATCGAAAAGCTGTTATCAATCACACCAAGACCGGTTCTGGCTTTTTTGATGCTGCTTCTCAGATTTCTGGACTATTTCGGATGGATACCGAAAAAACTCCTTGAAGTAAGTCCGTTCCATGCATCATTCTTTCTGACATCTATGGCATCTCTGGGAATTGAACCGATAGTACATCATCTTTATGATTTCGGAAATCTGCCGGTGTTCTGTTCCATCGGAGCAAAGTACAAGGTAAATGAACCCGACTTGAATCCGCTTCTGGGAGTTCATTGCAGACATTATATTAACTATACATTTAATACAGATGAACGCATATGTGACGGATTCCTGTATGCTTCGGTTTTCAAGTATATTAAAAAACTTCTTGCTCACCCGGAGATTCTTGAAACAGAACCTGAAAGGGTCGTACATGATATACCGTAATGGAAGAAAACAAGAACGAAAAAAAAGAATTTATTAAAGAAAAGATCAGTAAAAAGACAGGAGCCGGAAAAGGTTTCAGGAACTTTATCAAAATCATTGTCGGGGCGATACTCTTCGGAGTAATTGCCGCGGGTGTTTTTGTACTTTCAAAACCCACAGCGGAAAAGTTACTAGGGACCGAAGCGGAAAGTACCACGGCGGAAGTCGTAACAATTCCGAGGGATGATACTCCTGAGACAGAAAGCGAACAGGAAACCGAAACGGAACCGGAATCAACCGAAACAGTCCCGGAAACCGAAAAAGAGACGGAAAGTATGCCGGAAGAAGAAAGCACCGAAAACATTGAGGCTGTCGTAAAGGGACTAATTGATAATTACGAATATTCCATGGATGATCTTAGTGGTCTATGGAAAAATCTTTCGGTTCTTTGCAATGATCTTGATTCATCAATAGTCGCAATAAGAAAAACGAAAGAGGATGAAATCTTTGATGCCTATGACAGTTCTGATGATGAATTCTCCGGAGTGGTCATTGCGGAAACATATAACGAATCTATGATCCTTACTTTAAGTGATGCTGTTTCCGGTGATGAAGAACTTGAGATCATATGGGCGAATGGTAATTATCAGCCAGGTTATCTGAAACATATAGATGATATATCGGGTATTGCCATCATTAGCGCAAAAAAGAGCGAAATGACAGATACAGTTAAGGCACTGGTTAAACCTATCGGACTCGGAAACTCATATGCAATTACAAGGGGAGATCTTCTTATTGCTATGGGAAGTCCTCGCGGACGCATACATTCAACCGACTATACGTGGGCTTCATATATAGACAAAAATGCATATACCATAGACGGACCTTCAAGAATCATATATATCAGTGATTATCTTGATAACGATAAAGGCACATGGCTTCTAAATGTCAAAGGAGAACTGATAGGCTGGAATGACAAATCACGAGACGGAAATGCGGTAGTGGGTATTTCAGATTATAAGAGCCTTATCGAGAGGATGAGCAATTCATCAGATTATGCATATATCGGAATCGTGCCATCTCATATACCGGAGGAGATTATATCCGATGTTTCTCTGAGAGTTCCAAAGGGTGTGTATGTGCTGGAAGTTGAAAAAGAGGGGCCTGCATATATAGCAGGAATACTTCCGGGTGACATAGTCACAGCCGTTGATAATAAGGACATATATAACGTAACAGATTATTCCGGTTGTCTGGAAACATTGAACGAAGGTGATGGAATCATCGTGTCGGTTTCCAGAGAAGCCAGAGGGGAGTATCGCAAACTGGAATATCCGGTCGTAGTAGGAAAAAGAAGATAGAATGGAGAAAAAATGATTTTTTTAAATACATTACGTGAAGGAATGCATGTGTCGGAAGTATATCTGTGCAAGAAGCGCCAGATTAATCTGACCAAGGCCGGAAAAGAATACTGTGCTATTCAGCTGCAGGACAGGTCCACGGTAGTTGACGGCAAAATATGGGATCTCGGAAATCCGGGAATCGAAGATTTCGATGAAACAGATTATGTTCAGGTTGATGCCGATGTAACACTTTTTAATAATGCAATACAGCTTAACGTAAGAAGAATACGAAGAGCAGGAGAGGGAGAGTACATTCCTTCGGATTATCTCCCTGTGAGTGAAAAAAACATCGATGAGATGAAAAAAGAACTTCTTGAAATGATAGCAACGGTTAAGAACAAACATCTGCATGCATTACTGGAAGAGTTTTTTATAAAAGATGAGGATTTCATGAAGAAGTACTGCTTCTCATCGGCGGCAAAATCAGTGCATCACAGTTTTGTAGGTGGACTGCTGGAACATTCATTGTCGGTTGCCAAGTCATGTGAATTCATGTCAAAGATGTATCCGTATCTGAACCATGACATATTGATAACAGTAGCAGTGCTTCATGACATAGGAAAGATCGTTGAAATCAACCCCTACCCGAATAATGATTATTCAGATGACGGACAGTTCCTCGGACATATCGTAATAGGTGTCGAAATGATAGATGAGAAACTGCGTAATCTTCCGGACTTTCCGAAGCTGCTTGCCACTGAAATAAAACACTGTATACTTGCACATCATGGTGAATTCGAATACGGTTCACCGAAAAAACCTGCAATCGCAGAAGCGCTGGCTCTTAATCTGGCAGATAACACAGATGCAAAGATGGAGACGATGAAGGAACTGATGCAGGCGGCCGGAGAGAACAAAGGATGGCTCGGATATAACAAACTTATTGAAAGCAATATTAAAAAGACAATGATGTGATGTTCAGCAAAAACCAGACAATAGAAGTAAAGATAGTTGACTTAAGTCACGAAGGAGAAGGCATTGGTAAAAGCAATGCCTTCACTTGGTTTATTAAAGATACTGTTCCCGGAGATACTGTCGAGGCCTCCGTTATGAAGGTGAAAAAGACATACGGTTATGCCCGCCTTCAGAAAATCATTATTCCCAGTCCGGACAGAGTTAAACCACTATGCCCGATAGCCAGAGCCTGCGGAGGATGCAGCCTCCAGGATATGAATTACGAAGCTCAGCTTGAATTCAAGAAAAACAAAGTAAAAAACAATCTTGAAAGAATAGGCGAATTTGATTTGGATTCAGAGGATGCCGGAATTGAATTTTTCGATACGATAGGTATGGACGATCCGTGGAGATATCGAAACAAAGCTCAGTACCCGATAGGACTTGATCGAAACGGCAATGTCATTGCGGGCTTTTATGCGATGCATTCACACAATATCATAAGCTGTGAAGATTGTTTGATCGGAATCAAGGAAAATAAAGCAATTATCGAGTGTATAAAGAAACAGTATGATCCTTCGATGAGACACATCCTGATCCGCAAAGGATTTAAGACGGGTCAGATTATGGTTTGTGTAGTCGCAAGTAAGAAAATCAAAGTGGTTATGCCGCCGGAACTTGGAATCACTACAACAGTTCTGAATATTAACGATAAAGATACAAACGTAATACTCGGTGATAAAACGATAGTATTGGACGGACCGGGATACATAGAGGATTATATAGGCAATCTGAAATTCAGAATATCTGCACAGTCATTCTTTCAGGTAAATCCGGTTCAGGTAGAAAAACTGTATGGCAAAGCAGTTGAGTTTGCCGGGCTTACGGGATGCGAGACAGTATGGGACTTGTATTGCGGTATAGGAACGATAACCTTGTCGCTTGCCGAAAAAGCAAAGATGGTTTACGGAGTTGAGGTGGTTGAACCCGCCATAAGAGACGCAGAGGAAAATGCCGGGCTGAACGGTATAAATAATGCAAGATTCTACGTTGGAAAAGCCGAGGAAGTAATATTAAGAGATGACTTTGAAAAACCGGATGTTGTGGTAGTGGATCCGCCGCGTAAGGGATGTGACGAAGTTTGTCTGGATACGATACTGAAGATGAAGCCGGACCGGATAGTATATGTAAGCTGTGATTCTGCAACATTGGCAAGAGATCTTAAAATTCTCTGTGCCGGTGGATATGAATTAAAGAAAGTTCAGCCGGTAGACATGTTCCCGCATACGGTGCATGTTGAGTGTGTCGTATTGCTGTCCCATATATCTTGTGTAGAACCAAAATAGGACATACTACATATTGATTTCGACATGTTTCCGGTTACAGAGATTTTGATTTTTTCAGACTGTGATAGGAAACATTTTATCGGGCAAAAAGTGTAAAAAACATTGAAAAATGATATGCTCCCCATATGGTAGACAATGGAAATATCCAAAAATCTATCATGAAGGGGAACATTTCTATGACCAAGAAAAGAAAATTCAGCAGAGAGTTTAAAGAATCAGTACTTAGAGAACATGATGAGACAGGCATATCTTATTGGAAGCTCGGAAAGA
>JAZRYX010000041.1:0-17461 GCA_045600945.1 Lachnospiraceae bacterium
GTGAAGGAAATTATGTTTTTACATCGGGCGATGGCTATAGCGTGACTTTCATTATGTCTGGAGATGAGCTTACCGCCATCGAGTTTAACACCGAAGACTACGAATATTCAGTGTATAAAGGCACCTATATTCCGCAGAATAGCGAGATGGAGCCCCTGACGATAGCGGACATTTTGCCGGAGGATTTCCCGCGACAAACCGGCGATTTTAGCGAAGCCCCGCACGGTGCATGGATAAGCGTAACACCTGACCATGGTAACACCTGCTATATAGCACATTTGGGAGGACCGGAATGGCCGATTGACGGAGATGAAATTTTCTTCCGACGGGCCAGCAACATCATAGACTGCTGCCCTCTCGATGGGGTTGTGCAGGAAGAAGATGGGAATTATTGTTATTATGATATCAGCAGTATACCTACGATAACCTTTGTTATGACAGAAGGGAAACTGACATCCATAATATTTAATGAGCAGTCGCAGTACAGCACCACTTCCGGAACCTATGAGCCACCGGAGAATACAATCGTAACAACACAAGAAAAATCTGTCATACCTGAAGAAGATAATGAGAATGATAATCCTCAGGAGGACAATCAGGAATCTATTCCTTCAATCACAGGCACTCAGCCCAAAGAGGATGAACGGAATGATAATATCGAAAAAAATACACGAGAGACTTTGGAAAACGCTTTGAAGAAATTTAAAAGATCAACGGCAAGGGAGAGCGTTCTTTCGGAAATAAGAAAACGTGAGCATTACGAAAAGCCGATTTCAAAAAGAAAGAAAAAATCAGAAGCGGCACGAAAGAGAAAATATTAATTAAACAGACTGCGGAAAAGTTAAGTATTTAGTAGTACGAAAAGCTTTTCCGCAGTATTTTATTGAAATTACTTGACCATTCTAACAAGCTTATAAAAACTGCTCTTCTTAATCCCAAGCATCTTCATGGCATCTGTAGCTGTGATATTCCCATCCTTCCATTCAGCATATACATCATCCCAGTTATCAGGGAATTCAATACGAGGTCTGCCAAGATATTTTCCCTTAGCCTTAGCAGCAGCGATACCTTCAGCCTGTCTTTGATGGATCGTAAGCCTTTCCTGTTCAGCTATCGTACCAAGGACTTCAATCAGGATGTTGTTCACCATGTCAAATACCCAGTTCTGAGATGATGGAAGATCCATCATGGTAGTAGGAAGATCTATGATCTTGACTCTGATACCGGAATCCTTGAAATACTGAAGCTCATTTCTGATATCGAGCTTGCTTCTGCTTAATCGGTCCAATGATTTCACGATGAGAGTATCCCCTTCCCTCAAGATAGTAGTCTTAAGCGCCTGATATCCGGGCCTATCAAGAGATTTGCCTGATTCCTTATCTGTGATTATATCCCTGTCATCAGCTCCGAGATTCTTAAATGCCTCAAGCTGTCTGTCAAGGTTCTGTTCCTTGGATGATACTCTGGCATAGTAGTATGTCCTGTTTTTCATTTTCGTCTCCTTTCCAATAGTCCATAAAGGTAAACCTTTGCGAACGGTAACATTTTGCTATGAAACAATGTCCATAAAGGTCGTTTTCAAAGATTACGAACTTCTGCAAAAGATTGAGACCTTTACGGACAGAATTAATCAGATCATCCCACGTTCCTTGAAGCTGAAATATCCGGATTGAGAGATTATGATATGATCCATGAATTTGATTCCGGTAGTGGTGCAAGCAGAAGATATCTTGTTCGTAACATCGATATCGGCATCAGATGGAGAAGCCACACTTCCTGATGGGTGATTGTGGCATAAAGCGATAGAGCAGGCATTGTTCCTTAAAGCCGATATGATGACTTCCCTTACGGACACAAGAGAAGAATCAACGGTTCCTCTGGTAAGTATCTGTTCTGATATTAGATTCCGGTGATTGTTGAAGCATAGGAGCCTTAACTGTTCACGTTCCTCAAACATCATCTCGGCTTTGACATGCTTCACGATCACTTCCGGAGAGTTGAAGACTGGTTCGATTGAGTTATTCTCTTTGAATATCCTCTTAGAGAGCTCAACCAAGGCAACTATCTTCATGGAAGTTGACTTAGAAAGCCCGAGATTCTGAAGCTCAGATGGCTCAAGGTTCATGATGTCCTGAAGGTTATAACTTATAAGGTCCTTTGATCCGGTGATCACCGAGAAGAGTTCCGGGATAGTGAGTGATGGTACTCCATAAGCTGTCATACGGTTGATAGGGCGTGATTCATAAGGCAGTTCAGATATGCTGCATACTTTTGTTATCGTGTTCATATGTTTATCCTCCAAAATAGAAATAAGAGAGCCAGTATAAGCCAGCTCTCATGAAAAGTTACGATCTCCATCCGATGTACCAGATGAAGAGGAATAAAAAATCGATAGTCACTATCCATCCGTTTACTGTCATAGGCGTTACCTCACTCCCAGAAGCAATAGAAGGAAGTATACGATCATAGTCTCTATGAAGTATCCGTCAGATGTCGGATGACCTCCTAAGATTGCGTTGTAGATCAGAACAATGATGAATGCGATAAGCAGTAAGATACCTGTTAAAACGATTACTGTCCAGAAATCTTTCATTCAGATCCTCCTTATACATGAAATTCGACCTTTACAAGATACTTGATCTCAGAATGCCTTATCTGTTTCTTCTGAAGAGCCATATATTCCTCATGTATCTCATCATTGAGCCGATCAATGCGATTCCTCATCTTCTTAAGCCTATCAAGAGTGCTTTCAGGCCTTAGATCCTTTCCACAGACAGGGCAGTGGTTTGAGTGAAGATGATTCCTGCTTATCCTGGAGCCACAGCTTTTGCATCCGATGAATTCAGCTTTTGCATCAGCGAAATGAAGCCTCCTTGAGATCTCATGATATGTCGAGGTCAGTTCATTAGCCTTGAAGACTAACTTATTGTATCTGACAGATGGTACGAGATTCGGATATTCACGATATCTTACAGCGAGTTGGTCATACCAGGGATTCTCATTCTCCTCTATCCATTTCTCTGCAGCATCTCTGTTATCGAGAACCATATCATCAAGCCAGCGTATAGGTGCCGGGAGTCCTGATGCTCCTTCATAGTAATCCTCATGTCTTGCAATGGAGTCGAAATACTCCTGTACCTTCCTCTTATCGCAATTAAGCGGAAAGCTTTCCTTATAGATCTGATGTCCCATAGTGTTCCTCCTTTGAAAGTTAATATTTACGATTCGTAATACAGTTCCTGATCACAGTCCATACAGAGGAGATGAATTCCTGTACGGGTAGCTCTTACAGATAAACCGCAGCATGGACATACAAGCTTATGAGAGTTCGATTTCTTCTTTGGCGGAAGTATGAGAGTTCCACCATTATGTGTACCCGTAGGACCGGAGACGAAAGAATATCCCTCATTACGTCCAATCAAAATGTCGGTGAGGTTATTCTCCAGTATGAATTCAATCATCTGATCAGATGGCTCTGTATGGGTATAACCGTATTTGCCGTTTGGTTCCTTTGATACAACAGCCCCTCCATGAGATTCAGCAATCCATTTGAAGTTCTTGTTGTGATAGATGTAGTTGTTGGAGCAGTCCTTGATCTTATGGACAGCTGCAAAGAGATGGCACATCTCATGGTAGAGGGTTGTAGCCGTAAGCTCGATAGGCCTGTTAAGAGTACCTGCACCGATGTTTATCTCATAAGAATCACCTGTTATGGATTTCCATGTACCGGGATTTAAGGTGAAGTGGCCATAAGCACGTGGAGTTGACTGGATGGTGATAGTGGGCCTTACAAGTTCTCCGGAAAAGAATCTCTCATTGATGAGATCGAAGAGTTTGTTGAGATATCCTACTGCACGGACATAAGATGATAATTGTTTCATGTTTTTCGTTCCTTTCTCTACTTGAAATAATGAAAGGGCAGGAGTATACTGTGCTCCCACCCTTTGGGGTTAAATGTGGTAAAGCTCTTATGTCAGCCGATATTTGATGTAAGAGCTCTTTTCTTTTACTGACTTACCGTGAACCTCTTGGAAGAGACCTGCTTAAGGTAATACGTATAAACCTCATCACCAAGCTCCTCTTTGAACTTCTTGGTATCGAATCTGTTGGTAAGGACATCGATGAATCTTACAACGAAGTTCGGTGTGGTGATCTCATCTGTTCCGAGATCCGACATCTGTTTCTTGATGCTGTCCTTGATCTCTTCAGCCTTTGCCTTGAAAGATTCAGCCTCTGTTTCATACTGCTGCATAAGTGTGATCTTGTTCTCAAGAACTGCGATTTCATTAACTGACATAGTTTTTCTCCTTTGAGTTTAATTGCATACCCTCATGCCTGAGCTTTCTGCCATATCTGACAGCGGTACCTTTTCTATCGCCTGGTACATTTGCGTAAAAAAATAAGAGCTTAATAAGCTCTGAGTTACTGATGTTTCAGCCGATACATCCTTTTAATGAGATTTCTTACCTCCATTTGATGCAAGCTCTAAGAGCCATTCATAATCTGCTGCTGAGAGAACCTCAAGGGAATCTCCATTCTCCAACATGGTTTCAAGTGTCTCGTTCATTTGATTTTCCTCCTTTAATTAACCTATAGTTACAACCGGGTAACAGAATTCACCGAATCCCCAGTTAGTTACCTTCTCTGAGATTGATAAGATGTCAGCATGAGATAGAGATACGAATTCACCTGTATCATCCGGATCCTCTGCAGAAGTTATGAGTAAAGCACCTACAAGCATGGGATGACCTGATTCATCTACAGCTGAGATGCAAGGATCTTTCTTAAGAAGTCCTTCATCATCACAGATAATGCAGTATTCCTTACCATTGATCGGGAGATAGATGATGGTGATGAGGTCACAGTGGAGAAGCTGATAGTAGGCATTGAGTTCCTGATCAACCTCTACAGGTCCGAAGTTACCGGCTACAGGGTCTACGAGATAGCCTTTGAGAGTTGTCTTGGTTTTTGTTGTCATGTTAGTTGTCCTCCTTTGATTTAAAAATACTGATTACAAGAGCCGTAATTACTGAAGAGGTTATGATTCCAGCAATCAAAGTGATGGTCCATCCGGTATCTGTAGGGATGGAGAGAGCCCAGGATATGAGAGATCCCGAAGTAAAGCTGATGATAAGGGTTACGAGAGCGGCTAAGATAGCCATGAGTGATACTGTTTGTTTCATTTGTTTTTCCTCCTTTGGATTGAATGTTGATATTTAAGTTGCTGATGCAGCAGATCCTCCTTTCTTGGCTGCATACTAAAAAGACCAGCTTGTGGGCTGGTTGTCTGTAGAAGTCTTAATTTACATTTTGAAGTTGGGTTTTGGATGCAGATATACGTACATCACATGGATTTCCGGACAGGAAAATCGATTTTTGAAATTTTTGAAAAATTTTTTTTATAAAAATTTTTTTTCTGAAAAGAGGGTATGATGATATAATAAAATTGTGTAGAAATACAAACGTGTTACATGAGCAATTTACATGTATAAACAAACGAGGGTTACAGATATGAAGTCATTAAAGAAACAGATAAAAAGAACCGTATCACTTGCATTAGCTATCCTGTTAATGCTTGCTACTCCTATGGCATCATTGGCTACAGAAGGAGTTTCTGAGACAGAAGAAAAGATAGAGGTAGTTATTGATTTTTCAGAAGAAATAGACAAAACCGAAGAGAAGTCGATAGTTGTGGAAGAAGAATCTCCTGAAGAAATAGAAGAGGAAATCAAGCAGGAAGATGAAGATATCGATTCTGTTGTTGAAGAACAGGAAGAAGACGAAGAACAGGAGGAAAATCCAGAAGACCCAGGAGAACAAGCTGAGGCTGAAGAAGAACCTGATTCTGAGAATACTGAGTTATTGATGGAAAAAGATGGAAGCGAAGATAATCCACATGATTTAACCGAAGATATCACAGTAATGCACGGAGAATATACGGTTTCTGACGAAGTCACCAACCCTAATCGTCTCGAAGTTGAAAATGAGGCAATTATTAATTTAAAGAGTGGTTGTGTGCTGAAACTTCCTAAGGGCATCCATGTAAAAGAGGGTTGTTCTTTAACCATTCAAGGAACGGGAGCACTGATAATCGATAATGTGGATGAAAGTAATGCCGGTATCGGTGGAGACAATGACGAGAATGGTGGAGAAATTATTATTGAAGGTGGTCAGATTACGGTAACTGGCGGTGAAGATGCAGCAGGCATCGGTGGAGGAAACCGAGGCAATGGCGGTATAGTCGAGATTAGCGGTGGCGTTGTTACTGTACAAGGAGGATCCAGTGGAGCCGGTATCGGCGGCGGTTTTGGTCTCAATGGTAGGGGTACAAATTTCGGTAATAGCGGTACAGTCGAGATTAGCGGTGGCACCGTGAAAGCAACTGGTGGACGAAATGGTGCAGGAATCGGTGGTGGAAACTTTGGTAATGGAGAAGATATCACGATTAGCGGTGGCACCGTGAAAGCAACTGGTGGAGATCAAGCTTCTGGAATCGGAGGAGGCCGCGTGAGAAATTGCGGCACCGTGACAATCACCGGCGGTACTGTGACGGCAATCGGTGGATATTTAGGTGCAGGAATCGGTGGCGGTCATGGTGACTCTAATAGACATATGGGTGATGGCGGTAATGTTACAATCGAAGGAGGTAACGTGACGGCAATCGGAGGTGATAGAGCAGCAGGTATCGGAGGCGGACGAGAAGGTGCTGGTGGCAACTTGACTGTCAACGGAGGCAATGTAGCAGCAACCGGTGGAGCAGGAGCGCCTTCTATTGGTAGAGGCGGTGAGTGTCCTAACAAAACAATGGGGACTTTCGATCTAGGAACAGGATTGAGTGTGTTTGATACTTCCAAAGCCGGAGAACGCATCAAAATAGATAATCCAACACCAAGCGAATTAGACAAATACAAACGAGTCAATATCGGTAAGGATTCACAAATAGCAGTTGAACCGATTGTGAATAAACAATTTACCTATAACGGTGAAGAACATGATGCCATTATTAATCCAGGTATAAAAGCAACCCTTAGCGGATCAACAAAGGCGACAAATGTTGGCACTTATACAATTACAGCAACCCCTGACGAAGGCTGTGTCTGGAATAGTGACTTAACTTCCACGCCGAAGGAGTATAATTGGACGATTAATCCTAAAGATGTGTCTAGTCCATATAGAGTAGAAGTTCAGACGATAGTTAAAGGAAGTGAATGTTTTGCTGATCCGATTTTATACGACTGGGAGACACATGAAAACATCACCGGTACAATGACATATCGATATAACAGCAGGGAAAGGTCGAAGGAATATATTATTGCGAGTATGGCAGAACTCCCTGCAGACGGAAGCGGCACCATATTCTGGGAGTTTACCGCTAACGAAAACTTTACAGGAACCATTAGCGGAAGCATCATATTTAGAATAGCGGACATTAAGTTTACGGTTAAAGGTGAGACTGCCGATGCGACCAATGCAGTAACAATTAAGGATAATCCTACTTATGGAGATACCTGGGATCAGATTGTTACAATTAAATCTAATGACATTGAAGCGTCTTTAAATGGTGTGGAAGGAAAAGGAGAATATACTCTATATGATACTGGCGCACCTGATGCTGGTGAACGAGAATATGCTGTGCAGTTTGATGGGTCATTTAATGATATACAATATATCAATATTAATGTGTTTACCGACAAGGTGAATATTGCCAAAGCGGAATATTCTGACGTTACTAAAGAGGCATTTGGCGAAGTGAATGCGCAGGAGGGAAGCGGCACAGTCATCGTTCTTCCTGATATTCCGAAAGGTTCGAGCTACGGGACCCCGAAAAAGGCTGTAGATAATGATCCATATGAATTATTCTCTATCAAAGGCAATCGGATTCCTTTGTTTATGACAGAGACTCCAACACGCTTGGAACCAATGATTTTCACTGTTCCGGTTATTGCAGATAGAAATCACAATGATTATACAATTACCGTGACCGTAACTCCCAAATCGGGTGAATCAGATGATGAAGGTGAAGGAGAAGGAGAAGGAGAAGGCGGTTCGTATGACCCCGGATATACACCACGATCCTATTCAGGAGCTTCCGGAACCAGTTCTGTGAGAGAAGGGCGTTGGGAATATCATGCTGACGGAGACTACTGGACATACACAAAGAACGGAATCCTCAAGAACACATGGGCATATATTTATAACCCATATGCTAAACCGGGACAGCATAAAGCAGATTGGTACTATTTTAATGAATCAGGAAAGATGCTGACAGGATGGCAGAAGATAAATAATCTTTGGTATTATCTGTATCCGTATAAAGATGGAACAGGAACCTTGGGAGCATGTCTCATAGGACCTGCATGGACACCGGATGGATATGAAGTTGATGCAAATGGTGCATGGACAGGAAAGAAGAGATAATAGATTTATAATAGAGCAGGGCTGGCAGATGCTGGCTCTGTTTTCATGTCCGGAGGCAACATAAAATCATCGATTTATTCTGTAATTTCGTGTAGAATCCGATCTATCCAAAATCTTCCAGGGTCCGTCTTCTTTTAGAACGAAAAAGTCCCTATTTTTATTGGTCTGACGGGGTCTGAAATTTAGGGGTTGGAACTTTTTTACACGGGCTAAATTCAGTGATTTAAAAATTTCCCGCTTTTTCCTTGATTATATATAGGTTTCCGGGAATCTCTGTCTTCTTTTAGGATTTCAAGATGGTCCGTTTTTTGATCGTTTCCGGAAGGCAGCGGGCGGGGGCGGGCTATTTCCGGTTTTTATGCTTTTTATAAATAAAATGGGCGTAAGGCCTAGCGTAAGCGGCCAGGCTGCGAGTTTACGAGCACCCATTTTATTATTTTGTTGAGAGAGAAAAGAGAAATATTTTTCTCTTTCTCTATATTATATAGTTGTAGGTGCACTATGCACCCGATGAAAAAGAGCCTATGGGGTGCACTATGCACCCGATAAGACACAAAAAAGGACCCCTTGTTAAGGACAATTAAAGAAGAAAAATTTTAGTTAATCAAAAAGTGCCCTTTCGAGGTTTTCTCTCTACGGGGCACTGCTTTTATTTCTTGGGAAACAATAAGGCATGGATGGATTCTTTGTAAATAAGTGATACCAACTCTTTTTCTTGTTTAGTAATACGCCTTCTTTCTCTGAATCTTAAATATAATTCTTCAAATTCTTCCTCAGATATTGAATCTCCTATATAATTACCTGACCAAGTAAGAAACTCTTTTATTTCCTTACCGGAACATTGATCAATTTCTTTATGCAATATTTTGGATTGGAGAACCTTATCGACAATTTCTTGCGATTCAACACCGAGAAGCCAATCTGTTGTAACATTTCCCATATCTGCAATTTTGATAAGGTCATCGATGGAAGGATTATCGAGGTTAATTCCTTCGATTTCTTCTTTTGTATATGATTTAAGAGCTTGCTTTGCTCTTTTCTTAAAAAGTTTTATGTTCATTATGGCATCCTCCGTGTATAATATTATACAATGGAGTCAAAGATTAGTACAAGTGAAAAGAACAAAACGATTTGGATAGTTGATGTCCTCACCAAACGCGGTGTGGACACGTCTTTGAGTGGTTTTGCTACAGAATATGAACTGTTAGCTAAAGTATATGATCATACAAAATGGAAGGGGAAAAATGGCAGGTGGTGCGCCCATATTCGTATAGATGGGAAAAGGAAGTTATTGTCAAAGGCAACAGAAGAAGAACTTGAGGAGGCTTTAGAAGAATATTATTCTAAGGATTTTGCTCCGTATTTTGAACAGGCTTTTCATGAAATGCTGGATGATAAAAAGGATGATTTAAAAGTCAACTCAATTACCCGGTATAATAATGTGTTTAATAGGCTATGCAAAGGATCAAAGCATGAGTTCATGAATACCAGAGTAAGCGTTATGCAAGACTCGATTATTGAAGACTTCATTGTAGTAACGATTAGGAAGTTTAAACTCAATAGGAAGGCATATGCAGGGTTAAGAACAATAATAAGAGAAACTTTGCGATATGCAAAACGAAAAGGATATACAAAATTCCAGGTTACAAGTTTTTTTGAGGATTTGGAATTATCCAAAAGCCTATTTAAGCCTAAAATGAAAACTACTGATGAGACAGTATATACTACGAGCGAAATTAAAAAGATCAGAGAAATATGTGAGAAAAAGAAAGAACCAAAGTACAAAGTTCTTGAACTGCTGACATATACCGGAATGAGGGTAGGAGAGGCAGTAGCTGTGTTGCCGACTGATGTTGTCGGAAATAAGTTGTCTATTAACAAGACAGAAATATCTTACAATGATGGTGAAAAATATGTTGTGACCATCAACAATTCAGCTAAGCAGGGGCATAACAGAGCTATCCCTATTGTTGACAAAGCAAAAGAACTGATTGCATCGGGACCATTTAATGTGACTACCAGGCAGGTAAGATATGCTCTTGCTCAAGTTTGCAAGGAGGCCAAGATTTCTGCGCTGCATCCACATTCTATAAGGAAATGGTACGCATCGTTTTTACTTGATTCCGGCGCGCTGTCCGATGCTTCAATTCAAAAACTGTTAGGTCATGAAGATATCACGACTACAAGAACATATTACCAAAGGGATATCTCAGATGAGACTCAAACATTAAAGAAGCTTCAGGATATCATGAAATGAGTTTAACCACTTTTTAACCACCTCTCAATGCGAAAACAACGTAAAATCAAAGGCTACGGGGTTTGTCTTTTGTTCAAGTCTCCCTTCCGCTACTTGAAAGACAGCAGTAAGCTTTGTGGGCCTACTGCTGTTTTATTCCGTATGGTTAATGCAATCGTGCCTCAAGTATATGGCACGAGGTTTCTTTTTAATTCTATATGATATAATAGAACAGTATGAAAAAGTATATTAAGATTCGCGGCGCAAGCGAACATAATTTAAAACATATCGATCTGGAGATTCCGAGAGATGAACTGGTCGTTTTTACGGGGCTGTCGGGAAGCGGCAAGTCCAGCCTGGCATTTGACACAATATATGCCGAGGGGCAGAGACGATACATGGAGTCTCTTTCAAGTTATGCAAGACAGTTCCTCGGACAGATGGAAAAACCGGATGTCGAGAACATCGACGGGCTGCCGCCTGCAATATCCATAGATCAGAAATCAACGAACAGGAACCCGCGATCTACCGTGGGTACTGTCACTGAAATATATGATTACATGAGGCTTCTCTACGCGAGGATAGGAGTGCCGCATTGTCCGAAATGTAAAAAGCCCATCCACAAGCAGTCCATAGACCAGATGGTCGATCAGGTCATGTCCTGTCCGGAGGGAACTAAACTTCAGATCATGGCACCTGTGGTTCGCGGCAAAAAGGGACGCCACGAGAAGGTGCTTGATCAGGCGGTAAAATCGGGTTATGTACGTGCACGCATCGACGGCGAGATAGTTTCGCTTCAGGATGTTGAACCGGGACAGCTTGATAAGAATATAAAGCATACGATAGAGATAGTTGTCGACAGACTTGTCGCAAAAGAAGGAATACAGAAAAGGCTTACCGACTCGCTTGAGACGGCTCTTAAACTGACGGGGAATATCAGTACCGTTGTCTGCGAATACCCCGGGGACGGATCAAAGAAAGCAGCTCATGAAGAGATCAATTTCTCTCAGCAGTTCTCATGCCCTGATTGTGGTATCTCAATTGATGAAGTCGAGCCGAGAAGTTTCTCATTTAATAATCCGTTCGGTGCATGTCCGGCATGTCTGGGACTCGGATATACCATGGAGTTTGATGAGGATCTCATTATTCCGGATAAGTCCCTGAGTCTTAACGAAGGAGCAATAGTGGTTCCGGGATGGCAGAGCTCGCAAAAGGACGGAAGTTTTGCACATGCGCTTTTAAAGGCACTGGCCGGGCATTATAAGTTCAGCCTTGATACTCCGTTTGGAAAATATCCGAAGAAGATTCACGACATACTGATATACGGAACGGACGAAGAGGTAGATGTTCATTATTCGGGGCAGCGCGGATACGGTGTGTATCCGATAGCATTTGAGGGACTTATTGAAAATCTCAATCGCCGGTACCGCGAGACTTTCAGCGATTCCAGCAAGGCTGAGTATGAAAACTTCATGCGCATCGCGCCGTGTACATCGTGTCACGGAAAGAGACTTAAAGAGTCATCGCTTGCCGTAACCATAGGTGATAAAAATATATACGATGCAACTGACATGAGCATCGTTTCATTCAGAGAGTTCATTGACGGACTCAAACTGACTAAAATGCAGGAGCAGATCGGCGCGCTGGTGCTTAAGGAAATCAGGGCGCGTATATCTTTCCTCATCGATGTAGGTCTTGATTATCTGACACTTTCGAGATCGACATCCACGCTTTCCGGAGGCGAGGCACAGCGTATAAGACTTGCGACTCAGATCGGATCAGGACTTGTCGGAGTGGCTTACATACTTGATGAGCCGTCGATAGGTCTTCATCAGAAAGACAATGATAAGCTGCTCGCTACATTAAAGCATCTTCGTGATATCGGTAACTCGGTTATCGTTGTCGAGCATGATGAAGAGACGATGAGAGAGGCTGACTATATCGTTGATATCGGACCGGGCGCGGGATCGCACGGCGGTGAGATCGTGGCAACAGGTTCGGTGAAAGATATCATTAACTGTAAGAACTCAATAACCGGAAAATATCTTTCGGGTGAACTGAAGATTCCTGTTCCTGAAAAGAGACTTGAACCTAAGGGATGGATAACGGTCTGTGGTGCGCAGGAGAACAATCTCAAAAACATCGATGTCGATTTCCCGCTCGGAGTCATGACGGCGGTGACAGGCGTATCTGGTTCAGGTAAGTCATCACTTGTCAATGAGATACTTTATAAGTCTCTTGCAAGAAAACTCAACAGAGCTCAGGTTGTCTTCCCGGGAAAGCACAGGGATGTCAAGGGAACGGATGCGCTTGATAAAGTCATCTGCATCGATCAGTCTCCGATAGGAAAGACTCCGCGTTCCAATCCTGCGACTTATACAGGAGTGTTTGATCTCATCAGAGATCTTTTCGCGCAGACACCGGATGCAAAAGCCAAGGGATATCTCAAAGGACGTTTCAGTTTTAATGTAAAAGGCGGACGATGCGAATCATGTTCCGGCGACGGTATCATAAAGATAGAGATGCATTTCCTGCCTGATGTATATGTTCCATGTGAGGTTTGCAAGGGCAAGAGATATAATCGCGAGACACTTGAAGTTAAGTATAAAGGCAGGTCAATCTATGATGTCCTTAATATGACTGTTGAGGAAGCACTTGATTTCTTCAAGTCCATTCCGAAGATACACAGGATCATACAGACACTTTATGATGTAGGACTTGGTTATATAAAACTCGGACAGCCTTCAACAGAGCTTTCGGGCGGTGAGGCGCAGCGTATCAAACTTGCGAGCGAACTTGCGAAGCGCAGTACCGGAAAGACGATATACATACTTGATGAGCCGACTACAGGACTTCATTTTGCCGACGTTCATAAGCTCGTTGAGATATTGAGACGTCTGACTGACGGAGGTAATACAGTAGTTGTAATCGAACATAATCTGGACGTAATCAAGAGCGCCAATTATATTATTGATATGGGACCTGACGGAGGAGACCGCGGCGGCACGGTAATCGCACGCGGCACACCGGAAGAAGTTGCAGGGATAAAAACTTCTTATACAGGTCAGTACTTAAAGAAGATATTATGAACAAGCTTTTTTGCACAGACAAAGAATTTTTCAAAAATTATTTAAGACTTACTCTTTGGCTCGTAATACAGCAGGCCATAGTTCTCAGCGTAAACCTTCTTGATAATATCATGATAGGTTCTTACAACGAAAACGCACTTGCGGGTGTAACAATAATCAATCAGATTCATTTCGTGTATAACGGACTTCTGGACGGACTTGTTACGGGCATGGTGGTTCTTGGTTCACAGTACTGGGGAAAGAAAGACGGAGAGTCGATAAAGAAACTTGCACCGACGGGATTTTACATCGCGCTGGCATTTTCATTACTAATGTTTCTTATTGCGACATTAATTCCGGGAAGTCTTGTCGGACTGTTCACGAAGGATCCGGCAGTTATTACTGAGGCACTTGCATATCTCAATGTCATAAGGTGGTCGTGGCTTTTCTATGCAGTAACGATGTTCCTTCTTGCCACGATGAGAGGAATAGGAGCAGCAAGTATAGCCGTCGGTGTTTCGGTCATTTCTCTTATAGTAAATGCTACCGGAAACTACGCGCTTATCTTCGGACGTTTAGGTGCGCCGGAGCTGGGCTCCGCAGGTGCGGCGCTTGCAACGACTATAGCAAGAGTTCTCGAGATGTTCATTGTTGCATTTTATGTATTTAAGATGGAGAAGAATCTCTGTCTTAAGATAAAAGATGTTCTGACACCGCACTTTGAAGATATCGGAAGATATATGGGAGTTGCGGCTCCTATACTGGTTGCTGAAGGAAGCTTCTGCTGCGGTAATGCAGCGCAGGCGGTAGTGCTTGGCAACTTAAGTACGACGGCACTTGCCGCAAACTCGATTTCCACATCGCTTTACCAGCTTGTAAAGGTTATGGCAATCGGTGCAAGCAATGCAGCTGCGGTCTGTATGGGACAGGTCGTATCAAAGGGAAAAGAATATGCAGTCAAATGCGCGAACTCTCTGCAGATTATCTTTATAATCATCGGTGTGCTTGTCGCAGTCGTACTTTTCATAATCAGAGTTCCGATCCTGAATATGTACAAGGTATCGCCTGAGACGAGAGAACTTGCAGATAAGTTTATCAAGCTTTTGTGCATCATCGGGTTCTGTATGTCATATCAGATGTCATGCAACTGCGGAATCACAAGGGGCGGAGGAGATCCGAAGTTCGTCATGTATGTGGATCTTATCTGTATATGGCTTATAGTTATACCGCTGTCATTTCTGGCAGCATTTAAGTTCCACTGGTCACCGCTTGCTATCATGCTCTGTCTTAATATCGATCAGATAATCAAGATCATACCTGCGGCGATAAAAGTCAACAGTCACACATGGTACAAGGATCTAACA
This sequence comes from Lachnospiraceae bacterium, assembly GCA_045600945.1. Taxonomy (GTDB): domain Bacteria; phylum Bacillota; class Clostridia; order Lachnospirales; family Lachnospiraceae; genus Darwinimomas. The sequence continues at coordinate 15,087 of JAZRYX010000041.1, forward strand.
GTTGAGAAAGGTTAATGAGGAAAAAAGATGAGCGATTTTTTAAAAACATTTTCATGCGATGTTTTCACCGATAAGGAAATGAAAGCGCGTCTCCCCAAAGAAGTTTACGGTAAATTAAAAAAGACGATTGAGGCAGGGACGGAACTGGATCCGTCTATCGCGGATACGGTTGCCGGTGCCATGAAGGAGTGGGCGCTTGAGCACGGAGCCACACATTATACACACTGGTTCCAGCCACTCACCGGTGTAACCGCCGAAAAACACGACGCATTCCTGGCAATCAATAAACAGGGTAAGGCCATACTCGATTTCGAAGGCAAGCATCTTATCAAGGGCGAGCCTGATGCATCGAGTTTTCCTTCAGGCGGACTGAGGGCAACTTTCGAAGCCAGAGGTTATACGGCATGGGACTGCACGTCGCCGGCATTTTTAAGAGAGGATGCGCTCGGCGTTACACTTTGCATACCGACAGCATTTTGCTCATATACAGGAGAGTCGCTTGATCAGAAGACTCCGCTTTTGAGATCCATGCAGGCTATCGAGAGGGAGGCACTCCGGCTTGTGCGCATGTTCGGCGATGACAAGGCAAAAAGAATCATTCCGATGGTCGGTGCAGAGCAGGAGTATTTCCTTGTTGACAAGGGAATATATAACAAGCGCAAGGATCTGGTTTATACAGGCCATACGCTTTTCGGGGCAATGCCGCCGAAGGGTCAGGAGCTTTCAGATCATTATTACGGCATTATAAATGAGCGCGTAGGCGCATACATGAAGGACATCAACAAGGAGCTTTGGAAACTCGGAGTACCTGCCAAGACACAGCATAACGAAGGCGCTCCGTCACAGCACGAACTTGCTCCGCTTTATGAACAGTGCAACATCGCGACTGATCATAACCAGATGACCATGGAGACTATGAAGAGAGTTGCAGGCCGTCATGGTATGGTTTGTCTGCTTCATGAGAAACCGTTTGCGGGAGTGAACGGCTCCGGAAAGCATAATAACTGGTCGCTTGCCACTGACCTTGGAAGGAATCTTTTAAAGCCGGGTGAGAAGCCGCATGAGAATCTGGAGTTTCTGCTTATTCTCGCATGTGTCATCAAGGCAGTAGATAAACATGCGGACCTTATCAGATACAGCGGATCGAATGTCGGCAATGATCTGCGTCTGGGCGGTAATGAAGCACCGCCTGCAGTAATCAGTGTGTTCCTCGGAGAGCAGCTTCAGGACATTTTGGATCAGTTCGCAGAGAACGGGTCGGCTACACACAGCCTGCGCGGCGGCAGTTTCAAGACGGGTGTTGCCATACTGCCTGATTTCAATAAAGATGCGACAGACAGGAACAGGACATCTCCGTTTGCATTTACCGGTAATAAATTTGAGTTACGTATCCTGGGAAGTTCGGATTCACTCGCCATGCCGAACATTGTGCTTAATACGATAGTTGCCGAGGCATTCCGCGAGGCGTGCGATGAGCTCGGGGCACATCCGGGTAAGAAAAAGATCAGTGAGTATATTGCCGGGACTTTCAGAGAGCATCGCAGAGTTGTTTTCAACGGAAACGGTTATGATAAGGACTGGGTCAAAGAGGCGGAAAAGAGAGGCCTTCCGAATCTCAAATCGATGGTTGATGCTATCCCTTGCATCACAGATAAGAAATCTGTGGAGCTTTTTGAAAAATTCGGAGTGTTCACAAAGAGCGAACTTGATTCACGCGCGGAGATTGAGTTCGATATGTACTCAAAGGAAATCAATATCGAGGCAAGGACTATGCTCGATATCGTAACCAAGCAGATCATCCCGGCAGTAGTAGCGTATATCGGAAATCTGGCCGGAGCAAAAATTGCAGTCAATACTGCAGTTCCCGGAGCAGATACAAGCGTACAGGAAACTTTGGTAAGTGAATGTTCATCACTTCTTGCCGAGACAAAGAAGGCGATGGATAAGCTTGAGAAGGAACTTACGAAAGCGTCCGCGATTTCTTCCGGAGAGAAGTCGGCACGTGCATATCGCTACAAGGTGTTTCCGGCTATGGAGGCCCTGCGTGCACCGGTGGACAGACTTGAACTGCTGGTTGACAAATCATGCTGGCCTATGCCGTCGTACGGCGACATCATATTCTGATACAAAAACGGCACCGGTTTTCCGGTGCCGCTTCAGACTGAAGACAAACCAGGTATTGAAAATCGATTTTAAGCGATTTTCAGACCTGGTTTTCTTTCTACCATAAAAATGTCCGCAAAAATTGAAAAAACCGATGAAAAGTGTCTGGTTAACGGTCGCAGCAACCCGTATCTTTGCTTCATCTTTGCAAGTTTCTTTAAATTCATGCAAGCAAACGTCAGCCCGACCTTCATCTCCATGCGGGCTTTGCC
>JAZRYX010000042.1:0-6266 GCA_045600945.1 Lachnospiraceae bacterium
TTGATTTTCTTTTGTCAAGAGTTGTTTTTTCTTCCGGTAACTTTGAAAAGTATAGTCAAATAGTAACCTCAAAATAAACCCCCGTCTTTAACCGTCCAATCAAAGATGTTAAACTGTACCGAGAACTCTCGGGAGTAGATGGAAGTAAAAGAAACACTTCCGGAAGCTCTTGCGAGTAATCGGAGCAGTTTTGTTTACTCGGAAGAGTAACCGAAAGCAAGAAAGGACGGAGAAGCATGAGCAAAATGACGCAGAGTATTGTAAGCTTAAAATGTGAGGTACGATTGGAAGAGTGGAAACGGCAGGTGGCTGCTTGCGCCGGTTCAGGATTAAGTGTAAGGCAGTGGTGTGCACAGGAAGGTATTGCACCGGGTACATATTACAATCGCTTACGCAGGGTTCGTGAATGTATGCTTGAAAACGAGATTGTCCCTGTTAGTCTTCAGGAATCACCCCGTTCCTCCGGCAAAATTGAAATCGCAACAGAGCAAATGAAGATATCCTTGCCCTCAGATGTCAGCGGAGCCGCCCTTGCTCTTGTGCTGCAAACTTTACAGTCATGTTGAAGGAACTTGCGGAAAATGTGGATGTGTATCTTGTGACCGGGTACACAGATATGCGAAAAGGGATTGACGGTCTGGCGACAATCGTGCAGGGGCAATTGAAGCTTGACCCGTTTAGCCGATGTTTGTTTCTTTTTTGCGGAAGAAACAGGTGTAAAATGAAAGGGCTGCTTTGGGAAGGAGATGGGTTCCTTCTTCTTTACAAAAGGCTGGATAACGGCTCATTCCGTTGGCCGAGGAACGAAACTGAGGCAAAGAAACTGACGGTACAGCAGCTTCGGTGGCTGATGGACGGACTCGCAATTGAACAGCCCAAAGCCATAAAACCGTCGGCACCCGGTATTGTTTACTGAAAGTACATATATTGTTATTGTCAATTTAACACCTTTCTGCTACAATGTTTTCAACGCAGCAGGGAGGTGTTTTCTTATGGAAAATCAGAAAAAAACATACGAAGAACTTACGGAAGAAAACGCTAATCTTACAGAAGAAAATGCCGAACTCAGACAAAGAATAGCCATTCTTGAAAAAGCGGTATTCGGTCCGAAAAGCGAAAAGACCAAGACGGCAGAAGTGTCGGAGCAATTGCATTTCAATGAGGCAGAGGAAAACCAGTCCGTATCGGAACGGGAAGATGAAAAGCAAACAGTTGTAACCGGATATTCCCGCAAGAAAAAGCGCACCAGGGATGAGCTGTACGGAAATCTACCCGTGGAAGAAGTGATTCATACCGCAGAAGACAGCGAATGTCCCGTATGCGGCACGGAAATGGTCGTCATCGGAAAAGAATATGTCCGTGAAGAATTGGTTTATGTACCGGCAAAAATGTTCCGCCGTCAGCATTTCGTTCAAACCGTTAAATGTCCGGAATGCGGTACGGATACCGAACAGGATACAGTCAGCGATACGGCAACAAAATCCGTTATCGTAAGAGCGACTGCGCCGGAATCTGTTTTACCGAAAAGCTTTGCGTCGGCGGAATTATTGGCACATATTTTCTACGAAAAATATGCGAAAGCAGTACCTCTCGAAAGACTTTCAAAGGATTTCGGCAATCTCGGCGCACAATTATCCACGGCAACTCTTTCAAACTGGGTCATAGAGGCGGCAAGGATATATCTGAAACCCATCTATGACGAGATGCACCGTTTCATGCTGGAAAGTGCAAAGGTCATTCATGCGGATGAAACGCCGGTACAGGTATTGCACGAAAAGGGACGCAAGGCTACAACGGAATCCCGAATGTGGGTTTACTGTACAGACAGAATAAAGCTGTACGAATACAAGCCCACAAGAAAGGGACAGAATGCCGTGGATTTTCTGAACGGTTACAGCGGATATCTTGTTTGTGACGGATATGACGGCTACAACAAGTTAAGCCGGGTAACCCGCTGCGGATGTTGGGCACACGCAAGAAGAAAATTCCTTGAAGCAATACCCAAAGAGGAAGAAGCAGCAGAAACATCTAAAGCAAAGGAAGGCTTTGACCGGATAAACAGAATATATGCCATCGAGGGACAGCTGAAAGAATTGCCTCCCGAGGAACGGCAAAAGCAACGGCTTGAGCAGATAAAACCTGTTCTTGACGGCTTTTACGCATGGCTTGAAACATTCACGCCCTCAGGTAAAACAAAATTAGCGTCAGCGGTGCAGTATGTACTCAACGAAAAGAAATATCTGTACGCATTTTTAGAGGATCCAAGCATTCCCGTTGACAACAACACCGCCGAGAGAGCGGTAAAGCCGTTCGTCATAGGCAGAAAGAATTGGCTGTTCTCGACCTCTCCGAAGGGCGCGCAGGCAAGCGCCAAGGCATACTCGGTCATCACCACGGCACAGGAAAACGGACTCGACGTGCGGGAATACCTCACAAGGCTGTTCGGTACCGGAGAACTTGCCTTGCCGCTGAAAAATGAATAATGAAAACATCGGAGGCTTCATCCATTACAGATGAGACCTCCGATTTTTTTTCACAACCCGAACGTGGGATTATTTAGGGCTTACAGTTGCTTAACCGCAGTTATTTTTTCTTTTTCTGACATGCCTTGGAATGGTCTTACTCGCGCATTGCCAAGTTTTGCAGATTCAAATTCTTCCAGTTTCTTTATTTCTGCTCTTGTAGGAAAAGCGGCACATATTGCATTTGAAATCTCTCCCGGGGGAATTGTGTTTATTACAATCGCTTTCTGTGTTATATCGTCCGTTGCAAACATCCAGCATTGACCGTTGGACTCTTTATAGTATTGCTGACTCCATGTTACTATGTATGTAATATCCCAAGCTTGGTTCAGTATGCCTTTGTATACTTCTTCATAACATGGTGACATGGATTTTTGGGGTAAAGATACATGCTCAACATTTGTGAAGACCATAGCTGCATAAGCGACAATGCTATCAGCAATATCCAAATTGTCTGTGTGGATGCTATGGTTAGAATGAAGAAAGTATTCAAAAAGAACGTATAACGTACTAACGCTTTCTTTCACACGAATACCCATAGTCAGTCCTTCACAGCCACATAAAAGACCACTTATCAAGATCAGCAAAGGAATGAAAATCCAAAGTTATTTCGTCATTTATGCACTCCTGTAAATTCGCGCTTGACTATCAGTATTGCTTGTAAAAATAGTTCATATTCACATTGCCGTCTATACCAGACACGGTCCCGGCTGCGCTGTATTGCCACACATCCGGCGGGTTCCTGTACGGATAGTCGCAACTATCGACATTCGGCTGTACTATCCACAGGTCATACGCGGAAATGGAGGAATAATCCAGTTTATCCCGCAGCCAAGCGGATGAAGCACGTATCATCGGGGTGTATCCGCTGCTTTTTACCAGCTCGCAAAAGGCCACGGCAATGTCGGTGAGTTCCCCGACGGACATATTGCGTTGACAACTGTCCTCCAGACTATAGGCAACGGGCAGGTCAAGCGAATAATCACCGATCGTCGCAATCAGATTGTTGAATTCCCATTGCGCCTCGTTCGTGTTCGTCGCGTAGCTGTAAAGGTATACACCGACTTTCAACCCCGCAGCCTTAGCCCCCTCGATATTCTGACGGAATCGGATGTCCATTCCTGTCCATCCGTAATTGGACTTTATCATGACGTATTCGACACCGGAGGCTTTAACCTCGTCCCAATCGATGTCGCCCTCCCATGACGACACATCGATACCGCAAACCGGCTGCTCGACGGACTGTACATTGGAATATCCGTTGACGGTGCCAAGAAGCGCTCCATCATCGACCCTGGAGAGCATGATAGAAAGCAATATCACTCCGGTTATGATGACAAAACATAATATTAGTGCAAATACGTTTTTTTCATTTCCGGTTTTCCTTTCTATTCAGAACAAAAATGAAGACATAATAAACTGCAGCAATAACGACGGCAATTTAACGGATAACAGGGGCAGCACCGAATATTTCCGCCGCAAACACTATTATGGTATTTTACGAAAGACGAAGTGAGTTCTTCCGTATCAATTATTTCATGAATACTTTTGAAAACAACTCTCATGGGGAGAAACAGTGCTTTGTTCCTTTCATCCCTCATCGTAATCAGAAGGCCGATTCGGAGAAAACAAAGCGAATCGGCACAGACGGTTATAATGAGCCGCTTCGGTCACAGATTGCAAGATCCTGACAGAGCCGCCGGAGATTGATTTTTCGGCATATAAGAGTTAAAATATATTGTTAGGTTGGCAATTGTATGAAATGGATTGAGTGGTGAGGGAAGATGGTAATCCGGTTAATAATACTCGCAGCCGCGGCGATAGCATGTGTATATGGTATTGCAGAAATCAAAAAGGACCCGAAGGACAGATTTTTTCAGGTTGCAGCGTGCGGCGTAGGAGCTGTGGTACTATCGCGTATTTATTATATCCTGCTGCTTTTGTCGAATGGAGCGGACACAGTTGTGACGGTTGGGACACTTGGGCAGGCGGCCGCCTATCTGTTCTTTTCAACAGCAAATCTTTATTACCTTCAGGATGGAAAGGCTGATCTGAAGCCGGGACTACTGAACGTAAGCGGCACTTTTATTGCCTGCGTATTCTTTGCCTTATGTGCGGCTGAATGGGGCTCTTTAAAGGCATATATCGGTGTGGCAATCCTGATACTCTCCATGGGAAGCGCGATGTATATCTCCATGAGTGTGCTTAGTAGAAAGAACAGGACTTTCGGCTTCAATATCTGCGTTAGTGTACTTGTTATTATGAATGCACTATCGGAATATACCGCAACCTTTGCAAATGATTTCCTTTTGATTCTGGAATCATCGATTGCCGCAGTCGCGCTGTTCCTTATGTTACCGCTCTTAAAGAAGGGGGCAGACATATGGAGAGCATGATAGTCAAAATCGTTATATGTATAGTAATTCCGATCATTCTGCTCTGCCTCGTAATGGAGAAGAAGACCCGTCGTGTGGCAATGGCTACGGTACTCGGATGCTTTATGTGTTTGGCGGCGTATTATTTTGATCCGCTGGTTCAGAAGACATTCGGATTCTCCGAATATTACCTTATTACAAGCGCGGCACCGTTTGTTGAAGAGAGCCTTAAGTTTATTCCGATTCTGCTGTTTTCTTTATTTATATCAAAAGAAAAGAAGGAACTATTGCCTGTTGCGTTTGCGGTTGGTGTTGGATTTGCCATTGTAGAGAATTCATTTATGCTTGCACAGTATGCGGAGTCTTCAACGGTAATATGGATGATCGTTCGAGGCGTTGGAACGGGCCTTATGCACGCGATGAGTACGCTGATCGTCGGATATGGTGTTTTCCTTGCCTCAAAGGACAAGCGAATATACCTGACCGCCACTCTTGCGGCGCTCTTTCTGGCAATGATGTATCACGGCGCGTATAACGCCATTATTCAGATACCGGGGATAAAATACATCGGCATTTTACTTCCGGTAATTTCCTATGCAGTCTTTATTTTTCTGCAGAATAAGGAGCAAATCAAAGCGTTTTTAAACGAGGGATAATATGAGAAGAAAGATTATTATCACAGCAGCTGTCACACTTGTCGTATGATATCGTGGACAACGACATTATCCTGATAGAGCTTTTCTGCATCTGGATCGAGGATGGAATCGGAGCCGTCGAAAACGTCACCAGAGACGACCTGGCTCTCTTTATTGAAGCAGACGACGACTACGAGAGCAATCAGGTTTACCGCATCAGGCTTGGCGAGGATGAGGTCATGAGTTCATCGGTCAAAAAGGTGACCGATGATCCGGATTGCCTGTTTTACGAGATCGACTTTGTGAATTTCAACGGCAAGTTTGCTTGCGATATCAATCAGTACTATTATCCATTAACTTCCTTTCGTTATCATTGTCCGAGTGCATTCAAATACTCTTCCACATTGACATATTCTATATCACCGACTGTTTGTGTTTCCCCGCGATAAATCACATACCGTCCTTTAATCTTTCCAAAACGGTGTGAAATCAGAGCAAGTTTTGTTTCATCTCGCAGATATCTGGCTTGCTGGTCAACAATCTTGTCACTGTGCTTGACTTCGTATAGACGGCAAGTGCTGCTTTGCTTATCAAAAACAACCATGTCGTACTCTCCGCCGTCTTCAAATTTGAATTTGAACACTTCCTTGTTGTTTGATGAGGCTTTGCTTGTTTCAAGTAAAATGATATCTTCCATCATTCTGCCCTTTACATCTTCCAGAATCTTCTCAGCA
>JAZRYX010000043.1:0-10710 GCA_045600945.1 Lachnospiraceae bacterium
ACGCAAGGAGTAAGACCCCTGAAAGACTATCAGGTAGATAGGGCAGGAGTGTAAGTACAGCAATGTATTCAGCAGACTGTCACTAATAGGTCGAGGGTTTAACCTCAATAGGATGTTAATAGATGTATGTGGTTTTCAAGGCCCGATGGCTCAGTTGGTTAGAGCGCCGCCCTGTCACGGCGGAGGTCGTCGGTTCGTGTCCGATTCGGGTCGTTTTATGGGGTGTTAGCTCAGCTGGGAGAGCATCTGCCTTACAAGCAGGGGGTCATAGGTTCGAGCCCTATACGCCCCATTTTCTTTTAAAAATATTTACTATGGGAGATTTCCCGAGTGGCCAAAGGGGACAGACTGTAAATCTGCTGGCACTGCCTTCGGTGGTTCGAATCCACCATCTCCCACTCGCTTTGCAACTTCATATGCCGATGTGGCTCAATTGGCAGAGCAGCTGATTTGTAATCAGCAGGTTGAGGGTTCGAGTCCCCCCATCGGCTCGTCGAAGCAAACTTTGCTTACGGCGTTCCGGATAAATCCAAAACGCCTGACGCGACGTTGCTTCTCCTCTCGAGAAAAAGTCAGAGACCTTTCCTCGTAGGGCAACAGGTATATAGCATTCCTTTAATATGCTATGGCTATTCCTCAATAGCTCAGTCGGTAGAGCATGCGGCTGTTAACCGCAGTGTCGGCGGTTCAAGTCCGTCTTGGGGAGCTACCTAAGATAAATCAGCTGCGAAGAGCAGCTTGATTTATTTAGGAGGATATCGCGGGGTGGAGCAGTCTGGAAGCTCGTCGGGCTCATAACCCGGAGGCCGTAGGTTCAAATCCTACTCCCGCAACTAAAAAAGAACATGCTGAGAGGCGTGTTCTTTTTCATACGTAGAATAAAATCACAAATCACATGTTACGATATCTTCATAGGTCTCGCGTCTTACAGCCACGTAACTTTCGCCGTCTTTTAACATGACAATAGGAGGACGAGGGATTCTGTTATAATTGGATGCCATAGAATAATTATATGCTCCGGTTGTACACACAGCTGCAATATCCCCTTTAACCGTAGTTTCCGGATATATTCCACCCTTCTGAAGAACATCTCCGCTTTCGCAGCATTTTCCTACAAGAGCAGCAGCCATGGTGTTTTCTTCATTCATACGATTTGCAATATAGCAGGTATATCTTGCTTTATAAAGAGCATATCTCGGGTTATCTGTCATACCTCCGTCGATGGATATGTAATTTTTATATCCCGGAATCTTTTTTACGTTTCCTACGGTATAAAGAGTCATTCCCGCATCTGCAACAATACTTCGTCCCGGTTCCATAAGAATTTTGGGAACATTTATCCCGAGATCTGCACAAATATCATTAATTGCTTTTGCGACATCCGCAATCTTGGACTCGATATTCAAGTGTCCTTCTCCCGCGTAATATGCGGTGCCGTAGCCACCTCCCAGATCGAGATACTCTGTTACGAATCCGTATTTCTTTTCAATCATGGCAGAGAAATCCAGCATGATTTCAGCCGATCTTTCAAAGACATCTTCTGCAAAAACCTGTGAACCTACATGACAGTGGAATCCTTTGAGTTCTATGTTTTTAAGACTCAGAGCAAATCTTGTAAAATCTTCGGCCTGTCCGGTTTCGATGGCGGCGCCGAATTTGGAATCAACACGGCCGGTATTGATTGCTTCATAAGTATGAGGATCGATGCCGGGTGTAAGGCGCAGGAGAACTTTTTGTTTTATCCCTCTTTCACCTGCCTGTCTGTCAACCTCGGCAAGTTCTGTCATATGATCAACGACAAAATATCCGACGCTGCAATCCATGGCAAAAGAAATCTCTGCATCGGTCTTGTTATTACTGTGAAAAAAAGCCTGAGAAAGATCAAAGCCGGCTTCTTTTGCCGTATAGATCTCGCCACCGGAAACAACATCGGCACCAAGACCCTCCTCCGATATTATGTTGTAGATTTTCTTAAAAGAATTGGCTTTGCTGGCAAAGAGAACTCTAGAGCCTTCGGGAAAAAACTTCCGGAAGGCAGAGGTATATATTCTGCACTTTTCTCTGATTCTGTCTTCATCCAGAAGATAGAGAGGCGTCCCGTACTGCGCTGCAAGAGTAACCGTATCCTGACCTGCAAATGTCAGGTGTCCCTGTTCGTTAACATTTATATTTTCGCAGATAAATTTCATATAAGTTTTCTAAGCTCCTTTGCTGTTTTGGGTGACATATCCGCAGGTGCGATGTCAAGTACGGTACGACTACCTGCTTCCCCGCGTTTATTCAGTTTTACTGCAGCTCTGGCAAGCGCGGTTAAAACAGATCCGGTGAACTGAGGATTGGAATCGAGATTCAGTTTATATTCGATAACCTGTGAGCTTTCATCGTCTGCCCCGGTCTTTGCGGAGCTGATGACCATACCGCCGTGAGGGAGTCCCTTGTGATTCATATCCAGTTCTTCCTGAGAAATAAAACGGACGATAGTATCATAATCGGCAAAATAGTTTGGCATGGTTACGATAGCGTGTTCTATCGCAGCCTTGTCGGCGCCTTCCTTTGCCACAACAAAACATTCTCTGGTATGTTTTTGTCTGGTGGTAAGTTCCGGATTATCACCGCTCCTTACCGCATCGACAGCCTCGGGAACAGGAACTGTGTATTGGCGGGCATCGGCAACACCAGGGATGTGGCGAATGGCATCAGAGTGCCCCTGACTGACACCGCGGCCCCAAAAAGTATAGCTGTTTGCACCCGGAAGAACGCAGTCGGCATATACTCTTGCCAGAGAGAAAAGACCCGGGTCCCAACCTCCTGAGACGACGGCAATCTTACCGCCCTTTCTTGCAGCCTGATCCGTTATCTGAAAATGTTCTTCTACATTTGCATGAGTATCGAAGCTGTCTACTACATTAAAATGCTCGGCCAATGCGGGAGTCATGACAGGAAGATCTGTTGCGCTTCCTCCGCAGATGACAAGAACATCAATTTCATCTTTGTATTTTTTCACATCGTCAGCGGCATAAACAGGTGCGCCTGTGATTGTTTTTACAGAAGAAGGATCCCTTCTGGTGAAGACTCCGAACAGATTCATGTCGGGATTTTTTCTTATCGCGCATTCTACACCTCTGCCGAGGTTGCCATATCCGTAAATTGCTATAATCATTTTTCTCTTTTCCGAACCCCTGTGATTGATACAGGGATATCTATATTTATTTTGTACTAAATGTAATCAGGCGTTCATCAGGTGATCCATATTGTAGAGACCAGGCTTTTTATCTTTCAGAAATGCAGCCGCGACCAATGCGCCTTCGGCAAAAAGTGCTCTCGAATGAGCTTCGTGTTTAAGTGTTATGGTTTGGTTTTGTGTTCCGATCATAATCTCATGTATGCCGGCAACATTGCCCATACGAACAGAACTGATACCGATATCCCCGGGTTCTCTTTTACAGATACCGCTTCTTCCGGTTACTATCTTTGAGCCGGGACGCACATCCTGAACAGCTTTGGCCAAAGTAAGAGCAGTGCCGCTCGGTGCATCTATCTTTCTGTCATGATGAACCTCGACGATTTCTATTTCGGCGTCAGGAAGAGCGGTTGCAGCTGTCTTTGCAAGCTGAACCAGAAGAGCAACACCGATAGAATAGTTGGAAGCAAAAAAGAGAGGGATACTTTCCGACGCTTTATTGATCAGGACCAGTTCATCCTCTGTCTGTCCGGTCGTTGCGAGGACAAGAGGGATATTGTTTTTTGTAGCAAATGCTGTCAGTGCCCCTGTTGCTGTGTGATGGGAAAAATCAACCAGTATGTCTGCTGAATTGACCAGTTCCGCGTGGGTCTGTTCCAGTTCCTCAAAACTTTTGCAGCACACAAATGAAAACGTATCCCCATTTGCGACCGGATCCACACCGGCCACTGCCGCTACACCCTGATATCCTTTTTCTGCGAGCTTTGCGACCTCGCGGCCCATAAATCCGCCTGCACCGCTGATAATGATATTCATAATGGACTTATCTCCTTACAATATTCAGATGATTCCGTGCTGTTTCATTGCAGAAAGCAGTTTTGCCTTGTGCTCTGCTTCCATAGGAACAAGCGGAAGACGTACATAATCATCACAGAACCCAAGTGCAGCCATAGCTGCTTTTACCGGGATAGGATTAACTTCGCAGAAGAGAGCGTTGATAAGATCAAGATACTCTGTTTGAAGTTTTGCAGCTCCGGAGTAATCACCGGCAAAGCATCTGCTGCAGATTTCCATAGTCTGTTTCGGTGCCAGATTAGAAAGAACGGAAATAACACCTGTTCCTCCCATGGAAAGTATAGGTACTATCTGGTCGTCGTTGCCGGAATAAACATCCAGTTTATCACCTATAAGTGAGAATGTTTCGACGATTTTTGAAATGTTGCCGCCTGCCTCTTTGATTGCCGCGATATTCGGATGATCCATCAAAGCAGCATATGTTGAGGGCTCAATGTTTATACCTGTACGGGAAGGAACATTATAAAGAATAAGCGGTTTAGTTGCAGCATCTGCAATAGCCGTGAACATGGCAACAAGCCCCTTCTGGGTAGTTTTGTTATAATACGGAGTCACAACCAAAAGGCCGTCATATCCAAGTTCACTTGCATATTTGCTCAAAGATATTGCGTATGCGGTATCATTTGATCCGGTTCCCGCTATCATTTTCGTCCTGCCGACAGCTTTTTCGATTGCAAATCTGAGAACCTCACGGTGCTCTGCGTCTGAAAGTGTAGAGCCTTCACCGGTTGTTCCGGCAATGACCAGGGCGTTGATGCCTTCTTTTATCTGCCATTCGATGAGTTCTCCGAATTTTGCGTAATCTACGCCGTTTGCGTTTAATGGTGTAATCAGTGCAGTTGCCACACCTTTAAAAATTGGGTTTTGTGTCATATTTTCTCCTCTCCCCATGTTGGTTTTAAGTTTGTTGTCTTTGGGATAAATGTAAAAACGAGCCACGGCAAAGCGCCATGACTCGATGAATAGTTCATACGTTCCCATGACAGCTCAACGCTTTTTCAAGCGACAGTCCACAAGGTATTTCCCTGTGTCCCAGGCAATGCGGCTTCAGGAAAAACCACATCCCTTCGGCAACCTTCCCTTTGGTCCTTCATTTCCTGCTGTTAACAAGGATTACTTTTGTCGGTTGCAACCTCTATCCATGTAAACTATAAAGCATAAAGAGATAAAATGCAAGAAAATCAGGGTATTAATTTGAAGCCAAAAATTTTCTTTTTTGCTATAATGTTTCTGTACTGCGAATGGCAAAAAGGAAAGAGGACAATAATGGCAAACGAGGAAAGAAACAAAGTAACAATAGCAAACAAAACAGGAAAGTATCTGATTCTGTTTTCTGTAATAATGCTTTCATATGGCTTCGTGCTGTCACTCGAACAGGCGATACTATATGATATGCAGGAATTATACCGGGCCAATTCGGAAATAATGGGCTTTGCAGTCGCAGCAAAGAGTACGGCGCAGTTTATCATTCCCATACTGGCAGGATTCCTCGCAGATAAATTCGGAAAAAAACCATTCCTTCTGATTTTTATCGGAGTTGCTTTTATCGGATGTCTGGTAACCGGATTTTCAAATACTCTATGGATATATGTGACAGGATCCATACTGCTCGGCGCAGGATGCAGCTCGGTTGAAAGTATGGTTGTTTCGCTGTTGCCGGATATTGATGCGGAGCACAACACACAGAATGGTAATTTTATTCAGGTAATCTATTCAATAGGAGCCGGAACATCGCCGCTTCTGGTAGCAACATTAATTGATAAAGGATTCATGACATGGCGCGCAGGTTTCTGGATTTTCGCCGGAGTATATATTTGTTTATTTATAGCAGCAACGATTGTTAAATTCCCAAAGAGCAAATTGATGGAAAAAAATGCTGCCGTTTCACAGAAAGATAAAATCGGCATAAAGAAAGTTTTCACAATAGGATTCATCGTCCTGTTCAGTATGATGATGATATATCTTATTATAGAAAATTCATTTGCATTTTTCATAGATTCTTTGTCTGTTCAGAAAGGAAACCTCACAGCAGGAGCGTGGGCGTTATCATTTTTCTGGTATGGTATGGGTATATCGAGATTTTGGATTTCAAGACAGAAAAAACTCGATGAGATAAAAGTTGTAAGAATATGTTTCCTTCTTTCAGGAATCGCAGTTGCACTTGTCCTGGTTTGTCAGAGTCCGGTGCTCAGTGTCATCTTGTGTCTTGTTGGAGGAATAGTCTTCGGACCGATATGGCCGACCATAGTCGGATATGCCGGAAAGAAATATAGCGGATCGGCGAGTCTTGTCAGTCTTATAGTTGCAGGCGGCGCACTCGGAGGAATAATAGGACCGGCAATGACGGGAGCGATTTCAGAAAGAGTAAGTATGATGCTTGCATTTGCGATACTGGCTTGCTTTGCATTTGCAGGCGCGTCGATTACATTGTTGATAAAAAAAGAAGAAAAATAAGATATATGAAAGAGAAGAGCGACGGATTCTGCACCGAACTCCCGTCGCTCTTTTTGTTATATCAGTTTTTAGGCACTGCTGTTGACTTCCTGATTATCAGGTTGTCGGATTTTAATGTGTAGACACCACCTGTCGGAGTTGTTTTGGATGTTATCTGCTCGTCCAGAAATTTGATTGCTTTTTCCGCCATTTCAAACAGATCGATATGAATGGTGGTCAGTGGCGGGAAATATATTTTAGACAGATTCAAATCGTCTATTCCGACAAAAGAAAAATCCTCAGGAACGGAGTAACCATGTTCCTGAACACAGTGCATGCCGGCAAGAGCAAAAGAATCGGTTGCACAAACTATGCCCGTCGGGTGCTCGCTGAAATCAAGAATGTTGTTCATACATTGGAAGGCAGAATCGATATCACATGCTTCGGCCTGCAGCCATGACGGATGAACTACCAGATGATTTTCTGAAAGGGCGCGGCAGAAGCCATTGAAAGTCGAAGTATAGAAATCAGGAATAGCGCGTTCACCGATAAATCCGAGCTTTTCATGACCAAGTTCAATAAGGTGATTTGTAACTGTATAAGCGGCGATTTCATAATCAACGCATACACGCGTATATCCCGGATGCTGGCGATGCGCATCTATGACGACGAAAGGAACGTTTTCCTGACGAAGGAAGACAAGAGTTTCTGCATCTATGTCATGGAGAAAAATTGTTCCGGCAGCGGTTCCATAGCGGATTGCTTTTGCCGCCGATGAAGTTCTGAAAGATTCATCAACCTTTGAAAGAATAAGGTCATACCCTGCTTTTGCAGCCACGGAGCTGCATATATCCAATATTGTGGAGTAAAACAGGTTTCCGAAAGAAGCAAAATCATCAATAACAAGATAGAGATTTTTTGACCGGTACGGAACGATATGCTGCTTGCTTGTGACAGGAGTGTAGTTCTCTTCATCAATGATTTTCAGAACCCTGTCACGTGTTTCCTGGCTTATGCCGGGCTTGTTGTTAATTACATAGGACACAGTAGTAGTCGATACATTAGCGATATCGGCTATTTTTTTTATTGAAGGTTTTTCCATTTTTACTTCTCCCAAAGAATAAATGCATAACCTTAAGTCGCATCTCTGATGTTTATTGAATTTTAACACAGCAAAAATTATTGAATCAAGAGGCAAAAAATACTGTTCAGTAAACATTAACTAAAATATAAATTATGCAACTGAAACTTTAAATTAAGTTAGTGTTAAGACTTATATCTTTGGCTACAAATACCATAGATTTTTTGGATGCTGTTTTTGTATTCTTCATAAAGAATCATTTTAAAAGAGGTTCATTGTTATGAAAAAAACTGTTGCAATATTCAGCCTTGCTGCAAAAGCAGAAGTGGGATTTGAAGATGCCGGAAATCTGGCTAAAAAGGTTGCGGCATCTCTGGAGAAAAAAGGCATTCATACGTATAACACCGGGCTTGTGGTTTCCGATTTCAGGTCAGCGGACCGCGTAGCATATCTTCTTAAAAATGAAGATATAAAAGCAATTATCGTATGCGTTGCCACCTGGAGTGAAGACAGTTATGTTCTCCAGTTTTTAAAAGAAATAGATAAGCCGATCATACTTCATGCATTTCCAAACATGGAAAGCGGGTCGCTTTGTGGTGTAATGCAGATTGCTTCAGTAATGAAGGATATAGGTTTTAAAAATTGCAAGACTGTGTATGCAGCTCCGGGATCTGAAGAGTCTGTTGCAGAAATTGTTTCAGTGCTCGATTCAAAAGATTGTTCCGGAAACAGAGAAACGGAAGACAAAGCTTTTTATATCGGATCAATCGGAGGACGCTGCGCAGGTATGACAGAAATAGCCTTCGATGAGTTTTCTTTATTTGAAAAATGCGGTGCAATCATCGTAAATATCAGTGAGACAGAGCTGGAAGAAAAAGCTAAAAATGCAAATCTGAGGGAGATAGTTGCTGTTATTAACGATCTGAACAGCCGGGGATATCATATTGATTCTACTTCGTATGATATGAAATTATCCGTGAAATACTATCTGGCCATGAAGGCACTTATCAAACAATACGGTCTCTGTGGACTTGCAATTAAATGCTATACACGGTTCATGGGAAAAATCTGTCTCGGTTATTCACTGCTTTCAGACGAAGGTTATGTCTGTAGCTGCGAGGGAGATGTTAATTCCGCAGTCATGATGAAAATCATGAAAGAAGCAACCGGACAGTGTGTAAATAATACAGACATACTTAATCCGTTACCGGAGGAAAATGAAATCATATTCGCACATTGCGGAAGCAGCGGATTTTCGATTGCACCTGATGCCGACGAAGTGCATCTTGCGCCGGTCAGAATAATGGACTCAGGTGTATGCAGTCTGTTCAGACCCAAAACCGGTACGGTTACGGCAGCAGATCTGGTGGGACATGGCGACAATCTCAGAATGTCGGTTATGACAGGAAAAGCGGTAGAAAAAGAATACTTATTCCCGGGAAATCAAGCGTGCATAAGGTTTGAGAGAAATGTCGTTGATATCTGCAAGGATGTTATCGATAAAGCGTGCGGACATCATTGGATGATAGGATATGGTGATGTCAGACAGGACTTGAAAGCATATTGCGAAAGTCACGGAATCATATATCAGGATATTACATAAGTAATATCACGCAGTAAAAGCGTGTTGTTATAAAACAAAGGAAAATATAAAAATAACACGGAGGAAAAAGAAATGAAAAAAGTCGTTGCACTTATTCTGACTGCAATCATGGCACTTTCTCTGGCAGCTTGCGGTGGCGGCGCAGCAGCAGCTCCGGTAGCTGAGGCAGCAGCTGATGCAGGTGGCAAGAAGGTTCAGAAGATCGGTCTTTGTATGCCTACAAAAGAGCAGACGATCTGGACTATGCAGGGCGAGAGACTTACAGAAGCTCTTGAAAAGGCCGGATATGAGGTTCTTATCGAGTTCGCTGAGGATGATTCAGCAAAGCAGGTTATGCAAATCGAAAACATGGTTTCAAAGGGAGTTGATATGCTTATCATCGCTGCAGTTGACGGCGGTGCCCTTACGGAAGCTTGCGAAAAAGCAAAAGCAGAAGGAATCTATGTTATCGCCGATGACCGAGGCATCATCAACACAGAAGCAGTTGACTGGTATGTAACATGTGATTACAACAGACTTGCAGAGATGCAGGGCCAGTACATCATCGATGCACTTGATCTGGACAACACGGACGAAACATTCACAATGGAAATCTTTGCAGGATCACAGGATGATACAAACTCACTTGTATTCTACAACGGACAGATGAGCAAACTTCAGCCATACGTTGACAAGGGACAGATTATTATCAAGTCAGGTCAGAATGGTGCAGCAGAGTGTGCTATTCAGTCATGGGATTCATCAAAGGCTCAGTCCCGTATGGACAACCTTCTTTCAGGATTCTACTCAGATGAGCCGCTTGATGTTTGTCTTTCAACAGCAGACTGCCTTGCAATCGGATGTATCTCATCACTTGAATCAATGGGTTACGGCACAGCTGAAAAGCCGTTCCCGATCGTAACGGGTCAGGATGCAGAGCTTGCGGCAATCAAGAATATTATCGCAGGAAAGCAGACGATGACAGTATTTATCGATGGTACACTTCTTGCAGAGCGTATGGTAGAGCTTATTGCAGCTATCAACGAAGGCAAAGAGATGACACCTGATGGTGAATTTGACAATAATGTTAAAAAAATCCCGGCACTCTATTATGATCCTTATGTAATTGATGCAACAAATGTAGACCACCTTATCGATGTTGGTTTCTACACAAAGGAAGAAATCTACGGTTAATCTAACCGCATGATTATAAATTTAAGTAATTCCACCTAATGGTCGGGCTCCTTAACCGGAGCCCGATGCAGATTTATAGACAACAAAAAAAGGGGGCAAAGAATGTCAGACTACATTCTGGAAACAAAAGGTATCACAAAAGAATTCCCCGGTGTAAAAGCGTTGGATGATGTAACGTTCAAAGTTAAGAAAGGCGAGATTAAAGGTCTTGTTGGCGAGAACGGAGCAGGAAAGAGTACACTAATGAATGTACTCTCGGGCGTATGGCCGAACGGGTCATACACGGGAAATTTCTATGTAGAAGGAAAAGAATGTAAATTCAAGACTATCAGAGATTCAGAAGTAGAGGGAATTGCAATTATCCATCAGGAGCTTGCGCTGATT
>JAZRYX010000044.1:0-68753 GCA_045600945.1 Lachnospiraceae bacterium
AGAATCGAATTAATCTTCATCAATATCGCTTTTCAGACCAGCACTGGTTGTGGTGGTCTTATTTTGATACCTTCTTTTCAACCTGTATAAATTTTTCAATGTTCATTAATTTAGCCTTGACTTTTTATTTGCAGGCTATAAAAATTCCCACTGCCGATATAATATCAGCAAACTATATAATTTTAGGTTAAAGTAATGTTCAAGTCAAGCTTGACAAACAAATAAAAATTGGTAAAAATCATATATTATGAATAAGAACTATCAAAACATATTCTTTGATTTTGACGGAACCCTTGTTGATACCGGTCCGGGTATACTCCGTGCAACCCGATATGCTCTTATGAAATACGGAATAGAGGAAAATGATGAGAACAACCTCAAACGTTTCGTCGGTCCTCCTCTTGCGGAAGCATTTGCGGAGCATTACGGTTTTTCACCGGATGAGTCGGTCAGGGCAGTGCTTAAATTTCGTGAATATTATCTCGAAACGGGCTGGACAGAATGCACTATCTATCCCGGAATCGTTGAGATGCTTACTAAGTTGCGCGATTCGGGAAAGCGACTCATAATCGCAACCGGAAAGCCGGAAGACCTTGCGATAAAAATATCCAAACGTTTCGGTATCTTTGATTACTTCGACATCATACGCGGTGCGTATGTTGACGATGAAGGGGAGCACCGTACCGATAAAAAAGAAATCATAACCAGTATTATCGGGGACCTTAATATTACTGATATTTCAACCTGTATCATGGTCGGTGACAGAGCCAATGATATACATGGAGCACACAGATCCGGGCTGAAAGCTCTGGGGATACTGTGGGGATACGGCTCCGAAAATGAATTAAGCGGAGCCGGTGCCGATTTCTCGGCCGCAGCCCCGCATGATGTATCCGAAATGCTTATTAACGGTCTTCTCTGAAATATGCCAGTCCCAGACTTGCCGGGGGCTGGTTTTCTTTTTTGTTTCTCGTTGAAACAATAACCAGTACAACTATGGTTACTACGTAAGGAAGCATCTTTATAAGTTCCTGCGCACTCATACTCAAATTCGGAATATAGTTCTGAACAATAAGCAGCGCACCAAAGATGAATGATCCGATGATACTGATATCAGGCTTCCACATTGAGAAGATAACAAGTGCCACAGCCAGCCAGCCTCTGTCTCCGAATCCGTTGTTCGACCATACACCGTATGCATAGTCCATAATGTAGAACAGACCACCCAGTCCGGCAATAATACTTCCGACACATGTAGCAACATATTTATACTTTGTTACACTGATTCCTGCAGCATCTGCTGTTGCAGGGTTTTCTCCTACTGCACGAAGATGAAGTCCGACTCTTGTTTTCTTAAGTACAAAAGCAGCAACAAGTGCAATAATTATAGCCGCATAGGCAAGGAAACTGTATGAGAAAACGATTTCACCTACCGCTCCGAGACTTGATGCAAACGGAAGTTTTGCTTTAAAGTAGTTTGCCGTTGCTGTAAGGTTGATTGAAGGAACGTCTGCTCCCGAAAGCTTTATGAGTGAACCCCCGAAGAAATTTCCGATACCAACACCAAAAGTTGTAAGGGCAAGACCCGTAACATTCTGGTTAGCTCTTAAAGTAACTGTCAGGAAACAGTATATAAGTCCCATCAAAAGTGACAACAGTACAGAACAGATAAGCGGTATGATAATTGCCAGTGCCGGATTGATATTTTCAGGTCCGACTGAATTCTCATAAAGGAATGCTCCTATTACGCCGCCGATAGCTCCCGTATACATGATTCCGGGAATACCAAGGTTTAAGTTACCCGACTTTTCTGTAAGGATTTCTCCGGTTGCTCCGAATAAAAGAGGTATGCCCTGAATTATGGCACGCTGTATGAACATTATCATGCTGCTACCTCCTTTCCAGGTTTACGAATTACTATCCGATAATTTATAAAGAACTCACATCCTACTATAAAGAAGATAATGATTCCGGTAATAATATCTGCAAACGACAGATTCAGATTGAACATTGTCGCAATCTCTCCGGCTCCCTTCTGCAGGAAGCAGATAATAAATGCTGTAAGGACCATCCATAAAGGATCAAACTTTGCCAGCCATGAAACCATGATAGCCGTAAATCCGTTACCACCGGCAGTGTCCTTGGTAATCGTGTGATCCTGTCCCGAAACAAGGAGGAATCCTGCGATGCCGCAGATTGCTCCGGATAAAATCATAGTTCTGATAATGACTTTTTTAACATCGATTCCGATATATCTGGCAGTGTTCTGAGATTCACCTACAACTGATATCTCATATCCGTGTTTTGTTTTGTTCAGATATATGGCAACTGCAATAGTAATAGCCGCAACGATGATTACATTTATCAGATATGCATTATGTCCTATAGATGGTATCCAGCCTTCCTGGGTTTTCTGATTAATAATACCAATCTGTCCTGATCCCTTCGGAACTGACCATTCAAGAACATAGTATCCTATAAGCTGTATCGCAACATAATTCATCATCAGTGTGAACAGTGTTTCATTTGTATTGCTCTTCGCTTTAAAGAATGCAGGAATGAATCCCCATACAGCACCTGCAAGTATCGCAGCAGCAATCATCATTATGAAAAGCACAGGTGTCGGAACCTTTCCGCCAAGCTTAAGCATAACTACTGCTGTAGCAAAACCACCGATCAGAACCTGACCTTCCGCACCTATATTCCAGAACCGCATTCTGAATGCCGGTGTGATTGCAACCGCAATTATCAACAGCATCGCCGTCTTCTGAATCAAAGCCCAGACTCTTCTTGTAGTACCTACTGCTCCGTCAATCATTGTCAGATAGACATCAATAGGATTAAGCTTTGTCAGAAGAAGTGTAATGATACCTGATACAACCAGTGCAAGGATAACTGCTATGATTCTGATTCCGAATCTCTTCCACCAGACAGGTTGATCCTTTCTGGCTATGTGAAACAAAGGATCTTTGTGCGCTTTATTATTCATTTTTACGTACCTCCTTTGTCATTAACAATCCGATTTCTTCCTTCGTCGTTGTTCTGGCGTCAACGATACCTGTTACTGTACCTGAACCGATAACCAGGATTCTGTCGCACAGACCAATCAGAACATCCAGATCCTCACCTACAAAGATGACTGCAACTCCCTGTTCTTTTTGTTTGTTAAGAAGATTATAAATCGTATAAGATGAATTGATATCCAGTCCTCGAACCGGATAAGCTGCCATAAGAACTTTCGGTGATGCAGCTATCTCACGTCCGACAAGAACCTTTTGAACATTACCTCCGGAAAGACGTCTTACCGGAGTATTGATACTTGGAGTTACAACCTGTAATTCGTCGATGATCTTTTCAGCAAGCTCCCTTGGTTCTTTTTTGCTCAAAAACAGGCCTTTACCTTTCTTGTAACTTCTCAAAAGCATATTGTCGGTAGTACCCATTGTTGCCACAAGTCCCATTCCCAGACGATCCTCGGGAACAAATGAAAGTCTGATTCCGAGTTCTCTTATCTGCAATGGGGTCTTGTCTCTTAAGAACTCGATTTCTCCTGTTTCAGGAACGATATACTGTACACCGCCGGTTACCATAGGCTGAAGACCGGCTATAGTTTCAAGCAGTTCTCTCTGTCCGCTTCCGGCGATTCCTGCAATACCCAGTATCTCTCCTGCGTTTGCTGTAAATGTAACATCATCCAAAACCTTAAAGCCCTCAATATTCATGCAGTTAAGATGTGCGACAATAAGTCTTGGTTCAGGATTAACCGGATCTGTTCTGTCTATGTTGAGAGAAACCTTTTGACCTACCATCATTTCGGTAAGTTCACTTTCATTGGTCTCCGTAGTATTGACCGTCCCTATATATTCTCCTTTTCGAAGTACAGCAACTTTATCGGAGATTTCAAGAACTTCATGAAGCTTATGCGTAATGATGACTACAGCCTTGCCGTCTTCTTTCATCCTCCTTAAAACTGCAAAAAGCTTCCTTGTCTCCTGAGGAGTAAGAACAGCTGTAGGCTCATCCAGCATAAGAATATCTGCACCTCTGTACAGAACCTTGATTATCTCAACGGTCTGCTTTTCAGATACAGACATCTCATATATTTTTTTGTTCGGATCTATTTCAAATCCATACTGCTCACTGATTAGTTTGATTTTTTCAGCGGCCTTCTTTATATCGTATCCATCTTCGTCTTTAAGACCAAGTATGATATTTTCCGTAGCCGTAAAAACATCAACAAGCTTAAAATGCTGATGTATCATACCGATTTTATAGTTAAATGCATCCTTTGGGGATTTAATGGAAACCGGTATTCCATTAACTAAAATTTCTCCCGAATCAGGATAATAGATTCCGGAGATCATATTCAGCAGAGTTGTCTTTCCGCTTCCGTTCTCACCAAGTATGGCCAGTATTTCACCATAATTGACCTTTAAACATACATTTTTATTGGCAACTACCTTGCTGCCAAATGCCTTTGTAATGTTTTTTAATTCTATGGCAGGAGTGGGCATTCAGGGCCTCCTTTATTTTTTTAGTTCAAAGCGGGACCCATACGGGCCCCGCATAAAACACTGATTAGAACATTGCATTAAGTGTTGTGATACCGTCGATCATTACATCGAAGTAAGGAGCTGATCTGTACTCTGACTCATGGAAGTATCCGTCAGCAACAGCCTCTGTATCCTTCTCATAGTTAGGATCTGTATCTACATCAGCCATATAAGAATCAAGCGGCTTTCCTTCAACTGTCATGTTAGCACAATCAAATACCTTGATGCTTCCGTCAAGGAGTCCTGCCTTAACTTCTTCCATCTTCTCAACTGTACCTTCGGCTGCTACGTTTTCATTGACATCTGTAAGAACTACAGAACCTGTTTCGATTGAACCGCACCAGTCAGCAGGGATATCCTGTCCGTTAAGTACGCAGTCGATCAGATACTCGAAGTATGGTGTCCAGTCGATTCTTGAAGAAACGATGAATGTATTCGGGCAGGCATCAATTGTTGATCCGTTGTATGAAACATCTGGAACTCCTGCTTCCTCACATGCTGTAGGAGCACCCATTGAATCTGCATGCTGTGAAAGAAGAACTGCACCGTTGTTGATAAGTGTCTGAGCAGCTTCTTTCTCAAGTGCCTCATCATACCATGAACCTGTAAACTGAACTTCCATTGTAGCTTCCGGAACGATTGAACGAACTCCGAGGAACCATGATGTATAACCTGAAATAACTTCTGCATATGTGAAAGCACCTACATAACCAACCTTTGGCTGTGCACCTGCATCAACAAGCTCTTTAAGCTTCAGACCTGCAGCAACACCTGCAAGGTAACGTCCCTGGTAGATATCAGCGAATGCATTGTGGAAGTTCGGAAGATTCTCTGTATGAGCCATAGTACCTGTAGCATGAGCAAACTGAACCTCAGGGAATTCCTGAGCTGCCTGAAGTATGAATGACTCATGTCCGAAAGAATCAGCGAATACGATATCAGCGCCACGATCTACAAGGTCTGCTGCTGCTTCGTAGCATTCATTAGTCTCCGGGATACCAACCTTCTCAAGATAGTTAACTCCTTTGTTTTCGCAAGCTGCTTTTGCTGCTTCCATGAAGTTACGATCATATGTTG
Organism: Lachnospiraceae bacterium; assembly: GCA_045600945.1. GTDB lineage: Bacteria > Bacillota > Clostridia > Lachnospirales > Lachnospiraceae > Darwinimomas. Next base: position 5,631 of record JAZRYX010000044.1, read on the forward strand.
AGTTCTCGTCATGCAGGAAGATGAAACCAAATGTAAGATCAGAAGGATCCATTGCATCATCAGACTTTACGACTTCTGTGTCCTTGGCAGGAGCTGCCGGAGCTGCCTCTGCTGCAGGAGCTGCTGCCTCTGCTGCAGGAGCTGCGTCAGCTGCAGGAGCTGCACTTGATCCACCGCATGCTGCAAGTGAGAGTACCATTACTGTTGCAAGTAAAATTGACAAAACTTTCTTCATTTCCAATTCCCCCTTCATATTTGAACAATGAAATGAAAGAAAAAAAGCAGTACGCACTCTATGCGTCTGCCCGCCAACATCACTATTGAGTAAATCACAAGCTGTTGTATGTCTTTCAAAAGAACTACATACATCTTGCGCTTACTGACCAATAGTCGGGAATTCTTCGGCTTCCCGGTAGAAACATGCGCGCCATCATTTACGCACCTATATTGGCAAAGCTCTTTCGTATACTATCGTATAATAAAATTTGACAAAAGTCTATTGTGACTTTTGTCAATTTTAACTAATTTTCAGCAAAATTCTATGTTATTTTGACCATTCATGGCCTTTATCCTTGCCAAAGACTCAACTCTGTAGCCTTTTTCCCTTAGTTCTTTACCGCCCGGCTGAAATGCCTTTTCAACAGCAATTCCGCATCCTACAACATGGGCTCCTGCCTGATTACATAAATCTATCAATCCTTTCAGTGCTTCACCTCTTGCAAGGAAATCATCTATAATGAGTATGTTCTCTCCTCTTTTGAGAAATCTTTTCTCAACCTGTACATTATTTACAGTCTCGTGAGTATAACTTTTTACCTTGGTTGAATACACATCATCACCGATATTGGTGGTTTTTGACTTTTTGGCAAAAAGAAGCGGTACTTCGAACTCATATGCAGCCATAGTCGCCATAGCTATTCCGGATGCCTCAATCGTGAGTATCTTATCTATCTTCTCATTTTTGTACAGTTCTTTCCATTCGAGTGCCATTTCCTTCATAAGTATTGGATCAATCTGATGATTGAGAAAACCACCGACTTTAAGAACATTGTCTTCAAATATCTCTCCGTCTTTTTTAATTCTTTCCTCAAGTGCTTTCATATAGTCCTTCTTTCATTCAAATAATAATTAAGGCAGGAATATCGGTTTTTTCCCTTGAAGGGTGTTAAAGAAATCTGCAAGCGGCTCAATCACATCACCGAGATCCTTAATGCTCCTATTGAGATCTTCTATATTGATTGCATCGATTTTCTCCATAGTTTTATTTAGATCTTTTTCAGTGGTGGTTACAAGTCCTCCCACTTCACTCATGAGTCCTTCGAAATCCAAAGCTGATATATCCGTTGATATTTCCGCGATATTATCAAGACTTACCTGTGCCTGATTCAGCATACTGTTGATTCTCGGAATAAGGAATACACAATAAACCAAAAGGAATACTACTACAACAAGTATGGATATAGTAGAAATCAGGGTCATTATCCATGTCTTCTTAGCATAATCAGCCTGTTCGCGATTGCTTTTTTCCAGGTCTTCAAGGATATCCCTGAATTCCTGTTCGCTCATCTCCAGCATTTTCTTTTCTTCCATGATTTTTGCTCCTGTTTAAGCATATTTATCTACTTATCAGACTCTGAGTTTTGCTCCTATTGATTCAAGCTTTTTGAAAAGATTATCCATAACCTCATTGATTTCGCTGTCTTCAAGCGTTCTGTCTTTATGTCTGTATGTCATCGTGTAAGCAACTGACTTAACGTCTGTTCCGAGCTTATCGCTTTCAAACACATCAAACAGGGCATAACTCTCCAGCAGTTTTCCGCCTGTCTTCTCTATGCATTCTTCGATTGCGCCTACCGGAAGACTCTTGGCAACTACAACTGATACATCTCTCGTCACTGCGGGATAATTTGCGATTCCTGTGTACTTGATATCGAAGTTTGCATATTCCATAACTGCCGGCATATCTATGACTGCAACATATGCTCTGTCATCGATTCCGTAATTATCAAGAACCTGCGGATGAAGCTCACCGAGATATCCGAGCGTCTTTCCGTCATAAATGATATCGGCTTTACGTCCCGGATGGAGATACGGTCTTATCGCATCAGCATCGTAGTGAATCTTATCTTTAAGTCCGAGTTTCTCAAACAACTCTTCGACAACACCCTTCATAACATAGAAGTCACCTTCGCCGTAGAATCCAAGTGTCAGCTGCAATCTCTCATCCGGAAGCTCCGTAAGCGGAAGTTCCTTCGGAATGTAAATGTTGCCGAGTTCGAATAGTCTTACATTTGCATTTTTTCTCTTATAGTTTGTTGCAAGTGAAGATATTACTCCGTGAAGAGGCTGAGTCTTCATGATTGAGAAATCTTCACCCAGCGGATTCATGATCCTGATTGCCTTACGCGATGGATCATCTTCGGGAATAAGCAGCATATCAAATATTTTCGGACTCTCAAATGAGAAACTCATACCCTCTGAGAAACCGAGGAACATAGCTGTCTCTCTTGCAACATCCTCCACCTCATGAGCAAAGCTGACTCCTCCCATAGTAGCCTCACCCTTCGGAAGGGTTGTCGGTATCTTGTCATATCCGAAAAATCTTGCAACTTCCTCTGCGAGATCTGCCTGCCAGTGTATATCCTGACGCCATGTAGGTGCGACTATCTCTCCCGTTTCCTCATCATACTTAAGTTCAACCCTTGAAAGATACTCAATCATCTGCTCCTTTGTAAGATCTGTTCCGAGCAGGTTGTTTATCTCTTCAGGAATCAGCTTAACTCTCGATTCTTTAACCGGATTCGGATATACATCTATGCATCCTCCGACTACTTCGCCGCATCCGAGTTCTTCAACAAGCTGACATGCTCTGTCTATAGCTGCCTTTGCTGTCTCCGGATCAAGTCCTTTTTCAAACTTGCCTGATGCTTCTGTACGAAGTCCCACTCTCTTTGCGGAAAGTCTGATATTGGTTCCGTCAAAACATGCAGCCTCAAATACCATGGTCTTTACATCGTCGGTTATCATTGAGTTCTCACCGCCCATGATTCCTGCAATACCGATTTCTTTTTCTCCGTCACAGATCATAAGAATGTCTGAATCCAGCTTTCTTTCCTGACCGTCAAGTGTGACAAACTTATCTCCGTCTTTTGCTCTGCGTACTATAATCTGATGATTCTTGATAGTATCATAATCGTAAGCATGCATAGGCTGACCGAACTCTTCCATTACATAGTTCGTGATATCAACAAGATTGTTGATAGGTCTGATTCCGCAGTTTGCAAGACGTCTCTGCATCCACCATGGTGAAGGAGCGATTCTGATATTCTTAACGACACGTGCGCAGAATCTCGGGCAAAGCTTTTCATCTTCAACCTTTACCTGTAGATAATCCTCAACCTTTTCACTGTTACCGGTTTCCCTGATAACAGGCATATTGAACTTCTTATTAAATGTAGCAGCTGCCTCACGTGCAATTCCGATTACTGAATAACAGTCCACTCTGTTTGATGTAACCTCATACTCAAATACAGTATCTCTAAGTCCGAGGGCTTCGATTGCATCACTTCCGACAACAGCATCATCGGACATTCTGTATAAACCGCTTTCGGGAGCATCGGGATAAAAGTTCTTATCACTTCCGAGTTCCTCGATTGCGCACATCATTCCGAAAGATTCTACTCCGCGGAGTTTACCCTTGGTGATCTTGATGCCATCCTCCGGAAGCGGACCTCCGTCATGTCCGCCTGCCACTTTTCCTCCATGAAGAACAGTAGGATACTTTCCTCCCACTTCAACATTAGGTGCACCGGTAACGATCTGAATAATTTCCGTTCCTATATCAACCTGGCAGACTACAAGTTTATCCGCATCGGGATGCTTGTCTATCTTTTTAACCTGTCCTACTACTATCTTATCCAGATTTTTATCAAGCTTATCGAAACCTTCTACCTTGGTTCCGCTTAGTGTCATTGCATCTCTGTATTCCTGATCCGTGCAAGAAAGGTCGGGAACATATGTCTTAATCCAACTGATAGGTGTATTCATTTCCTTCTCTCCTTTCCTTTATCAGAATTGTTTTAAGAATCTTATGTCGTTTTCATAAAGAAGACGCATATCATCGATTTCATACTTAAGCAGTGCGATACGCTCAAGACCTACGCCAAATGCAAATCCGGTATATTTGTCTTTGTCGATTCCGCACATATCAAGAACATTCGGATGTACCATACCGCATCCAAGGATCTCAATCCATCCTTCACCTTTACAGAAACGACATCCCTTTCCGCCACACTTGAAGCATGTAACGTCCATTTCTGCCGAAGGCTCCGTAAACGGGAAATGATGAGGTCTGAACTTAACCTTTGTGTCTTCCCCGAAAAGCTTCTTTGCAAATTCTGCAAGTGTTCCCTTTAAATCGGCGAATGTGATGTGCTCATCTATTACAAGTCCCTCAACCTGATGGAAACTCGGTGAATGTGTCGCATCAACTTCATCGCTTCTGAAAACGCGTCCCGGTGATATCATCCTGATCGGGAGTTTTCCTTTTTCCATGACACGTGCCTGAACCGGTGATGTCTGAGTTCTGAGCACTATGTCCTTAGTGATATAGAATGTATCCTGCTCGTCTTTTGCCGGATGATTTGCCGGAATATTCAGCTTAGTAAAATTATATTCGTCATACTCGATTTCCGGTCCGGATATAACCTCGTATCCCATACCTGTAAAGATTTTCTCAACCTCTTTAAGTGCTACGATATTCGGGTGTTCATGTCCGAGAACATTTCTCTTTGAAGGTAAGGTTACATCGATAGTCTCTGCCTTCATTTTGAGTTCTCTTGCCTGATTTCCGAGAACATCCTTGGCTTCATTGAGTTTTCCTTCAATAATCGCTCTTACATCGTTAACCAGCTGACCGACTTTAGGTCTGTCCTCCGGTGCGACATCCTTAAGTGATTTAAGTACTGCTGTGAGCTCGCCTTTCTTTCCGAGGTACTTTACTCTGACTTCATTAAGTCCATCCAGATCCCCCACTGCATGTATGGCATCAAGTGCTTCGTTTTTAATTTTTTCAAGTTGTTCGTTTAACATATATATCTCCTCTGCGTGCTTATCTTGATGTTAATATTATCGTTATTACCCATGTTATGATTTGAAAGGCACCAAGCGCGATTCCGACAAAACTCAGTACGTGATTTCTGTCTTTCTGAATGACACCGCCTATTCCGAATATCATTGCAGCTATGGCCCACATTATTCCGCATAATCCCCAAATCGTTACCGTAATATCCGGATTACCCTCTGCCTTACACAAAAGGATAATAAAAACAGTAAAGAAAGCGGAAGCTATTATTCCTGCCACTAAAGCCCAGGGGCCGTTGTCAGCCTCTGCCTTTCGGACATAATTGACCACTATCCTTCTGCCCGGATCCTGCGGCGACTCAAACTCTCTGGTGATATCCTTTTCTTTATACATGAACTTTTCACTGTCAAGTATGGTCTCCTGAGGTTTTACTCTTTTTCTTTTCAAATAATCATGCTTCATATTTAAAACCCTAATACGCCATATTAAATAGTTATTTTATCACACAGAAGTATTTTATGCTATACTTGTACATTAGGAAATTGCTCCGCATATCTGTTATTCAAGAGGTTCATATCATGAAAACTACTGAGTACCTTATGATTCTCCCGCTTGAAAAAAGGGAGGTAAAAACTGCATACAGCTTTGATGAAGGAGTCCCCGGACACGGAACTTTTATTGTGTTTTACAAAGGAATGCCTATTGGAGGGTTTAAGCTTCTTAAATACTCAAACGGAGATGTCTATTTCCACGACTATGAAATCGTCGAGGACCTCCGCGGACAAGGTGTGGGAACTGATGTCTTCGGAAGCATTCTGGGATTTCTATATGAACTTGGATATAAAAATATAAGACTGCAGGTATCGTCCTCCAACCCTGCAGCCTTAGCTGTATATAAAAAATATGATTTTAAAATTCTTGAATCCGTTGAACTGGATGATTGATCAGAACAAGTTTTCCGTATTGATATCAGGAAGTTTTGAATATTCGATAAGACCCTCATCCATTGCCTTCGCATTAAGCGGATCAAGCGGAATCTTTGCCAATACGGGGATTCCGTATTTTTTTGCAACAGAGTCGATATGACTTTTTCCGAATATTTCATGAACCTTACCGCAGTCAGGACATCTAAATCCGCTCATATTTTCAACAAGGCCTAAGATAGGAATGTTCATCATGGTTGCCATATTAACGGCTTTCTCGACAATCATGCCTACCAGATCCTGCGGGCTTGTTACGACTATGATTCCGTCAACCGGAAGCGACTGGAATACCGTAAGCGGTACATCTCCGGTTCCCGGAGGCATATCAACAAACATATAATCAGCATTCCATAAGGCATCTGTCCAGAACTGTGTGACAACTCCCGCTATCATCGGACCTCTCCATACAACAGGGTCAGTCTCGTCCTGAAGCAGGAGGTTGGTACTCATAACCTGAATGCTTGTTGCGGTAACCGGAGGAATCATAAGTTCATCTTCGCTCACTGCAGGTTTTGCACTGATTCCGAAAGCCTTCGGAATCGATGGTCCCGTAATATCCGCATCAAGTACTGCTACCGCATGGCCCTCCTGACGGCATCTGCATGCCAGAGCACAAGTGACAAATGATTTGCCTACTCCACCCTTACCACTAACGATTGCATATACCTTTCCCACTCTGCTCTTCGGATTTAAATGTGCAGCAAAATCCACCGGTTCCTGATTTTCTCCCTTTGAAGGACAATTAGCTCCACATGTACTGCAGTCATGCGTACACTCTCCGGTATCTTCGTAATTCATATTCTCTTCATTAGCCATTGCTGTTCTCCTTATTTCGAGAGTAGCTGCACCCGCAGTAATTCTGACGGTACAGACCATACTCTTCTGATAATTGTATTGAACGCTGATATCCTCCCTTTTTCTTAAAATCACCGGGGAAATATCTTGTTCCGTATTTCTCAGCTGCCCTTTCTCCTATATCGCACAGTCTCTGTGCATCTTTCAACGGGCTTATACTGAGAGTGGTAGTGAAATAATCGAAGTTGTTATCCGCAGCATATTTTGCTGCTTCGTCCAATCTCATCGCAAAGCATATGCCACAGCGGTCTCCTCTTTCGGGGTCGTTTTCATGACCTTTTACCAGCATATGGAAACCTTTCGGGTCATACCTTCCCTCTTTGAATTTTACCTGAGGACACATTTGCGAAATGAGTCTTTTTTCTTCTTCCCTACGCTTTACATATTCACACACATCATCGATATTTGAATTCGTGAAAAACACCGTGATGTCGAAATAGTCTTTCAGATACTCGAGACAATAACTTGAGCACGGTGCACAGCACACATGCAGAAGCATCTTCGGTTTTCCTGATATACTTCTGATTATGTCATCGGATTCTTTTTGTAGATTACGTTTGTTCATCATGCAAGGAAATCCCTGATACGCTTACTTCTGACAGGATTACGAAGCTTTCTTAAAGCTTTGGCTTCTATCTGACGAATACGTTCACGAGTTACATTGAAATCTTTTCCGACTTCTTCAAGTGTTCTCGGATGTCCGTCTTCAAGCCCGAATCTCTTTATGATTACTTCTCTTTCTCTGTCTTTAAGATCACCGAGTAATGCATCGATATGTTCACGGAGCATTACTGACTCCACATTACCCTCAGGTGAGAGTACATTGTTGTCGGCTACGAAATCTCCGAGGTTGGAATCATCTTCCTCACCGATAGGAGTTTCAAGAGAAGCAGGCTCTCTTGCAATCTGCATTACTTCCATAACCTTCTCTTCCGTCATATCAAGTGCTTTCGCAAGTTCGGAAGTACTTGGCTCATATCCGAGTTCAAGAGTGAGCTTTCTCTGCATCTTGCTCATCTTATTAATTGTCTCAACCATATGAACGGGAACCCTTATGGTTCTTGCCTGATCTGCAAGTGCACGTGTTACCGACTGACGGATCCACCATGTGGCATATGTTGAAAGCTTGAATCCTTTACGATAATCAAATTTTTCAACACCCTTAATCAGTCCGAGATTTCCTTCCTGAACCAAATCAAGGAAGCTCATACCGCGTCCTGTATATCTCTTTGCGATACTTACAACAAGTCTTAAGTTTGCCTCGATAAGTTTCTTTTTGGCAAACTCATCTCCTTCTTGCTTCTTCATTGCCAGTTCTGTCTCTTCCTCTGCGGAAAGGAGATCTACCTGACCGATTTCTTTTAGGTACATACGTACCGGATCTTCTGTTCCTACACCCTCAAACAAATCTATACTGTTCAGGTCGATGTCATCATCATCCGCATCCTCGAAATCCATGTCGTCATCGAAGAAATCATCTTCCATGAGTCCGCTCAGAGATGTAGGGGCATCTTCCGGCATACTTGTGGTAACCTCGATACTGTTTGTCTCAAGGAATGCATATATCTGTTCTATTGCATCGGCGTTAATGGAGTCATATTTGAAGAACGCGTTGATTTCAACCATGTCAAGGCGATTCTCACTACCTTTGCCGAGTTCTACTAGTTGTTCAAGTTTAGCCTGGAACTCTTCGGGAGTTAATACTCTCTTTTTAATCTTCTTGCCTTTTCTTCCTTTAAGTCTTGCTTTCTCTTCTTTAAGGCGTTTCTTTTCCAGTTTTGCCGCTTCTTTTTCCTGACGTATACGTTCTTTTTCAGCTTCCTTTTCGGCTTTGATTCTTGCTTTCTCAGCTTCTTTTTCCGCTTTAAGTTTTGCTTTCTCAGCCTCCTTCTCCGCTTTCAGTTTCTCTTTTTCTATTCTTAATTTCTCTTTTTCTTTTTCCTTGGCAATACGAGCCTTTTCTTTCTCTTTTGCAAGACGGGCTTTCTCTTTCTCCCTGGCAGCACGTGCTTTTTCTTTTTCCTTTAATGCTGCGGCTTTAGCCTTTTCTTTCTGGATACGAAGTCTTTCTCTTTCCTTCTCTGCTTTGACCTTGGCCAGAGCCTTCGCCTTCGCTTCCTTTTCTTTTGCAAGAGCTTTTGCTTTGGCCTCTTTCTCTTTAGCAAGAGCTTTGGCTTTGGCTTCTTTCTCTTTAGCAAGAGCTTTGGCCTTCGCTTCCCTCTCTTTTAAAAGTGCCTTGGCTTTGATCTCTTTCTCCTTCAGCAGACGGGCCTTCTCTTTTTCTTTGAGTTTTTCAGCCTGCTCTTTGGCCTTAGCTTTTGCTATGAGGGCCTTCTCTTTTTCTTTGGCTGCTTTTAAAAGCGCAAGAGCTTTTGCTTTGGCTGCTTTTTCTTTAGCAAGCGCTTTGGCCTTCGCTTCCCTCTCTTTTAAAAGTGCCTTGGCTTTTGCTTCTTTCTCTCTGGCAATACGGGCCTTTTCTTTTGCGAGCGCCTTTGCTTTTGCTTCTTTTTCTTTTTCTTTCGCGATTACGATTGCAGCTTTCTGTTTCTCCGTAAGTTTCGGCTTAACATTCTGATCTTTTACCTGAACAGATTTCTTTGCCGGCGCAGCCTTTGCGGCCGGTTTTGCTGCTGCAGTCTTTATTGCCGGTGCTTTCTTTGCCGCCGGTTTTACGGATGCACTCTTCTTAACTTCCGGCTTTTTCCCGGTCTCTTTCCCCTTTGAAACCTTCTTAGGTGCTGATTTTGTTGCTGCAGACTTTACAGAAGTTCCCTTTTTTTGATTATTTGCCTGTGCCAATTTGTACCTCTCTCCAAGTGATAAACACTATATATAGTATGTTCAGGTTTACATAAATGTATTTAGCCACAATAAAAAGGTCCCGAACGGTTTCATTATATACCCCGTTTGAGACCTTTTCAAGGGCAATGCCAAAATATCTCTGTATATTACCCTACTGTATCGTTTTCTTTTTCCATCTATCCAGAAGAATTAATGCCGTTACGGCACCCAAAGTCTCTCCTGCCAGTAAAGCCCATGTCAGACCCAATTCACCCCACAGAACATCGAACAGCATCATAAGCGGTATATAAAATACCAGCTGTCTTGCAACAGAATGAACAAATGTACCCCTTCCGTCTCCCATCGCCTGAAGACAATAGGAAGTATGGTAATTGAGAAAAGTGACCGTTGCGGCAAGTGCCCTTATCCTAAGGAAAGTTGTTGCAAATCCCAGGGCCGCCATTGCAGCGGATGAATTACCCGATGTGGCTATAAAAACTCCTGCTATCTGCGGGGCAAATAACTCGTAAAATATTGTCGTACATACAGTTATCACCAGGCCGGAGTTTCTTGCGAATGAAATCGCTTTATTCATTCTTTCCCTATTATTTGCTCCGTAGTTATATGCCACAAGCGGCAGCATGCCCTGACTGATTCCTAAACCTATCGCATTGGGCAATCTCTCTATTTTAAGAACCGTTCCGATAGCAGCAAGCTGCATGTCTCCGTGTGCTGCCATTCTGGCATTCAGGAAGATATTCGCCAGATCATAAAGACCGGGGAGTACCGCTGCCGGAATACCCACGCTGATGACTTCTTTCTTGTCTCTTTTAGTGACTTTTCTTCTGTCATTAAAAGATGTGCTGACAGGTGTTCCCTTCTCTGATATCCTGTTAACCATAAAGAAGAAGTAAACCATTGAAGCAATATTTGACAGCAGAGTTGCCAGTGCCGCTCCGACTACTTCAGATCCTTTCGGGAATATCACGAACATGAATAAAGGATCAAGAATAATATTGAGTACACCACCGCCGCTTAATCCTAAACTTGCCTGTTTTGAATATCCCGTGTTTCTCAGGAAATGTGCCAGCGTCTGAGACAATACTATCGGAACACTTCCCATGACCACTACAAGCCATGTATACTGCTTTGCATATGTAATCGTATTTTCAGATGCTCCCAACAGTGTCAATAAAGGTGTCATAAATGCGGCAATGATCAAAGCATACGCCGCTGCCACCAAAAGCGAACTGTACACACTGTAGGCACATACATTTCTCGCTCTTTCATTCTCATTTAAACCCATAAGACGACTTACAAGTCCGCCTCCTCCGATACCGAAAAGATTGGCTATTGATGTAGTCATAATAAAAAGCGTGTATGCAAGAGATACTGACGCTATCATATATGGGTTACCGGTTTGTCCTACATAAAAAGTATCAGCCAGATTATAAATCAGAGTGATAAGCTGACTGATAATGGTAGGTATGGCCAAAGACATAAGCGCCTTCGGCACCGGCGTTTTTTCAAATAATTCTTTCTTGCTGTCCATGATACTATACTTCTCCTGACCTTTTAAGACTGCCGTCTTTCATAATCAGTTCTCCAAACTCATTGATTCCGGATCCGGATATACATTTTCTATTATACTCACCGAGTAAGTTGATGAGACTCCCGTCTCTGCAAAGTATGTCATAATAATCAAAAAAAGCATTGATGCTCTCAATTACTATATTTTCTCTGTTTTCCGTTTTTCCGGTGTATGTTTTAATCGACGCTGCCGTGTCCGAAATCTCATCGGGGAAATGATCGGCATTTACATTGATTCCTATTCCTACGACGGAATAAAACTCTTTTCCGAAAAAAACGCTTTCAGACAATATGCCGCATATCTTCCTGTCGTTTACCTTAAGATCGTTAGGCCACTTGATATCCGAAGACAGTCCCGTAGCTTTTCTTATTCCAAAACTGACAGCCAATGCAGCGGCTATTGTCAGCATTGACACTTTTTCAGAGCTGATTTGTGGTCTCAATAAAAGGCTCATGGCGATTGCATCTTCGCCGGAATCTATCCAGCTTCTGCCGAGTCTTCCGTGACCTGAAAACTGATTTTCCGTCAGGATAAGCATCGGACCATCTGCGAAATCTGCCGCAAGCCTCCTTGCTTCTGTATTCGTTGAATCGACCTCCTTAATATAATGAATATCGGAAAGTCTCATACAACTGCTTTTGATTTTTTCTGTATCGTATGTCATTACCAGTAAAATACTATCCACATATATGCCGCGATGAATAAGAAAAACGCGGTCAGTCCCATGCTGAAGAATATGCCTCCTAAATTCTTTCTTCCGTGAGGAAGATGCTGTATCTTATATATGCTATCTGCGCCGTTCATTACCGCTGCCGTAAGTACTATGAAGGGAAGCAGTTTTCTGTTGGCATCAAAATCCTTGATTACTATTATAAACAAAATAACAGCTGCTGCTGCAAGTACCGTATGCAGCAGATCCATAAATGAGACCACTCGCCTCTTTGTTTTTTTTGTATAATCAAGTGCCATTTATCTTCTCTGTCTGGCAAGTTCGAACATAAGCACCGATGCCGCAATGCCGGCATTCAGCGATTCGACTTTTCCTTTCATTGGTATCTTAACAAGCTTATCAGCAAGTGCAGTGACTTCATCACTTATCCCGGCAGATTCATTTCCGATAATAAATGCCGTAGGACCTGTGTAATCCTCTTTATCGTAATCTTTGTCACCTTTAAGATGTGCGGCGTAGGTGATGGCTCCCAGCGACTTTATTGCCCCCGGAAGATCATCCGTATACATGAACGGTACTCTGAATATCGCACCCATGGTTGAACGCACTACCTTGGGATTATATATATCCACAGTCTCTTCATTCATTAAAATGCCGTCGATTCCCGCAGCCTCTGCCGTCCTCATGATAGTGCCCATATTTCCGGGATCCTGTATCCTGTCGAGTATAAGGAATGCATCACCTGTGAGTTTCGTATGCTTTTTCATCTTAACGATGGCCATTATTCCCTGAGGTGTCCTGGTATCGCTCATATACGCATATACAGTATCAGTTACTATTTCGTGAGGGACCTGACGCATCCTGATTTTTGCTTCCGTAGGACATGTATTATAAAAGCTTTCGCTCGCATAAACTTCTGTCAGATCTCCATCGGGTATCTCCATGAACATCTTGATTCCTTCGACCACAAAAAGACCCCTCTCTTTTCTCAAGGATGGCTTTTTGGTTAAAAGTATGATGTCTTTTATTTTTTTATTTGAAGTCGAAGATATCATCTTATTTTATACTTTTTTTAACTGATTCCAGTTCTTTGATCCAGATATTTCTTGATGCATCGGACGGCATCCGCCATGATGACCTCGGGCTGAATGAAACAGGTCCGGTTGCAGGTCCGTCAGGCATGCAGCTTCGCTTGAACTGAGATGAGAAAAATCTTCTGACAAATGTATCAAGCCACTTGTAGATAGTCTTGTCGTCATAAGTCTGACCCCATGCATACTTAGCAAGTCTGTATATCTTTGCCGGTCCGAATCCGTTAACGATCATATTGAAGATAAAGAAATCATGAAGCTCATATGGTCCTATCTTATCTTCTGTCTTCTGTGATATTTTCCCTTTTACTGTCGGAAGAAGTTCTGGACTTACAGGTGTATCCACCACATCCATAAGAACATCACAAAGTTCCACATTGCCGCAGGTCTGTGCATAATATCCCACAAGAAATCTCATGAGCGTCTTCGGTACAGATGCATTAACCGCATAACTGCTCATATGGTCACCGTTATAAGTACACCATCCGAGTGCCAGTTCACTGAGGTCGCCTGTTCCGACAACCAGCGCATCTTCATCATTTGCTATATCCATAAGCACCTGAGTTCTCTCACGCGCCTGAGCATTTTCATAAGCAACATTGTGATCGCTGATTTTATGATTGATATCCTTAAGGTGAAGTTTAACCGATTCGCCGATGTTGATTTCCGTAAGTCTGCAGCCCATAAGCTTCGTCAGTTTGCAGGCATTGTTGTATGTTCTGTCAGATGTTCCGAAACAAGGCATGGTTATCGCATGAATACTCTTTCTTGAAAGTCCGAGGCTGTCACACGCAAGCGCACATACTATCATGGCGCATGTTGAGTCAAGTCCTCCCGAGATTCCGAGCACCAGTTTCTCACATCCTATTGCTTTCATCCTTCCGCGAAGTCCGTAAGCCTGTATCTTAAGTATCTTATCAAGGTCTTCATCCATCTCCGGTATGAATGGCGTAGGATCGATGAATCTTGTGAGCTTCGTATCTTTAACTTTAAGCTCGAAGTCTATGACTTCGTTACCGTCTCCGACAAATTCAAGTCCGCTCTGCATTCTTTGAAGTGCTATAGCCTGAACATCGATTTCCGTAGTGATTGCTCCTGTTGTAAATGCTTCCGAAGACTCAAGTATCTCTCCCGTCTCGGCGATGACATTATATCCTCCGTATACTTCATCGGTAGTTGACTCGCCTTCTCCTGCATTGGCACGGATAATTGCTGTCATATCACGGGATGAATCTGAAATCAGCATCTCATCTGTCATATCATCTGCTCCGAGAGTTTCAGGTTCTGCAACCATCTGAATGACAACTGTAGCCTCCGGAAGAGCACCCTGACCGAAATCAACACCGATTACTAGGTCCTCTACTGACGTACAGCGCAGTACGCAGTCGTTTAACTCATCTGAAAGAACAGCAAGTATCTCTCCGTCCTGTACTGCTGCTACGGCATCATAAACGCAACCTGATTCCTGCCACGGCAACCCGACGAAAAATAGAGTATCATGTCCTTTTGATGCATCGGCTACCCTTACAAGTCCTGACTGAGCTGCGTCAAGAAGTGTCTTCTGCATATAAAGATCTCCGCATGTCGCTCCTGTGATGCACAGTTCGGGAAATACGACAAGTTTGGTTCCTTTCTTAATCTCCTTCTTCATTGCATCAATAATCTGAGCGACATTATAGTCAACATCTGCCGGTTTGACAGACGTAGTTACGGCACTGACCTTGATAAATCCGTCTTTCATGTTATCCTCCATAGTGAAGCAGAATTAATAAACTGTTCCCATTATATCACTAATTTATGATAGAATACCACTATGGACTTTAATGAACGTACAAAACTGTTAATAGATGATTCGAAGCTGCATAACTCCTGTGCAGCTGTTTTCGGACTGGGCGGAGTCGGCTCTTATGTTGCTGAAGCACTGGTTCGTGCCGGTATCGGCAAAATCGTCATATGTGACAATGATTACATCACAGCAAGCAATATAAACCGTCAGCTCCTCGCTCTTAACTCAAATGTGGGACGTACAAAGGTCGGAGTAGCCGTAGAACGATACCTTGATATTAATCCCGAACTCGAGATTCATGCATTTGATGAATTCATACTCCCTGATAATATCGATTATTTCTTTGACAGACTTATGATCAGACCTGACTTTGTCGCAGACTGTATTGATACGGTGAGCGGAAAGATCGCCATAATTAAGAAATGCAAAGAGCTTGGTATCCCCGTCATATCAAGTATGGGAACCGGAAATAAGCTTCATCCTGAAATGTTTAAAATCGCTGATATCAGCAAAACCAATGTCTGTCCATTATGTAAAGTAATGCGTAAAGAACTTCGTGACAGAGGTATTACGGATGTGCCTGTTCTGTTTTCTGAAGAGGAGCCCATAAAAACGGAAAATGCTGCCATAGGCAGCATCTCCACTGTTCCGTCCGTTGCCGGACTGTTAATTGCCAATTATATTATAATGAATCTTGTAAATGCTTAGTTTTCGCTGTGAAGCTTCAAACTAAGTTCGCTGATGCTCACTAAGGTCTCAGCTACACGCCGCTATCTTCGTGCAAAGACACAGAAGTTTTGTGGCTGTCTCAAGTTCCTCAACGGGAGGAAGTGACGGTGCGATTCTGATATTTGAATCCTTAGGATCTATTCCGTGAGGATAGGTTGCACCTGCTGATGTAAGTTTGACTCCGGCATCTGCACACATTTTAACGACTTTCTTTGCAGTACCTTCCGGTGCATTGAATGAAATGAAATATCCTCCCTTCGGAGTAGTCCAGCTGACAAGACCTTTTTCTTTAAGTTCTCTGAGTTCTTCGGAAAGTATCTTTTCCACCATCTCAAATTTTGGTCTTAATATTTCAGCATGCTTTTTCATATGCTCATTTAGTCCCTCGACAGTATTGAAATACTTCACATGCCTCAGCTGATTGAGCTTGTCATGACCTATAGTCTGGAATCTGAGTGTATCATTAATATCATTAATATTTGCCTTTGATGAACTGAACACTGCTATTCCGGCTCCCGGGAATGTAATCTTTGATGTTGATGCAAACTTATAAACCATATCAGGATTGTGAGCCTTGTCACATTCTCCCAGGATTTCAAGTATTTCATCCCTGTCATTATCATAAAGGTGATGGATGCAGTATGCGTTATCCCAGAATAATCTGAAATCCTTTGCTGCCGGTTTTAAGTTTGCAAATCTGCGCACCACATCATCAGAATATGTATTTCCCGTAGGATTTGAATATTTAGGAACACACCAGATACCTTTGATGCTCTCATCTTCCGAAACAAGTTTTTCTATCATGTCCATATCCGGGCCGTCACCAAGCATAGGGACACTAATGTTCTCAAATCCGAAATGTTCGGTAATTGCGAAATGTCTGTCATAACCCGGAACAATGCAGATAAACTTAACCTTGTCGAGTTTTCCCCATGGAGTATTTCCCATGATTCCGTAGATATAAGCATGGCTGATAACATCATACATGATATTAAGTGATGAGTTACCGAATATAATCATATTATCAACCGGTGTATTGGTCATTTCAGACATAAGTCTCTTGCATTCAGGTATACCGTCAAGTACGCCGTAATTTCTGCAATCAAATCCGGTCTCATCTCTAAAGTCTGATGATGAGTTCAAAATATCCAAAAGCCCCATGGAGAGATCAAGTTGCTCCTTTGATGGTTTTCCGCGACTCATATCCAGTTTAAGATTTCTTGCTTTGTATTCATCATACTCTTTTTTTAATACTTCAATCTTTTCCATAACTTATTACCTCTCTTATTGTTGCAACTCCTACTACTTCAATTCCGTCAACTTTTCCGATTTTGGAAATAACCGTTTTCGGGACCACTGCCTTTGTAAATCCGAGTTTTGCAGCTTCTTTGATTCTGTTTTCCGCCATGGAGACTGCGCGTACCTCTCCTGAAAGACCCACCTCACCGAAAAAGACCGTATGTTCATCTACGGCCAAATCCTTATAACTGGATACTATAGCCATTATTATTGCCAAGTCAATAGCCGGTTCCGTCATTTTCATTCCTCCGGCGATATTTACGTAAGCGTCATACTCTGACATAGGCAGATGACATCTTTTTTCGAGCACTGCCATCAAAAGATTGACTCTGTTGTAATCCGCACCTGCCGCCGTCCGCCTCGGCATACCGAATGCGGTCTTATTGACCAAAGCCTGAACCTCGACCATAATAGGTCTGGTTCCCTCAAGTGAACAGGCAACTACTGCACCGCTTGAACCGGTAGGTCTTCCTTCCAGCATATACTCAGACGGATTCGGAACTTCGGAAAGTCCTTCCTGTTTCATTTCAAATACGCCGATTTCATTGGTTGAACCGAATCTGTTTTTTACGGCTCTTAGTATTCTGTATGACTCACTCCTGTCACCCTCGAAATACAGTACCGTATCGACCATATGCTCAAGCACTCTCGGTCCTGCAACCTGGCCTTCCTTAGTCACATGTCCGACAAGCATTATTGCTATCGAATTGCTTTTAGCTGTCTGCAGAAGTATATTGGTAGCTTCCCTTACCTGAGATACGCTTCCCGGCGCAGACGAAATCTCGTTGACATACATGGTCTGTACTGAATCAATAACCGCTACATCGGGCTTTTCTGATGTCAGAACAGACGTTATATCATCCAGATCCGTCTCACAGAGGAACTTAAGTTCTCCCGTTATCTCACCTATTCTGTTGGCACGAAGCTTGATTTGTTTAAGGCTTTCCTCTCCCGAGATATACAGAACTTTCTTACCGGCATTTGCCAGATTCCTGCACACCTGAAGAAGTATCGTAGATTTCCCTATTCCGGGATCTCCGCCGACAAGTACCAGCGAACCGGCAACAATGCCTCCTCCGAGTACTCTGTTGAACTCATCCATACCTGTATCATATCTGTCTCCGTCATCAATCACGACATCTTTTAGATATGTTGCCTTTGCAGGACTTAAAGTCCTGCCTGCGGATGTTTTCCCTGTTGTCTTTACGGGAACAGGTTCTTCCACCATGGTGTTCCATGCGTGGCAGGCCGGGCATTGTCCCATCCATTTAGCAGATTCAAATCCACATTCACTGCAGAAAAATACTGCCCTCATCTGCTTTGTCATCTTACCTCCAAATCAAGTTCTTCCTCGTTATCCCTGGATTTGTTTTTGGCCTTTCCCACAAATACGAGTTTCCTGCGACCGTCTTCGTCTATCATCGCATGTACATTGACTTTCATGTTCTCTTTGATGTTTCCTATAAGTACTTCCTCTGCAAGCTTGTCTTCTATCTGAGACTGAAGTGCTCTCTTAAGCGGACGAGCACCGTACTTTGGATCGAATCCTACATCGATAAGATATTCCTTTGCCTCATCATCAAGCACGATTTCAACATTCATCTGTTCCTTTGTGTGTGTATTGATGTTTTTGATAAGTATCTCAATAATATCCTTCATATTTTCACGCAGGAGCTGATGGAATACGATGATTTCATCGATTCTGTTGAGAAACTCAGGTTTAAACATCCTCTTTATCTCATCAATTACCGCATCCTTCATCTGCTCATAATCAGCAGACTCACTTGATTGTGATGCGAAACCGAGTTGTTTAGGTGCAACTATTCTCTGAGCACCTGCATTGGATGTCATAATAATTATTGTATTCTTAAAATCAACTTTTCTTCCCTGAGCATCCGTAATATGTCCGTCATCAAGAACCTGAAGAAGTATGTTAAATACATCCGGATGGGCTTTCTCTATCTCATCAAAAAGAATTACGCTGTATGGATTTCTTCTGACTTTCTCCGAAAGCTGTCCTCCGTCTTCATATCCGACATATCCCGGAGGCGATCCGACCATCTTGCTGACACTGTTCTGTTCCATATACTCACTCATATCTACACGTATGAGTGCCTGTTCCGTTCCGAACATCGCTTCTGCAAGTGCTTTGCAAAGTTCCGTCTTTCCGACACCGGTAGGTCCCAGGAACAGGAATGAACCGATAGGTCTCTTTGGATCTTTAAGTCCGACTCTTCCTCTCCTTATTGCTTTTGAAACAGCTGTAACCGCTTCGTCCTGTCCTACGACTCTTTCATGAAGTATCTCTTCGAGTTTCTGTAACCTCTCTGATTCTTCCTGTGCCAGTTTTTCAACCGGTATCTTTGTCCATGCGGCAACTGCCTTTGCAATATCATCCTCTGTTACCGAAAGATTCTTTGCATTTTTTGTTTCCTGCCACTTTTCAGTCAGCTTCTCAAGTTTTTCTCTCTTCTCTGCCTGCTTGCGTTTGATTTCTCCGGCTTTCTCGTAGGCTTCGTTCTTGATTGCTTCTTCTTTCTTATTCTCAAGTTCATCAATCTGCTTCTCAATTTTCTTGATTGAATCAGGTTTTTTGAAACTCAAGAGTCTTCTTCTGGATGCAGCCTCATCCACGAGATCGATAGCCTTATCCGGAAGAAATCTGTCGCTGATATATCTTGATGAAAGCTTTACCGCCGACTCAAGTGCACCATCCGTTATAGTTGCCATATGGTGCTCTTCATAACGGCTTCTGATACCTTTCAATATCTCAAGCGTCTCTTCCTCTGACGGTTCCTCAATAACAACCGGCTGGAAACGTCTCTCAAGTGCAGCATCCTTTTCTATATGTTTTCTGTATTCGTCTATGGTAGTTGAACCGAGTATCTGGAGTTCTCCTCTTGAAAGCGCAGGTTTAAGAATATTTGAAGCATCCAGCGCACCTTCTGCTCCTCCTGCTCCTATTATGGTATGAATCTCATCAATGAACAGGAGTATATTACCCGCTTCAATAACCTCGTTCATAACCTTTTTGATTCTTTCTTCAAACTCACCGCGGTATTTTGAACCTGCTACCATTCCCGGCAGATCAAGCGTCACAAGTCTTCTTCCGATAAGAGGTTCGGGAACATCACCTTTTGCAATGAGTGTAGCAAGTCCTTCGATTACTGCCGTCTTACCTACTCCCGGCTCGCCTATCAAGCATGGATTATTCTTTGTCCTTCTGGAAAGTATCTGCATGACTCTCTGCATTTCGGTTTCTCTTCCGACAACCGGATCTATCTTATCCTCCATAGCCATCTTTGTGAGATCTCTTGAATACTGGTCCAGTACCGGTGTCGATGAGTTACTGTTCTGACCGATGCCGTTACTCATAACACTTTCTGCACCCATAGGCTGCATTCCCGGTCCGAATGCTCCCGGTCCCATTGACTGAGGTGCCGAATTTTGCCCAAGTGCTTTATTAATATCCTCGCCCATGGTTCCTATCGTGTCGATATAGAGTTTTTGAAGGTTTACGCCCATGGTCGTGAGAAGCTTTGTTGCCACACAATTACTTTCTCTGAGCATGGCAAACAAAAGATGTTCCGTTCCGATAAGCTGTGCCTTAAAACGAACTGCCTCCCGGTAAGAGTTCTCTATGATTTTTCTGGCCATAGGTGTATAAACCTGAGCATCGTCAACTGCTATGCTCATATTCGGTGAGATAAGCTGATCTATAAGATCAAGTATCTTATCTTCCGTTACACCATTCGAAACAAGCACCTTTGCGGCAACTCCCGTTCCTTCACGGACGAGTCCCAGAAGAAGATGTTCTGTTCCTACATATGAATGATTCAATTTTTTTGCTGAATCAAGGGCAATATTGATGGCTTGTTTAGCCTGTGAAGTAAATCTTTCTCCCATCTGTCATGCCTCCTTAATCTTTGGTAAATTATGTCGCAGGTACTCTGCTCTGAACACATCGAGTTCTCTTCTGTCCATTGGCCTGTCCGAATGGAGCATCAGGTTACCTGCCTGTATGTCTATCATAAGTTTGTATATCGAACAAGATTCTCCTTCTTCAAGTTCGATAAGTCCGTCCACCAGTCCCATCCTTACCTGCGAAAGTGATGCAAGCGCATTATTAAGTCTCATTGTCCTTGCATATTTAAGTATTCCGTATGCTCTGAAGACTTCATCCTGCTTAACGATATAGTGTCCTTCAAGTCCGGACTCTCTCATCTGTCTCTCTCTGTCGCTGAGCTGAACTGCAGTTCTGGCAACAAGATCGACAATTTCTTTTTCACTCATTCCGAGAGTCTTTGTATTTGATATATCGTAAAGTGCACCGAAATTATCTCTGTCAGTTCCGTACACACTTCTGATTGAAACTCCGAATTTCTCAAGACCATCTTTTAAGTTCTTGATTTCATTTGTCTTGGTAAGAAGCGGCAGATGAACAACGATATTTGCTCTCATACCCGTTCCTACACTGGTAGGATAAGAAGTCAGATATCCGTACTTCTCATCATAAGCATAGTTAAAGCGGCTGCTGATATAATCATCAAGTTTATCCGCACGTTTCCACAGATCCTTCAGTTGATTGCCCGGTGCCAGAAACTGTATTCTGATATGATCATCTCCGTTCAGCAGTATACTGACATCCTCTTCCTCGGAAACAAGAAGTCCCATCGGAGCTTTTGCCTCTGCAACAGTGGAATTGATAAGTCGTCTCTCCTTATATGCAAGCCTGTCTAAATCCCCGAGCTTATCAAGTGTCGTGGTAAGAAAATGATTTCCTTCAACAGTCTCAACATCATCCAGTCCGTACTGCAGTCTTCCTATAAGTTCACCTGCCTGTGTCGGATTCAGTCTGTTCGGGAACACATATTCATCCCAGTTTCTTGCCAGACGTATTCTGCTGCTTATGAAATTATCTCCGCGCTCCTGTCCGACCTTTTCATACCATTTACTTTTCATTCTGCTCACCGCCTTCCGAAGTGCTGCCGGCAGCTTTTGCTTCTGTCTCTTTTATCTCATCGCGGAGTCTTGCGGCCCTCTCGAAGTCCTCTTCTTCTACGGCTTTGTGAAGAGCAGTTCTTAATTCGATAAGTTTATCAAAGTATTCATTCACCGGAGCAGACTCATTCATGCTGACCTCGATATCTTCTTTAACCGTTTGAGGAATATCTCCCGAGATGTATTTCGGATGCTTTCCGTGATGCTGTCCGCTTCCCTGAAGCTGTTTGATATTGTCTCCTATGAGAAGATCGAAAACTTTGTAGCAATCGGAACATCCGAATTTTGAATCCTTAATGAACTGCTCGTATGTAGTTCCGCAGGTCGGGCAAACTACATTTGCACACTCGTCTTTTTTCTCGCTCTGCATAGTCTGGCTGAGCAGACTTGAAAGAAGCTTGGCAAGAGGCATCTCTTTTCCGAAACCCGGAGCCGATACCGTCAGATCCATTTCGCTGGCACACTGCGCACAGAAGAAATGCTCGGTTTTTACTCCGCCGACAACTTCGACAACCTGGATATTGGCCTCTCTGATTTTACATTTCTCACATAACATATTTAATCCTCATACTTATCATATAGTCTGTTTATTAATGCGATTGCTTCGTCACGGGTCACTCCGTTGCATATTCCGCGTATGACTGCAGGCTCAAACTCTCTGTGCATCCTCTCAAGGACTCTTATCTTGTCCGGGCTGATACGAACGACGGCGCCTGTCCTTCTGTCCAGCTTAACGAATCCTTCTTCTTTAAGAATGGAATATGCTTTATTAACCGTATGCATATTTATAGAGATATCCTCAGCCAACTGTCTGACGGAAGGAAGCGAATCTCCGTCTCTTATCTCTCCCAGCGCTATTCCCTTCAGAATCTGATTACAGAGCTGGACATATATCGCTTCATCGCTCTCAAAATTCAGTTCTATAACATAATTCATTGCTTTACCTCACGCAATTCGTAAGTATTGTTATACATATTGTATAACAGTTGCGATGCTATGTCAATAAACAGGAAAAGGTACCCTTATCAGAGCACCTTCCCCGTTATTTTACCATATTCACTACTTCGGCTCCCATAAGCTTTGCCTCTTCGGGATCATGGGAAACCATGATTATTGATTTACGCTTCTTCTTTATACACTCCGTGACTTTTTGTCTGGTAGTTTCATCCAGCCCCTTGAAAGGCTCATCCAGAATCATCCAGTCGGAATCATAAACCAAAGCTCTCGCAATTGCCACTCTTCGTTTCATTCCGCCTGACAGAAGACTGACTTGTGTATATATGTCTTCGTTAAGTCCCATTTCCTCCAGCAGATTTTTTATTGCCTCATCACTTAAGTCTTTATCATTTTCAAGTACAAGTCTGATATTTGATGCAATTGAAAAATCCTCGCATAGTCTGTCCTCCTGAAATACCATGGAAAATGCTGCCGAGTCCGGCTCTATACTTCCCGAATCAGGTTTCTCCAGTCCTGTGATCAGTCTTAACAAAGTGGTCTTTCCGCTACCGGAGGGTCCCATGATGCATGTGCATTTCTCTTCGGAAAAAACCACGCTGAAATCAGACAGTACTTTTTTATCACCATAACTTTTATTCAGATTTTTAATGACAATATCCATCATATACCTTTCTTAAAACCCACATGAATAGTTTTTCAAACAACACGCTTACCAGAACTATGATAACCGTCCATGCAAACAGATCCGCCGTATTCAGATATACTTTTGCATTGTAAAGCATTTCTCCTATAGATCCGTCCGGTATGCCGATTACTTCAGCGGCAACACCTGATTTCCATGCCATGCCCAGTGCGGTAGATGTCCCGCCCAGCAAATATGGTTTTATAGTTACAAGCCAGATGTATCTGAATCTTTTATTCCATGAGAGTTTGTATATATCAGCCATCTGCAGCATTTTCTCATCTATATTTTTTATTCCGCTGAGCACGTTGTTGTAAATGATAGGAAGCACGATAAGAAACGAAATGAATATCGAAAGTCTCTTTGAAGATAACCACACCAGTGCTATGATGACAAATGATGCCACCGGTACTGTTTTAATCGTAACCATAACAGGTGAAAGAAGTATCTCCACCCATTCTGATTTTCCTGCGAGCATCGCAAGCAATATACCAAGAACAAATGCCAGCAGAAATCCTCCTGCTATCCTTGCAAATGAAAACCATATGGCACCTAAGAAACCCGGCTCCCTCCATAAGGTGAATAACCTCACAAAAACTTCTGTCGGTGATGCCAGTATGATCCTTTGATTTAGCAGCATTGCCGCTGCCTGCCATATGGCAAGCAGCAGTACTACTGCAATTATTTTTTTTGCTGTTTTACTCATCTTATATCACTTCTTATTTATCGATAATAAAAATCATCATCCGGAATTTTTTCGCCTATCGTCTTCGGATCCGAATCAAAAAGAACCTGAAGAAATCCCTTAACAGGAACTACCATTTCACTTCCTTTGATACATACTATATTGCAGTACGGGATAGCCTTTTCCGCTATATCAGCCTTGACTATATCATATTTCTCAATGATTTTTGCTGCATATGACGGATTACCTTTTACAGTCAAAACCGAATATTCATATTCACCCAAAAATGTCTGAATCTGCTCCGGATGAGCTTCGGCGAAGTCTTTTCTGACTGCAAGAGCGCCCATCATAAGCATGCTTCCGTCACCCAGATTATTCCATTCTTCGGTAAAATCAAGAACAATATGGAGTCCGTCAACCTGTCCCTGAGCAACTGTTACAAAAGGTTGCGGGAGCAGTCCTATAACATCTTCATTCTGTGCCATAGTTTGAAGTACTTCCGTCTGTTCACTCTTCCATTCCACTTTTATGTCTTTATCCGGATTCAATCCGTTTCGGCTGAGGATATGACGTAATGCGATTTCCGGAGTAGATCCCTTTCCTGAAGCGACTATTGTCCTTCCTTTAAGATCTTCCACAGAGTGAATAGTATCTCCTCTTTCAACCAAGTAAAGTACGCCGAGAGTATTGACTGCCAGCAGCTTTATCTGACCATCGGTGTTATTGTAAAGGGTAGCTGCCAGATTCAAAGGAACCGCTGCTATATCAAGATCACCCTTTACAAGCTTTGGTACTAGTTCATCTGCACTTCCTGCAAGTGAGAACTCATACTTGTTTTTTGTTGAACCGTTCTCATTGTCCTCAATGAGTTTTACCATACCCATTGATGTCGGACCTTTGATTCCTCCTATCCTGATTATCACATCTTCCGCGTGCCCTTTTGCAGTATCCTGATTTCCGGATACTGCATCACTGCTTTTTGTGTCAGATGTATCTGATAATTGTGCTGCATTCTGTGTGCAGCCGCCAAGCGACATTGCCATTATAAGCAATGCCAAAGTCAATGCAAAAAACCTTTTCATTCAATTATTCCCCCTGTTCTGTAATAATGTTTGAATAATTAGTTTTTGCACCTACTCCATCAAGTTTACCGAGTTTTCCCGTCATGGCATTTATCTTGTCTTCCGGGGCATCTACGACGATACTGATAAGGCTTACTTTTTTCTCTCTGTACGGTATCCCCATACGTCCGATTACATAGTCCCGGTTCCCGGAGAGAATTTTATTGACAGATTCAACTGAATCAGGGTTTTCGATAATGATAGATATTACTGCAACTCTTGTCTTCATGTTTTTCCTCCTTAAAATGCATATCGCTTGCGGAGCAATTTCCTTTTAATATGAAAAAAACTGCATCCGCAAAGATGCAGTTGTACCCGAACTACTAAAAGTAATCTATTATCTGCATCTTTCACCTCAATAGATATTTCGGTGTCAGAAACCATTTGTATTGTAACAAAAGGGACGCTTTCTGTAAAGCGTCCCCGAATACTATCAAATATCAAAAGTTTCAAAACCGTCATCATCAAGAAGATCTTTCGTAGTCCTCATATCCTTCGGTTGAGTCGTCTTCTGTACATCCTTAGCTAAATTTTTCTGAAGTTCTTCTTCTGCTGAAATATTAGAAGAAACCTTTCTCTCATGTCTGTAGTTTCCCGGCTCTTCCTCTTCTTCAACACCTCTCATATATCTCTCTTCAGCCTCATCGTAAGGACGTTCCTCCATCTCCTGACGGCGTTTGCGCATCTCACGCTCTCTGGCTCTCTGATTTCTTGCCTGAGCTTTCAGCTCTTCATCATCGACATCATACTTTCTTGAGTTCTTCTTTTTCGGTCTGTCATCATCGGAACCGTTACCGCGTGATGTAATAAGAACAATTATAAGTGCTATCAAAAGTATGCCTGCTATGATTCCCAGTGCAAGAACTATATATCCGCGAAGATTATAATCTTTTATGAGTTCATTGTACTTATTGGCTGCATCTATATAATCCTGAGTGTCTACCTGATCTGCCACTGAAGGATTGGAGAAGAATCTCTGAATCGTCTTTTCCTTCATGTCATAACGATAGAAGTTCTTATCTCCGTCTGCATTCATACCGTAAACCATACAGTACTCCTGCTCAAGGTCTCCTGACCAGATCCATCCGTGAACTTTCTTTCCGTTAAGTTCAAGTGTAGTCTCTGCAAATCCCTCCGGAACAACTACATCGCTTCCCATAGGAACGACCGTGATAGCTTTCTCCGTTGTTGTAATCTGCGCAAACGGCGACCACTGGTCTGATGCCTGATCATATACAAAGAAGTCTCCGGAACCGTTGTTGCCGATCAGATATAGTATCATGAGTCCACTCTTCTCGTTTACTCCTGCAGTAACTTCCTGACCCTTGTAACCTATTGTCTGTGATATAAATCCCTGAGGAAGCATGGTCTCGTCAAATGTTGTAGCAACCTCATATGCCTCACCGTTAACGTTAGCTGTAAGTATGCCTGTTGACTGACCATAATCTACGGCACCTTCTATCTTATCAACCTTGATTGTATATTCTTTTGTTGTGGTTCCGTCCTGAGCTGTTACATTACATGTAACGATGTTCTCGCCAAGCTGAAGGTCTGCATTACCTGAAATGATAACTTTGGCGTTGGAATCTGCCGTAGCTGCACTTACCGTAAGCTTTGTACAGTCGCCTCCGACCTGAGTCGTATACTCAGTAATTTCAGGAGCAAAGTCCGGTGTAAGTATACCGGGGCTTATTTTAAGTGAACTTAAGTTCGCATTGATGGAACTGTTTGCATCTCCCTCAATTGTAATCGAAGATGAACCCTTGTGATCCAACGAGGCCATATTCTGGCTGTCATCATAGATCTCCCATGAGTCATCCATGGTGATAGTAGTAGTTCCGGCTGCAAGAGCTTTGAACTTAAGGGTATATGCCCAGACATCCTTTCCTAAGGAAGTATCTCCGGTAACCTTAATTGTTCCTGCACCGCCCTCGGCGTAATCACCTCCTGCAAACTCAAGATATGCCGGATCATAATTCAGCATGATCTTTGCACTGCCGATGTTACCGCCTGATGCACGGATCTTCATTGAAACACTGATTTCCTCACCTACTTTTGCCTTAGGATCGGAAAATGATACATTTGCAGTGAATGCCGCATAGGCCGTAAAAGCCACAAAAAGCATCAAGGCTGCAGTTATCAGTAATAATCTAAATCTCTTCATCATTAACTTACACTCCCGTTATTGTCCAGGTCCGATCAGAATAACATGCGAATCCGAAGTTGTGTTATTTCCTGTTCCCGATGAGGTGTTCGTCGAATTAACGATAACAACATTCGACTCTGCACCAGGTGAGTAGACTGTCACGCCCGGACCTCCTGCACTATTTGCTCCGCCAAGTCCTGCCGTGTATGTCGGTCCGTTGTTCTGTCTTATTACATTAAGCACATAGGTTCTCGTTGTCTTGTTCTGAGCAGTTACCACTACATTAATCTTGTTTTCACCGCTCTGAAGGTTGAATGTTCCGATACCGGAAACCTGTGCTGTTGAATCATAAGTCGATGCACTCACATTTACACTTACAACACTCTTATCTACGATCAAATCATAGCTGAGTGTATTCGGATCAAATGTCGGTGTAATAGCAAAGCCTTCAACACCGAGTCCGCTGAGCTTGTTATTCGGACTACCGTCTCCGTCCGGAAGCGGTGCCGGAGTTGCAGGCATGTTATTATATACCGGAATTTCGAAATCATGAGCAGCACTCTTGATCTCATCCGAATATGCCTTTGATAAATGATATCCCTCATCGGCAGCAGCCTGAACATTGGTCATATACTGATGCTTATATGTATTAGTCGAGGTGACATTGAATTTCTTCAGATAAAAGGTGTTTTGTGATTTCATAACATAACCTTCTCCGTAGAACTTCGCACCTCCGACGATTGCTGCTTCTCTTGATGTCCATGGGCGATCATAACTTCCCGACTGTCCTGCCCACCAGAGTCCTCTCTGTGTTGCACTCATACCGTTCTGTGCATATGCCTCAACATTATAGAAGTTATATACTCCCGATGAGCCGTTTACCATAGAGGTATTGCCGTTCTTGCCCTGTTCCTGAATGATCATGGAAACCAGAACATACGGATTGACTCCGGAAACTCTTGCCGCTTTCATGATCATATCGACATAAGTCGCGGAAGAGGTAGAGTTATCCGATACTACATTGACAACCGATGGTCCGTTTGACGGTGAATCCGGTGATGAACCAAGTGCTATCGCCTGTCCCGGACTTATCAGCTGAACCTCTCCTGATGAAGCAGGTGCCGATGATGACGAACTTCCTGCCGAAGCAGCTGTTCCGTCGTCGAGGGCTCCCGTATAACTGCTCTCCATGAAGGTTCCTTTAACCATGGTCTCGACGCCCTTATAAGTCTGAACCTCTGCTATATATCTTTGATCCAGGAACTGGAATATATACGCCTCATCCAGGAAGTTTCTCGGATCCATGTAGTAACGGATTATATCCTCGCTTGCTGCCTTCCATGAATCTCCGTCAAATCCCGGCCATGTACATGTGTTCCAGTCGTATGCACCGTCTGCCGTTGACTTCCATGATGATTTGCTGCTTTTGTTTACAAGGTTCCTTCCGACTACGGCTTCATTGGCAACCGCGGTATCCCAGTCGATACCGACTTTTACAGCCTTGAATGTCCAGTTCGGATATTTCTCATGTAATGCTTTCAAATAAGGTTTGTATGACTCAGGGAATCCCTGCTGCGAAAGCATATTCCCGAATTCGGTATCCGTAAGGCTCTCTGAAGATCCCGTTCCGACATAATCCTTGAGGATAAAGCCTTCATTTGCACCGTTATTGTATGTAACCTTACACCATACACGCCCGTCTGACCCGGTTTGCTCGTCAACCACAACAACTTGTGTTCCGACGGTGACCATACCCTTCTTAGAGTAGTTTGTCCCCGGACCTGAACGTACATTGACATTTGTACCCTTTATTGATCCCAGTTCCGAAGTAAACGCAAAAGAGCTTACATTCAAAGATGTAAGCAATAGTATCAACGCGAGCACAAAAGCCCATATTTTGTGTATTTTAAATTTATTAAACATCATGTAGTATTTTAGCACTATCGCACCCTTTATGCAACAGATTCAAACTTATTGTAATAATACGTAATAAAAATGAAAAAAAGACCCGGTGACTATTTCCGGGCCTTTCTGTATATATGTAAGAGATATCAGTC
This sequence comes from Lachnospiraceae bacterium, assembly GCA_045600945.1. Taxonomy (GTDB): domain Bacteria; phylum Bacillota; class Clostridia; order Lachnospirales; family Lachnospiraceae; genus Darwinimomas. The sequence continues at coordinate 35,148 of JAZRYX010000044.1, forward strand.
TTTCTCTTTTGCGAGAACTTTGTTTACGATGATACCAAGGATAAGTGCACAGGCTACTGTAGTAAGAGTTACCTTACCGAAACTTACCGTAAGACCGCCTACACCTGTGATGAAGATTACGCAAGCAGTGAAGAGGTTTCTGTTCTTATTGAGATCAACCTGCTGGAACATCTTAAAGCCTGAGCTTGCGATGAATCCGTAAAGAGTTATGCAGACACCGCCCATAACACAGCTTGGAATAGTCTCAAGGAAGCATACCAAAGGAGTAATGAGTGAGAACAGTATGCAGAGGATTCCTGCGCCCCAGATTGAGATTACCGAAGCGTTTCTTGTGATACCTACGCATGCGATTGACTCGCCGTATGTTGTATTGCATGCACCGCCGAAGAATGCACCTACCATAGAACCGATACCGTCTCCGAGAAGAGTTCTTGAAAGTCCCGGCTCCTCAAGGAGGTTGTGTCCGATGATTGTTGAAAGGTTCTTATGATCTGAAAGATGCTCAGCGAAAACTACGAATGCTACAGGTGCATATGCTGCAAAAATCGTAAGAAGAAATGCAGGTGTAAGTGCTGACCAGTCTGCCTTAAGGAATGCGAAATCCGGGAATGCTATAAATGATCCCATGTTCTGAAGTGCTGCAAAGTTGATGACCTTAAGGGCATCATTTCCTGTTGCATTACCGATAAGGTAGAAAATACATGCTGTGATATATCCTGCGATAATACCGATAAAGAACGGGATAAGCTTTGCCATCTTCTTGCCATATGTTGAGCAAAGAACTACCGTGAAAAGTGTTACAAGACCGCAGATCATTGCTACATAAGGTGAACCTGTTGCACCGCCGTTTGTAAAGTCACCGATAGCATTTCCTGCAAGTGAAAGTCCGATGATCGCAACCGTCGGTCCTATTACTACAGGAGGCATAAGTTTGTCTATCCACTTAACGCCTGCAAACTTAACTATTATAGCGATTACTACATATACAAGTCCGGCTATTACTGCACCGGCAATAAGTCCTGCACATCCGGCCTGCATTGAAACAGCACCTGCAAATGCTGACATCATTGAGCCGAGGAATGCGAATGATGATCCGAGGAATACGGGGCTCTTTGATCTGGTAAAGAGCAGGTAGATAAATGTTCCGCAGCCTGCACCGAAGAGTGCTGCTGAAGCTGAAAGAGGGTTTCCTGCATATCCAAGTCCTGATTCGATGCAGAAGTTGTTAACTACTGCCGGAACAGCGATTGTTGCTGCGATAATCGCAAGCAGCTGCTGGATAGCAAACAGAATAACCTGTCCAAATGGTGGCCTGTCCTTAATGTCGTAAACTAAATTCATTGTCTCATTCTCCTTTATTATATAAATTTTTTATTACCCTAATCATTTCGTGACATGAGGAATGTTCCCGTTTCCGAATCGAACTGCGGAAGTCTGACTTCTATAAATTCGCTTCTCGATGTCGGAACATTCTTTCCGACATAATCAGGTCTTATCGGAAGTTCCCTGTGTCCTCTGTCAACCAGCACCGCAAGCTGTATGGTCCTCGGTCTGCCGCATTCGAATATTGCTTCTATCGCAGCTCTCGCGGTCCTTCCTGTGTATATGACATCGTCTACAAGTATCACATCTTTATCATTTACATCATTCTTCAATGACTTTGTTTTTACTACCGGCATATCGGAAACCTTGGTAAGATCATCCCGATAAAGATTAATATCCAGGCTCTCGCACGGAACCTCTTTATCTTCTATCTTCAGGATGTCGTCCCGAATCATCTGTGCTATCGGTTCCCCTCTTCTGATTATTCCTATGATTACCAGATTATCTACGCCCTTATTGTTCTCCGTGATCTCGTGTGAGATCCTCATAAGTGCTCTCTTTATATCTTTTTCATCCATAAGCTGAGATTTCTGCTTCATACTATTCTCCCTTGTGAAATACATTTGTATTTTTTCGGTAAAAAAAACCTGCCGTCACCGGCAGGCATAAAGTCATAGTTATAGCTATCCCGTTTATGTGATCTTGCCGGTCTCTCTGTACCGATTTAAAAATCATCTTGTTGTCAAACACTATATACTATATCTGGTGGTTTTGCAACAGAAAACCTCCAAAAATTCACAATTCCACTTTTTTTACTAATGTTGACACCGGTCAGACGCATATTTTGTCAAAACTGACAACTCAAAATTGAGCCATAACTATCGCAATGAACATCATAATACATCCGAGAATTTCCCTGAACGACAAGGTTTGACCGAGCAGGAGCCATCCCCCGAGAGCCCCAAATACGCTTTCGAGACAAAGTATCAGGGATGCAGCCGTAGGTTCGACGTCTTTCTGATAAACTACCTGAAGTGTATAGGCTACACCGCAGGAAAGTATTCCGGCGTATAGAATCGAGTATCGTCCGGAGTATATCATTTCCCATGTCGGATGCTCTGCAAATGCCATGACTATGAGATTGAGAACACCTGCAACAAAGAACTGAAGACACGATATCACGACTCCGTCAGCCATTGGTGAGAAATGATCTATAACCAGAATGTGAATCGAAAAACAAAATGCCCCGATAAGAAGGAATATATCTCCGCGGCTTAAAGTAAATGTGTCCGTCATGCAAAGCAGATAAAGTCCCATAAGTGACAGAACCACTCCGATCCAGACTTTTAAATTCGCTTTTTTTTCGACAAAGATTCCGAGCACCGGAACAATAACCACATAAAGTGCCGTAATAAAACTTGCTTTTCCTACCGTGGATTCCATGATGCCCCACTGCTGAAACATAGAAGCTGTGAAAAGGCAAAGTCCGCAGCACAATCCGCCTATAAGCGCGTCTTTTGTAAGTACTTTTTTAATATCACCTTTGTTGATAATAAGAATGACAGGTATGAGAACCAATCCTCCTATCACGTTTCTTATGCCATTGAATGCAAATGGTCCCACCTGGTCGATTCCGACACTTTGAGCCACAAATGCAAATCCCCATATAATTGCCGTAATCAGCAGCATAAAGCTGCCTCTAAGATTTTTGTTCATACCTGTCAGTCTTTACTGTGACTAAATCAGTCACCGATTACATTTACTATCTTAACCGGAGAACGGTATTTCCATGAGGAAATCTTGATTCCGCTTTTCCTGTTTGCGGCGTGTACTATCTGTCCGTTTCCGATGTATATTGCAACGTGGTTGATAGTACCACCCTTATTTGCATAAAATACCAGATCACCCGGTCTCATACTTCCGGAATCGACTTTCTTACCGCTTTTAGCCTGAGCACCCGAATAATGCGGCAGATTGATTCCGAAATTCTGCATAACCTTGAGAACAAATCCGGAGCAGTCACATCCGTTTGTAAGAGAAAGTCCTCCCCATACATAAGGATTACCTATGAACTTGATTGCATAGTTGCAAATCTGACCTCTCTTGGAGGAAGCTTTCATTCTTGCAATCTCCGAAGGTGAGAACTTGATTGCTTCATTTAGGGCATATCTTACTTCTACGAAATCCGATGATACATAAGCTGTGGTTGCCTCGCCGCTTTCATCGTCATCATCACCCAGATCGATCTTAACCCATCCGTTCTCTTCACCGAGTACAGGATAGCGCTCGCTGTTCGTAATCTGCGTCCATGCCTTGTACTCTTCCCCGGGACCTTCACGTACATTGAGTGCGTCAGCCTCAACAATAGCCATAAGTTCTGCCTTGTCAATTGCTATACCTACTGCCGCAGAACCTGTAAGGATATATTTGGTGCTTACATAACCGGTCACCGGTCCCGAAAGTATCTTATACCATCCGTCCTTTTCCTCCAGAATATCTGCTGCTGAATATCGCGGAAGTTTACCTATGATATCCTGATTATCACCAGGTCCCTTTCGGATATTCAGATAATTGTTAACATTTGACACGCCGAGATTGTCGTACATATTGAGCACTGCAGTCTTCTCGTCTATCTTTCGTGCTTCATTGAGACATTCCTTTAACTCAACATATTCCTTTGAGACATAACCGCTCTTTAGTTTAACCCAATCATCAAGTTCTTCCTCGACTTCGTAGAGTCCGCCTTCTTCGGCCATCCCGATTACATCCGATTCCTTGTTCGGTTCCGTACGTATATTCAATCGATCCGTAAGGATAAGAGCTCGCAGTTTGAATTCCTCTCTTGCCAGTTGCTTTGCTTCCTCTCCCGTAATGATATACTGAGCCTTTACAAATCCTTCAATCCCGCCGCTTTTTATTCTGAGCCATTCTCCCTGATTATCAGTGATGGAGCATGCGCTCTTATCATAAAGCTTACCTACGATATCCGAATGCTGGTCAGCTTTTTCTCTGATATTCAGATATACACCGTTCTCAAGGTGACAGATACCAATATCTCCGTATGAAGCTATTGTATCCTCTACAAGCTTCTCCCTGGCTTCTTTCTCCGCCTGTTCCTCTGCCTGTGCTATTTCCTCCGCCGAAAGCGTGACTTCTTCAAATTCGGTCTCTTCCTGTGCGGCTGAACTTGCCTTTTCATCCTCAGCTTTTCTGCTGCAGCTGTTAATTCCTATAACTATGCCGATTACGATGAGAACAAGTAATATAGCCGCGCCGATGATGTAATACTTATTATAGTAGCGGCGTCTTCTTTTTTCTTCCATTTTCGACCTCTGTTACTTTTTATTAGTGTATTTTGACACAAAATACTACTTATATATCATACCACATACTTGCATAATATTTCCAGTTTCGCTATACTTTCTAACATGGCTGAGAATTTGGTAAAAAAGATCGTAGCAGCATCGGGTAGTCTGTTGTCCATGCGATATGGCAAACAACTTGTGGTATTTTTTATTTCCCTGATGCCTATTCTGGAATTAAGAGGTGGACTTCTGGCCGCTTCTCTTCTTAAAATGGATCCCGTCGAGAGTTACATTATTGCCATAATAGGAAATATACTGCCGATCCCTTTTATTCTTTTATTCATAAATAAGATTCTTGAATGGATGAGAAATTCAAAAATCGGATTCATAAACACTTTTGCCAACTGGTTATATAAAAAAGTCGATAAGCATAAAGAGCCTATCGAGAAATACGGTTTCTGGGGACTTGTACTGTTCGTAGGGATACCGCTTCCCGGAACGGGAGCATGGACCGGATGTCTCATCGCATCGGTACTTAACATGAACAGAAAAAAAGCTTTTCTTGCAGCGGTTATCGGAGTATTCATGGCTTCGATAATCATGATGATCATAAGCTTTGGAATAGTGGGGAAGCTCATATCATAACACACAACCGGGACGAATAAAGCACAAGATCCCGCTCGCATAGATGCTCGCGGACTCGTTTGCCACCGAGTAGATACAAAAAGAAAACACCGACTGAATGCAAGCATTCCTCGGTGTTTTCTTTTTGTATCTGTTCTTGTGCCTTATTCGTCCCAGTTGTGATATACATTTTGAACATCATCATCTTCATCGAGCAGATCGATGATTCTGTTCATCTTTTTTATATCATCTTCATCCGTAAGTTTTACGTATGTCTGAGGGATCATCGTAACCTCTGCTTCTGCCATCGGTATCCCTGCTTTCTCAAGTGCTTCACGAACTTCTGAGAATGAATCCGGATCCGTTGTGATCTCATAGCAGTCATCCTCTTCAGAGAAATCCTCTGCTCCCGCATCGAGTGCCTGCATCATAAGTTCATCTGCATCCATGTCGCACTCTTCCTTATCTACGATGATCTGACCTTTCTTATCAAACATGAAAGATACACATCCAGGTGTTCCGATATTTCCGTATCCCTTTGAGAATGCGGCACGTACATTGGATGCAGTTCTGTTCTTATTGTCCGTAAGGGTCTCAACTATAATAGCAACACCTGAAGGACCATATCCTTCATATGTATTCTGTTCGTAGTTAACCGATGACAGATCACCGGCCGCCTTCTTGATACCACGATCGATAGTATCGTTAGGAACATTGTTGGCCTTTGCTTTTGCAATTACATCCCGAAGTTTTGAGTTATTGGCAGGATCAGGTCCGCCCTCCTTGACAGCAACCGCGATCTCACGTCCGATGACTGTGAAGATTTTTCCTTTTGCTGCATCATTCTTCTCTTTTTTATGCTTGATATTGGCAAATTTGGAATGTCCTGACATAAACTACCTCTTTCTTTTTTTATTACTCAAAAATAAATTTTATCACATCTGCCCTGCAAGCTCAACATTCAGGTTCTTGAGCCATTTCTTTGTCCTGATCCTCGCAAGACTTGCAAACAGCTTTATAAACTCATCCGACTGCTGGACAAGATATACCGCCCAGAGCGGCCAGTGAAGTCCGAGACCGGTAAATATAACCGCCGGGACCGATACGAGCCACATAGGTAAAAGATCGATAAGGGCACATGCTTTCGTATCTCCTCCTGCTCTCAATATACCCACGATGGTAATGTTATTATCCGCCCTCCATAATAATGATATGGCTAGAACTATAAGGGTCGATACCGCCATCTGCCTCGTTTCCGGTGAGAAATTGTAAATGTTCGTGACGGGATTGGCAACCAACAAAGTTATGATACATATAAGGATCCCCGTCATGAAACCAAGCACCATATAGTATTTCGAATACAGCTCAGCCCGGTGAAGATGTCCTGCTCCGAGTTCATTACCGAGAATAACCGCACATGCCGTTGAAAGTCCCAGAAGTCCGACAACTTCTATATCACTGAATATGCTTACTACCGAAAATGCTGCCGCTGCCGACTCTCCCAGCCTTCCATACGTGAGTGCATGTACACTGTAACCGATTCCCCACAATGTATCATTGATACATACAGCCATCGATCTGTTCATGAACTGTGAAATCATTTCTTTAGAGAAACCGAAATAATATCTGATATTGCACCACAGTGGAGAATCGATAATCTTGAGCGTTGCTATCATCAGCACTGCTTCCACGAATCTTGCTATTACCGTGGCAATTGCAGCTCCTGCAACACCCAATGCCGGAGAACCCAGTTTTCCGAAAATCAGTACCCAGTTAAAAAATATGTTTACTATAATTGCAACAACACTGACATATGCTCTCGGCTTTACAATATCCATGGAGCGCAGTCCTGTTGCAAGTGTTTCCGCTAACGCCATGAATGGCCACGAAAGTGCCGTGATTTTAAGATATATCGCACCTGATTCAATGAGTTTCGGTGAATCCGTAAATATCATCATTGCTCTTTCCGGAATGAAAAAGCATATTGCCGTAAATATCAGGGCGAATCCTATGGAAAGTATGCTTCCTATGCCGACTACTCTTCGAATATTCGGTATGTCATCATTTCCCCAATACTGAGAGGAAAGAACCGACATTCCGCTGGAAACTCCGAACACCGCGAGACAGATTACGAAGAAGACCTTACTTGCAAGTCCTACCCCGCCCATCTCGATTTCTCCGAGTCTGCCGATCATTATATTATCGACAATATTCGTGAGCATCGCCAGCATTTGCTGTATCGTCACCGGTAAAACTATCAGCCATGTACGCCTCAGGAATTCGTGATCGGAAAACAATGCTTTGAAAAATTGTTTCATAATTTACTTTTCGCTTTTGTAATTTAGTTTATATGAAAGCTTCATAAGCGATTCGGAAAGATGAACGTTCTCAACGATTATATCTTCCGGCACATCAAGATCCAGATGAGAGAAATTCCAGATGGCTTTTATGCCGGCTGCCGTAAGTCGTTTTGCAACCTCTCCCGAATGTGTTTTCGGGATGCAGATAGCTGCGATTTTGACATCATTTTCTTCGAGATAATCCTCAAGTCTTGAGAGCGGATAAACAGGTGCACCATTTACCGAATACCCTGCAAGATCCGGATTGATATCGAACAAAGCTTTTATAACAAATCCCCGTTTACCGTAATTGGTATAATTTGCAATAGCCTGTCCCAGATGCCCCGCACCGATGACTATCATATTCTGAGTAAGCCCGATGCCGAGTATCTTTCCGATTTCATCATAAAGTTTCTGAACATTATAGCCGTACCCCTGCTGTCCGAAACCGCCGAAATTATTCAGATCCTGACGAATCTGAGATGCTGTAACTTTCATTCTTTCACTGAGTTCTTTTGAAGATATCCTTGTGATTCCGTCTTCAAGAAGTTCACCGAGATAACGATAATATCTCGGAAGCCTGGTTATGACAGCGCCCGATACTTTTTCAGCCATAATTCCTCCATATTTGTTAAAAAATATACAAAAATTATAACATATGAAGAATTAATGTCAATAATCAGCAAAAATCATGCCATGTTTGATAAATAATTGTCAATTTTTTCTAATAATTCATAATAATTGTCAATGTGGTTGATTTCATCCCTGAACGCCGAGGAACCCTTAAGACCGTGAGTATACCACGCCAGATGTTTCCTCATTTCAGGTACTGCCCGGTTCTGTCCGTTATATTCTGTCTGCATCTTAACATGTCTGAGCATGGTCGCTTTAAGTTCTTCCTTATCGGGTTTATATCCTGCGAATACCCACGGGTTACCGAGTGCGGCTCTTGCTATCATGACGCCGTCGCAGCCCGTCTCACGAACCATCCGGTCTGCCGCCTCAAGAGAATCTACATCTCCGTTTCCGATTACCGGTATCTTTACCGCCTCCTTAACCTGACGTATGATGTCCCAGTCTGCCTTGCCATGATAATACTGTTCTCTCGTCCTGCCGTGAACCATAACGCAAGACGCACCCGACGCTTCCATAATTTTAGCGAACTCGACGGCATTTACCTCCTGTCCTGAAAAACCTTTTCTGAACTTCACAGTCACAGGTTTCTTCATTACTCTGGTCATTGCCGAAATAATGCTGCCGGCAAGCCGCGGATCTTTCATAAGTGCAGAACCCTCGCCGTTATTTACGACCTTTGGTACCGGACAACCCATATTGAAATTGATTGATGACCAATTCCCGTCCTCTACACGTCTTCCTATCTCGGCACAGATACCGGGGTCGCTTCCGAAAAGCTGAAGGGCAATCGGTTCCTCGCGTTTATCACTGCGCATCAGATCATCTGTGTTTTTATTGTTGTAAAGAATGGCTTTTGCACTGACCATTTCGGACATTACTTCATCAGCGCCCATTTCTCTGCACAACAAACGGAATGGCAGGTCCGTAATACCTGCCATTGGTCCGAGATATAGTTTTGTTCCTTTATCGGTCATTGTGCGTTTATCACCTTATAGAATAATTCCAGCTGTCTGAACAGTTCTTCTTTTTCTTTTTGAATACGACTGATCTGAATACCGCTTTCTATCTCATCGAAATAATAATCATTATCGTCGACCTGAACAGTCAGCCTGAGCATACCTGATTCATCAAACTCCACAAGTAAAGTACCTCCGACATTTTCCGTAAAGGTAACGCACATTATCTGCAGTTCCTGTTTGATGCTGTCCGGAAGCCTGTCGAAATCTTTATTGAAATAATATTTCTGTTCGTATGAATTTGCTCCGCAGAGCACTGTTCTCTCACTCATGTCCTAACCAGTTTTCTCGGATTAAGATAACCTACATCCGTCATTTCCTGTTTTGATGAAATTACTTTTTTGATATCTTCTCCGAGCGGATCGCTTCCCCGAAGAACAACAACTTTGTTAAGTTCACCCTGGTCTATCAGTTCAATGGCCTTTTCTCCGAATACGCTTGCCGCCACTCTGTCACGACAGGTCGGTGAACCTCCGCGCTGCAGATATCCGAGTATGGTCGCTCTTGTCTCGATACGTGTAACCGTCTCAATTCTCTTTGCAAGAGCATCACTTCCTCCGATGCTCTCTGCATTTACGATGATATGATGTCTCTTCCCGAGAGCACGGTTCTCAACGATATGATCGATGATCACCTGCTCATTGCCGTCATATACTTCAGATGCAAGAACATCTTCTGCGCCGCCGGCAAGTGCTACCCAAAGCGCGATATATCCCGCGCCGCGCCCCATAACCTCTATGATACTTACCCTCTCGTGTGAAGCCGAAGTATCTCTGATTTTATCAAGCGCATCAAGAGCCGTATTTACGGCAGTGTCAAAACCGATGGTATATTCCGTGCACGCAACATCCATATCTATAGTTGCCGGGATGCCTATAACCGGAATGCCTCTGTCCATGATAGATGCGGCGCCCTTAAGACTGCCGTCTCCTCCGATCGCAACAAGACAATCTATGCCGTGTTTTCTGAGAATATAGGCTGCTCTGTCCTGACCTTCCGGAGTCATCATGCTTTTTGATCTCGCAGTACCGAGCACAGTTCCGCCTCTGTGAATGATATCCGACACACTTTTTGAATTAAGATCCTCAATCTCCTCTTTAAGAAGTCCATGATATCCTCTACGTATTCCCTTGACAGCATAACCGTGTGTGATTCCCATTCTTGTAACAGCTCTTACCGCAGCATTCATTCCCGGAGCATCTCCTCCGCTCGTAAGAACACCTATCGTTTTAATCTCACTGTTCATTTGATACCTCTCATTTTTTGACTACATTCTTTTCACCGCAATGTCCGGCAAGCTTTCTCATCAGCTCATCGTCAGCATTTACCGTCATATTTCTTCCGAGTTTCTTCATCTGCTTCGTCGCTGCAATGTATATTATTACATTATCACTTCCGTCGCTTTCACTCAATATCTGCATCAGGTTTTCCTCGTCCGAACTCCAATCCTCAATCGAATCATATCTGATCCAGACATCATGAATCACTGTTGCAAACTCCCGAACATTTTCACAAACAAGTTTTCCGGTTTCATCGTCACCCAGTGAGCATCTGCCGGTGATATAGACTTTCCTGTCAATCTCGAGTTTGTCTCTGAACTTAAGATAATCATTTGGGAAAATGATGACTTCGACGCTGCCGCACAAGTCTTCCAAGGAAATGAAAGCCATGACCTTTCCGTTTCTTGTAGACTTAACCGTCTTCTCGGTAATCATACCTCCGATGGTGTATTTCTGCCCATCCTGAACGATGCTCGCACCTGTCTCCTCATCGGGCACAAAGTCCGTGGATTTAGCCGTGACGGTCTTCTCCCAGACATCTTTGTAGTCCTCAAGAGGATGCCCACTTAAATAGATACCGAGTACATCCTTTTCCGCCTGCAGCAGTTCCTGTTTGTCGAACTCACTTATATTCGGAAGTTTCATTCTGAAACTTTCTCTGGTCTTTTCATCTCCGAAATCAAAAAGTGACATCTGTCCCGATTGAGAATCTTTTGCAGCCTTCGCCTTGGCTTCCATCATCTCAGGAGCTATGATAAGCTTCTGTCTGCGATTACCCGGCAATGAATCCAGTGCTCCGGCGCGGATGAAGCTTTCCATGGTTCTCTTGTTGATTTCTTTATTGGTCATACGCTCCACGAAATCATCCATGGAATCAAATGTACCTTTTCTCTTTCTTTCTTCAACTATCATATCGGCAACTGAAGTTCCGATGCCTTTTATAGCCGAAAGACCGAATCTTATACCTTTTCCCGAAACGGAGAATCCGCCGTATCCGTCATTGATATCGGGCGGAAGAATATCTATTCCGAGCTGTTTACATGTAAGAATGTAATTGGAAACTTTATTTGTCACATCCATTACGGAAGTCATGAGTGCCGCCATGAACTCCTTCGGATAATAGTACTTAAGGAATGCTGTCTGATAAGCAACGTAAGCATAACATGCCGCATGCGATTTGTTAAAAGCATAAGAAGCAAAATCAGTCATGTCATCGAATATTTTATTTGCAACCTTTTCATCGATTCCGTTTCCCACGCACCCGCAGACACCTTCATCCGGATTACCGTAAACGAAGTTGTTTCTCTCTTTGGCCATGACATCTGCTTTTTTCTTACTCATGGCACGACGCACCAGATCGGCTCTTCCGAGTGAATAACCGGCGAGATCCTGAACGATCTGCATGACCTGTTCCTGATACACAATACATCCGTAAGTAGGAGCAAGTATGTGCTCAAGAAGCGGCGTATCGTATTCTATCTTTTCGTTTCCTCCGCGTTCGCTTATCTCTTTACCGCGTATATACTTCGGTATAAAGTCCATCGGACCCGGGCGATAAAGTGCGATACCGGCTATGACATCTTCGAGATTATGAGGCTTAAGTTCCTTCATGAAACTCGTCATGCCGGCAGACTCAAGCTGAAAGACTCCTTCCGTCTTTCCGGCACCTATCATGTCATAGACGCCCTTATCATCATAATCAATCTTGAGCATATCAAGCTTTATCCCGTGGCTCATCTCAATCTGATCTATGGCGTCCTGTATGACGGTAAGTGTACGAAGTCCCAGAAAGTCCATCTTGAGAAGTCCCAGCTCCTCAAGCTGAGTCATGGTATACTGAGTCGTTATGGAGCCGTCTCCCGCTTTTGCCAAAGGAACATATTCATCTACTGATTTTCTTGATATGACGACTCCCGCGGCATGCATAGATGAATGTCTGGGAAGCCCTTCAAGTCTTAAACTCGTATCGATGATTCTCTTAACTTCTTCATCGGAATCATATGCAGCCCTTAGTTCACTGTTTTGCCTGTCCAGTGCCTCCTGTAAAGTAATCCCGAGTTCCTTCGGAATCATCTTGGCGATTGAATCACACTTGGCATACGGAATATTAAGCGCACGCCCTACATCACGTACGACACCCTTTGCCTGAAGCGTACCGAATGTGATGATCTGAACGACCCTGTCGGTTCCGTACTTTTTCACAACATAATCTATTACATCCTGTCGATGCACGAAACAGAAATCCACGTCGATATCCGGCATGGATACTCTTTCCGGATTCAGGAATCTTTCAAAAAGAAGCTGGTATCTTATCGGATCGATATCTGTGATTCCCATGCAGTAGGATACTATACTTCCTGCTGCGGAGCCTCTTCCGGGACCGACAGGTATCCCGTGGCTCTTGGCATAATTAATATAATCCCAGACGATGAGGAAATAATCTACATAGCCCATCTTCCTGATAACGTCCAACTCATATTCAAGCCTTTTCTTAAGTGATTCATCCGCATCAGGATACCTTTTCTTCATTCCTTCATTGCAAAGAAACTGAAGATAATCATACGCATCCGCATATCCTTCCGGCACATCGTATTCAGGAAGCTTGGTAACACCGAACTCAATCTCAACATTACATCTTTCGGCGATCTTATGAGTATTTTCGATAGCCTCAGTAGCAAACGGGAAAAGCTCTTTCATCTCATCCTCAGACTTTAGATAGAACTGCCCGCCTTCATATCTCATGCGATCTTCGTCATCAACCGTCTTCTGCGTCTGGATACAGAGGAGTATATCATGCGCAGCGGCATCGTCAGCATGGACATAATGAATATCATTGGTTGCTACAAGTCCGATTCCCGTTTCTTCACTTATCTTCAAAAGACTTTGATTGACCAGCTTCTGTCCGGAGATTCCGTGATCCTGCAGTTCCAGGAAATAATTTCCCTTTCCGAAAATGCTTTCATACTCCTGCGCTACATCACGAGCTGCCTCATAATTATCACGAAGTATAGTCTTCGAAAGCTCGCCTGCAAGGCACGCACTCAGAGCAATGATGCCTTCGTGATACTTGCGCAATATTTCTTTATCTACCCTCGGTTTATAATAAAATCCGTCAGTGTAACCTTTGGATACTATCTTCATAAGGTTATAGTAACCGGTCTCGTTTTCCGCCAGAAGAACCAGATGGAAATATCTGTCTTCATTCTCACCTCGACCGGCCTCTCTTTCGAATCGTGAACCGGGAGCGACATATACCTCGCATCCGATGATAGGTTTGACTCCCATGGCGCGTGCTTTTTTATAAAACTCAATCACACCGAACATGGCACCATGATCTGTTATTGCAAGAGAATCCATCCCCAGCTCTTTTGCCCGGGATAACATCTCACCTATCTTGCCTGATCCGTCAAGCAGTGAATATTCCGTATGAACATGTAAGTGTGTAAATGCCATGCTGTAAAAATAAATACCTATAAAGTCAAAAGAGCGGCAGTTCGCGCTGCCGCACCGTAAAATATTTTATTGCGTTAGAAATCTTTCGAGATCTGCTATAGCCTCTTCGGCGTCATCTCCTTCTGCTGTAAGAACAAGTGTCTGTCCGTTCTCGATAGGCATCGTCATAACTCCCATAATGCTTTTGGCGTTGACTCTCTTTGTTCCGCACTCGATATGCATCGAACTGTTAAACTTACCGGCTCTCTGTACAACTAAAGCTGCTACAGATACATCTGTATCCGGTATATAACTTACGACAATCTCTTTACTTAACATTACTTTTCTCCTCTTTTCTACGCAGCTGCATTGCTATTTCCGACAACTTACGCAGCCTATGATTGACCCCGCTTTTACCTACAGGCGGATTTAAGTACTGTCCCAACTCCGTCAAAGTGGCTTCCGGATACTTTAGTCTGACCTCCGCTATTTCGGACAGTCCCGACGGAAGATTCCTAAGTCCACCAGCCTCTTTAATAAGAGCTATATCTTCGAGCTGCTTTCTTGATGCGTTAACCGTCTTGCCTATATTTGCAGTCTCACAGTTGGTTCTCCTGTTTACGGAATTGCGCACGCTTTTCATTATGCGCACATTCTCGAGTTCCATATATGAAAGGGATGCTTCCATGATCCCCAGCATATCCACTATCTGATCGCTTCCTTTGAGATAAGTCACAAATGATTTTCCTCTGGCAACGATCTTGGCATCCATCCCGTCGAACTGATTAATCAGATCACGTATGAACTCTGCCTTGGCCCTGCTTGGGCAGTTTATCTCGAAATGGTACGATTTTTCAGGATCCGACATCGTACCGGCTATAAGAAATACCTCTCGCAAGAACGTCCGTTTACAGCACCTGCGTTCCAGAATATCCCCACTAATTGTATATTCTTTTTTTATTAAAGTAAAGTATTTGTGAGCCTCTGCCGTAGCGGCTATACAGTGATCCGTCTTTGGCTTCACTGCATTCAGCTCTTCCTTTAGCTTTGAAGCAAATGATACTGTCATAATATCTTTATTTCTCTTTCAAGCGTGACTCCGAATTTGTCCTGAACCGCTTTTATGACATCACTTGTCAGCTTCCATATATCCGATGCTGTAGCGTTTCCGGTATTGATTACAAAACCTGCGTGTTTCGTCGATACCTGTGCCCCGCCTACGCTATATCCCTGCATGCCGGCATCCTGTATCAGCTTTCCCGCAAAATACCCTGCAGGTCTTTTAAATGTCGAACCTGCGCTCGGATATTCAAGCGGTTGTTTCCCTGCACGTCTCGCATTGAGATCCTTCATTTTTGCGGTTATCGCTTCTTTATCTCCCCCGGAAAGCTTCATGACTGCCGATACGACAGTAAGCTCTCTTTCAGGAATATTGCTGTATCTGTAACCCAGTTTTATATCTTCGGCACTCTCATCATAAAACTTCCCGTTCTTATCCATAAGTCTTACCGAGACAAGGACGTCCTTCATCTGCCCGTCATACGCACCTGCATTCATAACGCATGCACCGCCTAAATTACCCGGTATACCTGATGCAAACTCAAGTCCCGTAAGTCCCGCATCTCTTGCGGATGCCGCTATATACGCCAGTGATGCGCCTGCTGATGCCGTTATCATAAGACCGTCGATACTGATATCACTCATAGCTCTTCCTATTTCAATGATGACACCGTCATATCCCTCATCACTGACAAGAAGATTGCTGCCGTTTCCGATAACATAGAATCTTACATCTGCATCATTACACGCATGGACGATTGCCGAAAGCTCATCTTCATTCTCCGGAATCACATAGAGTGCGGCCGGACCTCCCACTTTGAAGGTGGTGTGCCTGCTCATCGGCTCGTCACTGAGAACGCGGTCTTCCCCGAGTATATCCGTGAGTCTGTTTTTCAGTTCTTTATAAAGCTCCGTCAAAATGTGTCCCTTTATCGATATTATTCTGTACTCTCTTATAAAGTTCCTTCGCTGCATTGTATCCCATCTTCTTCTGACGATGGTTGACCGCTGCAGTCTCGCATATAATTGCAAGATTACGTCCGGGTCTGATAGGAAGTGTATGACATGTTACCTTGTTGCCCATGAACTCAATGTAATTATCTTCCATTCCCAGGCGATCATACTCCTTCATACGATCCCACTCTTCAATCTGAATCACCATGTCGATCTGCTGTGAATCCTTAACGCACTCAACACCGTAAAGAGCTTTTACGTCAATAATTCCGATACCTCGAAGTTCAATAAAATGCTTTGTGATATTCGGTGCTCTTCCGACTATGGTTGCATCAGAAACTTTGCTGAGTTCAACAACGTCATCCGAAACAAGACGATGGCCCCGCTTGATAAGTTCAAGTGCTGCCTCCGACTTACCGATTCCGCTCTCACCCATAATCAGGACACCTTCGCCAAAGACATCCATAAGCACTCCGTGAACCGTGATGCATGGGGCAAGTTTTACTTTAAGCCATCTTACAACCTCTCCGGATACTTCCGTTGTACCTCGGTTCGTAAGAAGGCACGGAACTTTATATTGATTGCATTTTTCAACAAACTTTTCATCCGGCTGATTTCCGCTTGTAAAAATAACGCACGGAGGAACATAGGAAAGTATCTCATCGAAGATAACTTCCTTTATCGGTTCCGGCATGCCTTTGATATACTCAACTTCGGCATTACCTATGAGCTGAACTCTTTTACTCTCAAAATGCTCAAAGAATCCCGTCAAAGGAAGAGCCGGTCTGTTTGTTTCCGGAACGGAAATAAAAATCCCTTCCATACTTACTTCCGGATTAATAATTTCCAGATTATACTGATTTATGAGTTCATTTAAGGCAACGCCTCTTTCATCCTGCATAATTCACCTCTATCCGTAAATCTTGTTTGACTCCCTGACAGGTTCCTGTGTAAGATCAATTCCGAGTTTCTTGAATGTTCTCTTGTCAGCCGATGAAAGCATTACCGTGCTGTGCGCCTGGCATCCTCTGAGCATATGCAGAGTATCCAGTGCTTTCTGGCATCTCGGGTCGTGTGCAGCCGACATTGAAAGTGCTATAAGTATCTCGTCTGAATGGAGTCTTGGATTCTTGCTGCCAAGATAAGCCGTTTTTAATTTCTGAACAGGTTCAATTACCTCCGGGCTGATGAGATTGACTTCATGATCTATTCCCGCAAGTTCCTTGACTGCATTAAGAAGTACTGCCGCACTTGCACCCATAAGGGGCGATGTCTTTCCCGCTACCAGCTTACCGTCCGGAAGTTCTATTGCAGCTGCCGGACAGCCCTTCATCTCTGCTTCGATAAGTGCCTCTGCAACGACCTTTCTGTCATTGACATTAATTTTTGCCTGCTGCATAAGCAATTCTATCTTATCAACTTCCGAATGTTCGCATTCACCTTCAGCCTGACGATTCAGACTCTTGTAATACCTTCTGATAATCTCCTGACAGCTGGCTTCGCGACATGCATCATCATCGGTGATACAGAAGCCGCACATATTAACTCCCATATCTGTCGGAGACTTATACGGTGACTGTCCGAAGATTGCTTCAAATGTGGCATTTAAAACAGGGAATATCTCAACATCTCTGTTATAGTTAACCGTGGTTTCTCCGTATGCTTCCAGATGGAACGGATCGATCATGTTCACATCATTAAGATCTGCCGTTGCTGCTTCATAAGCAAGGTTGATGGGGTGCTTAAGCGGGACATTCCATATAGGGAAAGTCTCGAACTTTGCATAACCGGCCTTGATGCCTCTCTTATTCTCGTGATAAAGCTGAGAAAGACAGGTAGCCATCTTTCCTGATCCCGGTCCCGGAGCTGTTACTACTACAAGTGGTCTGCTTGTTTCAATATATTCATTCTTTCCGAATCCCATATCAGAAACGATATGTGATATGTTATGAGGATAACCGTCTATATTGTAATGCCGGTATACCTTGATTCCGAAAGATTCAAGTTTCTGTCTGAACTGTTTGGACGATGCCTGATGATTATATCTCGTAATTACGACAGAACCGACATAAAGACCGTAATCCCGGAATGACTGTACAAGTCTGAGCACATCCCGGTCGTAAGTAATTCCCAGATCCTCTCTGACTTTATTCTTCTCTATGTCATCAGCAGAAATGACGATTACAAGTTCAGCCTGATCTGCCAGCTGAAGCAGCATTTTAAGCTTGCTGTCGGGTTCAAATCCCGGAAGAACTCTTGATGCATGCATATCATCAAAAAGTTTCCCTCCGAACTCCAGATACAGCTTATCTCCGAATTTTTCTATTCTTTCCTTGATATGATCCGACTGTATTGTAAGATATTTCTGGTTATCAAAGCCGATTTTCATCTCTGCCTCCTGAAAACACACAATAATACACATTAATTATATCATAATTGAAATTATGATGCTATAATTTTCCCATGGGCTTTAATATTCCGGAAGAACTGAAGAAACTGCCTAAAGACCCCGGTGTCTATCTCATGCATAACAAAAAAGACGAGATCATATACATCGGCAAAGCAAAAAATCTTCATAATCGTGTAAGGCAGTATTTCACTGACAGCTACGTAAAATCATCCAAGATTCAGCAGATGGTAAACAGCGTGGCTTATTTCGAGTACATCATAACCGATTCCGAACTTGAAGCTCTGGTTCTGGAAAATAATCTCATCAAAGAGAACCGTCCCCGTTACAACACCATGCTTCGTGATGATAAAACTTATCCGTATATCAAAGTAACATTGGGTGAGGATTATCCGCGCATCATACTGACAAGACAAATGAAAAAAGACCGTTCAAAATATTACGGTCCCTTCTCGAGTGCATATGCCGTACGCAACACTATCGACATGCTGCAGAAATCCTGTCATATCAGAAACTGCAGCAAAGTCCTCCCCCGCGATATCGGTCTCGGGCGCCCCTGTCTAAACTACTACATCCATATGTGTGACGCACCCTGCATGGGTCATATCTCGCAGCAGGACTATAAGGCAAATGTTGACAAGGCGCTCGTATTTCTCGACGGCGATTTTGATCCGGCTATAAACAGTCTCAAAGAACAGATGACTATCGCATCTGAAAATATGGATTTCGAATCTGCTGCCCGGTACAGAGACTTACTCAACTCTGTTCTGCATGTCGCACAACGTCAGAAAATAACATCTGCGGATGCGCAGGACCGCGATGTTATCGCCATGACAAAAGATGATAATGATGCCGTCATTCAGGTCTTCTTCGTACGTGAAGGAAAGCTCATAGGGCGTGAGCACCATTTCATCAAAGTTGCACTTGATGACTCCCGCGGTGAGATTCTCGAAAGTTTCATAAAACAGTTTTATGCCAACACTCCTATGCTTCCGCACGAACTCATGCTGCAGTACGAGATTCCGGACTGCGAACTTATACAGGAATGGCTCTCAAAAAAGCGCGGTAAATCATCCGTTCAGATAGTGACTCCGAAAAAAGGTCAAAAAGAAAAACTTGTCGAGCTGGCATATAAAAATGCCTGCATAGTCATGGAGCAGGATCGTGAACGTATCAAGCGTGATCAGGCAAAAAGTCTCGGTGCCGTACATGAAATTGAGGAGCTTACCGGTCTTTCCGGGATACATCGTATGGAAGCATATGATATCTCCAATATCAGCGGTGTCGAAGCCGTTGCATCGATGGTTGTCTATGAGGACGGAAAACCCAAGCGCCATGATTACAGAAAATTCAGGATCAAAACCGTAAAGGGTCCCGACGACTACGCCTCCATGCGTGAAGTACTTACAAGAAGATTCACTCACGACAAAGATAAAAGTGATGTGAGTTTCAATACTTATCCTGATCTGATAATGATGGACGGAGGCAAGGGACAAGTCAATATAGCTCTATCCGTACTTGACGAACTCGGAATCAGTATTCCCGTCTGCGGTATGGTCAAGGATGACAATCACCGCACAAGAGGCATATATTTCAATGATGCTGAATTGCCGATAGACAGCCGCAGTGAAGGTTTCAAACTTACGACGCGCATCCAGGATGAAGCACATCGTTTCG
The DNA here is from genome assembly GCA_045600945.1 of Lachnospiraceae bacterium. GTDB lineage: Bacteria > Bacillota > Clostridia > Lachnospirales > Lachnospiraceae > Darwinimomas. Next base: position 55,200 of record JAZRYX010000044.1, read on the forward strand.
CGATCGAATATCACCGCAGTCTGAGAAGTAAAGATCAGGTTCGATCCGTATTGGATGATATCCCGGGCATAGGGCCGGCACGGCGAAAGTCACTGCTTAAGACCTTTAAGGATATTGACGCCATACGGACAGCCACAGCTTACGAACTTCAGTCTGCCGATGGGATGACAAAAGCTTCTGCCGAAGCCGTCTATGATTTCTTTCACTGATTTATCTGAACAACATTTCGATAAAACGGTCAGCCGTTTGATTGGCTGACCGTTTTATATTACATTTCGTCTATATATTTAGCTGCATACATATCCAAAAGTTCTTTATACGCTTCCGGTTTTTCTTTACGTATGCTCTTCTCATACTCATGGTTGGCTACGGTATAATTCTTAATCTGTATAGTCGTGAGAGCCACGTTACTGCTGTGTGCCGCAATCCTCTCGTATGCATTGAGCATATCATTAAGCACATAGCTGTGTACGAGCTTGGATTCTCCGTTCTTCAGTCTTTCGACATGATGTTCCTTAATAAGTTCCGAAACAGCCTTTACCGTATCTTCAAGAGGTCCGCACGCAAATGCCGCCTGAGTATTACTATCCTCAAAACCTTTCACTGCAAGGCTCACATCCTCACATACCGCATCTGCCAATATCTTGATTTCCTTTCCGCCTTTTTCGGAGAACGAAAGTTTCTTTTCAAAAAGCTCCTTGGATGCATGTGAAAGATTTCTTCCCAGATCACTGATTCTCTCAAAATCAGAAAGCATATGCAGATATTCCGTAACTGCAGCATTTTGTGTATCATTAAGTTCCTTGCCTGTGAGCTGCATCAGATAATTACCTATTTTATCTTCGTATTTATCTACTGTTTTTTCCAGACGTTCTATTTCTTTGACCTTGGATTCGTCATATTCATACAAAAGATCTTTTGCAAGATATACACACCTTTTTGTTTTTGCAGCCATAGAGTTCATGCTTAATCTGCACTGTTCAATGGCAATCGGCAGATATGAAAGGAATCTCGGTTCCAATCTGTTAAGCTCTTTGTATTCCTTTATTTCTTCATCGCTGCGCTTAATGATCTTCTTAAGTATCTTCTCGATCTGATCGATAAACGGTATAAGAATTATTATTGTCGTGACTCTGAATATGGTATTGAGCAGGGCAATGCTGACCATATTCATAGTCATATTCATAAATGTGAAATGCAGCAAAGCATTGAGAGCGTAGAAAACTATAGAAAAGATTATTACCCTCAGTATTTCTATCAGCGGGTATGAAAATGCTGTTCTCTTCCCGTCCGTTGTGGAACCGATAGATGAAATCACAACAGGAACCGAGGCTCCTATGGCAATACCCAAAATAATCGGAAGAACAACGCTAAAGGTGATAGCTCCGGTACTTGATAAAGCCTGAAGGATACCGACTGCTGCAGATGCGCTCTGAAGAATCGCCGTAATTAATAATCCCAGGAGTATACCGAGAACGGGATTGCTGAAATTCGTCATAAATGAGATGAATGCCGGATTGTTCTTAAGTCCCGAAACTGCAGAACTCATTGTCTTCATTCCAAACATTAAAACAGCAAAGCCCAGAAGAATATCTCCCAGATCTTTGCTACGTTTTTGTTTTGAAACCATTCTTAAGAGTATGCCGACAATAGCTGCTACAGCACTGATAGATTCTGTAGACAGAAGTGAAATAACTCCGCCTGCACTACTATTAATCGATGAAAGACAGATAATCCAGCCTGTAACACTTGTTCCTATAATAGCACCCATGATAACGGAGATGGCCTGCTTAACCTTCATCATCTCTGCATTGACGAAACCGACAACCATAACACTGGTCGCCGATGATGACTGAATGATTGCAGTTACTCCGGTACCTAATAAAATACCCTTAAGCGGTGTTCCCGAGAGTTTATAAAGGATCAGTTCCAGCTTATCGCCGGCAACTTTTTTTAATCCATCTCCCATAAAAGCCATTCCGAAAAGGAACATGGCTACTCCGCCTAAGAGCAATACTACATTCGCAATATTCATTTCTTCTCCCTCTTATAGCACCTTCTCCTTAAGCATCATTCCCTGATACTTGTGCTATCTGAAAAACAAACCAAACTTTACGACTGTATTATATCACACGACAGAAATCTACGCAAGTATTTTAAAAAAAAGTCGGATCCTCTGTTTTCCGTAAACCATATTATTTCTTTTTTTGAAACTCTATCCACTCCTCACCTTGTTTAAGAAGCAGCATATCTCCCTCTATAGTATATTCGTATCTGTTATCTGACCCTGTTTCTATAAGCTCATAGCTTGACCAGATAATATTTATCGTATCCTGGAATGTTATTGTACCGCTATGGTCGGCATTCAAAACTATGGTATCGCTAAATGTCTGCTCCTGACCTTCTATCTCCTCTTTGAACTCCCTCGTGTATGTTCCCGGAACATAGGCGAACTCTTTCTGAGGCTGGTGATTTGTAAATGTAAAGGAATCAAGTACTGCAGAGATATCATCGCTGAGGCTCTGATTCTTATCTTCTTCTTTCTCCGGATGAGTAAGAACATCTATAATTATCGTTCCGTCGTTATGCTCAATACCTGTAAAAGTCTCATTGATTTTTGAACCCTCATCGGATTTGACCGTTCTTGTAAATGACCAATCCGGGTATGTATTTCCGAAATATCCTTCGCTTCTTACTATGAGCTTGTCATCTATGCCTTCGGTTTTTTCATAAAGCACCTCTGACGGCATCTTGTCCTTATGATAGCTGATTGTGATAAGGTCGCTTCCCGCATTTGCATTTTTATATACAAAAGTCACCTCTCCGGGGGTTTCCTCGTTAAGTTCAAATAAATCCTCGTTATAGCTTATCTTCCATCCGTCCTGACTCTCATAAGTCTTTTCTGTACTTTCTTCTTTATTTTCAGCAGCAGCCTCAGTCTTTGCAGTTTCTGCAGATGTTGCCTCTGTCTTTGAGTTTGTACATGCTGTCAACGAGATTAAACTAACTGCCAATAAAACTGCCAAAGCCTTTCTCTTCATGGCTTCAAATCTCCCTTTTAATCATGCTTCCCTGAATGTAGTGTCTCCCGGATCTGTATCGGGAGTAACTTCCGTAAATTCATTTGATAAATTCCCGTATGACTGATTCTGTTCGCTCACAGTACCTTCATCGGAATCTGCTGTCTCTTCCCGGGTATTTCCGTCTGTGTCGCCGGATGATTCATGCTTCTCTTCCTCCGGAGCATCCCAACCCTTTATTTTCCTTAAGATATCCATGAATTCCTTACCGGTGATCGTCTCTTTCTCGATAAGGTAATCAGAAATCTGATCAAGAGCATCTCTGTTCTCTTTGAGGATATCAAGTGCCTTCTGATATGCTTCCTTGAGCATCTTCATGACTTCCTGATCGACCTCTGTGGCCGTGTTATCACCACAGTCCATTACTGCGCGACCTGACAGATACTGATTCTCAATCTTTGCAAGTCCCATAAGTCCGAACTTTTCGCTCATACCGTACTGAGTGATCATGGCGCGGGCGATGCCCGTAGCCCTCTCGATATCATTTGAAGCACCTGTAGTAACAGTATCAAACACTATTTCTTCAGCTGCGCGTCCGCCCAGCAGACCTACTATCATTGTCTCAAGTTCTTTCTTGGACTTAAGATATGTTTCCTCTTCCGGAACGAGCATCGTATATCCAAGCGCGCCCATAGTTCTCGGAACTATAGTAATCTTCTGAACCGGTTCGGAGTTCTTATCAAGTGCAGAGATAAGAGCATGTCCGACCTCATGATATGCAACGATACGCTTTTCCTTATCGTTAAGAACTCTGTCTTTCTTTTCCTTGCCTACGAGTACAACCTCAACTGCCTCAAGGAGATCGTTCTGGCAAACTGCCTTACGACCCTTCTTTACTGCAAGGATAGCACCTTCATTGATCATGTTGGCAAGATCCGAACCTACCGCACCGCTGGTTGCAAGACCGATGGCCTCAAGATCAACCGTCTTGTCCATGCTGACATCTTTGGAGTGAACTTTTAGAATGGCAACACGTCCTTTAAGATCAGGTTTTTCAACTATGACTCTTCGATCAAAACGTCCCGGACGCAGAAGTGCCGGATCGAGGATCTCAGGTCTGTTCGTTGCACCGATTACCAAAAGTCCCTTGGATGAATCGAAACCATCCATCTCTGAAAGGAGCTGATTAAGCGTCTGCTCACGCTCATCATTTCCACCGCCATATCTTGAATCACGGCTCTTACCTATAGCATCGATCTCGTCGATGAAAATGATACACGGTGCGTTCTGCTGTGCCTGTTTGAAAAGGTCACGTACACGGGATGCACCAACACCAACGAACATCTCAACAAAATCCGAACCCGTAAGTGAAAAGAAAGGTACTCCCGCCTCGCCTGCAACCGCTTTTGCAAGAAGGGTCTTACCTGTTCCGGGAGGACCTACCAAAAGAGCTCCCTTCGGAAGTTTTGCTCCGATTTCCGTATACTTTGCCGGATTATGCAAAAAGTCAACAAGCTCAACCAGGCTTTCTTTTGCCTCATCAACACCTGCAACATCTGCAAACGTAACACCTGTCTTTTTCTGCATATATACTTTGGCATTGGACTTGCCGACACCCATGATGCCTCCGCCGCCGCCCATCTTTTTCGTCATAAGTCCAAACAGGAATAAGAAGAAAAGAATGGGAAGTAAGATGTTGGCTATACTCAGGAGCAGATTGGCAGTGTCCTGCCTTTCTCTCCTCATGTCAACTCCGGAATCATAAAGTCTTTCCACCAGACCGGGATCATCATCGACCCTGACTGTATAATACTCTGCCATCGGAGAGTAGTTTTCCGCGTCCGCTTTAGCATGAATCGTTATCTTATCATTTTCGATGATAACCGATTCGACCTCTTTCTGTTCAACCATCTTCATGAACTCATTATAAGGAAGCTCCTGAGTATAACTGTTCAGGAGATTACTCTTCATGAAGCTCATGACTATGAAAGTCAGTAAAGCAGCAATAATAATGGTTTTTATTACTTTTCCGCCTTGATTATTTCCACCGTTCATATCAAATCTGTTCCTATTGTTTTTATCCATGTTTTAATTATACTTTCTCTAAACTGCTTTAGCAATAAAACGTATATGAAATATTTCTAAACAGTATATTATTTCTTCTCTGCCTCAAACCAGAACTCAACCCCGTCTTCCCGGTTTCTGACTCCGTAAGGCATGCCATGCGCATCCATGACCGCCTTGACTATTGACAGTCCTATTCCTGATCCGCCGTAAGTTCTGGAGTGCGCCTTATCGACCTTATAGAACTTATCCCAGATATGTTCTGTCTCATTCTCCGGAATCGGATTTCCGGTATTGAATACGGATACATGCGCCCTTGTGCCTTGAGTGGTAAGTTTCACGTCTATCCTGCCGCCATCACTGACATGATGTACCGCATTGCTCAGATAATTGGTTATAACACTCTCTATCTTGAGTGCATCGGCATATACCATAACACCTTCTTCAATATCACAGATTATTTCGACATTCTTCTGATCCGCAAGGATATTTATGCCGGCAGTGATATCTCTAAGCATATCCGATATGCAGAACTCACTCAGTTCAAGTTCATCCTGTCCCGACTCAATCTTGCTGAGCATGAGAAGCTGCTGAACAATCTGATGCATGCGCTCGGTCTCATCAACTATGATACCTGCATAATATTTCCTGCTTTCCTCGTCCGGACACATTCCTTCCGAAAGTCCCTCGGCATAACCCCTGATAACGGTTATAGGTGTCTTCAGTTCATGCGAAACGTTTGCGACAAATTCCCTCTGTATCTGATTCTGTTTTTCCTTTTCCTCAAGATCGTGCTGCAGCTTTTCGTTCTCAACCTGAAGAGCATACATCTTTGATACCTTCCCGGTAAGGATAACAACTGCGACTATTCCGAGTATCAGCGCACCGATTCCCACTATGATAAGAAAATGATTGGACTGCGCGGCAGCATTTACCATACTCTGCACCGGAGTCGACATAAGCACCATCATACGGTTGTCATTGCAGTATCCGAAAAACTCAATATCCTCGGCCCCTCGCGTAATCGTATAGTTATCCTCTTCCACAACGGTAATATCCGTGTCCGGACCCTTCATCGCAAACAGTCTGTCCCTCAGTCTCTTAAGCAGAAACTCATTATCCCTTTCGGATGAAATAAGCACCATCGATGTATAAGTATCAAAAACCGCTATCGAGATGTTTTCACTTTCCGAATAATCATCAAGGATATCTTCCAAACGCTCATTGTCACCGTCAGCGACCGCATCGTCAATCTTTCTGTACGCCTCCTGCATACTTCGAATCTTCTGGCGCTCATAATAAGGCTTAAGTCCCCAGATATTCAGGATAAGTGTAACAAGCACGATCAGAAGGATCGCAATTGCAAATACCGCTATGAATCTGTATTTCGGTGTATTCTTTTTCATCTATCTATACTTTCCAGTATCTCCAGCGAATTCATTTTCCTGTCGACGTATTTATTCAAACTCCTGTCGACACACTCTTCAAGCTCACTCATCACCTCATCCTTAAGCGTGAATGTGAACAGCTTCTCTATCGGCGTATTCAGGATGAAATCCCATGTAAATGCTGCCGTCGCCCCGACTTCACCGCCTGCCCTTATCGGCCTTGCATCGTACTGGCCCTCTATCTTCATCATTCTCAGCTCAAATATGCGCCTGACAAGCTTATGCGGCAGCGACGGGCGGGTGAGCGCCGTAAGTGCATAATACAAGAGCTTTATCATCTGCGGCTCACTCATGGATTCGCGTGAGTAATAGTCAGCAAGTTCAAGAAAATAAGTTCCGTAACAGCTTGACTCCATATCTTTGAAAAGCGGTTCAAAGAAATTATCGATGCGTGCGGTACTCAAAACATAAGCATCGCGTCCCTCTCTTAAACGGAAGTTTCCGCACGCAAAAATACGCGTCACACCCATAAGCGCACTTCCCTGTCTCCTGGCTCCTCTGGCAAATGCACTTACCTTTCCGCGTTCTTTGGTGAGCAGGGTGACGCGCTTGTCATATTCTCCCACCGGCTGAACCTTGATTATTATTCCGTTTATATCGATATAATCTGTCATTTTTCTCCATTTAAATCGAGAAAATTATATCATAATCCATTGAACGGGTGTATAATAATTCGCGGATTTCACACATAGTTCACAAAGAGGAAAAAGCAATGAAAAGTTTTAAAGATATTAAAGATCTTATCGAACTCGCCGATATTCAGATGATCGATTTTAAAATCGTTGACATCGACGGGAGGTATCGTCATGTAACCGTGCCCGCTTCCAATTTTTCAAAGGAGCTTATGCAGGATGGTATAGGTTTTGACGCATCAAACTACGGATACGCCATCCTTGAGAAAAGTGATATGGTATTCATACCGGATCTCGATACTGCTGTCATCGATCCGTTCTGTGAGATTCCTACTCTCTCCATAGGCGGAAATGCAATGATCATAGATCATCCTAAGAATCGTCCGCTTCCCCAGTATCCGAGAAATGTCGTAAAGGCAGCTGAGGAGTACATGAAGAAAACCGGTATCGCAGATGAGATGATTATCCTTCCTGAGTTTGAGTTCTATCTCTTCGACGAGGCAGGCTGGGAAGTAAGTCCGCGTCATATAGGATTTGATGTTGACTATCAGGCAGCCCACTGGAACAGTGATGAAGATCGTCACGGCAATGTTACCGGTTACCAGAAAGCCTACCATATCGACAAGCCTTTCGATACTACATTTGACGTAAGAAGTCAGATGTGTTTGTATCTTGAAGAAGCAGGCATCCCTATTAAGTATCATCATCCGGAAGTCGGTTCCGCAGGACAGTTTGAGATTGAGCCTAAGCTCGGAACGATGAGCGCTATGGCTGATGCTACCATGATGATCAAATATATCATAAGAAATACAGCCGAGGAGTACGGAATGACGGCGACATTTATGCCGAAGCCTGTATATAAAGAAGCAGGAAGCGGTATGCATGTTCACATGCTTCTTAAAAAAGACGGCAAGCCTGTCTTCTCCGATGATAAAGGATACTCTCATCTTTCAAAGACAGCACTTTATTTCATCGGCGGTTTGCTCACACATATCGGTTCACTCTGCGCTATCACAAATCCGAGCACGAACTCATACAAGAGACTCGTTCCGGGTTATGAAGCACCTGTTAATGCAGTATATGCAACATCCAACAGAAGTGCTGTTGTCAGGATCCCGGCATATGCCAAGACACCGGAGCATCGCAGATTCGAACTCAGAAATCCGGATGCGACATGCAATCCGTATTACGCATACGCAGCCATCCTCATGGCAGGTCTTGACGGAATAAAGAAAAAGATCGATCCTGTGAAAGCCGGATTCGGACCGTATGATGTCAACCTCTTCAATCTTCCGGATGAAGAAAAAGCAAAACTCAAGAAGCTTCCGAAATCACTTGATGAGGCACTTGATGAGCTTGAGAAAGATTATGCATACCTGCTTGAAGGCGGAGTATTCACGGAAGACATGATAAAAAATCACATCGCACGCAAGCGCGCCGATGCAGTCGAGATAAGCACTGTACCTCACCCGGCTGAATATGATAAATACTATAATTGCTGATGGAAACTGGGATTCAGAACTTATTTCCGAATCCCAGTTTTTTACTATCTCAGCAAAAATAACTGATACTTCCTATTTAAAAACCTGCGGCATGTTCAAAGCCTCCGTTTCTCGAAAACTCCATTATCAGATTGGACGTTGACTTAATAATATTATGATACTGACTGAATCAAAGATATTTCCTTTTCTCTTTCCTTCAAGGTTATTAGAAGATCATAATTGGTCTGAAGATTCATCCAGAATTCAGATGTTGTACCAAAATATCTTCCAAGGCGCAAAGCAGTATCTGCTGTTATACTACGTCTTTCATTAACAATTTCTCCTATCCTCGTTACCGGAATATGCAAAGCTAAGGCAAGAGCATTCTGAGAAATGCCCATCGGCTTCATGAACTCCTCGCGAAGTATCTCTCCCGGATGAATTAAATTTTCAGTTCTCATATCTTCTCTCCTCTAGTGGTAATCGACAATTTCAATACTGTATGCTCCACCGTCGCCCCATACAAAACATATTCTATACTGATCATTAATACGTATGCTATGCTGACCTTCTCTATCTCCATGCAATGGTTCCAAATGATTTCCTGGTGGGATTTTCAAATCTTCGAGTACCACTGCTGCAGCAATCATATCAAGCTTACGCAAAGCTATACGTTCATATGCTTTATATTTCTTGTTATGTCCGATATTGTATAATCTTTCAGTATCTTTATCCTTAAATGATTTAATCATATTTAGATGATATAACGTTTGGCGTTATATGTCAATATTCTTCTTTTTCAATGAACAAGCAAAGTAAATATCAAGCAATTTTTTCTGTCCCGGCCACAAAAAGCAAAGTCCAAATTAACTATATATCGGATGCTCACTGCATAGTTTTACAACTTCTTCCGATACACTGTCCTTCCTGTTCTCATAATCAAAGATACAGTCACATACCCATCCGGCAATAAGTGACATCTCCTTTTCTTTAAATCCGCGGGTCGTAACCGCAGGTGTACCTATACGAAGTCCGCTGGTTACTGTAGGCTTCTGCGGGTCACCCGGTATCGCGTTTTTATTTGCCGTGATATGTACGCTGTCCAGACGGTTCTGAAGTTCTATTCCCGTTACTCCGGTTCCTGTCAGATCAAGAAGCATCAAGTGATTATCGGTTCCTCCCGATACCAGATGTATACCCTTCTTCGTGAACTCATCTGCCAGTGCGGCTGCATTTGCAACAACCTGCTTCTGGTAATTCGTAAAATCTTCCTTTAGTGCCTCACCAAGAGCAACTGCCTTGGCTGCAATAATATGCATCAAAGGTCCACCCTGAGTTCCGGGGAATATTGCCTTATCCACTTGTTTTGCAAACTGCTCCCTGCAGAATATCATACCGCCTCTCGGACCGCGAAGGGTCTTATGAGTCGTTGTAGTAACTATATCTGCATACGGAAATGGTGACGGATGCACTCCTGCTGCAACCAGACCTGCAATATGCGCCATATCCACCATAAGATATGCTCCTACTTCATCTGCTATCTCCCGGAAAGCAGCGAAATCAATGATTCTCGGATACGCACTTGCGCCTGCAAGAATAAGCTTCGGACGATTCTCTACGGCAAGCTTCCTGACCTCATCATAATCTATGCGCCCTGTCTCTGTATTTATTCCATAAGACACTGAATTAAAGTGTTTTCCGGAAATGTTGACCTTCGCTCCGTGTGAAAGATGTCCTCCTGCGGGAAGTCCCATTCCCAAAACCGTATCTCCGCTTTGCAGCATGGCATAAAAAGCTGCAAGATTTGCATTGGCACCGGAGTGAGGCTGAACATTTACATACTCAGCACCTTTAAACAATTCAAGTGCCCTCTTTCTTGCAATCTCCTCAACCACATCAACATATTCGCATCCTCCGTAATAACGATGTGCAGGATATCCCTCCGCATACTTATTTGTAAGTATGCTTCCGGCAGCATCCAGCACTGCCTGAGATACGATATTTTCCGATGCAATCAGTTCTATATTATTCTGCTGCCTGTTAAGTTCATTACCGATTGCCGAAGCAAGCTCCGGGTCGTATGCTGTAAGTCTGTCTAATGAATCCATAATACCAAAACCCCACGTAAGTTTGATTAACTATTAACTATTAATTCTTAATTAGATATTGATCCATCGAGAGAATTCCCTGATTGATTAATTCCAGAATTCTACATGCTGGGCCACTCGGATTGTTTACTCCCTCTTCCCAAGCTTCAACCGTCTTTTTTGATACACCAAAGCATTTTGCAAAAACGGCTTGCGAAGTACCGGTCTTTTTTCTTATCTCTCGTACTTCAGTAGCGGAATACTCTGTAACCGGTTTTATCTCCATCACGGTTCTTCTTCCCTGCGATGTCCCATAGTTCTTTATATCTTCAACTTCTTCTGTAAGGCTTTGCCTAAGACTCTCATACATCGAACTCATCTTCATCTCCTAACCAAATTCTTTAATAAATTCAACAAGCTTCTTCAATTCATTTTTTTCTGCTTTTGAAAGATTGTCCTTTTCATTCTTGGCAAACACATCCAATAGATGTATTTCTTCTCTTACTTCGATATCCAAATAGCATACCCGTGACGATCCACTCTTTCCCTGATTCTCGTATGCAAATCTCATTTTACGGAGTCCACCGGTGCCTCTAATTACTGCCCCAATCTTTGGATCTTCCAAAAGAGCCTCCTGTAACCTCCTTAGGTCATCATCAGTAAAACCTAAGTCTTTCCACTTATTTGTAAAATATTTTGTCTCAATGAAGGTTCTTTTCATAACTCTATTATATCCTATTAAATAGGATTGTCAAATGATTGCTCGTATCAAGACAGTTCCTACTAAATGTCAAATAGTAATCTGACACAAAAGCTGATACAAGCTGCCAGGTTTTGTCTTGGTTTCTGAGTGCGTCCAGCAAGGTAACTTCCCGCTGTAGGCCCCACGGTGACAACTATATACCCTCTTTGGTTTCCCTCAATCTATGAGGCCCGCTGATTAGCGGGCCTCTGAATTTACATATTCTTCGGGTCATTGTCCCGTCACATTTAAAACAGTCCAATTGTGACAGTTATTTTGTCCAATTAGCTTACCCTATCGGTGCCTAATGATGGTCACTGACAAGGTTCTTTAAAATCCATTAACCCCTTGATTATTAAGCATTTTTCCAACAAAAAAGAGGCCCGAATTATTATCCGTTGACCTCTTATACTATTTCCTATCGTGCTATTTTATTTGTCACCGACAGGGTGTTTTATTTGATACTGGTACAGAGTGTCTCTAGATGATATGTCTGTTTGAAATATAACACCCAATGAGACTAAAATCAAGTCTACCTATGAGCCATACTTATAATAAGAAGCTCATATTATCTTTATTGAAATCTATGAGACATCATTTTTCTTTGATAATGGACTAATAAACACCTTCATAACATATGCCTCTCTACCATTGTAAATAATCTTTACCCAATCATCATCAATCTCTTCTATAACCCTAATCAGTTCTTTTCCTTCCAGCATCCCTATCACTTCAGCATCACTGCTAGGTTCTCTTCTCACATTAAGTAAATCAGTATCAACGATATAGTTTTCATAAAGAACAGAATTATTGATTATTTCTTCAAGTCTTGAGATTTCCAGTTCCTTTGTTCCTAGCTCCTGCTTTAATTCCGCTTCCTTTGATTTTGCAGAAGAAACTTCGTTTTCTAATTCTAGTATTCTATTATCCCTCGACTCAATTTCTGCCTTATCTATCAAAGCCTTGCTGCAACCACAGCAAAGTAGTGCAACCAATATTACTGTAAACAGTATTTTCTTCATTGGAAAACCTCGCTAATTATTCTCATCTTGCTGTTTTAAAAATAAAAATTCCGTCTAGCTGGAAGTGGATTTGAACGTTTGACGCTTTTATTAAAAGCAATATTTGGATTTTTTGCCAATTCCGATTTATATGGTTCCTGATTTAACCAGTGTTCTTCAGCAAAAAAGAACTCATCTATATCGATATCTGAACTCATAGTAATACTATGAACTGATAAGACTATATCGCTCAGCAAAAAATCCTCAGCAATTATCCTATGTAAAACATCCCCTTCTGTTCCTGTATATACGCAAACACTGTAATTACTGCTCCGAAACTGCGGTACAGACTCTAAACACTTTCTTGGCGAATACATCCAATGATATTTTATATTGTCATACGGTCTTTCTACCCCGATTTTGCTTAGTCGTCCCATCTCTCTATCAGATGTACTGCTTTCGTCGAAAACCCATACAATTCTTCTTCCTTCACTGATATGGAAAGCTGTTCTGCTAAAAAACTCATCTGTTGATATTGGGCTATGCTGAAATTCAATAACTGTCTTTGTTTTTTCTAAATATACATCTGCAATATGGGTCTGCTTGGTTCTTTCATCTGGAAATCTTATTTCCTGACAGTCCTGTGGAAAATAATCCTGCATCCTAATATGCCACTCGGATTTATAGTCTTTTTCTTTTCCGAATTTACACTCGGATTTAGGCATATGCGAAAAATAAGGGATTTTTATCTTCCCTGCTTTTGCTATTACTTTTTCTCCACAGCATTGGCAGAAGCAATCTATGTTCTTTGCATCTGTTGAAGCTATAATTCTGTTGTTATCGCTATCTAAAGCAATCCGCATTTTCTTCTCCAATTGTTTATTTCTATTTATATTATATTTTATGCTTAAGATATAAGCAATCATATGGACATTTCCGATGAAGTAAAGGAATTGTCAGTTATAGAAAAACAGAATGGTCCCAAAGATATGATCTCAAAATTAATGTTAAGACATTCTACATCCTTAACTGAATTATAGCAAGACTTAAAGCAGACTTATCTGTTCCCGTATGGCAAG
>JAZRYX010000045.1:0-25239 GCA_045600945.1 Lachnospiraceae bacterium
ATAGCTCTTTTCTTGCCACGACGTTTAACAAGAGATTCATATTTCTTTTTGTAGTAAGGAGACTTGTCGGATTTCACGGCTGCATGAGCACACTGTACTAATGCAGGTTTGAGGTAAACACCGGCACGTGTAATACGAACAGATTTCTTCTTACCGGCGGATTCATTGTTGCCAGGAGTAAGACCGGCCCAACAGCACAAGCGTTTTGAATTACAAAACTGAGACATATCAATACCTATTTCGGAGATGATAGTAATTGCACTATCACGTTTGACACCCGGAATGGTAGTTAGTAACTGGATAGCTTTATCATAATCAGGATCAGAAGAAATCAAAGAGTCAATCTGTTTATCAACATCATTGATCTCAGCTGTGATATAATCCATATGTGCGCGGACTAGGCGTATACGATATTTCTGGGCATCAGTCATCTGATATCCTTCGATGGATTCAATCACAGAATCTTCTTTGGATTTAAGTCGCCTAAGAAGTTTAGAAGCGATTTCTTCATGGTTAATCGTAGTACTTGATTGTTCAAGCAGATAGTCGATAATGGATGTGGATGACTTCCCAAAGATATCGGAAACAACAGAATCTAATGCGACATTACAAACGGTAAGGGCATTCTGATATCTATTCTTTTCGCTTGAGCGGCAAGAAACAAGCTTGTAACGATATCTTGTGTATTCTCTGAGAATGCGGATAGCTTTGCAAGGGATGTAACTGCCTTTCACAAGTCCAAGACGGAATAAATCTCCAATCCATTTAGAATCTTTAGCGTCGTCTTTGTTGCCTTTAACAGCTTTTACCCATTTGGGATTAGCGATGGTGACATTGATTTGATCTTCGAGAAGATTGAAGACAGGAATCCAATATTTACCTGTAGATTCCATGCAGACATCATGACAGTCGTTTTCAAGAAGCCATGATTTGAATTCTAAAATAGAATTGTTGAAGGTAGAGAATCGCTTCTTTTGATAAGAAGGTTCAAAACCGTCAGTGGTTTTGATGATTGTGGCAACGAGAAAAGATTTGTGAACATCGACACCACAACAGGTTGGGTAAGTAACTTTCATAGTGCAACTCCTTTCATAAAAGATAAGAAGCCATTGACTGAACTGCCACACAATAAAACAGAAGTGCTTTAACAATTCTTAGTGTACGGATTCATGATGCCACTTATTTGTGCTTGAAAAGGCAGAACTTACACTGATTAACATGCTGTCTAAAACAGAGAAAGTTTTTACAACTCCTCTCACCGTGCTTTGTAGTGTAGCTTCTTGCAAGCTATCATAAGCCATAGCGTTGAGCTGTGAAACACTTTCGTTACTATTTGTGCCGCGGCATGCCCGCGGAATGGAGATTAACATGAAAAGAGCTCTTATAATATCCGGAGGGGATTTCTCACCGATTGACAACAAAAAATATGATTTAATAATTGCCTGTGATAAGGGATACTCCTATGCCCTTAAGATGAATATATCACCTGATATCGTAATTGGCGACTTTGATTCATATAACGGTGAAATCAGTAAGGATTTAAAGACAATAACCCTTCCGAAAGTCAAAGATGATACGGATACAATGTATGCGATTAAATATGCCCTTGAAAACGGATATAAAGATATAACCGTTTGTTGTGCCTTTGGCGGCAGGCTTGATCATACTTATGCCAATATTCAATCGGCGGCATATATATCCGAAAAAGGAGGGTTCCCGCATTTTATCGGTAAAAATACAGAACTTTATATGATAAACAACAGTTCAATCACTCTCCCTAAACTTGACGGACACTCATTATCTGTATTCTCTTATTCGGAAAAATGCAAAGGTGTATCAATGGAGGGTCTCAAATATGAACTGCTCGATGATGAGCTCTCAAACAGTTTCCCGCTCGGAGTAAGCAATGAATGGATTGATGATAATGCCTGGATTTCAGTCAAATCCGGTCTTCTCTGTATAATTATCTCATCCAAATAAAAAAATGTGACATGTCGTGAAAAATATAGTATTATATAAGGGGTTGTAGGAGGTATAAATGGCAAACGAACCATACGTTCTTTCAGCAGAATCTACTGTTGACTTACCATATGAATATACGAAGAGCCGGAATATTCCGGTTGCTTTTTATACATATGTAATCAACGGTACCATATATGAAGATAATATGGAACGTGATCCTGAAGCTGAAAAGTACTTTTTTGATCAAATTGATGCGGGAAATATACCATCAACCTCTCAAATCAGCTATGGTGCTTATTACGAATACCTGGAATCATTATTAAAAGAAAACGATGTCATTCACCTCTGCTTCGGCACCGGTATGACGGGGTCATATAACAATGCCGTACAGGCTGCAGAAGAACTGCGCGAGCATTACCCCGACAGAAAGCTTTATGTTATTGACACTCTGTGCAGCTGCGGCGGATATGGACTCATTACCGATGATGCCGCTGACATGAGGGATGCCGGTATGAGCATTGACGAACTTAATGACTGGATTCTCTCAAGAAGATTGAATTATCATCATGAATTCTTTAATGCTGATCTTTCTTATTTCAAAAGAACCGGCAGAATGTCCGGTCCGGCCGCTACGATAGCTTCCGTACTGGATATCGTTCCTTCCATGCATCTTAACAGCGAAGGCAGGATAATAGCTTACGGAAAGGTCAGAGGTCTTAAAAAAGAGCTGAAGCATATTATCGATGAGATGACGAAACATGCGGAAAACGGAAAGGACTATTCCGGTAAATGTTTTATAAACCATGCCCGTAATGAAGAAACTGCTCTCATGCTTAAGGAGATGCTTCAGGAAACATTCCAAAATCTTACGGACATAAGAATATATAAGATAGGAAGTATTATCACCGCTCATTGCGGACCCGGTACTATTTCCATGTATTACTACGGAGATGAAAGAATTCCGGACTGATAAGTCCGGAATTTCTCGTTTTTTGAGATTATTCTTCTTTCTTATTCTTTACTTTTTGAAACAAATATCGGAGTATCATCAATTATATAGTATTTAGACAATATGTTATTTCCATTCTCCTTATCATAGATTTCAATACAAATGTCAGCCTTTTCTGATTCTTCATCCAATATGTTACTCTTTTTAATCAAATCAATATTGCCGTCTAATTGGTTCAGTAATTTTTTCGACCTGTAATTCGATTCTATCCCTTTCGTATAAAATAAATTCGCTCCAAAGTTACTATTATTTAGTAGCATAAGTACTATATCAAAATCATCCTTATCTCTTATGTTTTTAACAAGGAAATCCTTATACTCAAGATAATCTGCATCCCATTGAGAATATGATGTATCGTTCCTTTTATCTTCTATCTCAAAATTCTGTGTCAAAAATGTCCCTATATAATCGGTGATTTTTCTTGCCCCGGAAGGATTTAAATGCGAATTTGAATCATATAAATCAATATCAAAATCCACTGTATCTGTATATTGAAAATCTATAGCTTTTACATTTTGATCTTTTGCCAGTTTTATTGCTGCATTGCTCCATTTAAGAGAATTTTCGTCTGTCGGATAAGGAAGATTAATAATTACCGGCTCAATACCATTGTCCTTGCAGTAATCAATAAATTTCTGTATATATTCTAGCCCAACAGAATTTTCTTTCATATATTCGCTTTGCGAAACAGATGCCATCTCGTATGATTTTGCTATATTAATTCTACTTTCAGCACCCTTCTCTTTTGTTTTAGCATATACACCAAACCCTTGTAAAATACTATCCGAATGAATGTCATCCCATCTGTTATGATATATTGAAAAAGGCCATAATAACTCTTCTCTGTACCCAGGGTTATCTGGGAAAATATCGTTCACAGCTTCTATCTTTGTTCTACTAATTGGAAAAGCATCAAAAGAAATATGAGAATATTCGATCTTCATACCTGTTGACTGACTGCTAGCCCCTAAAACATCTAAAACTGCTATTTTGGGTTTGTGAAATTCCGTAGCACCTTTCATCACCCAATATGAAGCTGCAATACTATTTGAATGTCCACCAAAATTATACGAAGTTATTCCATAATCTTTCCATAACTGCATTGGAAATATGCCATTGATTACATGACTAGTCCCAAAAAACAAAACATCATATTCCGTTTGTTCATCAAAAAACGGCCTGTATTTAAAATCTCCATCACTTCTTTTTGTTGCATTAGATAAAAATACAACCCCAAAAGCAATAAGAACTATAGAAATAATAGCTGATATTGCTGTTGCCTTCTTTTTTTTGAAAATATGTTTAAAATTTGAAATAGATGAATCCTGCTGCATCATAAGAGTTTCCCCAAATACCAGTTAAAATTATCAATAATACGAAAAATATAACTACTATCCACTTAAAAACCCAATTCTGTTCTCTAAACCACTGTTTAACATCAATCCCTTTATAAACAAAAATGTCTATTAACAACAAAAATGCCGTTGATAATGCAACTAGTTTTATGTTCCGCGAGCTCAATCCAAGTTCGTAGATTTGTCCTCCAAACAATGTCGTTGGATGTAATTCAAGAATTATTTGCTTGATAATACCAAATGAATTAATCAACCCATCAGCACGGAAAAAAAGCCATGCAAAATCTACAAGACAAAAAGTTATAAGCATCCTGCAAATTTTCCATACGGTCGTTTTTGTGTTGATTTTTGTGATCTTGTTGATTTTCAGATAAACTGGTTTCATTAGATCCCCTATTATCTGATATATACCATGTAGCAGTCCCCATATAACGTAATTCCATTGTGCACCATGCCAAATACCGCTTACTAAAAAAGTGACAACTATGTTGACGTATTTCTTCAGTTTTGAACAATGGCTTCCACCTAAGGGTATATATACATAATCTTTTAGCCATGAGCTAAATGAAATGTGCCACCTTCGCCAAAATTCCTTTATAGATTGTGAGAAATAAGGAGTGTGAAAATTCTCAGGTATTAAAATTCCTAACATTTTTGCGGATCCAATTGCCATAGAGGAATACCCGCAAAAGTCAGTATAAATTTGCAAACCAAAACATATAGTTGCAAATATTATCTGCATACCAGTGTATGATGTATAATCACCGTAAATCGTATCTACCAATATAGCGATTCTATCTGAAATTACCATCTTTATAAATAAACCCCAAAGAAAACTTAGAGCTCCGAATATAAAGTTATCGTAGTTAAATTCTCGAGGGTTCTTATACTGTGACAGCTGTTCATCACCTCTACCAATTGGTCCTGATAAGACCTGCGGAAAGAACGAAACAAAAATAGCATAATTAATAAAACTATGCCCGGCATTATACTTTCCTTTATATATATCAATAAGATATCCAGCTGCCTGAAATGTAAAAAATGAAATTCCGACAGGTAGAACAAGGCTCACCGGCGTAATATTGCGCTCTTTAAATGTATTTAAAACTATATTTACATTCTCAATAATAAAATTCGTATACTTGAAAATTGCAAGGACTGAAAACAATACCACTAAAGTAATAACAAAAATCCTTTTTTCAGATTTTTGATGCAGTTGTCCTTCAGTAGAAAATTGACTTCTTGTTTTATCTATAATCAGTGCTGCTTCAAAAGTGATAAGCGTACAAAACAGCAATACAAAGCTGTACTTTACACTCCAAAAGGCATAAAAAACATAATTAGCAACCAATAGAAAAATATTTTGATGTTTTCTAGGCACTATGTAATAAACAGCGATTACGATTGCCAGAAATATTACATATTTTAACGAATTAAAAACCATATTTGTATATTCACTTCTTTCTTATCCTCATCAACACAAATTGCAAATATACTATCAATCGTTTTAATGAGGCGAATAAACTATCCGTTTAAGATAATCAAATAAACTCAGTCTAACTCTGTCAATATTAATACGCGAACTTTATATAAATCTACTTTGGTTCAAAATGCAGACATGACGGGACAGTGGTTGTATAATATTGGCGATTGCTCTTTTGTTGAAAAAGGTAGCCTTTCTAACAAAGAATGCTTTATTCCATACCTTTTTTATACGTCCCAATGAGTCTACTTTCTGTGCTATACCTTGCTATTGAATTGTTTCTTGTAATTTCTATAGAAAGTCATCCTCCTTACTCCTATTTTTTCAGCGGCTTTCCTGATTGATACTTTGCCGGAACAACATTCTCTGCATATAGCTTCAAAAGATTCCGGCATTTCTATCGGTTTTCTTCCAAATCTCTTTCCTTTAGCTTTTGCAGCAGCTATTCCCTCCGCTTGTCTTTGATGTATAAACTCACGCTCAGTCTGCGCTACATAAGCGAATATTTGAAGCACAAGATCTGCTATTAATGTTCCTGTAAGGTTCCCATCTTTTTGCCTCGTGTCAAGAAGTTCCATGTCAAGTACAACTATGTCAGCCTTTATGTCCTTTGTTATATGCTGCCATTGCATCAGAATATCGTTATAATTTCTTCCAAGCCGATCTATGCTTTTTATTATTAATAAATCTCCTTCTCTTAACTTTTTAATCATCCTTTGATATGAAGGCCTTTCAAAATCTTTTCCGGACTGATAATCACAAAAAATATTTTTCTTCTGTATCTCGTATGGTCTTAATGATAGCAATTGTCTATCTATATTCTGTTCCTTTGTTGATACTCTTATATACGCATATGTATTCATTCAATGTCCTCCTGAATCTATGTTTTGATACTATCAGTTTCCATATACATTTATGGCAAAAGAAAAACAGGTCTGAAAATCACTTAAAATTGATTATCAAAACCTGTTTGTCTATTTATATATGCGCACTCGTGCGATACGCTATTTCATTTAGCTAAGTGAACTTTCTTTCTGGCTATCTCCAGCATGATTTCAGCTGCAACTTCATAATCAAGTTCTGATGTATTGATACAGAAATCGTAGCTCCTTGAATCTCCCCATTTCTTGTTTGAATAATAATTATAATAACTTGCTCTGTCTTTATCTGTTCTGTTCATAAGGTCTTTGGCGTTTTTCTCATTCAGATTTCTCTGTTTCATAAGTCGCTCAAGTCTGACCTTTTCCTCGGCACATACAAAGAAGGAAACGACATTTGGCAAATCCGAAAGAGCATAATCCGCACATCTGCCAACTATAACGCAAGATTCTTCTTGCGCAATTTTCTTAATTGAATCAAATTGTGCAAGGAATATCTTATGATTAATCGGCATATCCGTGTATGCGGTCGTATTATATGCAAGTGAATATGTGTCCATTACAAGGGAATACAGAAAACTGCTCGTAGGTTTCTCATCATGTGCATGAAACAGTTCTTCAGCTATTCCGCTGTCCTTTGCAGCCAGTTCGAGAAGTTCTTCATCATAACATTTCGCATTCATTATGCCTGCAATTATTTTTCCTATCTGTCTTCCACCGCTACCGGCCTGACGTTCAATAGTAATGATAAGATTATCTTTCATAAATACTCCTTTCCATGATTACCGTGAAAGCTTGTTGAGAAGTTGCGAGAAATATTCCGGCACTGAGGGATCGCTTGTAAATTCTATATACTCTCCTGTTGTCGGATGCTTAAACCCCAGTACCATCGCATGCAGAACCTGACCTTCCAGTTTAAACGGACATTTCTCCGGTCCATAAACAGTATCACCTAAAACCGGATGACCTATTGACTTCATATGCACCCTGATTTGATGAGTACGTCCGGTCTCAAGCTGACATTCAACATATGTGTAGTCTTTAAATCTCTCCAAAACCTTGTAATGTGTTATCGCCGGTCTGCCTCGAAAATTATCCACAGCCATCTTTTTTCGATCTGTATGATGTCGTGCAATAGCACCTTCAATCGTACCATTGTCTTCCTTTATTATACCATTAACAATGGCTCTGTATTTCCTGGTTATACTGTGCACCTTTAATTGTTCAGACAATGCCATGTGAGCTTTATCGTTCTTACAGGCAACAACAAGACCTGTGGTATCTTTGTCTATTCTATGCACGATACCCGGTCTCAGAACACCATTTATTCCACTCAGGTTGTCTTTGCAGTGATACATCAACGCATTAACCATGGTACCTGTATAATGCCCCGGTGCCGGATGAACGACCATACCTTTAGGCTTATTGACAATAATTATATCGCTATCCTCATAAACTATGTCAAGCGGTATGTCTTCTGCTATAATCTCGGGTTCTATATTATCCGGCAGAATGATGCTTATTTCATCATCTTCCGAAACTTTATAATTACTTTTGACCGGTTTTGAATTTACAGATATATTCTGATTATCAATCAGATTCTGAATATAAGACCTCGAGAGATTATCGACGTGATCCGAAAGCCATTTATCTATCCTGATATTGAAATCGTCTTCGACATTAATTATCATGTTTCTTCCTTGGATCCAGAAAATCAAAATCTCTGTCCTTATATACAAATATCACGAGTATGGCAAACGTGATGCAGCCAAGTGTTACAAAAATATCGGCAACATTGAATACCGGAAAGTCAATCGGCATAAAATATATAAAATCGACTACATACTTATGATTCACTCTGTCTATAAGATTGCCCACTGCTCCGGCAAGAATGAAGCTTAATACTATCCCTATTGCAAGATATTTGGAGTCACTCGGCATCCTGATAAGGAAATATATAATTGCGAGTATGACCACTCCTGTAATTATATAAAAGAAAACCTGTTTACCCTGAAGCATACCGAAAGCTGCACCATAATTTTCAGTATAAACAAACTGAAAGACATCCTTTATGATAGTGCTGGGTTCTCCGGGATCAAGCATGGTAACTGCAAGATTTTTAGTAATCTGATCCAACGCTACTGCAAGAACGAATATAACTATATATATAATCTTTGATATACGATTATCCTTTTTCATTGATAGCCTCCAGCGCATCAAGGATTTCTGTTTTCGAAACATCATCAACAATTACGGGATTGCCGATACCCTTTAATAATACAAATCTAACTATACCATCATGTACTTTTTTATCATTACAGCAATTGTCAAGAACCGACGCGATATCGATACCGTCAACGGATGTCTTAAGTCCGTTATCCATAAGAACCTTTTTCAGCTCCAGAAACTTATCTTCGCCAAGCCATCCTCTCTTAAAGCTGATATATTCAGCACAAATCATGCCGAGTGCGACACACACTCCGTGTCTGTATCTGTATCGGTAAGCAGATTCTATTGAATGACCAATTGTATGACCGAAATTTAAAATCTGTCTCTTATATTCATCATACGGATCCTCGTCCGTAATAAGTTTTTTAAATGCTATGCACTCTTCAACCGATGGTTCATAACCTTTACCTGAAAGAATTCCGGTTTTTATCTGCTCTGCTCTGCCATTATAAAGTTCTTCTTCAGGTAATGTACTTACGGTTTCCTTATTGATATAGATAAGGGAAGGTTGACAAAAAGTACCGACAGCATTTTTAACAGACTTGTAATCAATACCGTTCTTTCCTCCTACCGAAGAATCAACCTGGGCAAGCAGTGTCGTCGGAACCTGTATGAGTCTCAACCCCCGTTTATAAGTTGATGCCGCAAATCCTGCAATATCTCCTACTACTCCTCCGCCCAATGCCAATACAATATCATCTCTGTCAAATTTACTGTCCAGAAAAAAATCATAAATACTTCTTACAGTATCAAGATTCTTGGATTCTTCCCCTGCTTTAATTACAAATTTAAATATCCGGTTATCCAGACCCGATATGGCTTCTTCTACTGTCTGCAAGTAGAGTTTTGAAACATTATCGTCTGTAATTATACACAACTTCTTATTTGTGGCATTAATAAAGCTCAGACCTTTTGCCAAATCATCAAAATTATCTTTAATAATAATAACTGAACTCATTATCTCCCCAAACATTATGGCACACAAAAAGCAAGAGCTTTTTGTGTGCCATAAATCATTAATCTTAAAATCTTAATTTCATTCCGGTAACATCAAATTGTCCCGAATTGAGAAAATCCTGGAAATCACCCGAGAGCTCAACCTGCGAAGGTGTAGCAATGAAGATATAGTTCGAAATGCTCTGCAGCTTTCCGTTCATACTATAAGTCGCGCCTGAAGTGAAATCTATGATTCTCTGCGCAAGTTCTGTCGGAAGGCCTTCCATATTGAGAACTACTGCCTTACCCATCAGGAGATTATCCGTAATTGCCCTTGAATCTGCAACTGTACTGGGCTTAATCATTGTAACTTCCATTGATCGTCTGACAGGAGTGACATTCTTTTTAGAACTGAAAAGGCTCTGTTTCGGCTCTTCTTCCTCTACGTATTCCTCCTTCACATCTTTATTGCGCTTAAAAATGCTCTTACGAGGAGTTTCATCTACATATTCATCCTCATCATAGTACTCATCATCGTCTACGTCAGGATTGATTTTCATACTATCCATTATTTTTCCGAAAACTCCCATCACTCTTCCATCCTCTCTATGATTCTTAGTATATTATCGATGTTTTTGAGGGCAATGTCAACAATCATTGGTATATGAAATCACCCTCGTTTATGCCCTCGGGATCAAACAAAATATGGTCATATACGTTTAATCCATACTTCTGATTCTTTCTTACCGTATAATACTCGTCATTGGAATCCAGAACATCTATCTGTTTGAATACAGCATATCCTTTGTTTATGTTATAGACACCGTCCAGTGTAGCCGTTGCACCAAGTTTATATCTTTCATTCGTCCCGGGCTGAACCACATAATCTCCGGGTTGGAAATCACTCTCGCTTGAAAATTCCACATAGTAATTCTCTCCGTCGGAGTAATATACAATTGTAGGAACATACTCTATGCTGGTACCGGCTTCAGTATATACTTCTCTGTAAAATCCCTCACTAGTATCATCTCCGCCTCTTGCAAGATATCCTACAGGAATAGTCAGGAAGGTCTTTGTCACAACTGCCGATTTAGGTATCTTAAGTCCGGATTTAGTTCCGTCTTCAATATTAAAAGTGATATACCTGTCATTAATGAAATCGACCATATATTTATCAAGATACAGTCTTCCGTAAGTATTTCCGTCAACACTGTTGATTGGTTGATAATCACAATCTGCAACTATGGAAGAACCTTTGAATTTGATTTTCAGATTTTTGGCATTTGCAAACTTCTCCTTATCCTCATCATTTAAAGGAAATACAATTTGCCATTCTTCTTCAGTCACTATTTTACATACAGGGGCATCTGTCTCAACCATCTTACCTGAGTTCATGTGTTCTGCACGATAATTTGTTTCGTTAAAGTCATCAATTGAAACAGACTGTATTTCTCTGCTTTCAAATCCGTCAATAGTCAGTCCCATCGTCCCTGCAACCGGAGCGTATTCCTTGGAATAGTTTATACCGCTTTGTTCCATCGCAGTCTGCATGACATCAGATCCTGACATATTGGCATATTCAAGCAGAGAAGTATTAAGCATGGTCTTTTTATCATACACGTCAGAAAAAGTATTATCAGTACTGTTTACCGAGTAATCTCTCAAGGATTTTTGAAGTTTTCTGACATTTTCCGGACTTAATGACAAGTCATATAATGAATTCGAAGTAAGAAATGAATTCATTGCACCGGTCTCGTCAATGGAATATACTTCTGAGCCGACTTTTACTTTTTTACCGCCTGAAACAAAGTAATTTATATATCCTGCCTTCGGGGTATTCATCACCGTTTCGCTTCTGATTATTATTCCGCGGCGTTCCGTATTTTGGGTCATGCTTCCTTCCGTTACTTCATAAAAGTTAACCTTATTTTTTTTGAAACTGGTAAAAGCGCTGAAGATAACATAAGCAAACAGAATCACAAATACCAGGATCCCGATATTAAAACGATATCTTCTGCCTCCAAGGCCTTTTACACGTTTATTAGAAGCCACTAACCCTCCAAAATTTCAGACAGCTTAAAAAAGCTGTCTGATAGCTATACATATATTATAAAGAAACCACAACATTCTTCTTGGCATTCTCAGGAAGATCAGCCTCTGCCTTTGATATGCTTAAAACAAATGTTACATTGTACCTTTTCCCGAGTTTCTCAAGTTCATCAATAGCCGGTTCCACATCTGCAGCATCAAGATGCGCTATCTTCAGGAAGCTATCCAGGAACATATATTCAAGATCATGATCCTGCGAAATGATACCGGCAACGAATCCCAGAAATCCCTCCGAAGTGCTGACCGGAAAATCGTTAACGTTGATAAGTCGAATCTTAATGTCTAAATCGTGCATGTGCTTGGAGTTCTTGTCCAAATAAACGATTGTTCCTTCACAGGACTTAACTGCAGAATTGGCTTTCTCGAGAAGATATGGTGTCTTTCCTTTGCCGTTTTCACCCGCGATAACCTGGACCATAATAATGGTACCTCCTATTCCTATATTAGTAATATTATAAACTTTTGAGCATTAAAGTGCAATAAATTACTCAATACCTGACAGCAGATAATCCATATTGTTATATAAAGAATCCGTCGTATCTCCTTTCAGGATTATACTGATATATTCTTCATCATTTTCATCATTTACGGCCATTACAAGACAATGTCCTGCTGCAGCCGTAGTGCCTGTCTTTCCTGCTTCAAAATCAAGATTTTCAGGCAGATCTCTCGAATCTGTCACATATTTATTTGTGTTTTTCCATGTCCTTGATCCGTAAGAACCGTCTTCTTTTAGATATTCAATACTGTATTCCTTTGTTGAACAGATATCCAGAAACTCCTGATACTTCATTGCTTCATTCATAATCAGATATAAATCATAAGCACTGGTATAATGCTCCTCGTCTGTCATGCCATGCGGATTTACGAAATGTGAGTCAACTGCTCCCAACTCTTTTGCTTCTTTATTCATAAGATCGGCAAAAGCATCTATACTTCCCGATATATGAATCGCAATTGCATTGGCAGCATCATTTCCTGAAGGAAGCAAGAGTCCGTAAAGAAGCTGTCTGAGTGAATATGTCTGACCGGGTTCAATATGAGCAAGACTTGCACCTTCTTCATATACCATGGCATCTTCACTTATTACGACCTGATCGTCAGGATTTGCGTACTTAAGAGCACATAATGCCGTCAGTATCTTGGTCGTACTTGCCGGGTTCATCCTGGCAGTTGCGTCCTTTGCTATTATGACGCTCCCTCCCTTACGACCTGTAAGAAGTCCTGCGCCGGAAGTCAACATGGAACTGTCTTCTACCGTATCAGATGACAAAACTGCAAGGTCTTCAGCAAATGAAGTCAATTTATCATATGTCGTAGTCTCCTGTTTGACCAGATCAGCGAATCCGTTTTCGGTATCATAATAATCTTTTATCTGCGATTTTTTGAATCTTTTAAAACCAAAAATAATTAGAAGCACAACTGCTGATAGAAGTACTACCAGCAGGATGCTTCTAACCATGATTATTCGTCTGTTGCGCTTTTTCTTGCGCACCTTATAAGAATAATAATTTATATTATCTGTATGCCTCTCTGAATTCAAAGTCTCCCCTATCAAGTGCAAGTATCATAAGTTCTGCGGAAGCAAGATTAGTTGCAAATGGTATATTGTAATTATCGCAGCTGCCTACTATGCTGCTTATAGTCGGCTCATGTGACTTTGGATGAAGAGGATCTCTAAGGAATATCACAAGATCCAGTTCATTATCATCAATCTGAGCGCAGAACTGCTCGATACCTCCTACCGAACCCGAAATAAACTTATGGACTCTTAATCCTGTAGCTTCTTCAATAAGTCTTCCGGTCACACCCGTTGCATAAAGCTCGTGTTTTTCCAATATTGATTTATAAGCAACGCAGAAATCCTGCATTAATCTTTTTTTTGCGTCATGTGCTATGAAACCTATTTTCATAGAAACCTCCTCGACCTTTCCGCATTGGGATGCAGCCCTACACTTAACACTACGCCCATACCGAGATACATACTCAACAAGGAGCTAACCCCCGAACTGATAAAAGGAAGCGGTAATCCCGTGTTCGGGAAAACGCCTGTAGCAACAGCTATATTTGTAAAACTCTGCATTGCGATAAGCATTCCGATTCCGGTACAGATTACTTTTCCCTCTACATCAGCGGCCTTGCGTGCCATACGTAAACATAAAATGACAACAAGGACAAATAAGAGAATCACTACAACACTTCCGACAAATCCCATTTCCTCACCGATAATTGCAAATATGAAATCCGTCTGTTCTTCTGCAAGATAATTTCCGTTCTTGACAGACTCAAGTCCCGTGTTATTCAATCCCTTACCCCAGAGCTTTCCGGATGCAATCGCCATAATTGAGTTGTTCTGCTGCATATTCTCATCTGTATATCCGGTCTTATTGAAGAATGCCAGTATTCTACCGATTCGATAATCTCCGAGGAAGTCCAGCATGCCGTTCTTAACAAGAAGTAGAAATCCGGCCCCCAATGGAACCACTATGGCCAGCACTACAAGAATGAATTTATATGACAGTCCCGCAACAAAGAACATTGCAGCTATTTGAACCAGTAAAATAATCGTTGTTGATGTATCCGGCTCAAGAAGTATCAGTATAAGCGGTATAAGCGCAAGACCTATACCTGTCATTATAACTGAGGAAGTATCCATCCTGTCTTCGTTTCTGCCGAAAAAGTCAGCAAAACAAATGACAAGACCTACCTTGACAAACTCAGAAGGCTGTAACTGGCCAAGTACCGGAAGCACTATCCACCTTCTGGCTCCGCCTCGAATAAGTCCGACAACCAGCACCAGTACCAGAAATACACAACATCCAATATAAATTATGATGCTGAACTTCAGAAAAGTATGATAATCGATAAAAGATATGCCGACCATCATCGCCAGACCTATCAGTGCACCGTAGATCTGCTTATTGACCAGACTCTCATCTCCGCCTGTGGCACTGTTAATTGCAAGCACCCCTATTGCACTGAGCGCGATAATGCAAATCATCAATATGAAGTTGTAGTTTTTTAAAGATACTTTAGTCAAAATACTACTCCATTTTACAATATTTCGGGACTTTATACAACAAAGTCAACAAAAAGTCGATTTATGTAAACCTTTTTAATCACCACCGATTGTTACATCATATGTACTTAAAGCGCCTCCGCTTACAGCATCTTCAAGTGAAACATTACCGAAATAGAAGCTATATACATTTCTTGCTACAGCAGCGGCATTGGATGATGAATAACCGTATGGGATGTTAACCGTAACCGCAATTTCCGGAGACTCATAAGGTCCGAATGAAACGAAGAAAGCATGATTTCCTCTTGTCTTACTCTCCTGAGCCGTACCGGTCTTTCCGGCGATATCAAAGTTCAGATCAGAGAAAATGTTTCTTGCCGAACCTTCCGAAGTAACCTTATGCATACCTTCCCGAACCGAATTCCATGTGGATTCGCTGAAAGAAAGCTTATTATAAACTGCAGGAGTATAGTCTCTGACCATATTTCCGTCACTATCTGTAAGCTTATCAACTATACTAAGTTCATATACCGTTCCCTTATTGGCAATAGCGGAAACATATCTTGAAAGCTGAACATTGGTATATGAGTGAGAACCCTGTCCCATTGCCGACTGCTCAGGTGACATTGTTGAAATGTTTGGCTCGGACTCGGTTATTTCAATTCCTGATTTATGATCAAGGCCAAAACATGCAGCATATTTATGAATGATACTCATACCTCGTTCCGTATCATATTCGCCGTTTTCGCTCAGGGCCATCCTGTGTCCCATTTCATTAAAGAAATAGTTGCATGAGTTCTCTATTGCTCCCACAACATCAAGGCTTCCGTGTTCACCGGGGTATACCCAGCATTTAATGTTTGGGGTTATCTCTGTATAGATACCGGTACAGGTTACCGTATTATTTAAATTAATAAGCCCTTCTTCCAAAGCAGCAACGGCCGTTATAGGCTTAAATGTTGAACCCGGTGCTTTCTTTGCCTGAGTGGCATTGTTATATAATGGAAGAGACTGATCCTCAAGCAGGCTGTTGTAATAATTGACATCCATACTTCCGGCAAGCTTATTATTGTCATATCCGGGGTATGAAACTATTGCCCGCACCTCTCCCGTATTGACATCCGTGATTACACATCCTGCTGTACAAGGATCCAAAGCAAGTTGCGCCGGGGTAATCTCCATTTCATTTATTTTTCTGATAATAAAGTCATACGCATAATCATCTCCGTTAACGGAAAGCATTCTATATTCGTTTTGATTTTCATCATCTGCAAGCACACCCTGAGTATATAAGGCCATGCATAACTCTCTGCCTTTTACTATATTGTTTTTTATAAGATATTTATAGTTGAGCTTTGCAAATTCAGTATCATCCACAAGTGAGCTCTCGATATAATCGATAAGTGCCATAAAGATATCATCGGCATCAATATATTTTGTATGAACATTCAGTACGGTACTGTCAAGCCAGTTTTCGGCAATACCTGTATATAAAAATTCTCTCATGCTGATCGTATCGTCTTTCCAGGCCTGATAATAGTCCGCATTCTGATCCATCGCACTTGTAACAATGACTTCCTGAGAACAAAGCTTATTGTATATATAAACCATGTACTGGTTAATATCTTCCGGCAGCTCATTAAGAGGCGTAGGTTCATCGCCCAAAAGCTCTTCACTGATTTGTTTCATAACCTGCTCATGATACTGTTCATACTTTGCATATATGTCTTTCTCTACCTGATCCGCATCTTCGTCGGCAAAACGATTGATATCAAGAAGGTTATTATTGATAAGCTGATAATATGCATCCTTAACGGGGATACGCAAACTTGTAGCATCTGTGGCTTCCTCATTAGGATTATCCTCGTTAACGATTTTCGAGGTCAGAATACCTGCAAGCTGTCTCTCAACAAGATGATATATACCTATCTGAAGATCTTTGTCTATCGTCAGATATACATCCTGACCTGCAACAGGTTCTTCCTCGCTGAGAACCTTAAGGATACGACCTACATTATCAACATAAATATGTTTCTCTCCTTTATGTCCGTGAAGTTCATTTTCAAAATACTGCTCTATTCCGATTCTTCCGACAGTATCGTTTAATGTGTAAGCATCATCCGTAGCCTTTAAGGTCTCGAGCTGATCCTCCTGAACTTTACCTGTATAACCTATAATAGATGAGAAATATATCGGGTCATTGTATATACGCTTCGTGCTCTCTATGACATCGACACCTTTCAAATCTGCAGCCTCTTCCAGAACGGCGATTTTAGTCTTCTCACTAACAGAAGAAGCAATGGTCGTACTTTCATATCGTCTGTACGAAGTAAGCGACATGGTATATCTTATATTAACAACCTGAAGTTTTTCCAGAGGTGTAAGACTTACCGGATTTTCATCCGCATCGACCAGTTCATTTATTTTAAATGCTTCAAACTCCCGCTCGACAAGATCCTCTGCAGAAATATTCGAAGGATATTTTCCTTCCTCATCATCCAGTTCGGAAATATTCTTTAAACCATAAACATCCCGAAGGAAGCCTTTCTGAGTGTTCTTATTTGATGTGGTATATTCATATTTACCTCGTTCGTTGATACTGACTTTAAACTCTCCTCTTACTGTTTCATTATATTTATTGAGTATCTTAACAAGCCTCAAGATCATAAGGTTTTTTTCATTTGCTGTTGTGTAATCTCCGTTATCCTGGATGATGACATCATTGCACAATTCGTTATATGCCAGAAGATTTCCGTTCCTGTCAAATATTCTACCGCGGGTTGCCGGAGTTGTGGTTGTCTTCTCTGTCATCGTAATATAATCTTTCTGATACTCATCACCGTGAATAATCTGCAGACTGTAAAGATGAGAAATAAGCACCGCAAACATGGCCACACAAATCAGCCCCAGTATTACGGTCCTTGCCTCAAGGATTTTGTTAAATATTTCTTTTATCAGATCCCAAAAATCACTCACTGATCTTTATTCCTTTTTTTGATATGTCGATTTTTCTTAGTTTTTCATTTAACAAAAGAACCGGTCTGTACAGAATAATCGTGAAAACAACCGTCAGCACAAGTTCGGGAAGAATAATGGATTTAAGGTAATATCCGAAATCCGTATGTCCTCTTAATATATATCTGACAATAAACAGCAGCATGTTATAAATCATCTCGTTTATTGCGCACATTATAACCGGAAGGAAGAAATAGTCATCATCATAGAATCTGCTGAAAAACCCGTTTATGAATCCTATCCATCCGAAGATAAGTGTGAAATATCCGAAAGGACCGCTGTAAAAGATATCCATAAGTAATCCTGCAAAAATCCCGTATAAAGACCCTTCAAGTTCACCATATACAAAGCCTATGGTAAAAATAACAATGAGAAGGAGATTTGGAGCAACCACCGAAATCGGCAGAAACGGAAATACGCTTGTCTCCAGGACAAACGCAGAAATGATTATTAAGATGTTGACTATGGCTCTTCTCACTGTTGTTTAAGCTTGGTTATTACAAGTACTTCCTGAATATTATCAAACTGGGCAACCGGAATCAGATATCCGCTTTTTGTAAGATTATTAGCATCCGTTTTGATTTCCGCTGCATATCCGATAAGTATGCCCGGAAGGTATTTTGAGCTGACATTTGATGTGACAATCTTATCTCCGTCTCCTAGATCGGAATCAACCATCGCATCCTGAAGCAATAATCTCCCTGACTGATAAGTCTCCAGATTACCTGTGACTATACATTCGTCTCCTGTATTCATAGACATCGCACTTATTCTGCTCGAATCATCAATTATGCTTCGTACCTTTGAATAATTCGGTCCGACTTCACATATGATTCCTATAAGTCCTCCGTTTGCAATGACATTCATGTCGACAGCCAGTCCGTCGTCGGTACCTTTATCAATCTTGAATTCATTGAACCATCCGACAGAATCTTTCGCTATGACTCTTGCACCGACTTTTTCATACTTCCCGTATTCTTTATCAAGCTTATAAAGATCACGTAATCTGTCGAGTTCGACATTGGCCTGCTCAAGTCTCGTATTCTCCATCATAAGCTCATCAATGGTTGACTTTAGTTCTGTATTTTCTGCTGCAATTTCATCCGACGCCCTCTTCTCCGTGAGCGCATCATTAACAGCCGTTCCGAGTTTGCTTACGACAGACTGGACCGGCGTAAGTATGGTTCCTAGTGCTCTCTTTACAGGAGAAAGAGCTGTACTGTTCATTGTCGTGATTATGATCAGAATCGCACACACAACAGACAGAACAAGCAATATGATGAAATTGTTATGCTTTTTCATTAATCCAAAAGTCCTTTCTCTCTGAAGCTGAAATAATCATTACTTCCGATGATTATATGATCTATCAGTTTTATACCTATTGCTTTTGCACCTTCCTTAACTCTTTCGGTAGCATCGTTGTCGGCTTCGCTCGGAAGTGCCTCCGCATACGGATGATTATGTACCAACAGAAGTTTTGCGGCATGTCTTTTAAGTGCACCCTCCAATATATCTCTCACGCTCACCAAAGAAGTATCACAGGTTCCACGTGTCATGATCAAAGAATCTATCAATCTGTATCTGTTATCCAGATAAGCGACTTTGAGTTCTTCTTTTTCAAGATATCTCATCTCCTGTGCAAAATATCTGGCACAATCGGAAGGTGTCTTAAGAACAACCATCTTATTCCTGTCTGATATTGAGCTTTTCCAGATTCTCTGCACCAGTTCCCCGATGCAAAGTATCTGGATGGCTTTTACGGGCCCTATTCCCCTGATTTCCGTCAGTTCTTCGTATGTGTAATGAAGAATAGAGGAAATCCCTTCGTACGCTCTCTCACCGTACACGAGCCTCTCAGCCAGCATCATGACATCCATGTCCCTGGTTCCGGTTCTAAGAAGAACCGCCAGAAGTTCCGAGTCTGTCAGCGCATCCGCTCCGAATTGCCTGCATTTTTCGTAAGGTTTTTCGTCCTCACGTCGTTCACATATACGCAGTGTCTTGTTACTATTCATATTTGCCGTCCTTTCACGCCTCTCCAAACGCTCACGGACAACTGAATCTTTATTTAACTATTCCCGAATCATACAATTTTTGAACAGCAGTAAGAATACCCGTCTTTGCATGATACCAGGTAAGTCCTCCCTGGAAAAATGCTGTATAGGGTTCTCTCATAGGTCCGTCGCAGCTTAGTTCTATTGATGCGCCGGAAATGAAGTTGCCCGCAGCCATGATCACCTGTGAATCATATCCCGGCATATCACACGGTTCAGGTCTGACAAATGAATCAATCGGGGCTGCAGACTGTATGCCTTCACAAAATGCCCTTAATCCTTCAGGTGAATGAAAATTAACCGCCTGAATAATATCAGCCCTTTCATCAAACGGACCGGGGCTTACTTCGAACCCAAGCTTTTCAAGTATATATGCTGCAAAAATCGCACCTTTCTCAGCGCCTGCAACAACCTGCGGTGCAAGAAACAGTCCCTGGAACAGATCTTTATTAACCCCGAGATTCGCACCGATTTCTTTTCCGAGTCCCGGAGCCGTAAGTCGAAATGCTGATTTTTCAACCATCTCGGCATTACCGACAATATATCCACCAATCGGTGCAAGTCCGCCGCCCGGATTTTTGATAAGCGAACCGACTATGATATCGGCACCGACTTCTAATGGCTCTTTTTCTTCTACGAACTCACCATAGCAGTTATCTACCATGATCTTTAATTCAGGTTTAATGCCTTTAATAAACCTTATGAGTTCTCCGATTTTATCAACAGAAAATGACGGTCTTTGAGCGTAACCTTTTGATCTTTGTATCTCTACAAGTTTAGTTCTGTCATTTATCGCTTCTTTGATCCTGTCATAATCAAAGCTAAAGTCATCTTTTAAATCAACCTGTTTGTACGTAACACCGAACTCTTTAAGACTTCCCGGAGCATCATTAAGCCCTATAATTGAATCAAGCGTATCATAAGGTTTCCCGCAAGGTGACAAAAGTTCATCACCGGGACGGAGATTTGCAAAAAGTGCTGTGGATATAGCATGAGTTCCGCTGATAAGCTGCGCACGCACAAGAGCATCTTCTCCCTTAAATACCGCAGCATATACACTTTCCAGTTTGTCTCTTCCACCGTCATCATAGCCATATCCGGTAGTCTTGACGAAGTCGGCCTCGCTGACACGATTTTTCCTGAAAGCACTTAAAACTTTAAGTTGTCCCCTTTCGGCACGTTCATCTATTTTATCGAATATCTCTTTTAAGTCTCTTTGTGCAAGAAATGAAAGTTCCGATACTTTATCACTTATTCCGAAATCTTCATACGCTTTTTTAAGCATTCCATTAGTATCCATTTATAATCTTCCTCACTGACGGGACTGTTGATCCATGTCACATCATTTTCATGTCTTAACCATGTAAACTGTCTCTTTGCGTAATGTCTCGAGTTCAATTTGATTTCTTCAATCGCTTCCGCAATATCATTACATTCAAAAAGTTCTTTATACCCGATACCCTGCATCGAAACATTATCACGTCTGCAGCCGTATTCTTTAAGTACCCTTACCTCATTCTGAAGTCCATCCTCAATCATCTTATCAACTCTTTTATCGATAAGCGGATACAGTTCTTCGCGATCACGATTAAGAGCAAGGTAAATGAAATCGTAAGGCGATTCTGTTTTCAAAGCTTCTTTATTGTGATCTGAAATCTTATATCCGTAAATCTCATAAAACTCCAGCGCACGTATCACTCTTTTTGTGTCATTCATATGAATCGCATCTGCGGCTTCAGGATCGATATCCCGAAGTCTTTCATGCATGACTTCAGGTCCGTACTCATTAAAATCAGCCTCGATTTGCTGTCTTATAAATCCGTCCGATTCAATGATACCGAAATCCGTGTCATAAAGAAGTGCATGTATATAA
Source organism: Lachnospiraceae bacterium (assembly GCA_045600945.1). GTDB lineage: Bacteria > Bacillota > Clostridia > Lachnospirales > Lachnospiraceae > Darwinimomas. Next base: position 21,923 of record JAZRYX010000045.1, read on the forward strand.
AACCCTGTTCCGCCGACAACAATCGGAATCTTATGCCGTGACAATATATCCAGAACACACCTTTTTGCAGCCTCTTTATAATCGGCAACCGAATAGTCATTTACCGGATCACATACATCTATCATATGATGAGGTATACCTTCTGTTTCCGCTTCCGTTATCTTTGCCGTCCCGATATTCATATATTTGTAAACCTGCATGGAATCGGCACTTACTATCTCTCCTCCGATATCTTTTGCAAGTCTTACTCCCAAAGCGGATTTACCCGATGCAGTGGGTCCGGAAATAATTATGAGCGGTTGTTTTGTCATACTATTCGTTTGAACTTCTTTTCCAAATCTGCCTGAGTGAACTCTATCATTGTAGGTCTGCCGTGAGGGCAGCAATACGGATTTTCACACTTAAGCAGTTCTTTTATAAGCATGTCTGCTTCCGCAAACGAGATTTTCTGTCCTCCTTTAATTGCAGCCTTACATGCCATCGAGGCTGTCTTCTCAAGTATAAAAAGAGGATCCTTTCTTCCGCCTTCGGCAGTATATTCGGAAATCATCTCTTTAAACAGTTCCGATTTATTTATTGAAGGTAAACCGGACGGAACAGCTCTTATTGCGTATTCATTTCCTCCGAAATTCTCTATCTCGTAACCTGCGGAAACAAAATCATCAAGATTTTCCGAAAGTGCAGATGCCTCAAGATCACTCAATGTTATTATGAAAGGCGGATCTATCATCTGTGATGCGGATTTGTCTGTTTTATATCGGCTGAGCATACGTTCATAGTATATCTTTTCATGAGCTGCATGCTGATCCATGATATACATCTTAGAGTTATACTCAATTATCCAATACGTGGAGAACACCTGCCCGACAAGTTTGTAAACAGGTTCATCTGTCTTTGTCAGATCAATATTACTAAAACAAAGCTGCTCTGTTGCCGCATGATTTTCTTCGTCTGTCCATTCGGGTGTTACGGGTAACGGATGTGTCCTGTTCTTTTCAAACGCCTCTTCCGGTCTTGTATTGAGTCTGTGAAAAAATGATTCATTTACGTCCGGAGACTTCACCGATAATTCTTTTTCATCTATATCCAAAGTTGCATGGGGTATAAGTACACTTTCATTCAATGCCGTCTTGACCGCTTTACATACTTCTTCATAAATATCATATGGTTTTGAGAATCTGACATCCATTTTGGTAGGATGAACATTAACATCCATGACTTGCGGATCTATCTCAATAATAAGCACGGCAAACGGGAACTGATGCTGCATGAGTCTTTCTTCATAAGCATCCTCTATGGCTTTTGATATAATCGATGATTTGATATATCTGCCGTTAACAAAATAATTCTCAAAATTTCTGTTAGGTCTTGAAACTTCGGGTTTGCCCACCAGACCACTGACTGATAATGTATCCGATTGATAATTCAGTTCTATAAGTGACCCTGTGATATCACGTCCGTATATCTGATAAACGATATCTTTTATCTGTCCGTTTCCTGAAGTATAGAGTTTTGTCTGTCCGTTATTGATGAATCTGAAGCTTATATACGGATGTGACAGTGCCAGTTTTTCAATGAAATCACTGATATGAGATGCCTCGGTTATCGCTGTTTTTAAAAACTTTTTTCTGGCCGGTACATTATAGAAAAGATCACGCGTAATAATAGTGGTACCGTCGGGAGCACCGACCTCTTCATAGGAAAGTTCCTCGCCTCCCTCAATACGATATCTTACAGCTGTCATATGATCTGCAGTTTTTGTTATTATCTCTGTTCTTGTGACTGCAGCTATACTTGATAATGCCTCTCCTCTGAATCCGAGAGAATGAATATTCAGAAGGTCGTCAGCATTTTCAATCTTTCCGGTTGCGTGACGCAGAAATGCAGTTCTTACTTCTTCACAGTTGATTCCGTGTCCGTTATCGGTGATTCTTATTAAATCTACTCCTCCGTTTTTTATTTCAATGGTGATTATCTGTGCACCTGCATCAATCGAGTTTTCAACCAGTTCTTTGACAATTGAAGAAGGCCGCTCAATCACTTCACCGGCTGCTATCTTATCAATTGTTTCTTTGCTGAGTAATTTAATCATAGTTTTATTCTGTTCTTGACTGTATTCTGTAATTTGTACAACTCATTAAGAGCATCTATAGGCGTCATAGACGAAAGATCCAAATCAGAGATTTCCCCGATGATGTCATCATCTCTTGTAGTTTCAAATAATGACAGCTGTCCTGCATCAACTTCGTTCTGACGATGAACAGGTTTTCTTGACTTCTCAGGAACTCCCAGTTCTGCAATCTCTTTTGCCCTGAATGCGATATCGGAATTGGACAATTCCTCAACAAGATCTTTTGCTCTTCTTAAAACCGACTCTGGCAGTCCCGCAAGCCTTGCAACCTGTATTCCGTATGACTTATCTGCTCCGCCCTTTACTATCTTTCTGAGAAACGCAATATTATCTCCCTGTTCTTTTACTGCTATACAATAGTTCTGAACTCCGTTAAGTGTACCTTCAAGTTCCGTAAGCTCATGATAATGAGTAGCAAATAACGATTTAGCTCCTAAAAGTTTCTTGTCGCTGATATGTTCCACAACAGCCCATGCTATAGATAATCCGTCAAATGTCGAAGTACCTCTTCCGATTTCATCCATGATGATAAGACTGTCTTTTGTCGCGTTTCTCAGGATATTTGCAACCTCTGTCATCTCAACCATAAATGTTGACTGTCCGGCCGCAAGATCATCCGATGCACCCACACGGGTAAATACCCTGTCACATATACAAATGTCGGCAGATGAAGCCGGTACGAATGATCCAAGTTGGGCCATAAGTGAAATAAGCGCAACCTGACGCATATATGTCGATTTACCTGCCATATTGGGACCTGTGATAATTGCAAAACGGTTTTTATTATCATCAAGTAAAGTGTCATTTGCAATAAACTGGCCCGAAGGCAGCATTTTCTCAACAACGGGATGTCTTCCGTCTTTAATGACGATTACCCCTTTATCGTTAATTTTAGGTCTCACATAATTATTGGCGTATGCAACCTGGGCAAGCGAAGTCAGTACATCGACCTGAGCAAGTGCTCTTGCGGTCGTCAATATTCTGGAAACTTCAGCTGCTATAGTATCCCTGACCTGAGTGAATATCTCATATTCGAGTGAGAACAATCTGTCCTCTGCGCCGAGTATGATATCCTCAAGTTTGTTTAGCTCTTCTGTCGTATATCGTTCACAGTTAGTCAGTGTCTGCTTTCTGATATAATCATCAGGCGCCATGTTCTTAAATGCATTCGTGATTTCTATACAAT
>JAZRYX010000046.1:0-7591 GCA_045600945.1 Lachnospiraceae bacterium
CATGTTGATACACTCCTTTCGTGTACCGACATCCCTGCAACCACAGCTTTTTATTTTATCCAAAATACTTCTGCATTAGACTGTCAAAAAGAATCTGTGCTTCATCTAATGCTTTTTGAACTGCAACTTTTGATTTGTCGAGCTGCTTGGCAAAAGAAACAAACTGCTCTTGAAGCTCTGTCGGCGGTACAGGGATAACCAAACTACCCAAAATTTGTTGATTTAGATTTTGAATGTTTGCGCCTCGCCCTGCCATTTTTGTTCGTATCGAATCCGCTTTCAGAACACGAAGAAGATATGGAACAAGAACAGTATCATCTGTTTTCCTGAAACGGATACAAAATCCGCTAAATGTAGTTGGCGTTTCTGCTGGATATACTGCCACGCTTCTTCCCACTAATGCCTTATTGCCGTTGGAACGGACGAACACAATGTCATCATCTTTTAGCAGGTATTCTTCTGACGGCATTTCGTTAAGAGAAACCGTTGGCAAATTTTCGGTATTTGTTATTACAGAATGATCTTTGAAATCGCCCACGCCAAGGCAATTGATTTCTATCCCACTATCATCATAATGAAAGTTCATTCCGTTTTTACAAGAACCGAGTTCCAACAGCGGCATTGTCTTCCAACCTTTTTCGTTAGTGACCGGATCTCCAAACATCTCGACAAATCGGGCTTTGATGAGTTCGTCCAGTTTCTGAAGTTCATGCTGGCGCATAGATATGACAGCGGATACCTTATCCAACTGCTCGCATACTGCGATTTGAAGTGACATATCGACCTCAGTTATTTCATAACGAGCAACATAGTCATCTGTCTTCAGATTATGAAGCCCCGTTGTCTTATTCTCATAAGCTCTCGTTCCTCCACTGTAATAGTTGAAAAACAGCGAATAGAAAACGTATTTGGGAAGCCATTTACTTTGATCCTTTACTCTCAACAAGCCTGTAAAGTTGTTGAAAAGGTATGTATTCTCTGGGCCATCAAAGTATATTACCCGTCCGACTGGTTGCTTGTCGCTTCCACCAGATTTTTCAATGATAATATCGCCTTTACAAAGAAACTTCTCTTCAAGGTTCTTTTTCTTAATGGTACGAGTCACGACATTGCTATAATCAACAATGCCCTCGTTAGTAAAGTTGGTTGTTCTTAATACGGGAATTCCTGTACCTATTTCGTCGTCGGTACCCCATTCGCCCGACAACGCCTTTCCCGTTATATCGATTAACTTTGCCATCCCTTCATCCCTATCTTCTTAGCCTACTTCACAGTGCCATTCGCATTTCGCTTCCTTTGGTCGCTTCATGCTCATGCGTGCTGTCGCACTATCGTCCCTTCGAGAAACATGCCCGCCTGCAAGCAAGCTTGCGCGGTCTGTTTCTCTCGGTCCGGCACTGCTCGTTACCTCGACAAATCCGAATTTATCCTTTTAACAGCCTCTCCAGTTCGTCCATTTCTGTGCCGATTTGTTTTTCCAGTTCTCTGAGCTCTGCCATGATTTCTTCTGTTGGCGGGTATTCTACTGCTTTGTACTCTGTCTGTTTGTATTTATTGATGCTCAGATCATAATCATTTTCTGCAATTTCTTTTTTAGGAACAAAGAAAGACTTTTCTGTTCTCTTCCGATCTGTTTCTTTTTCACGGTTTCTGAATCTTTCAATAATATCCGGAATATCATTTTCGTCAATAGAAGTTCTCTTATCATCCAGGCTGAATCCGTCGGCCTGCATGTCATAGAACCATACATTATCTGTTCCACCATGTCCTGTTTTCGTAAATATCAGAACTGCGGTGGAAACACCTGCGTATGGTTTGAATACGCCTGACGGCATGGAAATCACGGCCTCTAGGCGATTGTTTTCTATGAGTTCCTGACGGATTGCTTTATGTGCTGTGGATGATCCGAACAGTACCCCGTCAGGTACGATACAGGCACAGCGCCCGCCCGTTTTCAACATCCGAAGGAATACTGCCAGGAACAAAAGTTCTGTTTTTTTCGTTTTACATACTTTCAGCAGATCCGTTGATACGGTATCGTAATCCAGGCTGCCCTTAAAAGGCGGGTTTGCCAGAATAAGCGAATACTTTTCTTTATCCGGGTTCTGATCGGACAGGCTGTCACGGTATTCAATAAACGGATTGTCTACGCCATGGGTCATCATGTTCATGGCACCGATGCGCAGCATGGTTCTGTCCATATCATATCCATGGAACATATGGTTCATGTAGTGATCTTTGTTCTGATGGTTGAAAAACACTTCCTGCTTGCAGTTTTCTTTCAGGTAATCACTGGCCGCTACCAGGAAGCCGGAAGTGCCGCAGGCGGGATCACAGATCACATCATCCGCTTTCGGCTCCATCAAGTCTACCATCATGCGGATGATATGCCTGGGAGTACGAAACTGACCATTTAGCCCGGCTGTGGAAAGCTTTGAAAGCATATACTCATAGACGTCGCCCCTGGTATCTGCCGACTTCAGCTGTGCCATCTGCGCATAAATTTCATCCATTTCTGTGACTACCTTGTCCAGCAGAAGCGGTGTGGGCAGCTTAAAAATGGCATCTCCCATATATTTAGAGTAAGCGCTGTCTTTATCGCCATGCAGGTTTTTGATAAAGGGAAATACCCATTCCTGCACCGTACTGTACATTTTTGCCGCCGGAAAATCGTGGAACACGCTCCACTTCAGCTGATTTCCATCCACAGCGCGATCACCGATCTGTACTTCATCCGCGAAAATACTCTTATGAGGAAGGCCAAGCATTGCCGCCTCCTTTGCATGAAGATTGTCTGTATCATCCAGATCATGAATGAACATCAGATATGTCATCTGCTCTATGACATCCAGCGGATTTGTAAGACCGCCCGCCGCAAATATGTTCCATAGATTGTCGATTTTATTCTTTAATTCTCCGGTAACCATGGTAATTACTCCCGATTTCCTTGACTATTTTTGATTTTTTTTGTATCATATATACGAACCACTGAACAGGCGAATGCCCCGTAGGTGGTGTCTTTTATTTTGGATAAATAACCAGCCCAAGCTTTTGGGAACTGGCTTTTTTGTTAAGTATCCCGCCGTGCTCAAATGTTGCCATTACTCGTCCAATAAACTCCGTATCAATAACCTGTTGAACTCTAATCGGGAGCGGTTCCATTTTGACGACATTTTTATAATATAAATACACGAAAAAGGATATAAAATCACATATTTGAATGAAATAGCTCTCTGACGAGTCTTTTTCCAGTATGTCTTCTATCAAGCCTTGAACCGGAACATTTCTGCTACCACCAAATATTGACTGAATCGGATTAAACGCCCTGATCTGTCGAGCGGTTTTTCTCATCGGAGCAATTCTTCCCTTATCAGATATTATGATATATTTCCAGGCCCCCTTGCTATCGTTCTCAATTCTTTGGACATTATACGTAAGGGCATTTGCAAGAACCGGGTAATCCTCCGTTTTTATATGGTTCTTGTCTATTACCACATTAACAACCTTGATCTGCAGCTTGGATATGGCCACCGCAAATTCTTTTAATAACTCTCTGCGCTGTTCTGTAGTCCACCCGTAAGGCCGATACAACCCTTTATCCCTGACCAAATGTTTTGTGTGCATCTCTTCCGAAACATGAAGGCCGTACTTTTCTTTCATTTCTTTTCGGAAACTTTTAAATGCGTTATAGTTTTCCTGCCAGACATCTGCGTTCATATATACGCTTGTCAAAACAAACACGTCACTCGATGCTGTTGTTTCACCATCATCGCCTGTCTCGTCAAAGTAAGCAATATATGTATCCATCGCACTCACGCCTCCCAGTTCCAGGCATATGAGGTGTATCTGCCTCCGCCGATTTTGATGATTTCATTTGCTCTCACCAAATCAATCAATGTTCTCTGTATTGTTGTTTGACTGATATCAGGGCACTTTTTCATTATTTCTGTTTTTGTGATTTTTCCTGTTGTATTTTTTATTACTTCTCTCACTTTTGAGGGCTTTGATAATTCAGTTTCAGATAAAACATCTGCTCTCGATGAGAACTCCCGATACGCTGCCAGAATAACGGAGAGCATGTATTTCACAAAGCTTTCGTATTCATTTTCCCCTTCATGCCATCGGGCGGAGCTTTCCTGAAGTGCTTCATAATACGTGTCTTTTGTATCGGAGATCAGTTTTTCAATAGAGATATACTTCCCTACCATAAATTCTGAACGATACAGTAGTAACAACGTGAGAAGCCTGCTCATTCTTCCATTCCCGTCACTGAATGGATGAATGCACAGAAAATCCAAAACATACACCGGAATCAAAATGAGTGGATCTATCGCCTGATCTTTCATCGCTTCTTCAAACGCATCGCAAATCTGATTCATAACTTCCGACACTGCCCAGGCTTCCACAGGACGAAAACGGATTTTTTCTGTTCCGTCTTTATAAGTTTCCTTTATGACATTATCTGCCAATTTGTAGACGCCGCCTTCCGTTGCGCCCGCATACTTATACAAATCCCTATGTAACTGAAGTATCATCGCCGGCTTTGGCGGGATATACGCAAAGCTTTCATGAACCGTTGCCAAAACGTCCCTGTAACCGGCGATTTCCTTTTCGCTTCTGCTTTTTGGCATAGTCTTTTCGTTCACGATTTTCCGAATTCTTTCATCTGTCGTAATGATGCCCTCTATCCGGTTTGAAGCTTCTGTGCTTTGAATTTTTGCAACCTCAACCAAATCCTCCAGAACATCTTCGGATGATTTCGCAAACAGTTCCTGCTTTCCCTTGAGCTCGTGTATCTTTGTTACATAGGCAACGATCTCCGGGGTCAGAAGCTTCAGATAAGTTTTTTTGTAGTCAAATGTTCTCATTTTGTTTGTCAAATACCCAAAATTATCACCTATATAGTACTAATTAATTATTCATCCGTCAATCCAATTTTGTCATTTGTTAATAAATGACAAAATTAAGAGCTCGCATTCAGGCGCAGATCTGTTACGATTTCTGCTGCCTGATCCATTGTAACTTCAACACCCTCCATTCTGCTGTCATTGTAAATGTATTCACTTTGAAATAAATACCGGGCATGATTATTAGGTTTAAAAGCCAACTGCTCCGTGTAGTTATCAATAAGATCCGCATACAACCTTTCGTAAGTCATATGCTTTTTCTTTCGAACAGAATCAGGTTATAGGTCTGTTTACATTTATGCCCACAAGGGGAATATCTCCGGTTTGAGTTGCAGGTATATATACACCTTCTAACTTATGAAAATCAGCAAGTACAAAAAGAATCCCCTCCTTTTTTAGGAAAGCAAAAGGATTGATTGGATATTCAATTTTTTGATTTTGTTAGGGTCGGGCGACCCGAGCCATTCAGAGTCGGGACAAAAGAGCCAATCTGAGTCGGATCAAAAAAGCCATTACAATTAACACTCAAATCCTATACACTTGTATACGTCACTGTACAAGCGGAAGGAGAATAATGAACGAGAAAAATTGTAATGACTCTTCAAAGATAATAGCACAAGCTCTTGACGAAATGAAGAAAGAGCTTGGACCAAAATTCAATGAAGAAACAGTAAATTTAGCAGAGCTGAGCAGACGAACCGGCATCAGCCGGGGACGGTTGCGCAAGCTCAAGAAAAACGGTTTTGTTCAGAAGCCGCACGGAAACATCGGCAGGAAATCTGAAAATACCGTGATTGCCGGGTACACCGGGGTCGTTGACGCCCTGCTTCGCAGCGGCATCACAAATTCTTCTGTGATCTATGACCGCCTGAAGGACAACGGCTATACCGGAGGTCTCACGCAGGTGAAAGTTTACATTTCGCAGAACAAAAGTCTTGTTCCGGCCAAAAGGCAGACTGTCAGTCTTCAGGGAAATCGAGGCCGCCGCTATAGCACCGGCCCTGGAGAGACCTACCAGATGGACTGGGGATTCACTAACGTAGAGAATTACGATGGGAACAGCTATAGAGCCGCATGCTTTGCGATGATCTGTCATCATTGTGGGGAGCGCTATGTGGAATTCTTTCCCAACGCCAAGCAGGAAAACCTGTTTATCGGGATGATCCATGCGTTTTCCCTGATGGGTGTACCGCGCTGCGTTCTTACGGACAACATGAAGAGCGTTGTGATCTCAAGAGATCCTGAAGGTCATCCGATCTGGCAGCACGATTACGAGGCCTTTATGAAGACTGTCGGGTTCGAAACAAAGTTGTGCAAGCCCCGCCACCCGTTCACCAAAGGAAAGGTGGAGCGGCTCATACGTTTCGTAAAAGACAACTTTCTGGTCGGCCGGACTTTTACCAACGTGACAGATCTCAATTGTGAAGCACTTAACTGGTGCAACCGGAAAAACAGCCAGTATCACACCGCGGTAGACTGTACTCCGGCGGAAGAGCATTTCCGATCCTGTGTCCTGGTTGCGCACAAACTGGAGAAAACCCCTGAACTGCTCTACTTTCTCTGTCCCTTGCGAAAGATCAGCTTTGACGGCTTCGTGAACTATGAAGGCCGCAGGTTCGGTGTTCCATTCCGGTACATAAGACAGTTCTGCAGGGTGCGCAGGGATGGCTTCACACTGCACATCTACTCGGACGACCTCTCAGAAGAGCTTACATCACATGACGTGACATGGCGAAAAGGGGATACCTTATGCGGTGACCAGTATGTAAACGTGCAGCCGGAGGAGCTTCCTACAACGAAAGTGACAACTGTCATCAGACAGCTGGAACCACCGCACCGCAGACCGTTGTTCGACAAGTTCAACTTCAGTAAGGATGGTGATCGGAATGAATGAAAATCCTTTTGATACCATCAACGAATGCGCAAAGTACCTTGGTCTTGAAAAGTACGTGGGGAAACTGCCCGCATACGCTTACGAGTACAATCTGACACCTGAAGTCGTGGAAGCGCTGGGAAAGGTCATGGAGCACATCCGTGACACCAAGCAGGCATCTGTTATTGAAACGCTGCTCAACTTCAGCAGGCTTCCCAAAGTGGAACTCAAGACCTTTGAGAACTTCGATTTTGGACGCATTCACGGAAAGAACGTTGAAAGACTGAAAAGTCTGGCATCTCTTTCTGCCGTGTATTCCAGAAAAAATCTTGCGTTCATCGGTCCCACCGGTTTGGGAAAGACCCATTTAGCACAGGCCTTTGGCAGGGAGTGCTGCATGAAGGAACTGAAAACATATTTCCTCAAAGCCAGCGAACTGAACCAGCGCTTTGATGACGCCAGAAAGTACGGAAGAACCGGATCCGTCATCAACGGACTGGTGAAACCGACCTGCCTGATCATTGACGAGATCGGTCATGGTGTCTTTGACAAAGAGAACACCCGGCTGTTCTTTGATGTCATTGACCGCCGCTACAGCAAGGATACCCCGGGGTGTATGATCTTCACCAGCAACAGGGAGCCGAACACCTGGTCTGAATACTTTACCGGCGATGATGATCTGTTGTGTTCTCTGGACAGGATCTTTGATGATGCATCCGTCTTCATCTTCAACGGTGAAAGCTACCGCGGCAGGAAGTGTGAAACGATCAAGCTGGAGGTTGGCGGCTTCCAGTCAATAGGCAGCAACAAC
>JAZRYX010000047.1:0-8550 GCA_045600945.1 Lachnospiraceae bacterium
TGCGAGAGGTTTCTCTATCAGGATATGCTTTCCGGCATCAGCGGCTGCCATTGCCTGTTTTGCATGAAGCACGACCGGTGTTGCGATGTATACTGCATCAATATCAGGATCTGCCAAGAGATCCGCCTCGTTATCATATGCCTTCGGACATCCCCACTTTGCTCTGCACTTTTCGGCAAGCTCCATGTTGATTTCCATGACTGCCACGAGTTCAGCATTTGCTGCAAGCATCATACCCGGAATAGTTCTTCGGTCGGCTATACCGCCGGCACCGATGACTCCCCATCGTAATTTCTTTTCCATATTTTCCCCTGTTATTTAATATATTTCTATGATAACAACTAAGTGAGCCCATCTGTTTCCGGATGGGCTCAAAAGCATTTTCTCAACCTTTCAGGGCTCCTGCCATCATTCCCTTGATAAGCTGTTTTGAACAGAATATATAAACTATGATAACCGGTACGCATGCCAATGTCAGAGCAGAGAATACCAAATTCCAGTTTGTTGAGAACTGTCCAAAGAATAACGTAACAGCTTGCATCAAAGTACGGTTGTTATTGGAGCTGATGAAGATCAGCGGAAAAAATGCATCGTTCCAAATGGGAACAAAATTATAAACTATAGTTGTTGCAATTGCCGGCTTAATCAAAGGAACAACTATCTTCCATACGATTTGCCATGTATTTGCACCATCCATAAATGCTGATTCTTCCATTGATTCAGGTATCATTTTTATATAACCTGTAAGCAGGAACATTGTGAACGGGATATTCATTGCTATATATATTAATATCAGGCTCCACAGATTATCTATAAGTCCCATACTGTAAAAAAGATCGTTTAATGATAATAGTCCCAATCTCAGCGGAAGCATCATTCCAACCAGAAAGAAAATATACAAAAAACTTGAAAGTTTAGATTTATATCTGGCAAGAATATAAGCAAGAAGAATAGACACTACAAGCAGGATAATACTTGATACTACCGTAACAAATATACTGTTAAGGAAGTACTGTCCGAAATTCTCCTTTGTAAATAGCGTTACAAATCCATCTGTAACTACTGTTTGTGGGAATCCGACCGGATTTTTCATTATTTCCAGATTTCCTTTGAGTGAAGTAACTATCATCAGGAAAATCGGATATAAAGTGTACAGTGTATATAACGTCAGCACTATATATACAAACAGTATACTGAAATTAAATTTCTTTTTATTTTCAACCATCGGCATACCTCCTTACAGGTCTCCGTCTTTACCCAGAAGACGGAAATATATAAGAACTCCGATGCCGATAATAATAAACATGCAGCTCGCAATCGCTGCCCCGACACCCATAGCAGGTTCCAGTCCAAGTCTCTGTCCGAAGCATATTCTGTAGAAGAATGTTCCCAGAATATCCGTTGAATAATTTGGTGCTCCGAGTGATCCGACCATAGCATAAATAATTTCAAATGCACTGAAGTTAGATACAAACACAATTACTGAAATTACAAACATAACCGGCATAATAAGCGGAAATGTTATTTTCCAGAATTGCTGCCATCCGGTTGCGCCATCAAGTGCCGCAGCCTCATATAGTTCATCCGGTACCGCCTGCATTCCTGCAAGGAACATTATCATCGGAACACCTGTATACTGCCAGGCATTTGCAACCGAAATACATATCAATGCCGTTTTTTCATTACCCAACCACGCTGTCTTCAATGCGTCAAGACCCAGCTTGCTTAAAGAGAAGTTAAGAGGACCCCACAACGGGTTGTATATCAGTGTCCACAGGAAACCAACAATAATGATTGATAAGGTTGTCGGAACATAGATTATAGTTCGGAAAAACTTTGCACCCTTTAAATTCCTGATATTAATAAACGCAGCAAGCATTAATGCAATACAATTTTGAAACAACATAGTATAAAGAAAAAATACAACGTTGTTTTTCAGCGCGCCAAAAAATCTTGTGGAATATCCGGGATCCCCGAATAACTTGCGATAATTGGCCAAACCGACAAAGGTCTTTGCGCCATAACCATTCCAGTCAAAAAAGCTGAGTCCCAGCGAACTGATAAGCGGATAAAGCATGAACACAACATAAAAAAACAATGCCGGCAAAAGGAAAGCTATGAATATCCCTTTGGATCTTTTCATTTATTATGTCCTTTCTCTAATATGCATACCCCGCAATTGCAGGGGATATGCATTGTCATGTTTTATTATTTGAAATACCAGCTCATCTGATCCTGCATATATTTTGCAGCATCTTCCGCCGACATATTCTCTGTACACATCTTGTATACAGTATCAGCAACTGCTGTTGAATAATCAGGAGCTTCTGCAGTCATAGTCTCGTAGCCGAGCATATGAATCGTCTCTTTGCCATTTGAAAGAGCATTCCACTCATTTGCTATCGGACTCTCAAGCTTTGTAACCTTCGGATTCGGGCTGAAGAATCCGAGAACTCCGTTAGCATAAGCCTCTCCGCCTTCCTGACTTGCAAGCCAGTTAAGATATGTAAGAGCTTCCTCAAGATGCGGTGAATCTGCATAAGCGCCTACACCAACAGCCGCTGTGAAGTTTATTGCCTTTGGAGCTGCAGTCTGTCCCGGGAATGCAAAGCATCCAAGCTCAAGATCCGGGTTGGTCTCTGTAAAATACTGAAGTTCAAATGAACCTGACATATACATTGCTGCCTGCTCTGCTATGAACAGCTGCTGCGCCTCCTCATATCCAACTCCCTCGTAGAAATCAGGATAGTATGGAGTAATGTCTTTAAGAGTCTGAAGCATCGTTACATAAGCAGGATCTGTAAAATCAATCTCCTTATCATAAAGCTTCTTAACCCAGTCTCCGCTTCCGATTGTTGCCATAAGAATTGATGATGTAATTTCCTCTGAAACATACCATGCTTCAGCAACACCACCTGCAATCGGAAGATATCCCTTATCCTTGATAATCTGGCAATCCTCAAGGAATTCAGCTACTGTCTCAGGAGTTTTTGTAATACCACAATCAGCAAAAATCTTCTTATTATAGTGAACACCTTCCATTGTCATTCCTGAAGGAACTGCAAATGATTTACCGTTATCTGCCCATGCATTGAGGGCTGAATCCGGGAAATCTGCAAGATTCGGTACATTCTCCGGTGTCAATGTCGCAATTTTGCCACTGCTGTATACAGTCTGACCGCCTGAGAAAGAACGCATCATGATAATATCTGCTGCCGTTCCGTTGGAAAGTGATGTCTGAAGGTATGTATCATACTCGGTTGCTGCCTGAGGTTCAAATACTACCTTGATGTTCGGATACTGTGCAGAGAATTTCTCATTCATTGCATTAATTGCGTTTGTATCCTCAACACGCCATCCGGTAAATTTAAGTGTTACCACATCATCTCCGGAAGCGGCTGCTTCTGCTGCCGATGCTGCTGCATCTGCTGAAGCTGCAGGTGCTGCTCCGTCTCCTGAGGCTGCAGATGCTGCTCCGCCTCCGCAGGCTGCCAAAGATAATACCATCGTTGTTGTTAATAATATTGCCAAAAACTTTTTCATAGTGTTTCTCCTTCCCTTTTGCGGGATAAAAAATCTTGGTTTAATTTGTAACGGTGGTTATCAGAAGATTATAAATTATGCCTCTACTTCGAACTTCTCCTCTGCAACTGTAAATGCATGATCGAGCGCTTCTATCAGCTTATCGCATTGTTCGAATGTAAATGTAATAGCTGGGCAGAATACGATGATATCGCAGTCGTCATAGCAATTGTTTCTAATGATTGCTCCTTCGTTGGCATAGATCCATTCATTTATGAATCTTCCAACTGCCCCTGGTTTCTCAAACGGTACAAATGTACCTTTCTTCTTTGTAAGCTCTAATGAATACATCATGCCAAGTCCCTGACGGCGGAGCAGGATCGGATGCTTCTTTGCAAGCTCATCAAGTCCCTTGTCAAGGTAATCATGAAGTTCATTTGAGTGTTTAATAAGATCATTCTTCTCAATATAATCGATGGTTGCACATGCCGCTGCGCATGCTACGTTATGTCCACCGAAAGTTGATCCGGAATTGAACTCACTTGTTCCTGTACGGAACTTGTCATAGATTTTCTGCTGCATCATGCATACGCCAAGAGGAATATATCCGTTTGTCATAGCCTTTGATGTTGTAAGAAGATCCGGAACTATATCATAATAATCTGTTACGAACCACTTACCTGACTTGGCAAATCCAACCTGAATCTCATCGAAGATCATAAGGATGCCATACTTGTCACACAGTGCTCTGAGAGCAGTCATATACTCCTTCGGAGCTACCGGATATCCTGAGTTTGAACCCGGCATCGGATCCATGATGATAGCTGAGATTGTCTCCGGTCCTTCTTCAAGAATGATTCTCTCTGTCTCTTTGATACATGCAAGACCGCAGGTTGAGCAGTCACCGTTTCCGCCGCAGCGGCAGTGATTGCAGTCAGCTGCAGGAACTTCAACCATACCGGGGTTAAGGATTCCGTCATATTTCTTCTTCCAGCCAGGGAGACCGCATGCAGCAGTTGTATTTACAGTTGTTCCATGATATGAACCACGTCTGTGAAGAAGTTTATATCTTCCCGGCTCACCATTCTCATAATGATATGATCTTGCTGCCTTGATAGCTGTCTCGTTTGCCTCTGATCCTGAGTTTACATAGAAGAAAGCTGTAAGTCCCTCAGGAGAAATCTTTTCCAGCTTCTTTGAAAGCTCGATCATTGGTAAGCAATAGTGGTCCCCAAAGTTCGGGAAGAAATCAAGGATCTTGATCTGCTCATACATAGCATTGATGATTTCCATATTGTTATGTCCGCAGATAGTTGTAAGGATAGAAGCAAATGAATCAAGATATTTGTTTCCCTCAAGATCGTAAATATAGTTGCCCTCTGATTTTGTATAAACCTTTGGGTTTGAATCAAGGTCTGCATTGCACATATAGTGCGGGCAAATGTGTGAAACTGCATAGTTCTTAAGCTCAGCAATTTCCTGCTCTGTATATTTCTTATTCGGATCGTAATACATTTCTGTTCTTCCTCCTGCTGATTATTTATTTGTAGCCTTTAACAAACCAAGTCTTTGCTCAATATATGAAATAGAGTCAAGTACCCAGCCTGAGAAGCAAGCCGCATGATCTACATAGATAAGGAGAATATCCGGCTCATCATCAAACCAGAAACCGCCTGCATATTTTCCATCCTTGTCAGCGATCTTAACCTGCTCACGAACAACGAAGTCAATGAATCCGCAAGCTGCCTCAATACCTCTCTCATCACCTGTGAATGAGTAGTACATAGCTGCACCGAGAGCTGCCTTGCCGCTGCCCCAGTATTGCCATACATCCTCACGACATGTAAATAAGAAATCAAGCCACTTTCCTACCGGCTCAAGATACTGCTTGTCGCCTGTTACCTGATAGAGACGATCGAACAGAAGCATACAGAAACCTACTTCCCAGTAGCACTGCTTTGTCTTTGTGATGTCGATAAACTCTCCACCCTTGTCTTCCTTAACGATTTTTCCCTCGTCATCTGTCATAAAGTAATATTTGCCGGGATCTGTGTTCTGCTGCTGAACGCTTAAGCACCAGTCTGCACATCTCTTTGCAAGGTCAAGGTCATTGAAGTAAATAGCCGTTACTCCACACCAACCTGTTGTCATGGCACGGCAGAACTCCATAGCTCTCTGAAGAGGAAATCCTCCGCAAGGACGCTCACATGTCTTAATAAAGTTATAGATTGGATATGAAACATCAAATCTGCCGAGACGATGAGCTCCCTGGCATGTCCATGCATGCTTGTAAAGGTCTACATTGTTTACTGTGTCATTTGGATCCTCTGTAAGAATAAGTGATCCATCCGGTCTTAATCTTGTATCGCGTACCCAAGTAAGTTCAAGATGAGCCTCCTCATTGTTGCCTACAAGATTCCATGAATAAGCCTGTTTATGAAATGCATCATGTGCATATCCCGGCCAATCATAGCAACCGTCTTTTCCCATGAAACCAAGCTGAAAATCCACCGCATTGCGAATGGCTTTCCTTCCGGCTTCAAACTTTACCTGAAGTTCTTCAAGACTGTACTTCATAATTCCCTCCTTTTATAAAATAAATAATTATTTTTCCTCGTGGAATAATTAAAATAATATTTTGTTTTAGTTATCTTAACAACTGTTATAACTATTATTATCATTACAATAATAAACACACGTTTTTATGTATTTTCACTAAAGATATGGACAGTTTTTAGCAAACAAGGTACAATACTAAAACAGTTTATTTTTTTCGAGGAGAAAAATAATGATACAAATAAGGAATATTAAGCAGCCGACTTACAGTACCTCACAGAAGGAAATCAAGTCCGGCAACACAATGATGTTATTCAATTTAATAAGGGATAAGATGCCGATAAGCAGAGTAAACCTGTCCCGTAACTGCCCGCTTGCAGTTTCTACGGTTTCAAGCCTTGTAGATAATTTGATTCAAAAGCAATGGGTAATAGAAAAAGAAACCATTTCAACTTCAAGCAAGGGGCGCCGTGCAATTATGCTTGAGGTTAATGCTCAGATGGGATATGTCGTAACTGTTGAATTACTGAGCAGAAGATACATATGTACTGTTTATGATATATGTCTTAATAAAGTAGCAGGAATTGATGTTAAAAACACCATTTATGACTCAAATCATATAGCCACCTCCATTCTTTCTTTATTAAAATCCTCAAAGCTTGACATAGGAAAGCTTTTGGGAATTCATCTGATTTTCCCCGGAACTATCGATAAAATCAGCGGAGATCTGATCTCTTCTACTGTATTTCCGGATATAGAAATATTAAACAGGCATCTTGCAATTCAGTTAAAAAGTCAGTTTCCCAAGGTTGATGTACAAATCAGTAATAACGGAACCATAATCGCATTCAGAGAGTTTGCCCTCGGAAGCGGTCTTCCTACGTTACCTCTTTTATCCATTAATATAGATGAAGCAATCTTTGGTGGAGTTGTTACAAGTAATGAAAACAGCAATATGACATTCTGCTTTCCTGTAGAAATAGGGCACAGCATAATAGACTATCGCGGAGAGAGGTGTATGTGCGGAAACCGGGGCTGTATGGAAACACTCTGCACAACACCGGTATTATTTAAAAAGCTAAATGAAAATGCAGGATTGGATCTGACATATTCCGAATTATTCGGATCTGAAATCAATGTTGATGCTATGCACATTGTAGCACAAGAACTGAACTCCGGAAACAAAGATGTTGAGAAAGTGGTTCAGTCGTATACCCAAACACTATGCACCGCATTATTAAGTACCATTAACCTGTTGGGTATACAAAGCGTACATATCGGCGGAGATCTGGCAATACTCGGAGAACCTTTTCTTAATATGCTGAAGACAACTTTTACTGCCTCCTTTTCGCCTCTCATCGGCACCGGTATTATACAGTTTGATTTGTTTAGCAGTGACTATGAAGATGTAAGAAAAGCTGCAACAATGATAAGTCTTGATGCCGTGTTTAAGGTATGAGATTCATTATCCGTTTATAGAAAAATCAAAGCAATTTCCTATTATATGAAAACCTCCCGGGATATTTGTCCCGGGAGTCATGTTATCAACTATATATTTCCCTGTCATATAAGCTCGATATCCATCATTTTACAGAAGTCTTTAACTGCCTCTGAGTAATCACCGAATGCCACGATTACATGCTGGCAGCTTACCTTCTGTGCAAACTCTTCTACCGTACAGTTATCAGGGAAGATTTCAAGTGACGGCAGCTGTGGTGCCGGATCATCCCATCCGTACTCATTCCATGCAGGCGGTGTCTGTGCCTGTCCTGTGTACATATGGAGCTTGTACTTTCCGTTCATATAGATGAGTCTTATGCATGTAACTGTTCGCTAAAGGTGATCCGGGATCAGGTTGGGGAACAAATGAAGGCCGTATCGCCGCATTCCCATGCACTATTTCAAACTGCAAGATAAGGGATGGTAAGATTCATCTCTATGTATCAGAAGCTGAGATGACAAAAGATAAGATTGAAAATGAATATTTCGGTGTAGCAGGTGTCTGCAAGATTCCTAATCTTCAGTGCAAACTTGAGAAGCTCGCTCGTAACGGGTTCAAGCATCACACAGCAATCGCTAAAGGTCATATGAAGAAAGTCCTTACAGATGCATTCAAGTATTATCTTGGATATGAAGTAATTGACATCGACTAATATTGGAATTAAATATCGATCAAGGCAATCAAAGCACCTTAGGAAAAGATTAAGTTAAAACATTGCACAAGACGTTTTAGCATGCTTTACTCCTGAGGTGTTTTGATATTTACCCATATGAGATTGATTAAAGTGACGGTCAAGAATAAAAACCTATTTTAGAACAATGCTGACTTGGCGAGAGTATGAAATTTTTTCTGTAAATAGCATATAAGATATGTGAGCAAGGTCTCCTATGATAAAATAAATCATAGGAGGCCTATTATTATGGCAAAAGAAAAGAAACCGGTTCACAAAGTAGTTATGACAGAGGGTAAAA
>JAZRYX010000048.1:0-65210 GCA_045600945.1 Lachnospiraceae bacterium
TTTTCCTGTTACTCTTATAGTTCTTTTTTCCATAAGGCCAATCCTCCTCGTCTTTATGCAAATTATTCTACATTCCTTGATGTACCAATAACCGGACGGCTATATTCTAAAAAACCCTTAGTTGCTATTCAGAAATCGGCCAAATTCGCATGTATAAACCCTTTCATCTACGTGATATACTATTATTAGTTCTATGATGTATGAAGAGCTTTATCAGTTGGTCATAAGTTGATAGATAATTCTTTTCAACGAGAATGAATGATGTGAGAAAAGGAGATTGTTATGAAAGAGACTTTCAAAACTATTTTCAGCAGTTCAAAAGTATTATTAGTATCTTGCCTTATTGGTTGTATTGCGTTCATTATTTCCGGATTATTATATATCAGTGATTATGGTTTGTTCAGTTATTCGCTTCCGATTTTTTGCATATCACTGATATTAATGAGTTTATTAATCTGCTATAAAAACGGGGAAACAAACTGCCAAAAGAGCTTAATGGGTGCTTTGTTGTTTTTCTTATTCGCAGATAATCTAAATATGTTTGCAACATCGCTGGATTACTATGGAATGGGCAATGCCATTACAATCAGAACCGGTATCTCTGTGGTATTAGCTTTGATAATATTCTATAACTACCTGGTTGCACAATCCGATCATATTGGGGTAAAAAAGAGTGTTATTATAAGCCAGGTTACAATTTTTGTAATGTTTATATTCTTCATTGTAAGTTTTATTCAAACATTAAAAGCCGGTGCATTAATGTCTGATATATTTTTCTATATAGCTCAAATTTGTACTTATATTATGATTGTATGTATAGAAACAAAGGTACAGATCTATAAAGGCATCAGACTAAAATCAAAGTCTGAGGGTACCTGGAATGACGAAGCAAGAATGGAAAATAAGAAAATGTTTAAGTTATGGTAATAATCCTTTTATACTGGCGTCCGGGGGCATGGTGGTATACTTACTATACATGAGGATTAAATCCTATTGAGCATGGATATAATCAAAGAATAAAAAAATCTTTTATGAAGGGATTTTCAAATGATGAAAAGGAAGATTACGGCATTTTTTTTGGCAGTTTTAATGATTGTTTCGCTTCTGCCCACTTCGGCATTTGCCGCACCATTAAACTGTGCAAAACCAGCTGCAGAGTCAGAATCTGCAAAGGTTACAGGCACCTGGAGCATGGATGCCGAAGGAAAATGGAGTTTTCGTTCACAGGACGGAGTTGCAAGAGATGGATGGTATTATCTGAATACGACCAACAAAGCAACAGATTATAACTGGTTCCATTTTACAAACGGGGTGATGAACACAGGATGGGTACAGGATAAGAGAGATCCGTCTGTCTGGTACTACACCGGAGAAACAAAGGACAGCAGCGAAGGCAGGCTTGTGAGAGGCTGGGCAACAGATCCTCGAGACGGAAAGAGGTATTATCTTGATTCATCGACAGGCATCATGTGTCATGGCTGGAAGCAGATTGACGGAGTATGGTATTACTTCGGGGAGAAACAGTATGCAAATGCATCACATCCGTATGGCGCTATGTATGTTAATGAGAGGACACCAGACGGATATTATGTCGGCTCAAACGGAGCATGGCAGCAGAATACAAGCAGCGGAGGTAGCAGCAGTCGCAAACCTGATCCGGCTCCGACAGCTTACAATGTCACCCCGCAGGTACAGGGTGACCACGGCACGGCAACCGTAAAGGTTGGAGACGGAGAACCTACATCCGAAACTACACAGGCTGTCAAGGGAACAAAACTTGTCTTTACGGCAATACCTGCTGACGGCTATGAATTTGAGTATTGGGAGGTTGTATCCGGTGGCATTGATATTGAAGCTTCCAAGACAAATAACCCGATAAATCTCACTATGCCAGAAACGGCACTGACGCTGAAAGCACACTTCAAGGCAGTTGTACCTTCTACCTTCAAGGCAGTATACGACACCACCAGTGATGCGAATACCCTGACATTCTACTATGATACGGTAGACCACAGCGGAGAGCACATCACTGTTTACGACAATCTCCCGACTGCGGCAACAAAGGATAGCGATTGGGGCTACAACGAAATTCGCGAGGACATAAAGAGCGTTGCAATTGATAGTTCCGTTGCAAGCTATGACGACCTCACCTCCACAGCATATATGTTCTCTTACATGAATAACGCCGAGAGCATCAGCGGTGCGGAGTATTTGGACGTCTCCAATGTAACGAATATGTACTATATGTTCGGACGCTACGGCTATTCTTCCACCGCGCTGACCGACGTGCCGAATGTGAGCAATTGGGACACCTCAAATGTGACGGATATGTCCTCTATGTTCTACGATTACGGAGAATGCTCCCAAAAACTGGAAGACGTGCCGAATGTGAGCAATTGGGACACCTCAAATGTGACGTATATGTCCTCTATGTTCTACGATTACGGAGAACTCTCCCAAAAACTGGAAGACGTGCCGAATGTGAGCAATTGGGACACCTCGAATGTGACGAGTATGTACTGTATGTTCTACTGTTACGGCAACACCTCCACCGAGCTGAACTTCACCCTCGACCTTTCCAAGTGGAGTGTTGCGAAGGTGACGAGCTATAACTATATGTTCGACAGTGCCGGTACAAAAGCAGCCACATGGGAAGTCACCATCCCGGCAAAGACAGGCGCGCAGGCTAACGATGGGACACACTGGTATGTTGGCGATGGTACCAATACGAACAAGTACATCGCTCCGGCAAAAGACAAGCAATTTACATTGTATACACCGGCACCGACAATCAGTAAAGTAGAAGATGTACTTGCAACAGTTGAGGACTTCCCGACCTCAGAGGAAAAAGCATGGAAGAATGGTGAAGTTAATTGTTGCTACAAGAATAGTGATTATCTCCATCTTCAATCCGGAAAACCTACATTCGATCTTCCTCTGACAACAGCCGTGAGCGGAAGCGGTGATGATTTTACTTGTTCCTATAACAGTGTTACTTTCACCTTCAATATGGAAGAGGGTAAACTGACTTCTATCGAGGTTGAAGGGAATGGATTCTTAGACGGCACCTACGCACCGGCGGCACCGGCAATGCTTACAATGATGGCTCTGCCAAATCTTGACAAACAGGTTGATGAGACTATTACGACTGAGATAGAAGAAAATGAACCTGAGGAGAAGAAAACCGGAGAACCGATTCAGCCGGAGGAAGCCTTGACAGAGGAAAAGATTGCGACAGAAGATAATGATCCGGTCATAGAAGAACCTGCTCCAGAACCCGAGGAGAAAATGACCGATGACCAGGTTCAGCCTGAAGAAGTCGTGGAAGAGGAACCGATTAATACAGAGACAACGGAATAAGCATATTGTGTTTATTACCACAAGGCGGAGAAGAATAAACCCTCTCCGCCTTGTCTCAGTTATGGCATATCATCTGAGAATTTCCGTTGTCGTTTATCGTATTGACATATTGTATCAACGATATTCTGTGATTATCAAGATTGTAGTAACCGGCTGAAAGTTGACATTTTCGGAGAAAATACTATAATAAACTTGAAAAGTGATATTTCAAAAATGTGAGTAATATGTTATACGATAATCTGTGCAAACAATATGATAAAGGGGAACCGATTTTCCTGAGTGAAGTAAAAGGATCATCAAGAGAATCCGTACGACAGGAAATGAAGAAACTGACTGATTCCGGCAAACTTATGCGCCTATCAAACGGCGTATATTTCCTGCCGTATGTTACTATACTCGGAACTCCCGGAAAGGTATCAATAGATAAATACCTTGATAAGAAGTACCTCCGATGCGGCAAAAAAACAAAAGGGTATGTTACCGGCCTTCAACTTGCCAATATGTACGGTTTTACAACTCAGAATCCGTCATGGATTGAAATACGTTCAAATGAAGCCACAACGGCACAAAGAAAACTTGATATTGACGGAAGAAAAATCGTTCTATACAAGCCGTATGCTGAAATTAATGACGAAAATTCCGGAGCGCTTATGTTTCTGGATTTGATGGCAGATATTGATAAATACAGCGAAATCTCAGGAAATGAGTTAAAAACTAAGCTTAGAGGCTTTGTATCTCAGATAGGGGTAGACTTTAATAAAGTAAAAGAATACATTGGGCTGTATCCATGCAAGGTTTATAAGAATATATACGAAGGAGGTTTGATGAATGAATTGGTATAGTGATTATAAAACTGAATGGAAAGAAATCATAGAAACAGTATCTTTAGAAACAAAACGGACTGTGCTGATGGTTGAAAAAGATACAATACAGACGATGTTTCTCAATGAACTGTCAAAAGAGACCGTACCTTTTGTGTTTAAAGGCGGAACCAGTTTATCAAAAGCATTTAACCTGATAAAACGCTTTTCAGAAGATATAGATCTGTCCATAAATAGACCAATTACGCAGTCTGAAAGAAAATCAACAAAGAAAATCATCATAGGAATATGCGAGAGACTGGGAATGGTTTTTAGTAATCCTGATGATGTATTTTCCAACCATGACTACAATAAATATATTTTCACATATGAATCTCTATTTACTGACGTTCCGCAGGAAATCATTATAGAAACCAGTTATTATTTGACTGCATTTCCTTGCGAAAAGCTGAAAGTACATAGCTTTGTTATGGATTTCTGCAGGGAAAACGAAATAACTTTTCCGATTCCGTTTGAAGCAGCAGGCTGCACAATTAGTGTTCAAGCACTTGAGCGTACTTTAATTGATAAAGTATTTGCTGTTTGTGATTATCGGATTCAAGATATGCAGGATAGAGACTCAAGGCATCTTTATGATATATACAAACTGCTGACACGGGTAAAACTGAATGATAGGATAAAGCCATTAATAAAAGAAGTTCGTTTAGATCGTCTAAAACTGAAAAACAATCCTGCTGCATTACCACAATATAATATTACAGAAATGCTTTATGAAATCATTGAAAGCAGATTTTATGAAACTGACTATAGAGACATCACAGTTAAACTTCTTTATGAAGATGTATCTTATGATGCGGCGGTAGAAAATGGAATAGCCATAATTGCCAAGTCAGCATTGTTCTAAAATATATTTTTATTCTTGACCATCGTTTTATGAAAAAGTATCCTGATATAACTCATCTTTGATGGACATTCTGATAGGGTGATATTGGATCCGATCCATCCAAAATCTTCCAGGGGTCCGTCTGCCTTCGAGAGTTTTATGTAAAGCAATGTGCTTGCAAAATGCTTTATGATGTTTTATACTATTACCGGTTGAGGAGGTGCATATCATGGCACAGGCAGTATTAGTTAATTTCAGACTTGATGAGAATGATAAAAAGGGAATGGAGCAGGTTTGTAACGAGATAGGAATATCTATGTCTGCTGCATTTACTATATTTGCAAAGAAAGTAAGCAGGGAAAAACGCATTCCTTTTGAACTTAATGTAGATCCGTTTTATTCAGAAGAAAACATGGATAAACTTAAGAAGATTCTTGCGGATATGAATTCCGGAAAGAACATGGCCGAGCATGAACTGATAGAGGTGGATTGATGCATAGTCAGATAATAGGCAAGTTGCCGCCGCTCGTATAAAGGAGGAGCAATGATACCGAGAATAAAAAAATTAATACCTTTGGAGGATTATACATTAAGGGTATCTTTTGATGATAATAAGGAAGTCCTATATGATGTAAAAGAAGATATTAACCAGATTCCGCAGTATGAGCTTTTGAAAACGCAAAAGGGATTGTTTAATAACGCAAATCTTGACCAGAGTAGGACGGTGGTATACTGGACAGATGATATTGATCTTCCAAGCGATGCTATATATGAATATGGGTTGAAAATATAGTGTCAAAATGAATAAAAAGTATAAGCATAAGAAACGGGAGAAATGTTTTAATCAGAGCAGGGCTGGCTACGGCTGGTCCTGTTTTTGATTCGGGCAAGATAAATTATCGTTTTATTCCTGCAATAAAAAAATCGGAGTGACAAGACTTGAACTTGCGACCTCTTGACCCCCAGTCAAGCGCCCTACCAAGCTGGGCCACACCCCGATTGGAAACATTATATCAGAAAACATACCGGAGTGACAAGTGTTCCTTGTCACTCTTGACTTGTTTATTAGCCCATTATATAATTAACATGTATTAAATGGTGCGAACGGCTTATTATTCGCCTTGCAAAACAAAACATAGCCGAACGGCTAAATGCGAAAATTATGAAGACTTTATATGTAAATATCGAAATATGCGGTCAACCGGTATTTGCCGGAACCATAAGTGGCAACGACTCATCAGATGCGCAGTTTACCTACGCAGCTTCTTACCTTGAATCTGAAGATGCAAGACCTATATCGATAAGCTTGCCTCTGCAATCGGAAGCATTTTCTCCGATAAGGACACGGAACTATTTCGAAGGTCTGCTTCCGGAAGGATTCCTTAAAATGACAGTAGCGCAGTGTATGAGAACAGATGAGAGTGATTATCTTTCCATACTGGCGGCACTCGGTCGGGAGTGTCTCGGTGCGATAACTGTTTATGAGGAAAATGATGACGATGTGCTGCCTTCTTACGAACACCTGAGTATGGAGCAGATACGCGAAATCGCACGGGAAGGTGCAACATGGTCTGTTCAGCTTGTCACAAAAGCGCATCTTTCACTTGCAGGTGCATCGGGTAAAGTAGGATTATATTATGATGAAGACAATATGACGTGGTATCTTCCGCTGGGTAGTGCACCAAGTACCCACATAGTTAAACAGAGTCATGTCCGACTTGATTCAATAGTCACTAATGAGCAGCTTTCTTTGATGACGGCGCGTGAGCTTGGTATAGTCGTTCCGGAAAGCAATATAATCAACACAGGTCATGCCGAAGAAGGTGAAGTACTCTTTGCGACAAAGAGATATGACAGAAGCATATCGCAGGATTATTCACGAACATTTGAAGATTTGAAAGTTCCGATCAGACTTCATCAGGAAGACTTCGCGCAGGCACTGGGCGTCGCATCTATTAACAAATATGAATCCGAAGACGGACATCATATGAAAGATATGTTTGATGTGGTTCGTAAGTATTCATCCAATCCTATCGAGGATCAGATGCGCCTGTGGGATATCATTGTTTTTGATTATCTTATCGGTAATACTGATAATCATATCAAGAATGCATCGCTGGTCTATGGTGAGAATCTGAAATCGATTCGTCTTGCACCGGCTTATGATATCATCAGTACGGAGATTTATGAAAGCAGCACCCGTGATCTTGCATTTAAGATCGGCGGCGAGATTAATATTGATAAAGTTTCAAGAGATTCATTCAAGCTTGCTGCAAAAGAATGCGGCCTGGGTGAAAAGATGGCTATGGCAAGGTTTGATAAGATGGCTGCAGGTTTTGAAACGGCACTTATTGAATCGGCAAAACAGCTCAATGATCAGGGATTTTTTAAAGCATACGAGCTGAAGGACAGAATATTATGCAGAGATCTAAAACTGTAATTAAAACTATAGTTATCATCCTGCTTATTATGGTCGCGGTTGCGGCTGTGGTTTTTTGTGTGTTTAATAAAGACAAGCTTATTCCGGAAAGGGAGACTATGTCGCTGACTTTGCCTGAAACCGTGGAGGAAACAGTTCCGGAAACAAAACCGGGGATAAAGATTGTTGAGAAAGAGCCTGAGCCGGAGACAGAACCGGTACCGGTATATAAACCGGAGATAACGCTGACATTTGCAGGAGATATACTTTTCGATCCCAATTATGCCATCATGGCATCAATGTTACAACGAGGCGGAGATATAACGACTTCATTTGATGAAGGGCTTATGGAGATAATGACGCAATCGGATGTTTTCATGCTCAACAATGAGTTTCCGTATTCCGACAGAGGTGCGCCGCTTGCAGAAAAGCAATTTACTTTCCGTGCAAAACCTGAGTATGTAAGCAAGCTTTCAGATATAGGAGTCGATATAGTCGGACTGGCTAATAATCATGTTAATGATCATGGACAGGAGGCTATGCTCGATACCTTTGATACTCTTGAAAATGCCGGCATCCCGTATGTAGGTGCAGGGAGAAATTTTGAGCAGGCAAGTGCTCCTTATTATATGGAAATCGAGGGAGTGAAGGTTGCTTTCGTAGCGGCAACGCAGATTGAAAGACTTGCCCGTCCGGATACAGTGGAAGCGACGGAAACTTCACCCGGAGTGTTCAGATGTCTTGACCCGACCAAATTTGTTAATTCGATCAGGGAGGCAAAAGATAATGCTGACTTCGTTGTAGCTTTTGTTCACTGGGGCACTGAAGGTGAATCAAAGACAGACTGGTATCAGGATGAACAGGCTCCGCTGTATGCTGCTGCAGGTGCAGATATCATAATCGGTGATCATCCTCATGTTCTTCAGAAGATAGATATCATAGATGGTGTGCCTTGCATTTACTCACTCGGTAATTATCTGTTTAATTCAAGTTCGCTGGATACCTGTCTTGTTCAGGCAACTATAGATACAAAGACAAAGACACTTAAGAGTTTTCAGTTCATTCCGGCATATCAGTCCGGATGCAAGACAAAAAAATCGGATGGCTCCGAAAAAGAAAGAGTCATCCGGTATATGAGATCCTTATCGGGTAATGTTACCATCGACGACGATGGTTATGTATATTAATCGTCACCGAAATCATAGTGACAGGGATCTCCGTAGCATTCGCTCAGGCGGGGATTGAAACTCAGAGGTTCGTCTGCAGCATAAAGGTGTGAGATGTCTCCGTAGAAATGGATACGGAAGCTTGCCACACCTTTTTGTATTTCTTCGGTGTAAACCTGAGTCACGCCTGATGTAGGTGCACCTGTTCCGTGAAGAAGTGCAATCGGAGAGAATCCGAGAAGGTGTCCGAGCATGACGGAAGTGACACCGAAGTGACAGACAAATACGAGAGTGTCATGGTTTGGTTTTACCGATTTATATCTGTTGGTGGATAGTCTTAAGTAGCCATGCTCTGCGAGCACTGCATCAAATGCCTCATAGACTTCCTGAGCGTACAGGTCGATGTCACCGCTTTTCATTATGTCGGTTTTGCACCAGAGGTCTTTGTTGAAATGTCTCTCGTCAAGCACCCAGTCATCCGGTTTAAGATCCCATGGAAGTGCAGCTACAGAACCGTCTTTGAGTGTGATGGGATGAGAGAACTCACGCAGCCAGTCGCAGTAGACAGCTTCACGATTCATGGCTTTAAGAAACGGCTTGGCGGTCAGCATGGCACGGCCCATAGTCGAGCAGTAGCATACTTTAAAATCTTCTTTGATCATTCTTTTGCAGAGAAGCTCGGCCTCACGAAATCCTTTTTCCGTCAGTGAATCTGTTCTGTAATTCGGTTCGCAGTGTCTTATAAATAAAAGTCGCATATTGTGCACCTCGTTTTCGCTGTTATTTTACATTCTTTGAGGGAGAAATGCAATTTTACAATATGATATTTATGGTCGCGGTAATATATGTGTATGTGATAAAATGATGACATGACGGAATATAATGAAATTGAAAATTTAACAGATGTTATTATTGCAGGCGTTTATGAGACGGGTAGTGATTCAGGAAGTATTGAGGAGTTTGAACATTCCATGGATGAACTGTCCGAACTTGCAAGAGCTTGTTATTTTAAGCCGGTTGCAAAAGTGATGCAGCAGCTTGAACACAGGACGAGTCCGCTCTATATGGGTTCGGGCAAGGTCGATGAGATAGCACAGCTTGTGAAGACGCAGGGCGCGGAGCTTGTCATTTTCAATGATACGCTTACACCGATTCAGATTCGAAATCTGAATAAGGAACTCGGGGTTCCTATCATGGACAGAACTGCGCTTATACTTGAGATATTTAAAGATCGTGCGAGGACGCGTGAGGCGAAGCTTCAGGTTGAGCTGGCAAGGCTTCAGTATATGAAACCGAGACTTATCGGTATGTGGGAGAAGCAGAACCGTCAGGGCGGCGCATCAGGTTCCATGTCCAGTAAGGGTGAGGGTGAGACTCAGCTTGAAATCGACCGTCGTATGATAGATCACAGACTGTCGGAGCTGCGTAAGGAACTTAAGGTGGTCGAGCGCGAGAGGCAGACACAGAGAAAGAAGCGTCAGAGTTCAAGGATGCCGCTTGTTTCACTGGTTGGTTATACTAATGCCGGCAAGTCCACTATCATGAATGCTTTTGTGAATAAGTACGCGGACACAGAGAAAAAAGTCTTCGAGGCTAACATGCTTTTTGCAACGCTTGATACTACGATAAGAAGGATAGAGACAGGGAATAATAAAGACTTTCTGCTTTCGGATACGGTCGGGTTTATTCAGAAGCTTCCGACGGGTTTGGTTGAGGCATTTAAGTCAACGCTTGAAGAAGTTAAGGATGCAGATCTTATATTGCAGGTGGTTGATTTTTCCGATCCGCATTATAAGGATCATATGACTACGACCGAGAATACTGTTTCCGAACTCGGGGCAGGCGATATACCTGTTCTGGTAGTTTATAACAAAGCAGATCTTTGCAGTGAATCTCAGGAATATCCGCGTAAGGCGGCTGATGTGAGGGATGCTTCGGGCAGACTTAACAAGAGTATAGTCATCAGTGCGAGAGAGGATGCCTCTGTTGAATTTCTTAAAGATGCGATAATTGATACTGCATTCAGTGATTATGTCGAGGCAGAGTTTTTGATTCCTTTTGACAAGGGAGGTATAGTCGCTTATCTGCTGGAAAACTCTCATGTTATCTCGCAGGATTATACCGGCGAGGGTACTGTGCTGAAGACCCGCTGTCACCTGGCCGACAGAGATAAATATAAGAATTATCTGAAAGACTGAAAAACCGGTAAAAATATACTGAACCGGTTTAGAAACTGCTTGAATTTACCCGAAATGCCTGTATAATTGTATATATGTATACAACTATACAGGCATTTTTATTTTCATTGTTTAATTCAGGCGAGGAGGTTTCATTATGCTTGAAATGTCACCAAAAAGTAACCTTATTGAATACAAATCATTCAAGTATCAGCTTCAGGATGTGCAGGATCCTAATCTGTACCGTGATATTTTTGATTACGATGATGTACCAATCATAGCCTTCAACCATCGTCGTGTTCCGGTTTCGATGCCCGAAGAAATATGGATAACGGATACGTCTTTCAGAGACGGTCAGCAGTCCAGGGAACCGTATACGGTTAAGCAGATAGTTGACCTTTTTAAATTGATGTCCAGATTGGGCGGACCTTACGGCATCATTCGCCAGACGGAGTTTTTCGTATACAGTGATAATGACAGAAAGGCCATCGAGGAGTGTCAGGCGCTGGGACTTAAATTCCCGGAAATCACGACATGGATACGTGCGAGCAAAGAGGATTTCAAACTGGTTAAGGATCTCGGCATACTTGAGACCGGCATACTGGTTTCATGCAGTGATTATCACATCTTCAAGAAACTCGGCAAGACTCGTTCGGAGGCAATGAAGATGTACCTCGAGACAGTCGCTCAGGCTTTCGAGGCAGGCGTTGTTCCGCGTTGTCATTTTGAGGATATAACCCGTGCGGACTTCTACGGTTTTGTAGTTCCTTTCGTAACCGAACTTATGAAAATGAGCGAGGATGCGGGCATCCCGGTTAAGATAAGGGCCTGTGATACCATGGGATTGGGAGTTCCGTTCACAGAGGTTGCATTGCCGCGAAGCGTTGCAGGTATCATATACGGTCTGCAGCATTATGCCGATGTTCCGAGTGAGATGCTTGAGTGGCACGGACATAACGATTTCTACAAAGCAGTTCCGAATGCATCAACGGCCTGGCTATACGGGGCATCCGCAGTTAATTGCACTATGCTTGGTATAGGTGAGCGCTGCGGCAACATACCTCTTGAGGCAATGGTATTTGAATATGCTTCGCTGCGAGGCAGTCTGGATGGTATGGATCCGACAGTCATCACTGAGATAGGTGATTATTACAGAAATGAAATCGGTTATAAGGTACCGCCGATGACTCCTTTTGTAGGAGAGAATTTCAATGTGACTCGTGCCGGCATTCACGCAGACGGACTTCTAAAGGATCAGGAAATTTATAATATCTTCAATACCGAAAAGATACTAAACAGACAACCTATGGTAATGGTCGGAAAGACATCGGGACTTGCGGGCATAGCGTACTGGATCAACGGTCATTATCATCTGAAGGATGAAGAGAAAGTTGATAAGAAAGATCCTATGGTCGAGAAGATGAAAGAGTGGATAGATAAGCAATATGAGAACGGCAGACAGACTAATCTTTCAACAGATGAACTTGAAGCAAAGGTTAAAGAACTGTCCGGCGATAGATTTTACAAAGCCTGAAAGGAGACGATAGATTATGATAAAAAACACTTCACTTGCCGATCAGGTTTTCGAGCAGCTTGAAAGAGGCATAATACTCGGCGAATATGAGCAGGGTTCGATAGTTACGGAAAAAGAGATTGCAGACAAATTAGGTGTCAGCCGTACACCGGTTCGTGAGGCACTCAACAGACTCGAGCATGATAATATGATCGAGGAAACCGGAAAAGGAAGTAAAATCATAGGCATAAGTGAAAAAGACATCATCACGATATACAGACTCCGGGAAATGCTCGATGGACTATGTGCGGTTGATGTCGCAGAGAATATCACCGATGATGAGCTAAAGCAACTTTCCGACATACTTGATTATGCAGAGTTTTGCGTTGCCAGACAGGATCCTGATAAGATACGTGAATGCGATAATAATTTCCATGAGGTACTTTACAGATCATCACGCAATCCTGTTTTATACAACATACTGATACCGCTGCATAAAAAAGCGGCGCGTTACAGATGGCTTACGATATCAGATCCGTCGCGTGCTCAGCTGTCCGCACAGGAACACAGACAGATATTTGAAGCACTTGCAAAACACGATCCGGAAGCAACCAGGATAGCTATGGTGTCGCATGCATCACGGGCACGACAGGCTATGGAAAGAGCACAGAAGAAAGCGAAGGAAAATTAATATGGGACTTAATTTAGCACAGAAAATAATAAAAGCACATCTTGTAAGCGACGAGCTGATTAAAGGAACAGAGGTGGGTCTTCGCATAGATCAGACGCTCACTCAGGACGCAACGGGAACCATGGCATATCTTGAGTTTGAGTCTATGGGCATCCCGCGGGTACGCACGGAACTCAGTGTCGCATACGTAGATCACAACATGCTTCAGTCTGGATATGAAAATGCTGACGATCACCGCTACATTCAATCAGTAGCACATAAATACGGACTTAAGTTTTCAAGACCTGGAAACGGAATCTGTCATCAGGTTCACTTGGAGAGATTCGGTATACCGGGTAAGACACTTATCGGATCGGACAGTCATACACCGACAGGCGGCGGCATCGGCATGCTGGCAATAGGTGCAGGCGGACTTGATGTTGCGGTTGCCATGGGCGGAGGAACATATTATATTACGATGCCGGGTATACTTAAAGTGCATGTTACCGGAAAACTCAAACCATTTGTGACAGCAAAAGATGTAAGCCTTGAACTGCTTCGCAGAATAGGAGTTAAAGGCGGGGTTGGCAAGATAATCGAGTGGTGCGGTGAAGGTATAAAGACACTCAGTGTGCCGGAGCGGGCAACCATTACGAATATGGGCGCGGAGACCGGTGCCACGACATCATTATTCCCGTCAGACGAAGTGACCCGGCAGTTCCTGAAAGCGCAAAACAGAGAGGCTGATTTTGTTATGCTTTCGGCAGATCCGGATGCAGAGTATGATGAAGTGATAGACATCGTACTTGATGAGGTCGAGCCACTTATCGCATGTCCTCATTCACCGGGTAATGTAGTTACGGTTGCTTCACTTGCAGGAACGAAAGTTGATCAGGTATGTATAGGTTCCTGTACCAACTCTTCGCTTTATGATATGAGAAAGGCAGCAGCTTTACTTAAAGGAAAGACCATAGCAGAAGGTGTATCCATGAGTGTGTCACCGGGCAGCCGTCAGGTTCTTTCAATGCTTGCAGATAACGAAGCCCTCAATGATATCATTCAGTCAGGCGCGAGACTTCTGGAGTGCGGATGCGGTCCGTGTATCGGTATGGGATTTTCACCGAATTCAGGCGGTGTGTCTCTTCGTACATTCAACAGAAACTTCGAGGGAAGAAGCGGTACCAAAGATGCACAGGTTTATCTCGTGTCACCGGAAACTGCGGTTGCAAGCGCACTCGCAGGTGTCATAACGGATCCGAGAACACTTGGTGAGATGCCGAAGGTAAGCATGCCGGATAGATTCAAGATAAACGACAGCGCCATCATTCTCCCTCTTGATGAAAAAGATGCGGCGGATGCGGAAGTAATAAAGGGACCGAATATCAAAGAATTCCCGCAGGCGCGTCCTCAGACTGACGAGCTTGATGCAGAACTTATCCTTAAAGTAAGCGACAACATCTCAACTGACCACATTATGCCGGCAGGATCAAAGGTACTTCCGTACAGATCAAATATTCCGAAGATATCGGAGTTCTGCTTTACTGTTGTGGATGAGACATTCCCGGCACGTGCGAAGGCAGCCGGAAGCAGTATAATCGTCGGCGGTAATAACTATGGTCAGGGATCATCAAGAGAGCATGCAGCGCTTGCACCGTTGTATCTCGGAATAAGAGCAGTAGTTGCAAAGAACTTTGCAAGAATACATGCAGCCAACCTGATAAATGCCGGAATCATGCCGCTGACTTTTAAGAATCCGGATGATTACGATAAACTTACGCAGGGAGACAAACTCAGAATCATGGGAGTTCATGCAGGTATGGACAGCGGAGAAATGATTCTTGAGGATCTTACAAACAATCAGAAATGTGTTCTGGAATGTTCATTCACGGAACGCCAGAAAGCAATGCTTAAAGCCGGCGGGCTTTTGGAGTATACGAAAAATGCAAAATGACAAAGAATATATCGATAATGCGGCCCTGCAGTTCAGGACTTTGCTTGAACAACAGATAGCAAGAGAAGACAGGATGAAACTCGGATCCGAGGCGACTGATTTTTCAGGGAAGGAAAAAATCGTCATCGGCGTTATACCCGGTGACGGCATAGGTCCGATTATTGTTAAAGAGGCAAAACGGGTTCTCGGATGTCTTCTTAAAAATGAAATCGAATCCGGAAGGATAGAGCTTAAAGATATCGAAGGTCTTACGATCGATAATCGTCTTGCATGCGGAAAATCAGTTCCGGATGATGTACTGACAAATATAAAAAGCTGCGATGTATTATTAAAGGGACCGACAGAGACTCCGAAGGGAGGCACAATGGAAAGTGCCAATGTTACCTTAAGGCGTGAACTTGATCTTTTCTCAAATGTAAGACCGGTTTCGGTTCCGGAAGAAAATATTGACTGGACGTTCTTCAGAGAGAATACAGAGGGTGAGTATGTGCTCGGAAGTCGAGGCATTGAGATACCCGGTAAGCTCGCTATGGATTTTAAGGTTACTACCGATTCTGGAACAAAGAGAATCGCAAGGGCAGCGTTTGAGTTTGCAAAGAATAATGGAAAGAATCATGTCAGTATAGTCACCAAGGCAAATATCATGAAGAAGACTGACGGCAAGTTCTCGGAACTTTGTCATGAAGTCGCAGCGGATTATCCGGGGATAACTGTTGAAGATTATTATATCGACATCATGACGGCTAAGCTTATCAACACGGCTGAACGTAGCAGGTTCAAAGTGTTTGTTCTTCCGAATCTTTACGGTGATATCATCACTGATGAGGCCGCTCAGATTCAGGGCGGGGTAGGAACTGCCGGCAGTGCAAATACGGGAGATAAGTATGCGATGTTTGAGGCTGTTCACGGGACAGCACCGCAGCTTTTAAGAGACGGTCTTGGCGAGTAT
The DNA here is from genome assembly GCA_045600945.1 of Lachnospiraceae bacterium. Taxonomy (GTDB): domain Bacteria; phylum Bacillota; class Clostridia; order Lachnospirales; family Lachnospiraceae; genus Darwinimomas. The sequence continues at coordinate 15,910 of JAZRYX010000048.1, forward strand.
GCAAATCCGCTCAGTATCATTAAGGCTTCGGAGATGTTGCTTCGTCATATCGGACTGTCTGATAAGGCGGATGTACTTGCGGCTGCAATTGAAGGTGTCGGTGATACCGAAGGCCGCAAAGCAACTGAAATCGCAGATAAGATTATTGAGATGATAAACTGAGGATCACTGAGACACAGTATGTCTTATCAGGTGTCTTGCGAGACAAAGTTAACCAGATACATTAGACTTCACACGTTCGAGTGCTTTGCGCATGGCGGGAATCAGAAGTACGACCACGGTGGCAGCCGATTCGGCGAAGATATAAATAGCATTATATGCCATTGAGTACGGAAGCGGAGACCATCCGTCCCACGCAGCCATACCCGCTTTAAACCACGCAATACCTGCGAAAGTAGCAACAACCCAACGGGCAACCACGGCGATTATATATCCCGTGATAAGCCCGTTTTTTTTGTTGCGAACAAACCCCGCGATGCTCATGATACTGAATGCCAGCACATAATCCAGAACAACCTGAGGTACCGACAAAAAGAACGGCTCAATGATAAACTGAATGATGCCGAAGATCAGTCCGACTACAAAACCTTCCCTGACTCCGTAAAACCACGCGGGAAGCATGATAAAAAGCATACTGAATAAGGTGACGGAACCGCCGAAAGGAAACGTATAGATACGTATAAGATTCGTGACGACCGCAAGTGCCGCACACATGGAACATGTAACTAACTTTCTTACAGACATAAAAAATCCTCCCGAGAATCAGGAGGCGGCATAAATTTGCTTTCCTACGCAGGAATTACCCTGTTCAGGTTATAAGGGACCGGGATTTCTCCCCATCTCAGCGTTATGCGCCCCTAGCTTTCATGTGCATTTTACCATAAAGGTAATATATTGTAAATAGTTCAAACTTTGCCACTATATATGGTGGTAATTTCAGAAAAAACTGATAAAATAGAATTAATAAATATTATAAGGAGACAGCCATGAAAAAAGCTTATGTCATCGGCGCGACAGGTCACGTCGGTTGTTATATGGTACCCGCACTTGTGGATGCAGGGTATGAGGTAGTTGCCGTTTCACGCGGAATGTCAGAACCATATACAAAAAACATGCCTCAGTGGTCAAAAGTAAAACGTGTAGCAGCTACCAGAGCAGAGGCTATTGAACTGATTGCAAAGGATCATCCCGATGTTGTTTGTGATCTAATCTGTTACAGTGCTGATGAAGCAAAACTCATGTGTGACAGTCTATACAATACACCGGGAAATGAAAACGTAAGGCTGATCGTAATCGGTTCCGTATGGATAGTTCAGGAAAAGTATTATGTGCCCGTTGATGAGAATCATCCGCGTAATGCAAAAGACCCTTACGGACGCGGCAAAGTCGAAATGTCAGCTTACCTTCAGCAACAGTATAAGGAAAAAGGACTTAAGATGACCATACTTCATCCGGGGCATGTATGCGGTGAAGGTTGGATGCCTGTAGGTCCTCAGGGAACAAGAGATCCGCAGGTCATCAAAGATATCATGAACGGTCGTGAAATCAAACTTCCTGATCCTTACGGACAGGCAACACTTCATCATGTTCATTCAGCAGATATCGCAGCACTTGCGATTGCATGTCTTGAAAATGATAAGTCCATAGGCGAGGAATTTTTCATCACTTGTCCCGATACAATAACTCTCTATGGTTTCGCTATGAAGCTTTACGAAAGATACGGACAGGAACCGAACATTAAATTTGCTCCGTATGGTGAGATCCGTGATGAACTGAGCGGTGATAATCAGTTTGAATATCTTGAGCACATCGACAGATCACCGTGTGCATCTATGGAAAAAGCAAAACGCATATTGGGATTTGTTCCGAAGTATGATGAATGGACCACACTGACACAGTCAATCGACAGTATGAATATTCAGAAATAACAGGAGATAAAAATGGGCGAAAGAATAACAATGCAGTATCTTGCACTGCAGAAATTCGTAGATGAACTTAAGACGGATAAAGAAGCCAATGAATCATATTGGAACAATATTGAGGTCTACACGCAGGATTATCTGACAAGACTTGCACACTATTCCATCAAGCAGCCGTATTTTGATGATCTTGAGGGAATGGTAAAGGATGTCACTGCTATTATGCTTGAGAGAATGACAAAAGAATGCAACTGTGAGTTCGTTGACAGACTTTAATATAAATGCAAAGTTTATGTAAGGTCTTACAAAGCACCATTGTGTTATAATCACAATAATTCAGGTAACGGGAGATATGAAATGAAGAAATTATTGACCTTATTCATAATAACATTATTATGTGTTGTGTCAGTCTGTGCCTGCGCAAAGGAAGAAGATATCCAGCCTATCGAGGTCGAGAGTGAGACAGAAACAGAGACAGTTACGGCTCCGGAAAGAATCAATCTTGATGAGATAATCGAGACAAGTGCAGAGATAGAAACAGAGCCTGAGACAGAGGAAGAAACAGAAACTGAAACCGAGCCCGAGAGTACAAAGGCCGAGAAGAAAGAAACTAAGAAAGAGACCAAGAAGGAAACCAAGGCAGAGACTAAGGCAGAAACAAAAGCAGAGACAGAGCCTGAGTCGATTCCTTCTGCACCGGGAGAAGATATACCGGAAGGACCGGGTGGTGGTACTGATACACCTTCTGGACCGGGTGGCGGTACGGAGACACCTTCGAGTCCGGGAAGCGACAGTCCTGCACCGGGTGGACAAGGTGATATTCCGCTAGTGCCGGCACCACCGATTTAATAAATGTTATATGACAAAACAATAAAAGGAAGCATATCAATGAAAAAATACATAACAATAGTACTTGCATTAATCATCAGCCTTATGTCAGCATTTGCTTCTTTTGCCGATGCTAATTATGTCAGTTCAGGACCGGGTGCGGCAAAATGGGAGCAGCAGACAAACGGCAAATGGAAATATAAAAAAGGTGATGGCTACGTAGTTAATGATTGGGTAGATGTAAATGGTGAGACGTATCTTTTCGACAGTAACGGATACATGGTTACAGGATGGCAGACCCGTGCAGGCAAGCTTTGCTATTTCTCGCAGAGCGATGCAGAGGGCAGACCTGCGGGAGCACTTTTCAGAGATCAGGCAACACCTGACGGCCATCAGGTAGATGCGCAGGGCATACTTATCGGTGATCCGTGGTTCCGTGTTAATCCGTATGAGCAGACTTGTATCGAGGTCTCCATACCGGAGCAGCATGTGTATATCTATGACGGAGCTGTGCCGATTTTTGATTCACCTTGTGTAACAGGTAAGGTTTCAAACGGTACGATAACACCTGAGGGCAACTATCAGATTCAGGCAAAGATTCCCGATAAGACACTCAAAGGCAAGAATGTCGACGGAACGGAGTATGAGAGTTTCGTTCATTACTGGATGCCGTTTAACGGCGGTTACGGATTCCACGATGCTTCATGGAGAAGTAATTTCGGCGGCCAGATATATCTGACAGGAGGATCACATGGATGTGTAAATATGCCGTCAGCCAAGGCAAAAGAAATGTGGGACATCATATGGGTAGGCATGCCGGTATACGTACACGGATGATTTAGTAAACATACAAGGGGCAGACGAAAATCAGATTCGTTTGCCTCTTTTTTGGAAACTGAATCAAAACAGATAAGATGGGGAGATTAAAGTCTATTCAGCTTGATATTTCAATGCAAATCCCCTATAATATCGACAAGGAAACAAGGAAACCTTGTTATTATTGTGGAGGTAGGTATTATGCCAGTAATTACGATACCAGAACAGAAGAGAGTCACGATAACATCCAAAAGACAGTTTACTATACCACAGAGATTTTTTAGTGAATTGGGGTTTGATAGAGAGGCAATATGTACCATGGGAGACGGTATGTTGATTATTCAGCCGGCTACCCATGTGTCAGGCGGCGAATTTGCTGAACAGATTTTATCGGATCTTATTGCTGAAGGATACTCTGGTGATAAGCTTCTTTCTGAATTTAAAATAAGGCAATCGAAAGTGAGACCAGCAGTGGAAGAATTGTTGGAACAGGCAAAGGAAGCAGCTAACGGACGAGGCGAGTATTCAACTTATGACGATATTTTTGGCTCGGAGGATTGAGAATGGCTGAATTACGAGTCCTACCTCCGGCTGTAAAATACTTCAAAAAACTGAAGGATAAGAAACTGTTGTAAACATGGCAGGAACAAGGGAAAACTTTTATAATGAGTTGAAGCGATATTTAAAATAACGAACGTCTCAATGATTCAGAGGAAAATATACATAATATGGTATAATTATCAATATGAAAAAATACGATAAAAGATACAGCGGAATAATTATGCCTATATCATCTCTGCCGAGCAGATATGGTATAGGTACTTTCGGTAAGGCAGCCTACGATTTTGCCGATTTTCTGAAGGCAAGCGGACAGAAATACTGGCAGGTGCTGCCGCTTGGTCCTACAAGTTACGGTGATTCACCTTATCAGAGTTTTTCAACATTTGCAGGTAATCCATACTTTATTGACCTTGATATGCTCATTGAGGAAGGACTTCTTTTGGAGGAAGAGGTTGCACCGAGAGACTGGGGCAGCGATCCGCGACATGTTGATTACGGTAAGATATATGAGAATCGTATTGATGTGCTGGCACTTGCTAAAAAACGCGGCTGGGACCGTGATGCAGAACAAGTGCAGGCATTTGCCCGGGAAAATGACAGATGGCTTTCGAAGTATGTAAAGTTCATGGCTCTTAAGCGCCTTAACAATATGTCTGCATGGACAGACTGGAAGAACTTCGGAGAGTCACCATCAGATGCACAGAAAATATGTGAGGATGAAGAACTGTTCACTTATATTCAGTTTCTTTTCTTTAAACAGTGGACGAAGCTCAAAGAATATATCAATAGTCTCGGCATTCTGGTATTTGGAGATCTGCCGATATATGTTGCAATGGATTCTGCAGACGTATGGGCTGAGCCGGAGTTTTTCAAGATAGGCAAAGATTTTGTTCCGGAGGTAGTTGCGGGAGTTCCGCCTGATTATTTTGATGAGAACGGTCAGCTCTGGGGCAACCCCATATATAATTATGAGAAAATGAAATCGACAGGCTATGAATGGTGGATACGCCGTGTCGGGGCAGCTACTAAGCTTTATGATATGATCAGATTCGATCATTTCAGAGGTTTCGCAAGTTACTGGGAAGTTCCTTATGGCGAGACTACGGCAAAGAACGGTCATTGGGTTAAAGGTCCGGGCATGGATCTTATAGGTACTCTAACCGGGTGGTTTCACGGAACTAAGTTCGTGGCAGAAGATCTGGGAGACCTCAGCGAGGATGTATATAAGCTTCTTGACGATTCGGGTCTGCCTGGAATGAGAGTAATGGAGTTTGCATTCGGTTCGGATGCGGATAACAATTATCTGCCTCACAGATTCAGAAGAAATTGTGTATGCTATGCCGGATCACATGATAATGCACCTTTGAAACTGTGGAGAGAGCAGGAAGATCCAGGCGTAATAGATTTTGCCGAAAAATATCTCGGCATAAATAAAGAGGAAGGTTTCAATCGCGGAATCATAAGAGGCGGCATGAGTTCAATAGCAGCACTTTTCATCACACAGATGCAGGACTGGCTTGAACTGGGAGAAGGTTGTCGCATGAACGCTCCGGGCAATCCGTACGGAAACTGGCAGTGGCGTATGCTGCCAGACGAGGCTAGTGATAGACTTGCTTCTGAGATTCTTGAGATGACAGAACGATACGGAAGAGAACCAAGAGAAGCTAAAGAATAAGAAAGGCGTAACGATATGAATATAGTATGTTTTGATATGGAGGGTGTACTTACACCGGAAATCTGGATAGCATTTTCTCAGGCAAGCGGTATTCCTGAGCTTAAGAGGACGACAAGAGATGAGCCTGATTACGACAAGCTCATGAAGTGGAGGATAGGCATCCTTAAGGAGCATGGGCTTGGTCTTAAGGAGATACAGGATGTAATCGCAACCATCGATCCGCTTCCGGGTGCAAAAGAGATGCTGGATGATTTAAGAAGCCGTGTGCAGGTTGTTGTACTCAGTGATACTTTTGAAGAGTTCGCCATGCCGCTCATCAAGAAACTGGGTTACCCGACTATCATGTGCAATTCACTTGAGGTTGCTCCGGATGGTGAGATACTTTCACACAAGATGAGGATATCACATTCAAAGTTATCTACGGTACGTGCGTTCCAAAGCATCGGATATGATACTATCGCATGCGGTGACAGTTTCAATGATCTTGAGATGATACAGGCCAGCAAGGCAGGATTTTTGTTCAGAACTACGGAAAAGATCAGAAATGATTTTCCGCAGTATCAAGCATTTGAGGAGTATGACGATTTAAAGAACGCCATTATAGAAGCATTATGATAATCACACTTACACTGAATCCATCAATAGATTTTATCGTTCACACGGATGAGCTCAAGGTTAATGCACTTAATCGTGTCAGTGCAGCTGTGTGCTCGGCAGGAAGCAAGGGAATCAATGTCAGTAAGACCCTTAAAGTATATGGAGAAGACAGCGTCTGTGTGGCAGTCCTTGCAGGAAAGGGTGGACGTGATTTTGCGGAATATATGCCGCAGGATATCATTTGCGATTATCTGTGGATAGAAAACGGTGAAACCAGAACCAATGTTAAGGTCATGGACAGAAATGCCGACATGACTGAAATAAACGGTCCCGGACCTACCATGACCCAGTACGATGTTGATGCTCTGATGAATAAACTTGAGTCATACGCAAAGCCGGGCAATATATTCGTACTCGGCGGAAGTATAGTTCCCGGTTGCCCCAAAGACATATACAGACAGATAATCGAAATGGTTCATAAAAGCGGAGCCATGGCAGTGCTTGATGCCGACGGCAACAGCCTTAAAGAAGGTATCAAGGCAGGCCCGGATTTTCTTAAGCCTAACAGGTTTGAACTCGAACAGTTTTATGATATGAGTCATCATGCAAGCGACGGAGAAATCGTGGAATTGGGCAGGAAGATGCTTGGAAACGGGACTATGATAGCTGTATCTGACGGAGGAGAAGGGTGCTTTGTCATCACCAGGGATAAAGCATGCAAGGTTCCCGTAATACCTGTAGATGTCAAGTCATGCTGCGGAGCCGGAGATTCTGTTGTTACGGGTATGATATACGGTCATGAGCATGGTATGAGCTTTGAAGATACTGTCAGACTGGCTGTTGCAACAAGTACAGGTGCGGTAACTACCGAAGGCACCGAACCTGCAACGCTGGAATATATCAATGAATTGCAAAAGAAGGTTGTTATACAACCGCTATGATGCTAAAATCTAAATAGGTATGCATCCGTTCGGGTGCTTTTTCGATGTAATAAACATTTGGTAATAATAACCATGAAGGGAGAATAACGAAATGGCAATTATGGACAGCATCAAGGCTCGTGCAAAGGCTGATAAGAAGACTATCATCCTTCCGGAGTCTATGGACAACAGAACATTTAAGGCAGCAGAGGCAGCTCTTAAAGAGGGTATCGCAAACATTATTATCATCGGTACTCCGGAGCAGATTGAAGCAAACAAGGGTGACTGTGACATCACAGGAGCAACTATCGTTGATCCGAATACTTATGAAAAGACACAGCAGTATGAAGATCTTTTTGTTGAGCTTCGTGCATCAAAGGGTATGACTCATGAAGAAGCACGTAAGATTATGCTCAGCGATTATGCATACTACGGATGCCTTATGATTAAGTCAGGTGATGCTGACGGTATGGTAAGCGGTGCCTGCCACAGTACGGCAAATACACTTCGTCCTTGCTTACAGCTCATCAAGACAAAACCGGGTACAAAGCTTGTTTCAGCATTCTTCCTTATGGATGTTCCGAACTGTGAGTACGGTGATGACGGCGTATTCGTATTTGCTGACTGCGGTCTTGAGCAGAATCCGGATCCGGAGAAGCTTGCTGCAATCGCTCTTTCATCAGCAGAGTCATTTAAGCTTCTTACAGGCGGCGAGCCGAGAGTAGCTATGCTTTCACATTCATCAAAGGGATCTGCAAAGCATGATGATGTAACAAAGGTTGTTGAGGCAACAAGAATCGCTAAGGAACTCGCACCTGATCTTGCACTTGACGGAGAACTTCAGCTTGATGCAGCTATCGTTCCTTCAGTAGGCGCAAGCAAAGCTCCTGACTCACCTGTTGCAGGTAAGGCTAACGTCCTTGTATTCCCTGATCTTGATGCAGGTAATATCGGTTACAAGCTGGTTCAGAGACTTGCAAAGGCAGAGGCTTACGGTCCGATGTGTCAGGGTATCGCAGCACCTGTTAATGACTTGAGCCGCGGATGCTTCTGGGAGGACATCCTCGGAGTAATCGCCATCACAGCAGTACAGGCCCAGGCACAGGGATAAATATTATATTTTAGGAGAAAACATATATGAAAGTATTAGTTATCAACTGCGGATCTTCATCACTTAAGTATCAGCTTATCGACATGGACAACGAAGCAGTACTTGCAAAAGGACTTTGCGAAAGAATCGGTATCGACGGATCTATGCTTACACATAAAGCTCCGGGTAAAGAAGATTTTGTGACTGAGCAGCCGATGCCAACACACAAAGAAGCCATCGAGCTCGTTATGGCAGCTCTTACAGACAAGGATCACGGCGTTATTGAGTCAACAGACGAAATCACGGCAGTAGGCCATCGTGTACTTCACGGCGGCAATACATACACAGAATCAATCGTTGTCAATGAAGACGTTAAGAGAGTCATCAGAGAATGCTTCGACCTCGGACCTCTTCACAATCCTGCAAACCTCATGGGTATCGAGGCATGCGAGGCTGCTATGCCGGGTAAGTCAAATGTAGCTGTATTTGATACATCATTCGGTATGGGTATGGATGAGAAAGCATATCTTTATGCCATCCCATATGAGTACTATGAGAAATACAAAGTACGCCGCTACGGCTTCCACGGAACAAGTCATATGTTTGTCAGCAAAGAAGCCATCAAGTTCGGCGGACTTGATCCTGAGAATGCAAAAGTAATCGTATGCCACCTCGGAAACGGTGCTTCTGTATCAGCTTCAATCGGCGGCAAGTGCGTAGATACATCTATGGGTCTTGCTCCGCTTGAGGGAGTTATCATGGGAACACGTTCAGGTGATGTTGATCCTACAGTTCTTCAGTTTATTTGCAACCATGAAGGAATCGATGTTAACGAGATGCTCAACATCCTTAACAAGAAATCAGGTATCCTTGGCCTTTCAGGTGTATCATCAGACTTCCGTGATGTAGGTAAGGCAGCAGCTGAAGGCAATAAGAGAGCTCAGGCAGGTCTTGATGCATACGACTACAGGGTAGCTAAGTATATCGGTGCTTATACGGCAGCCATGAACGGTGTTGATGCCATCTGCTTCACTGCAGGTGTAGGAGAGAATGACAAGGGAGCAAGAAAGAGAATCTGTGCTTACCTTGAATATCTCGGCGTTAAGATTGATGATGAGAAGAACGATGTCCGCGGAGAAGAGAGAGTTATCTCTACAGATGATTCCAAGGTCAAGGTTATGCTCATCCCGACAAACGAAGAACTTGCAATCGCAAGAGAGACAGTAAGACTTACAGCAAAATAAATTTTTGTTCAGAATATGCCCGGCTCTTTGGCCGGGCATTTATCATGTATTACAAGGTTATGAAAGACTATTTATCGATATTAAAATACTACAAACCATATAAGTTTTTGTTTTTTTCTGATCTGATAGCGGCTGCTATAAGCGCAGGAATAGCGCTTGTCATTCCGCTTATAATAAGGAATATCACAGGTAATCTTATATTTCTTCCTGCGCAGGAAGGCATGCCGATCATATTAAAACTTGGTGTTATTATGATCGTTCTGCTGATAATCAGTTATCTCTGCGAGAGATATGCCGTATATTTCGGTCATGTGCAGGGCACTTATCAGGAACGGGATATGAGGTCCGAACTTTTCGACCATCTGCAGAAACTCAGCTTTTCTTATTATGACAATGCAAAGATCGGTTCTATACTCAGTCGTATAACAACAGATCTTTTTGACATAACGGAGCTTCTTCATCACGGACCGGAGAATCTTATTATCTATACGATAAAGATGCTGGGCTCATTTATTATTCTCTGTACTATAAACCTGAAACTTGCCCTTATCGCACTTGTTATGGTCATATTGATGGCGGTAATTGTCATATTAACCCATAATAAGTTTTCTGAGGCTTATGTCGCAAGACGTGCAGCTATGGCAGATATGTCAGCACAACTTGAGGATTCTCTTTCCGGTATCAGAGTAGTCAAATCATTTACAAATGAGGACCATGAGAAAGAGAATTTTGAAAAGGTCAATGAAGCACATGTAAAGACTAAGCTTACAACTTATAATTATATGTCCCGTTACTTTGCTTCGATGCATGTTCTGTGTACGGCAATTACCGTTGTTGCTGTTGTTGCAGGATCTTTGTTTATTTCCGGAGGACAGATGACGATTTCGGATATGGTATCATTTATCCTCTATATTGCCCTGTTTACGGATCCGGTTAACAGACTGGTTGATTTTACAGAGATGTTCCATAATGGATTTTCAGGTTATCAGAGATTCTGTGAGATTATGAGCATCGAACCGGATATAGTAGATGCACCTGATGCAGTTACGCTTGAAACGAACGACGGAGATGTTGAGTTTGATGATGTGAGTTTCCATTATAAGGATACGGATCAGATTGTGCTGAATCATATTAATCTCAGTATCAGATCAGGAGAGTTTGTCGCAGTATGCGGTCCGTCCGGTGCAGGAAAGACGACGCTTTCAAGCCTTATCCCGAGATTCTATGATGTTACAGGCGGTTCACTTAAGATAGATGGTATAGATGTACGAAAAATCAAGTTGGATTCTCTCAGGGCTCATATAGGAATTGTTCAGCAGGATGTATATCTTTTTGCAGGAACTGTCATAGAAAATATTATGTACGGGAAAACAGATGCCACCAGGGAGGAATGTATTGAGGCGGCAAAGGCGGCTAACGCTCATGGTTTTATTATGGAGCTTCCCGACGGTTATGATACTTATATCGGACAGCGTGGAGTCAAACTTTCCGGAGGTCAGAAACAAAGAATATCGATTGCAAGAGTATTCTTAAAAAATCCGCCGATCCTGATTTTCGATGAGGCAACAAGTGCACTTGACAATGAATCCGAGAGAGTTGTTCAGGAGTCGTTGGAATCACTTGCCAGAGGACGTACAACATTTGTTATCGCACATCGCCTTTCAACGATTCAAAATGCCCCCAGAATCCTTGTCATGGCAGACGATTGTATTGCTGAAGAGGGTACTCATGACGAACTGATGAGAAAAAACGGCATTTATGCAGATTTGTACAGTAAGAGATGAAATTCTATTGACTTTTATCGCCCCTATGCTATAATATCAAAGTTGCAAATTGTTGACGAAGGAGGTGTTACACGTGTCAATTTGTCCAAAGAATAGAACTTCCAGAGGAAGAAGAGACAAGAGAAGAGCTAATTGGAAGATGTCCGCTCCTACACTTGTAAAATGCAGTAAATGCGGCGCACTTATGATGCCTCATCGCGTTTGCAAGGCTTGCGGTTCATACAATAAGCGTGAAATCGTATCAGCTGAATAATTATATAACTGATTTGACTAATTAAAGACCCTCAAAAAGGGTCTTTTTTAGTTCATTTACGGTTGATATTTTACGGGGTATAAAGTATCATTTTAGATGGATAATGAGGTAATTATATGATAAAAATTGCAATTGACGCAATGGGAGGAGACAACGCACCTGAGGAAGTGGTCAAAGGTGCTGTTTGTGCTGTAAACAAATGCTCCGAGGTTCAGGTTTTTCTCGTCGGCAAACAAGATGTAGTAGAGTCTCTTCTTATTAATACACAATATGATGCAGACAGACTTTCCATAGTAAATGCCTCTGAAGTCATCGAAACCGGAGAACATCCCGTTCAGGCGATACGGTCAAAGAAAGATTCATCGATGTCGGTCGGCATGAAAATGGTTCACAACAAAGAGGCAGATGCCTTCATATCAGCCGGTAATTCAGGGGCGCTTATGGTAGGTGCACAGGTACTGGTCGGACGTGAGAAAGGGATAGACCGCGCACCATTTGTATGTGTACTTCCGCATGCCAAAGGGACTTCACTTCTTCTGGATGCCGGGGCCAATGTTGACGTTCGTCCGGATCATCTTGTTATCTTTGCAAAACTCGGATCCGAATATCTTAAGAAGACAACCGGAAAGGATAATCCTACTGTAGGACTTATAAACATAGGTACCGAGGAAACAAAAGGCAATGAACTCACGAAAGCCGCTTATGAGCTTTTGAAACAGGACGAAGAAATCAATTTTGTAGGAAATGTGGAGCCTACGGGTTTGACAGCCGGAGCGGCAGATATTCTTGTATGTGACGGGTTTACCGGAAATACAATCGTAAAGATGTATGAAGGTCTTGGAAAGCTTATGCTCGGGACAATCAAAAAAAGCTTCATGAAGAGTCTTAAAACCAAAATCGGAGCACTTTTGGTCAAAAAGGCGCTTAAGGAGGAACTAAAGCCTTTTGATTCTCATCAATACGGTGGAGCACCGATACTCGGACTTAAGGGTCTTGTTATGAAGACACACGGTAATGCGTGCGAACAGGAATTTGCGAATACGATAATACAATGCGTTGAATATATTAATAACAGGAGGGAGTATTAATGGAGTTTGAAAAAATAAGGGACATTATCTGTGAAGTGCTGAGTGTTGAACCGGAAGAGGTAACATTATCAACAAATATAATTGATGATCTTGGCGCTGATTCTCTGGATGTATTTCAGATAGTAATGGCTATTGAGGAAGAGTATGATGTTGAGATCCCTCAGGAAGAAACTGAAAAAATAAAAACAGTGGGTGATGCTGTAGAAGCAATAAAGGCTATACAGAAATGAGACATCCTGAGTTTGAAAAACTTGAAGAAGCAATAGGATATCATTTCAAAGATGAATCGCTTTTGGAACTTGCGATGACTCACAGCTCATATGCCAATGAGCATAAACTTGAGTCCAACGAACGCATGGAGTTCCTCGGGGATGCAGTTCTCGAGCTTGTGAGCAGTGAGTTCCTTTATAATAAGTATCCGGATCTTCCGGAAGGTGAGATGACCAGGATACGTGCAAGCTTTGTGTGTGAGACGGCGCTTTTTGCCATATCGGATAAGATAAACCTAAGTGATTATATTCTTCTCGGAAAAGGAGAAGATGCGACAGGCGGACGTGACAGGGCAAGCGTTGTTTCGGATGCATTTGAGTCTCTGCTGGGTGCAATATATCTTGACGGTGGATTTGACAGTGCAAAAAGGGTTATTCTCGACTGCATATTCAGTGATCTTGATCAAAAGTTTTTTATCGACAGTAAGACTATGCTACAGGAAGTTCTGCAGGGTGAGGGTTTAAAAGATCCCGACTATTTTGTCGTGAGAGAATCAGGACCGGATCATGATAAGAGATATACAGTTCAGGTGAAGTCAGGAGAGAGACTTTTAGGTGAAGGAACTGATACCAGCAAGAAAAGAGCGGCTCAGGCTGCAGCTAAAGCTGCATTAAAAAAACTTGGTAAGGTGTGACCTATGTATTTAAAGAAAATAGAAGTTCAGGGATTTAAGTCCTTTGCAAACAAAACAGTATTTGAGTTCGATGACGGTGTGACCGGCATCGTAGGGCCTAACGGTTCCGGAAAGTCCAACGTATCCGATGCGGTCAGATGGGTTCTTGGCGAACAGAGTGCGAAACAGCTCCGAGGCGGCAACATGCAGGATGTCATCTTTGCAGGAACACAGCTTCGTAAGCCTCAGGGATTTGCTTATGTAGCACTTACACTTGATAACAGTGACCATCAGATCGCACTTGATTTTGATGAAGTTGTAGTATCAAGAAGACTTTATCGTTCGGGTGAAAGTGAGTATATGCTCAACGGAAGTCAGTGCAGACTTAAGGACATAAACGAGCTTTTCTATGATACAGGTATCGGCAAAGACGGATATTCAATCATCGGACAGGGACAGATCGATAAGATATTAAGTTCCAAACCTGAGGACAGAAGAGAACTTTTTGATGAGGCTGTTGGAATTACGAAATTCAAACGTCGTAAACTTCTCACTCAGAAGAAGCTTGAAGGCGAGCATCAGAATCTCATCCGTATCGAAGATATCATCAAGGAACTTGAGACTCGTGTCGGACCGCTTGAGAAGCAGTCTCAAACCGCCAGAGAGTATCTTCGTCTTCGTGATGAATTGCGTAAGTATGATGCGAATCTCTTCCTGCGCGATAATGAATCACTGAACAAAGAGATAAAAGAAATCGACGGTAATTATGAGATATTGACCGCTGATCTGGATACTGCAACCGAGGAAGCTGATAAACTCAAAGAGCAATACGAGGAACTTGAAACACTTATCGAAGAACTTGATAAGATTATTACAGATACTAAGGACAAAATCGCCGAGGCTAATATCGAAGTCGGCGATATGAACGGTAAGATCAATGTCCTTAATGAACAGATCAATACAGACAGAGCTAACGCCGATCACTACTCCACACGTATAGGAGTAATTGATTCCGAAATAGAAAGCAGAGAAAACTCCCTCAGTGCTTATCGTGCTCAGGAGGCTGAAAAAAACACATCTTTCGAAGAGGCTCAGACGGCACAGTCCGAGGCAGAGAAGATACTTGCAGAGACAGATGCCGAGATATTACGTCTTGAAAAGAGCATAGAAGATGCACAGGCAGGAGTTATCGCTGCACTTAACGAGCGTTCGGAAATCAATGCAAGTTCCGAGGCTATGCTGGCAACTCTTGAGCAGCTTCAGCTCAGAAAATCAGAGTTCGCGCAGAAGATACTTAAGTCGAAATCAGATGTTGCAACTGTTCAGTCACAGTTAGATTCGGAAAATAAAAAACTTGATGAGATAAATTTGCGTATCGACAGCATTGACCAAAAAGGACGCAAGGCTCTTGATGAATATGAGGCTGCAGAGAAGGAAGTTGAAAAGCTTACCGTCAATCTTACTGGTATGCAGGGTAAAGTGCAGTCCGTAAGTGCTAAGCTGGAATCACTTAAGAATATTGCCGAGAGATACGAAGGATACGGAAATTCAGTTAAAAAAGTCATGGAGCATGGTGAGAAAACCGGCGGAGTTCATGGCGTTGTTGCCGATCTTATCAAAGTTGATAAAGAATATGAAACTGCAATCGAGACGGCTCTCGGAGGAAAGATTCAAAATGTCGTAACGGACGATGAATCTACTGCGAAGAAATTCATTGCTTTCTTAAAGGAAGAGAAACTCGGCCGTGCGACTTTCCTTCCGCTTACAGCCATGAATGATGGTGCGTGGAATGCGGGTGAAGTACTTCATGAAAACGGAGTGATCGGACTGGCTTCAACTTTAGTTAAGGCGGATTCTGTTTATGACGGAATGATTAATCACCTTCTGGGAAAGACAATTGTTCTTGATAATATAGATGATGCAATTGCACTACAGAAGAGACATGGTTATGAATATTATGTAGTTACAAAAGAGGGTGAGTATCTCGCACCGGGCGGATCTATCAGCGGAGGCTCATATAAGAATAATTCAAATCTTCTGGGACGTAAGCGTGAGATAGAGGAGCTTACAGAGGCACTTGAGAAAGCAAGGCAGGATGTAAAAGACTGTGAGACAAAACTTGAAGAGGAGCGCTCAGGGCTTAAGCTTAAAACTGATGAGATTCAGAAAATCAGAGAAGAGAAACAGGAAGCATTAATCGCTAAGAACACCATAGAGACTAACATGGCATCCGTTAATGCAAGACTTGAAGAGTTCCTGGGTTCTTCCAATGATATGGAAAACGAGCTCTATACTGTTGAGACACAGATAACAGAGATGACACAGCAACGGGAGAAGTGGCAGAGTGCGCTTACGGATATCGATACACGCCAGACCGGATATGACGAGAGCATCATATCTTCAACTGCTGAACTTGAGGAAAGACGAGGAAAGCGTGAGGAACTTGCAGAGAACTATGCGAAGACACAGGTTGTTACTGCAGGTCATGAGCAGCAGCTTGAGTTCATACGTGAGAATATTACCCGTGTAAATGATGAGCTGAGCAGCTTCATTATGGAAAAGGAAACTCTTAATTCAGCTGCATCATCCTCGGAAGAGGGGATAGCCGACAAACAAAAACAAATCGCCGAGATTGAAGCTCAAATCGAAACAAAGAAGGCCGGATTTGCAGATTTTGAGAAGACTCTTACCGAAACGCTTGAGAAAAAAGACTCCAAGTCGGGTGAGCAGAAAAAGTATTTCGAGAAGAGAGATGAAATATCCGAAAGAATCAGTGCGCTTGATAAGGATATATTCAGACTGCAGAACAAGAGAGAAAAAGCAGTGGATAAGCTTGATGCAATCACCTCTTATATGTGGAATGAATATGAGATAACTGCTGAGACCGCTGAAAGTTATAGGGATGACAGTCTCGGTGAGACGGCCGAGATGAGACGTCAGGTCAACGGATACAAGAATGATATAAGGGCATTGGGACCGGTCAATATCAATGCAATCGATGAGTATAAGGAAGTATCCGAAAGATATGAGTTAATGAAGACTCAGCATGAGGATATCGTTAAGGCGGAGGAACAGCTTAAGAATATCATCAATGAACTTGATGAAGGTATGCGTAAACAGTTTGAGGAGAACTTCGCAAGGATACAGGTTGAGTTCGACAAAGTATTCAAGGAACTCTTCGGAGGCGGAGTCGGCAGGCTGGAACTTGAGATGGACGAGGAGACAGATCTGCTTGATGCAGGCATTCGCATCATCGCGCAGCCGCCGGGCAAGAAGCTTCAGAACATGATGCAGCTTTCGGGCGGTGAGAAATCACTTACGGCTATATGTCTTCTTTTCGCTATACAGAATCTGAAGCCGTCACCGTTTGCTCTTCTTGATGAGATTGAGGCGGCACTTGACGATTCCAACGTTGATCGTTTCGCACATTATCTTAACAGACTTGCTAAGAATACACAGTTCATAGTAATCACTCACCGTCGTGGTACGATGGTATGTGCAGACAGACTTTACGGAATCACTATGCAGGAAAAGGGTGTATCAACTCTGGTTTCTGTAAATCTTATAGAGGATAAACTGGACGACTGAAATGATACTACAAAAGTTTTTTAATGCCATTCGCGGTATAGAAATTGAGGATGATTTCTATGATGATCTGGAGGAGAGTCTGATCATGGCTGATGTCGGTGCGGCAACAGCTATGGAACTGACAGAGAGTCTTCGCGAAAAGGTAAAAACGGAAAGATTAAAAACTACCGACGAGGCCAAAGAAGCACTTAAAAACCTGATCAAAGAAAAAATGAGTCTTGATGCGGATGCATATTCTGCGGAGGAATCAAACTCAGTCTATATGATCATCGGTGTCAACGGAGTCGGCAAGACCACGACATGCGGAAAGCTTGCCATGCAGCTTAAAGAATCAGGACGCAAGGTGCTTTTAGTTGCTGCCGATACTTTCAGAGCGGCTGCAATTGAACAGCTTGAAGAATGGGCACGCAGGGCGCAGGTCGAGATCATATCAACATCGGAAGGCTCCGATCCCGGAGCTGTTATTTACAATTCTGCAGCCGCGGCAAAATCAAAAGGATATAATACTTTGATTGCGGATACTGCCGGAAGACTTCATAACAAGGCGAATCTTATGGCAGAGCTTTCAAAGATATATAAAATCGTGGACAGAGAGCTGCCGGAGTATAAGCGCGAGACACTGGTTGTACTCGATGCCACTACAGGTCAAAATGCCATCGAGCAGGCAAGGCAGTTTTCCGAGGTTGCAGACATCACGGGTATAGTCCTTACAAAGATGGACGGAACCGCAAAAGGCGGCGTGGCAGTAGCTATACAGTCCGAACTCGGGCTGCGTATTAAATATATCGGATACGGAGAGAAGATTGAGGATCTTAAAAAATTCGATGTCGATGAATATGTAGAGGGGTTATTCAGTGAAAAATAAGGAATTAATCAGGACGATAAAGTTTACTTTGTTTTCAATATCCGCCGGAATAGTTCAGTGGGTACTGATTTTACTTTGCAATGAAGTATTCAAGCTGCCGAACAATGTCAGCTGGACTATAGGTACGGTTTGCTCCGTTATCTGGAATCTGACGATAAACAGAAGATTCACGTTTAAGTCGGCAAACAATGTACCGATTGCCATGCTTGAGACGGCAATATTTTATGTGATTTTTATTCCGTTATCAAACTGGCTGATAAAGCTTATGACGGATGCGGGAATGGCTGCTTATATTGCAGATATAATTGCGACGCTTCTTAATTTTGTTCTTGAGTTTTTATATCAGAGATTTTTTGTTTTCAGAAAGTCCATCGATACAAATGATATAGCAAAACGTGAGCAGGAAAAAGAAATGCAGCAGGAGAAGACTGATACAGATGAGCATTAAGAAAATCGGCATTATGAGCATGGCATTTACCTTTGCAGGTTGTCTGCTG
The DNA here is from genome assembly GCA_045600945.1 of Lachnospiraceae bacterium. GTDB lineage: Bacteria > Bacillota > Clostridia > Lachnospirales > Lachnospiraceae > Darwinimomas. Next base: position 34,518 of record JAZRYX010000048.1, read on the forward strand.
GGTGCGGGCTATGTATCAGGACAGGAGTTATGGCAGTATTTTGGAAGTTACGGAAAAATCGGACTCGTCGGACTCATGATTTCACTCATTTGTGCCGGCATATGTTCATGGATCGTCATATGGCTTTCCGATCACGCCAAGACAGGTACAATTGACAGACTTATTATCAGGTTCGATATTCCGTGGCTTAGGGTAGCTGTAGGTGTGATTTTTTCGCTTCTTTATTTTGTGATTACACTGATAATGATAGCCGGCATCTCATCGCTCTGTCTTCAGATGTTCGCAATACCCCGGCCTGTCGGCTCAGCATTTGCAACCGTACTTGTTATGGTGACCGTATATTTCGGATTCAACGGTATGATCAGGGTGTTCGATCTCGCGGTTCCGGTTCTTGTTGTCGTGGCTTTAGTGATAAGCGTCATCTGCATCAACAGAAACGGTACGGCAAGCATAGATCTTACGGTTACGGCAAGCAATCCGCTGCTTGGTCCCTGGTATATGAGCGCGTTCAACTACATGACTTTGAATATGTTCGGGTCGATAGGAATTATAGCACCGTTGGCCAATCATTTTAAAAAGAAGAGCACCGGGCCGGTAGGGATATTGATTGGTACGGCAGCATTGATCCTGATTGCTGTTTTGCTGATACTGGCTATTGCGACTGACCGTACATCGACGGGGACGGATCTGCCCATGCTATATATGGCACAGCAGATGGGAAGCGGATACGCAGGCGTCTACGCGGCATTGCTTTTCATAGCTATGTATGGAAATGCTAATGCTACCATGGTTGCAGCGCTTAACTACAGTGATAAGCGTATGCCGGGAGGAAAGAATAAGATAAACAGGATCATACGTATCGTCATCGCCGGAGCAGTGGCGTATGTGTGCAGCCTGACCGGATTTACCAATCTGGTTGCGACCGTATATCCGATAATAGGGTATATCGGGATAGTGACTATGATACTTATTTTCGAGCATTGCATATATATATTAAGACACAAAGATACGTCAAGTAAAAATACTTGACACAGTTGTGACCATATAGTAATATAGAGCAGGTGATTTTATGAGCGAGATGAATGATCTGGTTCGTAAGAGCCTGCTCTATGATTTTTATGGGGCACTTCTTACGGAACATCAAAGGGAAATATATGAGGAAGTGGTTCTTAATGACTACTCCATGAGCGAGATTGCCGAGGAAGAGGGTATCTCGCGGCAGGGTGTGCATGACATGATAAAACGTTGTGACAAGGCACTTGAGGAATATGAGTCCAAACTCGGTCTGGTGGCAAAATTCAAGGAAATCGAAAAGCTGGCAAAACAAAGTACCGATAAGGAAACCGCACAGAAAATCATAGATATACTATAAAACAGGATTGTATATAAGATGGCATTTGAGAACCTAAGCGAAAAACTTCAAAATGTATTTAAAAACCTTCGCGGCAAGGGACGTTTGACCGAAGAAGATGTCAGGACGGGGCTTAAAGAGGTCCGAATGGCGCTTCTGGAGGCTGATGTAAACTTCAAGGTTGTCAAACAGTTCGTTAAAAAGGTTGAAGAAAGAGCAATCGGTACCGATGTGCTGGAAAGTCTCACACCGGGACAGCAGGTTATAAAGATAGTAAATGAAGAACTCGTAAGCCTTATGGGTGGAGAGGGAGAGAGACTTGTGCTCAAACCTTCCATGGTCATCATGATGGTAGGCCTTCAGGGTGCCGGTAAGACAACAACCGCTGCAAAGCTGGCGGGAAAGTTTAAATCTCAGGGAAGAAGACCTTTACTTGTAGCCTGTGACGTATACAGACCGGCCGCTATCGATCAGCTTAAGAAAAACGGTGAGAAAGTCGGTGTCCCGGTTTTCTCTATGGGAACAGAGGTTAAGCCGACGGAAATAGTCAAGGCTGCCATGCAGGAGGCGAAAGACAAATCTTATAATGTTGTCATCATAGATACCGCAGGACGTCTCCACATCGATGACGATATGATGGCTGAACTTGCAGAGATTAAGAAAGTGCAGAATGTCGATGCCACGCTTCTTACCGTTGATGCTATGACAGGTCAGGATGCGGTCAATGTCGCATCAGAGTTCTCGGATAAAGTCGGTATCGACGGAGTCATCCTGACAAAGCTTGACGGTGATGCCAGAGGCGGTGCCGCACTTTCAATCAAAGCAGTCACTGATAAGCCTATCTACTATGCAGGTATGGGTGAGAAACTTACCGATCTTGAGGAGTTTCATCCGGACCGTATGGCCGGTAGAATCCTGGGAATGGGTGATATGCTCACACTTATCGAAAAAGCTCAGGAAACTTTCGATGAGGAACAGGCCAAAAAGACTGCAGCGAAGTTAAAGAAATCGGAATTTGATTTCAACGATTATCTTGACGCTATGGCTCAGATGAACAAGATGGGCGGACTTGCAAGCGTGCTTTCAATGATGCCGGGACTCGGTGGAAAAAGTATGCCTGAGATAGATGAGAGTCAGCTGACTAAGATATCGTCGATGATATATTCTATGACGCCTGAGGAGCGCGCCAATCCAAAGCTCCTGAATCCGTCCAGACGTAACCGTATAGCACGTGGATGCGGTCAGGACATAGCAACCGTAAATCGAGTCGTAAAGCAGTTTGAGCAAATGAAGAAAGTTCAGAAGCAGCTGAACGGCATGATGAAAAATAAACAGGGAAACAGAAATTTATTAGGAGGATTAAAACAATGGCTGTAAAGATGAGATTAAAAAGAATGGGTAAGAAGAAAGCTCCTTACTATCGTGTAGTAGTAGCAGATTCAAGATCACCTCGTGATGGTCGTTTTATCGAGGAAGTTGGTTTCTATGATCCCAACGAGGAACCGAGCGTAATAAAGTTTGATGAAGAACTTGCTAAGAAGTGGCTTGCAAACGGTGCTCAGCCGACAGATCGTGTTGCAAAACTGCTTAAAAACGCAGGGATTCAGTAAGCCGGACGACGGGGGAAACTGATGAGAGAATTAGTAGAGACTATTGCGAAAGCTTTGGTTGATAATCCTGACGAGGTCGTAGTGACAGAAGTTGAGGGTGACGGTATCCTCGAAATCAAGCTTCAGGTTGCTCCGAGCGATATGGGTCGTGTCATAGGACGCGGAGGAAAGATCGCTAAAGCTATTCGTGCTGTGGTTAAGGCAGCGTCATCAAAGGATGACAGAAAAGTTTTTGTTGATATCGAATAATGAGTGGCAGATTAAGAGTTGGCGTAATATCATCAGTCCACGGGATTCACGGAGAGTGTAAAATCTTTCCGACAACAGATGAGCCCGAAAGGTTTAAAAAACTCAAGACAGTTTATATAGAGGAAAAAGGTGCAGAGCGCGCGCTTGAGCTCGAATCAGTTAAGTTTTTTAAAAATATGGCCATTTGTAAATTCAAAGGAATCGATACCCCTGAAGACATTCAGAAACTTCGTAATAAGGATCTGATGATAGACCGTAAGGATGCGGTACCCTTAAAAACAGATGAATATTTCATAGCAGACCTGATAGGCTGCCGGGTTTTTGATGAAGAGGGCAGAGACCTCGGTGAATGCACCGAAGTCTTTCCGACAGGTGCAAACCAGGTTATGGAGGTTAAAGGCGGAGATAAAGATTTTATGATGCCTTTTATCAAAGACTGCATTCTTAAGGTAGATACTGCCGAGAAAAAAATATATGTCCATGTACTTAATGGACTTTTAGATCTTTAATAATGAGATTTCATGTACTGACACTGTTCCCGGAAATGATAACTGACGGGCTTAATACCAGCATTATCGGAAGGGCGCAGAATGAAAAAATCATAGAGGTTGATGCAATCGATATCCGCGATTACACCAAGGATAAACATCGTCATGTAGATGATTATCCGTACGGCGGAGGAGCAGGAATGGTTATGCAGGCTGCTCCCATATGTGATGCATATAATGCTCTGTGCGATAAAATCGGAAAAAGACCGAGAGTCATATACATGACACCTCAGGGTCGCGTATTTAATCAGGATATCGCCAAAGAACTGGCCCGGGAAGAAGACATCGTACTTTTATGCGGACATTACGAAGGCGTTGATGAGAGAGCTTTAGAGCTTTTACACGTTGAATCTTTGAGTATCGGTGATTATGTACTAACAGGAGGTGAGCTTCCGGCTATGGTCGTAATAGACGCCGTAAGCCGTATGGTACCTGGGACGCTAACTAATGAGGAAAGTGCGGATTTTGAATCCTTTGAAGATAATCTGCTTGAATATCCTCAATATACAAGACCCGAGATCTATGAGGATATGCCTGTTCCTGAAGTACTGCTTAGCGGACATCATGCTAACATAATGAAATGGCGCAGACAAAAGAGCATTGAGAGGACTTATGAAAGACGTCCTGATCTTTTGGATAAGGCAAATCTTGATAAAAACGATATCAAATATCTGAACTCCGTAAAAAACGGAGGGACACATTAAAAAAAGAATAGCATTGAAATAATAAGTTTAATATGGTAAACTGTTTAAGTTGTGATTAATCGGGTATTCCGCTGGCGTGACCAAAACGTTTTATGAATGCCTAATATTTTTAGGAGGACAACAAATGAACGACATAATCAGAGAAATAGAAAACGAGCAGCTTAAGGCCAGCGTTGACGCGTTTTCGGTTGGTGATACCGTAAGGGTACACAACAAGATCAAAGAAGGTAACCGTGAGAGAATCCAGATTTTCGAGGGAACAGTAGTTAAGCGTCAGAACGGCGGTGCAAGAGAAACTTTCACAGTACGTAAGACCTCAAACGGAATCGGTGTTGAAAAGACATGGCCGGTACACAGTCCTTCAGTTGATAAGATTGAAGTAGTACGCAGAGGTAAAGTACGCAGAGCAAGACTTACATATCTTCGAGACAGAGTCGGTAAAGCTGCTAAAGTTAAAGAACTTGGCAGATAATACAGAAAAACGGACGCGGTATTTCCTGCGTCCGTTTTTAATCTGGTTGGTATAAGTAAATGTTTGGACAAAGTTCTGAAGGTATATAAGGAGTAAAATCTATGAAGTTAAGCAGATTTGAAGTCCTCTCTGAAAGCGAGATAAAAAGAGTTAATGAGGCAGCATTGTCCATTCTGGAAAACACCGGAATGAAAATTATGAGTGATAAAGTCCGCAAGCTTTTAAAAGACGGCGGATGTGACGTTGACGAGTCAACGAAGATATGTAAATTCCCGAGATCTATCGTTGAGAAATGTCTTAAGCTGGTTCCTGACAAGTTTGATGTATATGACCGTAACGGTAATAAGGCACTTACTATCGGGGACGGAAACGTACATTGCGCAGCCGGACATAATGCAGTGTTCTGTATAGACAGCGAGAATTCTGAAAGAAGGTATTCGACTGTTAAAGATGTAGAAGAATTCGGCATAATTTCTCAGTGGTGTGAGAGCATAGATATTGTCGGTGCTCCGTTAAATCCGTTTGATGTAAGGCCGGAATCGACACTTCTTCATGCAACCAAAGCACTTTTTAAGACAACAACCAAACCATTGTTCCTTTCAACGGAGAGCGCTAAAGTTGTAGATGCTTTAATCGAAATGATGAAGGCAATAGGCGGTGAAGATATCGCAGGGAAGCCGAATGCCATATTGCAGCTTTCTCCATCCAGCCCTTTGTTCTGGGGCAAGGATACTGTAGAAGGTTTTACGGCAGTTGCACAAGCCGGTATCCCTCTGGTCATACTTCCTGAGCCGATGTCAGGTGTCAGTGCACCATACTCAGTTGCCGGACTTTTGACTGAAAATACGACCGAGATGTTGAGCGGCGTTGTTATCGCAGAACTTGCCAATCCGGGAACACCACTTATGTACGGTGCTTCCTGGACTACATATGATATGAAGTATTCTGTTGCAAAGATAGGTGCACCGGAGTCAGCATTGCTTACTGTAGCAGGATGCCAGATGGCAAGATTTTACGGAATGCCGTCACATACGACGGCAACGAACTCGGATGCCAATACTCACGATGAACATCAGGCATGGGAGTCAGTCACCAACAATCTTATGGCGATGAATGCCGGCAATGATATAGTCATGAATTCCGGAATGTTTGCATGCGGACTTACGACATCATTGGAACAGCTTGTTATGGATAATGAGATAAACCTCATTAATAAACGACTTATGGCAGGAATCGATGCAAGTGATGAGATGGTAGCAAAGGATGTCATCGAAGAAGTAGGTCCTTGCGGAAGTTTTCTGATGGAGGACCATACTCTTGATAATCTTTACAGCGGAGAGTTCTGGAATCCTACGATTAAGATTAATATGTCTTACGACAAATGGAAAAACGAAGGTTGTCCGTCTGTTGACAAGGCAGCGAGAAAGCTCGTCAATGAGATTCTTGAAAAAGGAAACCCTGATGCGCTTTGTGCAGATAAAGTGAAGGCATTGGATGATATCATTGATAATTTCGAGAAGGCATGTAAATAATGTCTGAGTCAACAACATACAGAACCATATTGCTTTTGATAGTGCATGTAATCGCTGTTATATCGATTGCATGGTTCTTGGTGTGGGGATACGGCCAGAGCCAGGTTATGGTTGGTCAATCGATGCAGCCTACTCTGGAACCCGGGGATACGGTTGCCGTAAACAGAATTGTTTATCATTTTTCAAACCCGGAGAGATATGATCTCATAGCTTACTATATGGAGGATGTCATAGCTGATGATTATGAGAACAAGGAAGAGGATATCATAGCACCTGAGGTAACGATAAAGAGGATAATCGGTCTGCCGGGAGAAACTGTAAGGATAGCAGACGGAAAAGTTTATATCGACGGGAAGATACTTTCTGATAATCCGGACTATGATAACATTTCCCTGGCAGGCATCGCGTCAAAGCCGGTAACGCTTAAAGATGACGAATATTTCGTTGTCGGAGACAATAGAAAAGCAAGTGAAGATTCGAGATACGAAAAGATAGGAAACATCGCGAAGTATAGAATAATCGGAAAGGTGTGGTTCAGAAGCAAACCTTTCAAGAAATTCGGCAGGATAGAATAGATGAAGATACAGTGGTACCCCGGTCATATGACCAAGGCAATAAGAAATATGCAGGAGGATGTAAAAATCATCGATCTCATAATAGAGATGGTTGATGCAAGAGCACCTTTAGCAACCCGCAATCCGGATGTCGATAAGCTTGGGCAGGGTAAAGGCAGGATAATAGTCCTGAATAAATCCGACATGGCTGATGAGAAATCCAATAAGCTCTGGAGAGATTATTTTATCTCTCAGGGTTTTGAATGTATGTACATGGATTCACGTAAGAAAGCTGATATGCGTGAACTGATGTCTTGCATAGACAGAGCATCAGCTGCAAAGAGAGAAAAAGACAGGGTACGCGGTATCATAAATCGCCCCGTAAGGGCGATGGTTGCAGGTATACCCAATGTCGGAAAGTCCACTCTTATCAACACTATTGCGGGAAAGAGCGCGGCAAAGACCGGCAATAAGCCGGGTGTCACAAAAGGAAATCAGTGGATAAGGCTGAATAAGCAGATAGAACTGCTTGATACTCCCGGAATACTTTGGCCTAAGTTCGAGGACGAGCATGTCGGGGAAATGATTGCATACATCGGTTCGGTCAATGATCTTATAGTAAATACATCGGAACTTTCAGAATGTCTCGGAAAGTGGATGCTTAATAATAAACCGGATGAACTTAAAAGCAGCTATGGAAAAAACGGTGAATACGAAATCAAAGATTACATTAGTCTGATGGATGCAATAGTCAGATCCCGCGGATGTCTGAGACCGGGCGGTGAACCGGATTACGATAAAGCCGAGAACATACTGATCAATGATTTCCGGAGCGGCAGGCTCGGACGTATAACGCTGGAGAGAGTTCCGGAATAATCCGAATAGTCTCCATATAATCAGGAGTATATATGACAGAAGAAAAGCTTACAAAGGAGCGCGAGAGACTTAAACTCATGCGCGAATTTGAAGAGAAATATTCAAAAGATTACAGGATAATCTGTGGCATAGATGAAGCAGGACGCGGACCGCTTGCCGGTCCCGTTTGTGCCGGCGCGTGTATACTGCCGGCAGATTGTGAAATCCTGTATCTAAATGATTCTAAGAAATTAAGCGAGAAACGCAGAGAAGAGTTATTTGTCGAAATCAAGGAAAAAGCTGTTTCGTGGGCTGTAGGAATAGTTGACAATAATGTCATAGATGAGATCAACATATTGCAGGCGACTTACAGGGCAATGAGAAGCGCCATCAGTCAGCTTAATGCAGAACCGGATCTGCTTCTTAATGATGCCGTCACGATACCGGAGATCGATATACGTCAGGTCGGTATCGTAAAGGGAGACGCAAAGTCCGTAAGCATTGCAGCCGCAAGCATACTTGCAAAGGTGACGAGGGATCATCTGATGACGGAGTATGATAAGGTATATCCGCAATACGGATTTGCTAAACATAAGGGATATGGGACTGCACAGCATATGGCTGCAATCCGTGAGTTTGGCCTGACACCGATTCACAGGAGAAGTTTCATTACGGATAAGGTTTTGGGAAAAGCATAGGAATCAGAACGGCTCCGAAAACTATTGAATAAGAGGACTATAGGAACTCAGTATGAGAGTCAGGCATGCAATTATTTAACAGGCATAGGAATGCATGTCATTGAAAGAAACTACCGCATAAGAACCGGAGAAATCGATATAGTTGCAAGAGACGGACGGTCGCTGGTGTTTGTTGAAGTTAAGTACAGAAAAAACTGTGCGGCCGGTAAATCACTTGATGCGGTTGACTTCAGAAAACGTATGCAGATAATTAAAGTTGCAAAAAACTATTTGTATATGAATCACATTCCGGAGTGTGTTTCCGTGCGATTTGATTGTATCGGAATAGATGACGGTAAGATAACATATATTAAAAATGCATTTGATTCAACAGGAAGTGTGAACTGATGATACAGGATATTTATCCAAAGAAACTTAATAATCAGTATGATATAAAGGAACCTGAGCAAGGTTCATATATTATTTTTGTTCAGAAAGACAAGCTGCTTTGTAAAATCGATGGAGGACAGTTGTCGATACCGACTTATAAAGAGGCCAATATAGACGATTGCAGATATCTTATCAAAATTGATTCAGATATGTTTTTCTCTTCGTGGGACGCATCTGCGATATCCGTGCTCGAGTCAGACGGATATGTTTTTCACAACATTAAGGAGCTGCGTACGACACAGCCGGAATGGCTTAAATTCGGGGCATTGACAGCATTTTCTTTTGCAAGCTGGTATGAGAAGAGCAGATACTGCGGACGCTGCGGTTCATTTATGAATCATAGTGAGACAGAGAGAGCCATGATTTGTCCGGATTGCGGGAATCTGGTTTATCCAAAGATATGTCCTGTTGTAATCGTCGGTGTCATTCATGATGATACCATACTGCTGACAAAGTATAAGGACAGGATGCGTTTTGATAAATACGCGCTGATTGCCGGTTTCGCCGAGATAGGTGAGACGATAGAGCAGACGGTTGAACGTGAGGTATTTGAAGAAACCGGAATAAAGGTTAAGAATCTTAAGTTTTACAAGAGTCAGCCATGGGCGTTTTCAGACTCGCTGCTTATGGGATTTTTCTGTGAGCTTGATGGAGATAAGGGACCTCATCCGGACGGAGTTGAGCTTGGATTTGCGGATTGGATGACGCGTGATAAGGTGCCCGCTCTGCAGGATAATGTCGCCTTAACGGCTGAGATGATGGACTTGTTCAAGCGAAAAGGCAGAGAAGTATTGAAGTAAAGGAGAGCATATGAATAGCGGTATCGTGGCTGCTGTGATAATCGCCGCAGCAACATTTATTCTTCAGAAAACACTGGGTAATTTGATAAGTGGATTGGTTTTGCTTATTACACACCCGTTTAAAAAAGGAGATAAAGTTGTCATCAAAAATGAGAAGGGCGAACTTGTCTCCGGTAAGGTAGTAGGCATGAGTCTTTTATATATTAAGATTCAGGTTTATAACAGAGATGTTATGATCATCCCGACATCACTTATGGATCAGTTCACCGTAGTGAACAGTGATTTTAAGCAGGGAGTTAATCATACGGAGTATCTGAGATTCACCCCTGATTCTGATCACAGAAAGGCAGTTGCCATCATAAAAGAAGTTCTTATAAATGATGAAAGAACACAGAACAAGCCGGATAATACGGATGTTATATGTAAATTCGATAACGGATTATTGGTTATCCACTATAATGTGCGCACGGAAAACGTAGATAAGTCTTTCGAAGTCTGCAGTGACATCTGTGAAGAACTGCTTGAAAGATTTGAAAAAGAAGATAATATAACGATCAAGTGACGGAGGAATCATGAAAATATATATTATAAGACATGGCGAGACAGAGGCTAACGCTCAGGGATTCATGCAGGGCTGGAGTGACGGGCCGCTTAACGAAGACGGGATAAAGCTGGCACAGATAACGGGGGAAAAACTTAAGGGAATAAGATTTGATGCTGCGTTTTCTTCCCCGCTTAAGAGGGCTAAGGAAACTGCAGAACTTGTACTAAAAGCCAGCGATAATGATTGTCCGTTATACCTTGATGACAGAATCAAAGAAATCAATATGGGAGATTATGAGGGACGTAATTTTAAAAGAGAATTGCTCACCGGAGTAAAGGAATTCCTTATTAATCCCATTGATGTCGGGAGTTTTCCGGGTGGAGAGTCCATCAATGAGACCATGGACAGAACGCAGGCGTTTTTGAAAGAACTGGCAACTAAGGATTATAATACGATTCTTGTATCTACTCATGGTTGTGCGGTTCGCTGTATGCTGAACTTCCTTTATGATGATCCTTCGGATTTCTGGCATGGACAGGTACCCCTTAACTGCTGTATCAATATAGTTGAGACCGAAGACGGGAAGTTGAAACTTACAGATGAGGATCTGATCCTGTATGAAAAATCGTTGTGCGTTGACAGATATGCAATAGATGATTGTAAGTGATTAATATAAAAAGAGTGCGAACTTTTCTGCTCGCACTCTTTTTGGTATAAGAATATGATTAAACGATTTTGCCGATGTAATCATATTTATCTTTGATTCTATTTCGTACGAAATTCTGGATCTTAACTGTAGGCTGAAGTTCATTTGAAACAGGTGCATCATGGTTAAAGTAGTTGATGATAGCTGCCAGATAACGACTCATATCAGCCTCAAGATACCATTTTCTTGTAAGAATCTCAGGGTTTCTGTAGTTTAAGTTAGTGGTAATAACATAATCAATGAAACCATCTTCATATGCTTTGTCAAATGCATCCAGTCCGTTTGTGAATAAACCGAAAGTCGTGCAGACAATTACTCTTTTTGCCAGTCTTTGTTTGAGAGCCTTTGCCGTGTCTATCATACTTTCTCCGGATGAAATCATATCATCTACGATGATGACATCTTTTCCGGCAACATTTGCTCCGAGGAACTCATGGGCTACGATCGGGTTGCGTCCGTTTACAACTCTTGAGTAATCACGTCTCTTATAAAACATACCCATATCTACTTCAAGGTTATTTGCAAGATATACGGCTCTGTCCATGGCACCTTCGTCAGGGCTTATGCACATAAGATGATCTCTGTCGAGAATAATATCACTTACATTGTTGAATATAGTCTTTACGAACTGGTAGGTAGGCATCAGATTATCAAAACCTGTAAGAGGTGTGGCGTTCTGTACCCGGGGATCATGAGCATCTACCGTAATGATATTATGAACTCCCATATCATGAAGCTCCTGAAGAGCTATAGCACAGTCAAGGGACTCACGACCTGAACGTTTATGCTGTCTTGATTCATACAGGAATGGCATGATAACGGTAATTCTTTTTGCGTGCGCAGCACTTGCGGCTATGACACGTTTTAGATTCTGATAATGATCGTCGGGAGACATGTGATTTTTATGTCCGTTTACTGTATACTCGATAGAATGATTGGTAACATCGACCATGATATACAGGTCGCTTCCGCGAGTAGATTCGTTGATTAAAGCCTTTCCTTCACCGGTACCGAAACGGGGAGTTATTGCCTCAATAAGATAAGACTCCTTGTCATAATCGCTGTAATGAAGATTTCTTACCAGAGAATTATCATCATAGTGTTTTTTACTGCGATACTCGACAATATGCTGGTCTATCAGACCGGCAATTTCCTTGCAACCGTCAAGGGCGATTATTTTTAGAGGAGCGACAGGCAGTCTGTCTTTCCAGCTGAAATCTGCGGGCATCATGACACCTTCCTAATACTATTTTTCTATAATATAACACTACCAATTTATCGGCGCAATATCTTGTTGTAATCTTTACATTTCCGACGATAAATCGTAAAATATTGTGGGTATGTTTGAGCAAAATGGACATAAGATATTGTCGGTTGTACCCGACTCTATAGCCGATCAGCTTGGCGTTGCAGCAGGCGATAGGCTTATTAGTATTGACGGCAAAGTTATTGAGGACATACTGGACTACAGAATGCTGATCAATTCACCTAAAATGCTCATGCTTATCGAAAAGGAAAACGGCGAACAGTGGGAACTTGATATCGAACATGATTATGAGGATCCTGGTCTTGAGTTCGGTGAGGGGCTCATGAGTGATTACAGGAGATGTCATAATAACTGTATCTTTTGCTTTATAGACCAGATGCCCAAAGGCATGAGGGATACGCTTTACTTTAAGGATGATGATTCGCGGCTGAGTTTTCTTCAGGGTAATTATGTCACGCTGACGAATATGAAAGATCATGATATAGACCGTATCATAAATTACAGATTGTCCCCGATCAATATTTCCGTTCATACGACGAACCCGGAGCTTCGTTGCAGGATGCTGGGCAACCGCTTTGCAGGGGAGTCATTAAAGTATATTGATAAACTTTATTATGCCGGAATAGTAATGAACGGACAGATAGTGATGTGTCCCGGATGGAATGACGGCGAGGAACTTAAGCGGACTATAAACGATATGCTTAAGTGGGCTCCCGTTATGGAAAGTGTCAGCATCGTCCCGATCGGTATGACGAAATATCGTGATAATCTTGCAAAGATAGATCCGGTAGATAAAAAGACTGCAGAGGAAACAATAGAGATTGTCGAGCATTTTCAGAAAATCGCGAAAGAAAAGTACGACATTCACTTTGTTCATGCCAGTGATGAATTATACCTTCTTGCGGAACGTGATTTGCCGGCAGAAGAGTCATATGACGGTTATCTGCAAATCGAGAACGGCGTGGGTATGTTGAGACTCTTTATAGAGGAATCAAATGATGCCATAAGTGATCTGAAAACATGTGATGAAGACGGTGAGATATCAGTTGCAACGGGCAAACTGGCATATCCGGTTCTGAAAAAAGTAATTGATAAAGTCGGAACAATCTGCCCAAATAAGAAAGTACATCTCTACGAGATAAGAAATGACTTTTTCGGAGAGTCTATAACGGTCTCGGGACTTATTACAGGGCAGGATATCATAAATCAGTTAAAGGGGAAGCCGCTCGGAAAAGCATTGTACCTTCCGGTCAATATGTTCCGAAGCGGAGAGGAAGTATTTCTTGACGATACGACAAGAGAAGAGGTTGAAAACCGTCTCGGAGTCAGTGTACGTATACAGGAAGCGTCAGGATATGACTTTATAAAAGATATAGTTAATTCGTGAGGTAGATAATGAGTAAACCAATCGTGGCCATAGTTGGAAGACCGAATGTCGGAAAGAGCACTTTGTTCAATGTTCTTGCCGGCGATCAGATCAGCATAGTCAAAGACACTCCGGGTGTAACCCGTGACCGTATCTATGCTGACTGTTCATGGCTTGATAAAAACTTTACACTTATTGATACAGGTGGTATTGAGCCGGATACGAGCGATGCCATGCTTAAGTTTATGCGTGAGCAGGCGGAGATTGCGATTGATACGGCTGATGTCATCATTTTCATAACAGATGTCAGAGAAGGACTGGTAGATGCTGACTTTAAAGTATGTGATATGCTCAGAAAATCCCACAAGCCTGTAGTGCTTTGTGTGAATAAAGTTGACAGTCAGGCGAAATTCGGAAATGATGTCTATGAATTCTATAATCTCGGTATCGGTGATCCTGTAGGTGTATCGGCGGCATCAAGACTCGGACTCGGAGACTTGCTTGATGAGGTTATCAAGTACTTTAAGCCCGGGCAGGGTGAGGACGAGGGACAGGACGAAAGACCGAAGGTTGCTCTTATCGGAAAGCCAAATACGGGTAAATCGTCGATTGTTAATAAGCTTCTCGGAGAAAACAGGGTTATCGTTTCGGATATCGCGGGCACAACGAGAGATGCCATCGATACGGTGGTTAAAAGAAACGGTGAGGAATATATCTTCATTGATACTGCCGGTTTAAGACGGAAAAACAAAATCAAAGAAGAACTTGAAAGATATTCAATTATCAGGACTGTCAGTGCAGTTGAGAGAGCAGACATCTGCGTATTGGTGATTGATGCGGCTGAAGGTGTGACAGAACAGGATGCAAAGATTGCCGGAATCGCTCATGAGCGCGGCAAGGGCATCATAGTCGCAGTAAACAAGTGGGATCTTATAGAGAAAAATGACAAAACAATATATGAGTTCACAAATAAAGTGAAGACTACACTTAGTTTCATGCCATACGCGGAATACATTTTTATCTCCGCTCTTACCGGACAGAGACTTGATAAGCTTTTCGATATCATTGACCTTGTGCGTCAGGCACAGACACTCAGGATACAGACAGGAGTGCTTAATGAGATTATTACCGAAGCAACTATCCTGCAGCAGCCTCCGTCAGATAAAGGCAGAAGACTTAAAGTTTTTTACGGAACACAGATCGGTGTAAAGCCACCGACATTTGTCATCTTTGTAAATGATAAGGAGCTCATGCATTTTTCTTACCAGAGATATCTTGAGAATAAGATAAGAGAGGCTTTCGGATTCAAGGGAACACCGATTAAGTTCTTTATCAGGGAAAGGGGCGAGGATAAGTGATAACCAGAGTTATCCTGCTTTTGATCGGATACGTTTTCGGACTTATACAAAACGGACATTATATCAGCAGAGCGTTCGGTGTTGACATAACGCACAAAGGAAGCGGTAATGTCGGTGCAACAAATGTCTTAAGGGTAATGGGGACTAAAACGGGACTTTTGGTTTTTGTCCTGGATATGCTTAAGGGATTTCTTCCGTGCCTTGCGGTATGGTTTATATTCAGAAATAAGGCCGATGCCGATGTATATATTCTCTACACCGGTGCAGGTGTTATACTCGGACATTGTTTTCCGGTTCAGTTCGGTTTCAAAGGCGGAAAAGGCATTTCAAGCGCCATAGGGTTTATATTTGTATATGACTATCGTGTTGCTTTATGTATGATAGCTATATTCGTGATATGTGTGCTGATCAGTCGGTATATATCGCTCGGTTCGGTCATAGCCGCGATTGCATTTCCGTTTCTTGCTTTCTTTTTCAAGAGACCGGGACCTGAATCAATGATTATTATCATAGTGCTTGTATGTATCGTAATTTTTAAGCACAGAGAAAACATAAAGAGATTAATTACGGGGAAAGAGAATAAGTTCAGCTTTAAGAAATCCCCGGAGAAATGAGGAATAAATGGGAATAGTCAAACTGTTTTCTGACGGATCTTCTAAAGGTAATCCGGGGCCCGGAGGATACGGGACCATACTTCAGTATGAAGATAATCAGGGTGTGATACATGAGAAGACTATGAGTCAGGGATATTATGAGACTACGAATAACCGTATGGAACTTATGGGATGTATAGTCGGGTTCGAGGCACTGACACGTCCATGCAGAGTTCAGGTATACTCTGATTCAAAGTATCTGGTTGATGCATTCAACCAGAAATGGATTGATAACTGGGCTCAGAACGGATGGAAGAGAGGAAAATCAGGGCCGGTAAAAAATATCGATCTCTGGAAGAGACTCCTTGCGGCTATAGGTCAGCATGAGGTACAGTTCAACTGGGTCAAAGGGCATGCTGATCATCCGGAGAATGAAAGATGTGACAAGCTTGCGACAAGCGCTGCTGACAGTGAGGATTTGATAGAGGATGATGGATTCGAAGAATAAAAATGCATACAAGGGAATGCTTTTTGTCGCAGCGGCAGGACTAATTTTCGGTGCTTTCCCGGTATTCACCAGCATTTACGTGCTATATGGAGGCAATACCGATAACTTTAACTTTTTAGGATTTCTGATTTCGACCATACTGCTGATACCGATCATCATATTCAGAAAGACGGGTTTCAGGCTTCCGAAAAATGCGATGATATGTGTCATGCTTGCAGGCGTGGCAAATGTTGTGACGAGAGTACTGCTGACTAAAAGCTACCTTTATCTGGATGTCGGAGTTTCAACTACATTGCATTTTCTCTACCCTATGGTAACAGCATTTTTGGCTTTTATATTTTTTCAGGACAAGATGCCTCTTTATAAGTGGATTATTTTTGCCGTAGCCTGCCTGAGTGTTTCTCTGTTTGTATCGACCGACGGCGGAAACAGAAATTTACTTGGCATCACACTGGCAGTAAGCTCAAGCTTCGGATTTGCGGCCTACATGCTTATAGAGGAAAAAGCAGGACTTACAGAGTACGATCCTTTTGTGATTCTGTTTTATGTAACACTGGTTTCTTGCGTGGGAGCTTTTATCTTCGGATTCGGTTCAGGAGATCTCTTTGTTCCTATTCCCGGAAAAGCGTGGATAGTACTTATAATCTGTGCTGTTGTTAATAATATAATCGGATTTGCCCTTCAGCTTGAGGGAATCAAACATCTCGGGGCTGCTATGGCTGCAATATTCAGTTTATTTGAACCGATATTCAGTTGTATTTTCGGAGCGATATTCCTGCATGAGGCGATGGGAGCCAGGTCAGTGCTCGGTATCGTGCTGATTTTAGGCTCGCTTCTGGTAATGATACTGCTGGACAATAAATATGCTAAAAATTGATTTAGGAGATAGACATGAGTAAGAAGTATTACGGAGTTAATGAATTAAGACAGATGTTCCTTGATTTTTTCAAATCAAAGGATCATCTCACACGTGGAAGTTTTTCACTGGTTCCGCACAATGATAATTCATTGTTGCTTATCAACGCAGGTATGGCACCCTTAAAGCCTTACTTTACAGGGCAGGAGATTCCGCCAAACAGACGTATGGCTACATGTCAGAAATGTATACGTACCGGTGATATCGAGAATGTAGGAAAGACGGCCCGTCATGGTACTTTCTTTGAAATGCTCGGAAACTTTTCATTCGGCGACTACTTTAAACATGAAGCAATCGCATGGACATGGGAGTTTCTTACAAAAGTCGTAGGTCTTGAACCTGACAGATTATATCCTTCAGTTTATAAAGACGATGATGAAGCATGGAATATCTGGCATGACGAAATAGGTATTCCTGCAGAGAGAATCTTCCGCTTCGGAAAAGAAGACAACTTCTGGGAGCATGGTTCGGGACCTTGCGGACCTTGTTCAGAGGTTTATTATGATCGCGGAGAAAAATACGGGTGCGGCAAGCCGGAATGTACCGTAGGCTGTGATTGTGACCGTTACATGGAAGTATGGAATAATGTATTTACACAGTTCAACGGTGACGGTAAGGGTAATTATGAAGAGCTTGCAAACAAAAATATCGATACAGGTATGGGTCTTGAACGTCTGGCAGTAGTTGTACAGGATGTTGATTCGATATTTGAGGTTGATACTCTTAAGGCACTTTTGGACAGAGTAGCAGAGATAGCTCATACGAAGTATAAGGAAGATGCGGAAAAGGATGTAAGTTTAAGACTTATCACAGATCATGTACGTTCATGTACATTTATGGCAAGTGACGGTATCCTTCCGTCAAATGAAGGACGCGGATATGTATTCAGAAGATTGTTAAGACGTGCTGCAAGACACGGTCTTAAACTCGGCATCGAGGGCAAGTTCCTTGCAGAGCTTTCAAAGACTGTTATTGATTCTTCAAAGGATGGTTATCCCGAACTCGAAGAAAAACGTGAAATGATTCTCAGTGTCCTTACTTCAGAAGAAGACAAGTTCAGCAAAACAATCAGTCAGGGTCTTGAGATTCTTGATGAGATCGAGAAGGATATGACAAATAATAAGAAAGATACTCTTTCCGGAGAGGATGCTTTCAAGCTTTATGATACCTATGGTTTCCCAATTGATCTTACAGTAGAGATACTCGAAGAAAAAGGATTTAAGGTTGATATCGACGGATTCAATGACTGTATGAAGAAGCAGAAAGAAACTGCCCGTAAAGCACGTAAAGTGACAAATTATATGGGAGCAGACGCAACCGTATATGATGAGCTTGACCCGGAACTTTCAACCGAGTTCACAGGTTATGACACACTGATATCATCTGCCCGTATCACGGCACTTACAACTGAAACGGAACTTACCGATACTCTGACAGAAGGAACAAAAGGAACCATTATTACTGATTCCACTCCGTTCTATGCTACAAAAGGCGGACAGCAGGCAGATATCGGTACTATAGAAAATCAGTCTTCGCGTTTTGTAGTAGAAGATGTCGTTGCTCTTAAGGGCGGCAAGTACGGACATGTAGGTTATATGGAATCAGGTGATCTGTCACTTAAAGATGAAGTAGAGATGAAGGTTGATGCAGATAACAGAAAGGCAACCTGTATGAATCATTCATGTACACATCTTCTTCAGAAGGCATTGCGTGATGTGCTCGGCAGTCATGTCGAGCAGTCAGGAAGCATGGTATCCAGTGACAGACTTCGTTTCGATTTTACTCATTTCCAGGCTGTTACTTCGGAAGAACTTCATAAAGTAGAAGAAAAGGTAAATGCCGAAATCAGAAAAGCCATCCCTGTAATTACGGATGTTATGAGCATAGAGGAAGCAAAGAAAACAGGAGCTATGGCTTTATTCGGTGAGAAATACGGCACAACAGTTCGTGTAGTCACAATGGGTGATTCAAAGGAGTTCTGCGGAGGAACCCATGTTAAGAACACTGCGGATATCTTTGCTTTTAAAATTATTTCCGAATCAGGCATAGCATCAGGTGTTCGTCGTATAGAGGCACTTACCGGCGAAAAGGTTATGGAGTATTATCAGAACCTGGAATCACAGATCTTTGATATATCCAGATCTTTGAAGACTAATCCGGCGGGAATCATGCAGAGAATTACGGCAATGCAGGAAGAAATCAAGAACCTTAAGAGTGAGGCAGAAAAGGCTAAAGCTCAATATGCTCAAAACATGATGAACAAGATGGATGATGATGTCGAAGAAATAAACGGAATCAAGTATGTCACAAGACAGTTCGATAATGTCGGAATGGATGAACTTCGTAATTACGGGGATATGCTTAAGGATAAGACAGACGGCGGAATCGCAGTACTCGCAAGTGTATCTGATGGTAAGGTAAACCTTATGGTCGCATGCGGACAGGCTGCGCTTGACAAGGGTGCTCATGCCGGAAATATCATCAAGGCTATCGCAGCCTGCGTAGGCGGCGGCGGTGGCGGTCGTCCGAATATGGCACAGGCAGGCGGAAAGAATCCTGCAGGTATTCCGGATGCATTTGCAAAGGCAAAAGAAGTAATAGGGGAGCAGACAAGGTAATGAAACTTATATGTTTGGGTGACAGTCAGACTTTTGGACTGGGTCTTCACAGAGCTCAGAAATGGACAACGCTTTTGGCCGATAATCTCGGATGGGAAGTAATCAATGCCGGAGTGAACGGAGATACTTCTTCGGGAATGCTGGCAAGATTAAGATATGAAGTCCTTGACAGAAAACCGGATGTTGTCATGGTTATGGGTGGAGGAAATGATTTTATCGTCGGTGCCGATATAGGCAGCGTAAAGGCCAATATAAACGCTATAGTGCAGCAGTGTCTTGCAGCAAATATCAGAGTCATACTGGCCTCAGAACTTCTTTTATATCCTGAACTGATATCGGATGAGTACAAAAAACTGGCAGATTTTGACAAAGTCAACGAAAAATTGAAGGAATTCGCTGACTGGCTTCCGGTTCTTTGCGCTGTATTCCCCGGGATAACGTACATTGATTTGCAGAAACTTTATTGGGATGAAACAGGCGGTTCAATCGAATTTTCCTCGGATGGGCTGCATACAAATAAAGCCGGAGCTGAAATAATCGCAAAAATATTGACGAATGTGTTGAAAGTGATATAATAAAACAGTTCGCAACAAAATTTGAACCGAAGGGAGGTGTGCTGAGTGTCTACAGTTATCGTTAAAGAGAATGAGAGTCTTGACAGCGCACTGAGAAGATTTAAGAGAAATTGCGCTAAGGCAGGTATCCAACAGGAGATCCGCAAGCGTGAAGCATATGAGAAGCCATCAGTTAAGCGTAAAAAGAAATCTGAGGCTGCAAGAAAGCGTAAATATTGATTGATATTATACGTGTATTCAAAAGAAGCAAGGCTTTATGCCTTGCTTCTTTTGTAGTATAATATATTTTGAGTTATTATGGCAGAAATTCTATTAGAAGTGCCAATTGAATACGAAAAGAATGTATGCGGAGAGTTTGACGCTTATCTGAAAAAGATCGAGCGTTCTTTTCGGGTATCCATTTTTGAAAGAAACGGTGATTTTAAGATTATCGGAGATGACGCGGCATGTGAACGCGCGGCATCTGTTTTCGATAGTCTTCTTGAGCTTGCAAAAAGAGGAAATATTATCATGGAGCAGAATGTAGATTATGCCATAGCTTTATCGATGGAAGACAAAGAAAAAGAGATAGTTGAAATCGATAAAGACATTATCTGCCGTACCGTTATGGGTAAGCCGGTTAAACCTAAAACAATAGGTCAGAAAGCTTATGTAGATTCAATACGAAAAAACATGATCACATTCGGAATCGGACCTGCCGGAACCGGTAAAACTTACCTTGCTATGGCCATGGCGATTCAGGCATTTAAGGACGGAGAGGTTCAGAGAATCATTCTTACCAGACCCGCCATCGAAGCAGGGGAAAAACTGGGTTTTCTTCCCGGTGATCTTCAAAGTAAAATCGACCCGTATCTAAGACCTCTTTATGATGCGCTTTACCAGATTATGGGTGCGGAGAGTTACCTTCATAACTCCGAGAAAGGTCTTATCGAGGTTGCACCGCTTGCCTATATGAGAGGACGTACGCTCGATAATGCTTATATCATATTGGATGAAGCACAGAATACGACTCCGGCGCAGATGAAGATGTTCCTTACACGTATCGGTTTCGGTTCAAAGGCTGTTATTACCGGTGACAGGACACAGAAGGATCTGCCGCGTGATACGGTATCCGGACTGGATACTGCAGAAAAGGTTTTAAAGAACATAGACGAGATAGGATTTTGTGAGCTTTCAAGTAAGGATGTCGTAAGACATCCGCTTGTGCAGAAAATAGTTGATGCTTATGAAAAATATGAGAAGCGTCAGAATGCAAAAGATCACGGCAATAACCGCAGAAAATTCAGGGAGGCGTGACAATGACGATTTATTACAACTATGAAGCAGAAACGAAGCTGCACATTCCGTGGATGAATATCATCGGTGATTCAGTAAATGGTACTCTTGAATATATGAAGTATAAAAAAGAAGCAGAGGTATCAGTTTCCGTTGTAAATGCTGACGATATTCAAAGGCTTAATAAGGAATTCAGAGGAATAAATAAAGTTACGGATGTGTTGTCATTTCCCATAGGTGACAAGAATCCGGAAACCGGAGAAATTGTTCT
This sequence comes from Lachnospiraceae bacterium, assembly GCA_045600945.1. GTDB lineage: Bacteria > Bacillota > Clostridia > Lachnospirales > Lachnospiraceae > Darwinimomas. Next base: position 56,317 of record JAZRYX010000048.1, read on the forward strand.
CGGTGATATAGTGCTTTGTGCAGATAAAATTATAGCCCAGGCAGAAGAATACGGACATACAAGAAAACGTGAGCTGGCATTTCTTACCTGCCACAGTATGCTTCATTTGCTCGGATATGACCACATGGAAGAAGATGAAAGACTGGAGATGGAAGATCTTCAGAAAAAAATACTTGCAAAGATCGGCTACGAAAGATGATAAAAAAACTGCTTAAAATTACATCCTTGATTTTCTTAGTTATGATGTTGACAGCTTGCGCAAAAAAGGCTGAAACAGAAATTGACGTTGCGGAGACCGAAACAGAGACAAAAGAAACGGAACCAATAGTCATAGAGTGTGAGACTGAGTCTGAACCGGAGACGCAGCCGGAGAGCGAGTCGGCAGAACGTGTTGAGGTTGATGGAATGATCCGATCTTATCTGACCGGAGAAATGGTTCCTGTCGAAATAGGAAACAGAAGACCTGTTGCGGTTATGATGAGCAATGACAAAGAAGCTGCACCACAATATGGTATGGGCAGAGCCGGTGTCATCTATGAAGCTCCTGTCGAAGGGACGATGAACAGGTTTATGAGCATAATCGAAGATTATGATGATCTGGAGAGAATAGGATCGGTCAGAAGCTGCAGGACTTATTATACATTTTTTGCACTTGAATGGGATGCAATATATGCACATTACGGACAGTCAACATTTGCACTGCCTTATCTGGATAATTTAGATAATATCAACGGAGTCATGGCATCCGGAGGCGCTGCCTTTTACAGAAGCAAAGACAAGAAGACGCCGCATAATGCGTATACGAGCGGGAAGCTTCTCAAGGCAGCAATAGAAAAAAACGGGTATTCCTATGAATACAGTGAGAAATACGAAAAGGGCGGAGGACATTTCAAGTTCGCATCAGGAAGTGAAGAAATCAGATTTGACGAGAATCTGAGTCTTGCTGCCGACAAGATATACCCCGGATATCCGTTTAATGCACCGTGGTTTGATTATGATGAGGAAGACGGACTGTATCATCGTTATCAATACGGTAAGGAACATACGAGTGACGAAGGACCGATAGCGGTAAAGAATGTCATTTTCCAGTATTGTCCTACGGCAAATTATGCAACGACTCAGTATCTGAACATTAATGTTCATGATGACGGATACGGTTATGTATTTACTAACGGAAGATGTATGCCGTTTTCAAGCAAGAAAGACGGAACCTTCGGTGTAACCAGATACTACGATATGGAAGGCAATGAGATAAGTCTTAATAAAGGCAAAACATGGATATGTATAATCAAGTCTTCAAAATTTGATGATACGGAGATTTATGACGTAGATGGCAACAGAACGAACTGAAAAAAAATCCAATAATTTTCTGATTCAGGGAACCATACTTGCGGTTGCCGGTATATTGGTCAGAATAATCGGACTTGCTTACAGGATTCCTCTTGTAAGGATAGTCGGAGATGAAGGAATGGGATACTATTCGGTGGCATTTGAAATATATGCTATCATTCTTCTGCTTTCTTCATATTCACTTCCGCTTTCCGTAAGCAAGATGGTTTCGGGGCGTCTCGCAAGGGAAGATTATCTGAATGCAGACAGGATACTAAAAGTCAGTTTGATTTACGCAACGATAGTCGGTGCGTTATGTTTCCTCTTCTTATGGTTCACTGCTGACTGGTTCGCAAATGTGTTTTATCATCTGCCGCTTTGTAAATATGCTCTTTTGAGCCTTGCTCCGACAGTATGGATAATGACATATCTTGGTGTAATGAGAGGATATTATCAGGGACAGTCAACTATGGTGCCGACAGCTTTGTCGCAGATTCTGGAACAGATAGTAAATGCTATCGTATCAGTCGGAGCGGCATGGTGGCTTTGTCAAATGGCACTTAATGCAGCGAAGGGTCAGTCTATGGCCTCTGCGTGGGGAGCCGCGGGAGGAACAATAGGTACGGGTGCAGGTGCACTTACCGCACTTATCGTCCTTATCATCATGTTTTTTGCAGGAAGGAAAGAATGGAAGAAGAATGTCAGTCTTTCCAAAGAAACCGGAATTGAGAAAGAAAGTTACATGGATATCAGCAAGATTCTCTTTCTTACGGTTATTCCCGTTATTCTTTCCACGGCAGTATATAACATAACCAATATCGTTGATGCTGAAGTTTTCACGTCAACCATGGTTGAGCATTTTGGTATGGATTCATCTGCAGTAGCAGCTGACTGGGGAGTATTTACCGGTAAGTTTAAGACACTTGCAAATATCCCGATTGCTATTGCCAATTCACTGTCTTCATCACTTATTCCAGTTATGGCGGCAGCAACTGTTGCAAGAGACAGGAAGGGAGTTGATGAAGGAATATCACTGGCACTCAGATATACTGTGCTTATCGCGATGCCGGCTTCAGTCGGACTGACCGTACTCGGAGGTCCGATAGTGGCTTTATTATTCGGAGAGAGTGAGCTTGCAACAACGATGACATATATCGGATCGTTCGGAGTTTTGTTCTATTCTATCTCCACTGTAACCAATGCCGTGCTTCAGGGTAATAATTACATGAGAGTTCCGGTCATCAATGCGCTGATATCTCTGGTTATTCATCTTCTGATTATCGTAGTGCTTTTGAGAGTATTCAAGCTGGGAATAATTGCAATAGTTGTCGGATATATGCTTTTCGGTCTTTTGATGTGTATTTTTAATGCAATTGCAATTAATAAAAGACTGGGACATAAGACGGATATAGAACTGACATACGGCAGGCCTTTGGTCAGCTCACTCATAATGACGTGTGCGACAATAGCAACACGATTTATGGTGTCTATGATTACGAAATCCTACTTTGTAATTACTTTCGTATGCATCTTGGTTGCAGTTCTTGTTTATGCTGTTATGGTAGTTATCTCCGGAGCGATAACCAAAGATGAGCTTAAACGATTTAAGATACTCAAGAGGTTCATTAAATGACAGGCGGGAAGAAAATTGCAATCATCGGTGCAGGTGCCTCAGGCCTTACAGCTGCTGTTTCTGCTTCGAGAAGAGGTTTTGATGTTACCGTGTATGATCATAAACCGGAGGTCGGGCTTAAAATCAAAATTACCGGACACGGGAAATGCAATCTGACAAACGATGTGATGAATGCATCCTGCTATCATACCGATGATCCCGAAAGAATGTCCGATTATCTCAATAGATTCGGGACAGATGATGTTAAGGATTTTTTCAGATCGTTAGGTCTTAAAATTTATGAGAAAAACGGATACTATTATCCGGTTTCAAATAAGGCAGAAGACGTGGCCGATGCACTTAAACGAGAATCCGATAAACTCGGAGTAAGGTTTATCCTTAACTGTGGTGAACTTGACATAGACAAGATAAGAAAAGAATATGACCGTGTGATTTTATCCTGCGGTTCAAGTGCCTGCAAGAAGACAGGCTCCAACGGAAGCGGATATAAGTTTCTTGAGAAACTCGGTGTTAAGTATTCGAGGATACTTCCTGCTTTATGTCCCGTATATGTAGAGCGAAATAATTTCTGTACGATTCATGACGGTGAAAGAATCATAGCGACAGTTTCGACATATTCAGACGGAAAACTTTTGGCAACTGATACCGGTGAAGTTCAGATAAAAGAAGATGCGCTTTCGGGGGTTCCTGTATTACAGGTCAGCAGATGGGTTTCGTCTGCATTGGATCAAAAGAAAACCTGCACTCTTGAACTGAATCTTGCACCTGATACGGAAGATGTGCCCGTGTTTATGAGAAACAGGTATATCGATCCCGTTAATGAAATTATTACTTTTACTGTTTCGAAAATGTCGAGATTTGATCATGCACAGGTTTGTATGGGAGGAGTATCATTAAGAGAACTGACGGATGATTTTGAACTGATAAAAGTTCCCGGTGTTTATGTCATCGGAGAGATGTGCGATATTGACGGATTTTGCGGAGGATATAATCTTCACTGGGCATGGCTCAGCGGAAATCTTTGTTGTAAATGATAAGAATAAACCAGTGCAAATTAAATATTCATCATACAGACAGGGAACTTGAAGATAAAATCTGCAGGATACTTAAGATAAAATCTTCGGATCTTATTAGATATTACATTGTTAAAAGGGCTCTTGATGCCAGAAAGAAAAACGATATCAGGTATTCCTACACGATACAGGCAGAGGTTAAAAACGAAGATGTTGTACTTACTCGCAGTAAAGATATCAATATATCAAAAGACAGAACAGTATATTATGAAATTCCAGAAAACGGTAAGGACAGGCTGAAATCAAGACCGGTGATAGTCGGTTTCGGACCTGCCGGAATATTTGCGGGACTGTCTCTTGCCAGAGCCGGACTCAAACCGATTATCATCGAACGCGGTGAGGAAGCATATGCCAGAAAGCAGACCGTGAACAGTTTCTGGGAAACAGGGAATCTTAATACAGCTTCCAATGTTTCTTTCGGTGAGGGCGGAGCAGGAACATTTTCGGACGGTAAACTTAATACGCTCGTTAAGGATGTGAATGGCAGAAATACAGAAGTTCTCAGGACTTTTACGGAGTTTGGTGCCGACAGCGATATACTTTATGTTCATAATCCTCATATAGGAACAGACAGACTTATAGAAATAGTTACAAATATACGTAAAGAGATAATAAGACTGGGCGGTGAGGTCAGATTTAATACATCGTTGACAGATATAGAAAGCGCAGGCGGAAAGCTTGAAGCAGTGAAACTGTCAAACGGAGACAGACTTGAGTGTGAAGTACTTATACTTGCAATCGGTCATTCGGCAAGAGATACGTTTTACATGCTGAAGGATAAAGCATTATATATGGAACCGAAGTCATTTGCCGTGGGACTCAGGATACAGCATCCGCAGAAGATGATTGATGTATCTCAGTTCGCAGCTGAGGCGGAATTTTTAAGTCCGGCAAGTTATAAGCTTGCAGAGACAGCATCAAACAAAAGAGGTGTTTATTCATTCTGCATGTGCCCTGGAGGATACGTGGTTGATGCATCGAGCGAAGATGAGATGAAAGCAGTAAACGGAATGAGTTATCATGACAGAGCTTCTGTCAATGCCAACTCCGCAATATTAGTTTCGGTCAGCCCCGAAGATTTTGAATCAGACGATGTCCTTGCGGGAATCGAGTTTCAAAGGAAACTGGAGCGTGCAGCTTATTCCTTCGGAGGCGGTAAGATACCGGTTCAATTGCTCGGTGATTATATTGACGGAAAAGATACACTTGGTTACGGTGATGTTGAACCGATGTTTTGCGGATCGACAGCATTTGCAAGGCTGGATGAGTGCCTGCCGGGATACATACATGATTCGATCACGGAGGTTATGCCTAAGTTTGATGCCAGAATAAGAAGTTTTGCAAGAAAAGACGCGATTCTGGCCGGAGTGGAAAGCAGGACATCATCACCGGTCAGAATAACAAGAGATGAGAATCTTATGTCAAATATCGAAGGAGTATATCCTTGCGGAGAGGGTGCCGGATATGCGGGCGGAATCACGAGTGCGGCTATGGATGGACTTAAAGTGGCCGAGCGGATCATAAGCAGATTTATGAGGTTGGATTAATGATTAAGACTTATCATATTACTACATTCGGATGTCAGATGAATGCAAGGGATTCGGAGAAACTTTCCGGGGTTCTTAAAGAAATGGGATATGAGGAAACTGATTCGGAAAATGCTGACATCGTTCTTATAAATACCTGTACCGTACGTGAGAATGCCAATGAACGGGTTTACGGTCATTTGGGACAGCTTAAGAATATCAAGAAGAATAATCCGGAAATGATCATAGGAATATGCGGATGTATGATGCAGGAACCGGATGAAGTTGAGAAGATAAAAAAATCGTATCCTTTTGTTAATCTTGTTTTCGGAACTCACAATATCTGGAAGTTTCCGAAACTTATTGAACAGGTATTAAACGGACAGAAGAAAGTTTATGATACGGCCGAGGATATTAATGACGAAGCTGATAAACTGCCGGTAAACAGAGTTTACCCTTTTAAATCCGGAGTCAATATCATGTACGGATGTGATAATTTCTGTACATACTGTATAGTTCCTTATGTGCGTGGAAGAGAACGGTCGCGTAATCCGGAAGATATACTTGATGAGATCAGGAGACTTGTCGACAGTGGCGTTGTCGAAATCATGCTTCTCGGACAAAATGTAAACTCATACGGTAAACGTGTGATGAGAGATGGTAAGATCACTGACGGTAGTACGATCGGTTTTGCCGAGTTGCTTCGTGAGGTTTGTAAGATTGAAGGACTTCAGAGAGTAAGATTTATGACATCTCATCCAAAGGATCTTTCCGACGAACTTATTGAAGTAATGGCAACTGAACCGAAAGTATGTCATCATCTTCATCTGCCGCTTCAGTCGGGAAGCAGTAAGCTACTAAACAGGATGAACAGGCATTATACCAAAGAGTCTTATCTTGAACTGGTTGATAAAATCAGAAAAGCAGTTCCGGATATTTCAATCACGACAGATATTATCGTGGGGTTCCCGGGGGAAACTGATGAAGACTTTGAGGATACCATGGATGTTGTGAGTAAAGCCCGTTACGAGTCAGCATTTACTTTTATCTATTCAAAAAGAACAGGAACTCCGGCTGCCGCTTATCCTGATCAGGTAAATCCGGATGTGATTAAGCTCAGATTCGACAGACTCCTTAATAAGGTTCAGGAAATTGCGGCTGAGAAGACACTTCTTCATGTAGGGAAAGAAATTAATGCTCTGATTGAAGATGTCGATGACCATATAGACGGTTATGTGACCGGAAGGCTTTCCAACAATATGGTGGTTCATGTTCCGGGAGATAAATGTCTTATCGGAAAGATAGTAAATGTAAGACTTAATGAGGCAAAAGGTTTTTATTATTTGGGAGAGATAATCTGATGTTATCACCGATGATGCAGCAATATATGGAGACTAAAAAGGAATACCCGGGTTGTATTCTGTTTTATCGTCTCGGTGATTTTTATGAAATGTTCTTTGAGGATGCGCAGTTGGCATCAAAGGAACTGGAACTTACACTTACGGGTAAGGACTGCGGACTTGAGGAGCGTGCCCCTATGTGCGGAGTGCCGCATCATGCAGTGGACTCGTATCTTTATAAACTTGTCAGTAAGGGATATAAGGTCGCTATAGCTGAGCAGCTTGAAGATCCAAAGCTTGCAAAGGGAATAGTAAAACGTGATGTAATAAGAGTGGTGACTCCGGGAACCATGACCGGATCTAATGATCTGGATGAGCTTAAAAATAATTATCTTTGTTCTCTGGCTTATATCGGGGGCAAGTTCGGAATCTGTATGACGGATATAAGTACAGGTGATTTCAGAGTTACGGAGACTGACACGGTGCGCACCTTGTATGACGAGTTGCAGAAGTTCAGACCCGTAGAGATATTGTTTAACAAGGAACTGGAGATGTCAGGCGCCGATATGGATTTCATCAGGGACAGTTTTTCGGCTACAGTTAATGTGCTTGATGATAATTACTATAGCGAGCAGTCTGCGGAGAACCTGATTACCGAGCATTTTAAACTTGCGACTATCGACGGACTCGGTCTTACGGATTATGCGTCCGGAAAGCTTGCAGCAGGTGCCGCACTCAGATATCTTTATGATACGCAGAAACACAACTGTTCAAATATTACCGAACTGATTGTTTATCAGTCGGGTGAGTTTATGGTTATCGATTCTTCTACGAGACGTAACCTCGAGCTCACGGAAACAATGAGAAATAAGGAACACCGCGGTACGCTGCTCTGGGTGCTTGATAAGACAGGCACTGCAATGGGAGCCAGACTTCTGCGTTCATATATAGAACAGCCGCTTGTTGATATAGGCAAAATCAAATTAAGACAGGATGCTGTGGAACAGCTTTTCAATAATTACATCGATCGGGAGGAACTTCGGGAATACATTAAACCTGTATATGATCTTGAAAGGCTTATGGGACGTGTCAGTTCCGGACTTGCGAATCCGAGGGATCTTATCGCGCTGAAAACTTCTGTTGAGATGCTCGGTCCCATCCGTACTGTGCTGGCAGTGTTTGACGGTGAACTGCTTAACCGTCTCCATAACGAAATAGATCCGCTGGATGACATACATGAATTGATTGAAAAAGCCATCATTGATGAACCTCCTGTTATGGTTCATGACGGAAATATCATTAAGAGCGGATACAATGAAGAGATAGATAAACTGCGTGACGCCAAGACCGAAGGAAAAACATGGCTTGCGCAGCTCGAGGCAAGAGAACGGGAGCGAACCGGAATCAAGGCTCTTCGTGTCAGATACAATAAGGTATTCGGATATTGTATAGAAATCACGAATGCATTTAAGAACATGGCGCCTGATGATTATATCAGAAAGCAGACACTGACGAACTGTGAGAGATATACGACTGATGAACTTAACAAGCTTGAGGATATTATACTCGGTGCAGAGGACAGACTGTTCTCACTTGAATATGAGATATTCACTCAGGTCAGGGATACTATAGCAGCTGAAGTATCCAGAATATTGACGACCGCAAGAGCACTTGCTCAGGTCGATGTACTGACTTCGCTTGCCCAGGTTGCATACGCCAATAATTATGTGAGACCTAAAATTAACGATAAAGGGGTAATCGTCATTAAAGACGGAAGACATCCTGTTGTTGAGAAAATGCTGCCTTCGGGCCAGTTTATTGCAAATGACACTTTACTTGATGATAATAAAAACCGTTTTGCAATTATCACAGGTCCCAATATGGCAGGTAAATCGACATATATGCGTCAGGTTGCGCTTATTTGACTTATGGCCCAACTTGGATCATTCGTACCGGCTCCATCTGCCGACATTTGTATATGTGACAGGGTATT
>JAZRYX010000049.1:0-56590 GCA_045600945.1 Lachnospiraceae bacterium
CAGAGAAAGAGAACCGATGCCGGTGACGATAGGTCTGGCAAAATATCCGCACGAAATATTAAATGAGATGGCAGAAGAAGGCGTAGATATTGATTCGCTTGATGCACTCAAACTTGCGCTGCAGGCAGGTTCATCCAAAGCAGTTAATATGGTTCTTATGGGAAGACTTTCGAAATACTTTAATTTCCCGGAAGAGGAATGGATGACGGCGCTTATGGCCACGGTAAAACCGGCAACATATGAAATCAATGAAAAGGCATTCAGATTCGGAAGAGAGTAAAAAGCCGACGATGAGGGTCATACTTAAACAAAATAAAGAGAGCGGAGTTTTCGGGACTCCGCTCTCTTAAATATATAAAGTTTTATTTGTCCCGATTCTTAAATACCGATACTACCACTGCACCCAAAGCGAAGAGTGCAAGGGCGTTCGGGATAACCATGAGGTTATTGAACATGTCGGTAAGCTCCCAAACTGTATCGTTCTGAGCAATCGTTCCGAGAAATACAAATACAAGAGCGATTATCGAATAAACGATTCGGCATGCTTTTGGATTCTTCTTTCCGAACAGATAGTTGGCATTGATGCGACCGAAGAGGTTCCAGCCGAGTATCGTTGAGAAAGCAAAGAACAGAAGACATACAGCTACGAAAATGGCACCGAACTTAACTCCGAAGACACTGCCGAAAGCTGTCTGTGCCAGATTTGCCTTACTGATTCCTTCCGGGATGACGTACTGACCTGTTGACATAACTACGCTTTCATTAAGCGGACCGTCAGGTGTGTAAAGTGTTGAGATGATAACAAGTGCGTTAAGTGTAAGAACTACGAATGTATCAATAAATACACCGGTCATGGCTACGACACCCTGCTCATGAGGATTCTTAACCTGAGCGAGTGCATGTGCGTGAGGTGTTGAACCCATACCGGCTTCATTGGAGAAAAGACCTCTCTTAGCACCCTGGCTTATCGCTGTCTTGATTGCATATCCGAAACCGCCTCCGATAAGAGCCTGCGGCTGGAATGCATACTTAAAGATCATGCCGAATGTTGTCGGAATATATTTGATTCTGATTATAAGAACCAGAATAGCACCTAAGATAAATATTGTTGCCATAACAGGAACGATCTTCTCTGTAGCTGATGCAAGTCGATCAACGCCTCCGAGGAATATGATCGCGCAGATGACAACAAGGATGATTCCGATGATCCATGCAGGGATACCGAAAGCACTCTCCATGTTTGATCCGATTGAATTGGACTGAACCATACATCCCATGAAACCGAGGGCAAGTATGATAGCTACTGCGAAGAATCCGGCAAGGAACTTACCGAAGCCGCCCTTAAAAGCCTTGCGAATGTAGTAAACAGGTCCGCCGTGAATCTCACCGTTTTCATCAACTTCACGGGTTGTTATCGCAAGCGTAGCCTCTGCATAAATTGTTGCCATTCCGAAAAATGCGATGACCCACATCCAGAAGATAGCTCCGGGACCACCTGTAAGGATGGCACCTGATGCACCGACGATATTTCCGGTACCTACCTGTGCTGCGATAGCAGTGGCAAGAGCCTGGAAAGAACTCATTGAATTTTTGTCTTTCTTACCGTTCAGATTGATGTTTCCGAAAGTCTTTTTCATGCCTTCACCGAAGCAGCGAATCTGAACGAAACCTGTCTTGATCGAATAGAAAAGTCCGACACCGATAAGCAGGAAAATCAGAATGTAGTCCGACAGATATTTATTGACTGTCGCCGCGAAATTAAATACAGCTTGTTCCATAATACACTTCCTCCCAAATCATAAATAAAAAAGAGCTCCGCACGGGCGCTCTGAAGATAACAGCTTGACATACAAAATGTCCTGCTCTGTCCTTTTGCCTGAGAGATTCAACGCATAGCGTTTTGCACCTTCGGCACCCGATCGAACGGGGTTCTCCAGAGGGTCCTCCACTTCCGGTCGCAAAACTTCCGAAAGCTTCAACGTACGTGAGTTAATATATCATTTTGCTTTTGGGTTGTCAAGCTGATGAAGTAATACGGTGCCACCGAAGTGACACCGCATATTATTAATATTCAACTTCCTCGCTCAGAGGTCTTTCAAGCAGCTCCGGGTTCTCAAGGAGCTTTCTGAGCAACTGGACAGTTCTTGAGTAATAATATCCGTCGGCGATTCGCTCGTCTATGATGAGGTTTATCTCGACGCTGTCCCTGAGGGTTTCATTTCCCTCTTCATCCATGAATTTACGCTTTCTTATATCACCGATGACTACGAAAACCGAGCAGGTTCCCCAGTTGGTGAGGTGATGATATCCGGCGTGAAGCTTTATGGATCCGAGATTCGTAAGCACGATGGCATGCTGGTAAGGATCGGTCTCGATGACCGACTTCGGCATCCATCCGTGTCGATCCGCCATACGGGCGAAAAATCCGACTATCTGCAGCAGGAAATCCGGAAGCTTATTAAGAGTATCCATGCTTTCGGTGGAAGGATCCTTGGAATCACTTCGGCAGAAAGAAACCTGCTTGTAGATCTGGTCGTGAATCGTGTCTATAGTATCATCAGGTTTTGCATGAATGGAAGCCAGAGCCTCATCACTTTCATCCTCAAAGATTTTTTTGATGGTAAATGCTGCCGACACCTCATTTCTCTGATAGAGCCTCATCCTGGTGATGAAACGATTCATCTTCGGACGAAGAGTAAGCACCTTGAGCATAGTCACTACTACGACCTGAAACAGCTTGTATTTATAAACCGGGTTGCCGGCATTTTTCTTTTCCAGATATTTGTTGATATTGGTGATATCGATGACTTCCGTGATGAATGCTTCATTGTCGCATCTGTTCGGATACATAAGCGGCATGATAGTATGCATAGAATCAACATTTTTAAGTCTGACTCCGTCTCGTCTTCCCATTTTTATTCCTCCCTGTGTCGAAAACACACATTTCCATTTTATCACACAATTCCGGATTTATACATTTTCCGGATATTTATCTTTGGAGACATTTTCAAAAGGCACTACGGTATGTCTCGGAAGTCCCCGGCCGATCTCAGTGACAGCATCCATAAGATATTCGGAGATGCGCACACGTTCATCGTGCGCAGATTTGGTCGAATCATAATATGTCGGCTTTCCGAAGTATATCTTTTTAAATGCCGGGCAGACATACATAGGTACGAAAGGTATCTCCTTACCGGTATCTTTATAATAAAGACGGGCAACGTCAATAAAACCCTTCTGAAATTCAAAAACTATATTGTTATGAGGTACATGAGACTCCGCAAAGATTATGACATCCTGACCGTTTTTAAGAGCAGCCACGGAATCTTTGAAAGTCTTCGATATACGTTTGTCATGATATACGCCTATGGTATCGGCAGACTGAAATATGCAGACCGCAAAAGGAGCGATGATATACGAAAGGATTTTAAAAAACCACCTGATGCCGGCGGGCTTTAATGACCAGAAATCCTTGTAGGCATATGCCGGTACTTCTTTCATGTGCATCATCTCACCTATGCACCATATGCGCTTTGCCCTGGGATAGTACAGCATATTGGCTATCGGTCCGTGCATCTGACAGTGATTTGATACGACGATGCAAGGTCCGACGGGAAGATGCTCCTGTCCGACATATTCCGTTTTCGGATAAAACAGCTTTACGAAGAAATAAAATATTTTGTAAACTATCATTTTCATGTCTACATTGTACCATATTAATATGTAAACTTGACTGAAATATACCTGTAAGGTATTATTTACTGTATGGACAAAGGTGTTATAATTGCACTTTCGGCATTGGCCGCAATAGTGCTCATTACATTAATAATCGTGATCGTGGTAGCTTCGACAGTGTCATCACATGAGAGCAGACCGGAGGATGGTGAGAATTCATAATGGATGATGGCAGTCGAGCGTCGCTCATATTCGTACTTGTGCTGATCCTGATGGCGGCATTTTTTGCTGTTGCAGAGACGGCACTTTCTTCAGTTTCAAAGAACCGTGTCAAAATCGCCGCAGACCGCGGAGACAGCAGAGCTAAAAACGCACTGTTTGTCCTGGACAACTTCGACCGCGCGATAACGACACTTCTTATCTGCACCAATATCGTGCATATCGCTGCGGCAACCATAGTGACGGTTGCGGTCACCAGGATATGGGGACTTTCAGCAGTCACCCTCAGCACAATCGTTATGACGATAGTGATTTTCTTTGCGGGTGAAATGCTTCCGAAAAGCATAGCAAAAAAGAACAGCATGAAGTTCGCGCTTGCAACAGCGGGGACTGTTAAGTTTTTCATGGTCATATTCAAACCATTGTCGGCGCTTCTTACCAAAATAGGTCAGGCGGCGGCAGCGGCTACCGGTGCGGAACCCGAGATCACGGTCACGGAAGATGAACTGGTAGATATCATCGAGGATATGGAAGAGGAAGGTTCGATAGATGAGGATCAGAGCAATCTCCTTCAGGCTGCGATGGATTTCGACGATACGAGAGTCAAGAAAATCATGACTCCCGTCGGAGATATGGTCGGGATAGATATAAACGCCGCACCGGAAGAGATATATGAAATCATCAAAGACAGCAATCACTCAAGGCTTCCTGTTTATAAAGACGGACGCGATAATATAGTCGGCATGATTCAGATACGTAAGTACATGAAGAAATATCTGAAAAATCACAGCTATCCGAATATCCGCAAACTCATGGACAGAGTTTATTTTGTCGGAAGAAACGTTAAGATAGATGAACTTCTTGAACGCATGTCGAGAAGAAAACTCAACATGTCCGTAATAGTCGGTAAAGACGGAAAGTCACTCGGTATCGTTACGGTAGAGGATATTCTTGAGGAACTCGTCGGCGAGATATACGATGAGGAGGATAATGTTCCCGGAAATATGAAAGGCGGTGACAAGTCATGATGATCGCTCTTATCATACTCGGAATAACAGCCTGCATAATCGGATCGCATTTCTTCTCATCATCCGAGATGAGTTATTCATCCTGCAGCGAGATAAGACTCTCGCATGAAGCCGAGAATGCACCGTCGGAACGTATCCGCAGACATGCAAGAAAAGCGCTTTATATAGTCAATCATTTTGACCGTGCACTGAGCACGATACTTATCGGAAACAACCTGGTCAATGTAGCAAGCTCATCACTTGCTTCGGTTCTCGTAATCATGATTACGGGCAGTGACGACAAGACATGGATAGCGACAGTGGTCATGACGCTTCTTGTTATCATTTTCGGAGAAACCATTCCGAAAATCATCGCGAAGAAGAAACCGAATACACTTGCCATAGCTTATGCACCGTTTATTCGTCTTTTGATGATCATCTTCTTCCCTATCGTATGGGTAGTGGTTAAACTGGTCGATCTTTTCACCAAAGGTGTTAAGGAAGAGGGTGCGGCAGATGAGGATGAATCGGTCGAGGAGCTTCAGTCCATGATAGAGACTGCCGAAGATGAAGGTATACTTGAAAAAGATCAGAGTGAGCTTTTGCAAAATGCCATCGATTTCGCCGACACATCGGCATCTGAAGTAATGACGGCAAGAGTCGATATGGATGCGATAGATATAGATGATCCTATGAGCGAGATAATAAAGATCGCAAATAAGACGAGATACTCGCGTCTGCCGATATACAAGGATTCTATCGACAATATCATAGGTATACTGCATATGAACAGATTCTTTAGAGCGCTTATGGATGAAGATGATGTTGATATCAGAAAACTCAACAATGAGCCCTGCTTCGTATATAAAGCAATGAAACTCCCGGAGGTGCTGGATGCTCTGCGCAAAGCCAACCAGAACATGGCCATAGTTACGGATGAATATGGCGGCACAGCGGGAATCATAACAGTTGAGGACGTTCTTGAGGAAATAGTCGGTGAGATATGGGATGAGAACGACGAGATAGAGCAGGAATCCGTTAAACTCGGTGAAAATGAATACGAAGTTGACGGAGACATGAATATATATGATTTCTTTGAACTTATGGGATTTGATGAAGATGATGCAGATGAGTTCGAGTCGGAAACAGCAGGCGGGTGGATGATAGAGATGCTCGGGCATTATCCTAAGGAAGGTGAGGTTCTTGAGTATGAGAGTCCTTCGCATGAGGAGACAAAAGAAATCATTGAGCTTACTGCGCTTAAAATAAGCGATCGCAGAGTTGAGAAAATTGATGTAAAGATAAAATAGTGGTATACTAATATGGTTCGCGGTATGCGAGCATTTACATAATAAATAAAAAGTTATAGGAGGTTTCGTCATGGCTGAGGAGACAATGAAAGATTTTGAAAAGGAGATTGCTGAGTCATTCAAGAGCAAAAAGCAGATGGAAGACGCAGACGCAGGCAAGTGGGAAAAATTCGCGAAAATGTTAGAAGATGGTGAGAAGATCACTGTTACGGTTGCAGAGGCTGTTAAGGGTGGTGTTGTTGCTATGGTTGATGAGATACGTGGATTTATTCCTGCAAGTCATCTGTCAACTCAGCATGTTGAGAATCTCGAGGACTTTGTAAATAAAGAAATCGAAGTTATTCTTGTTACGGTTGACCAGGAGAAGAAGAGACTGGTTATGAGCCACAGAGAACTTGAGAAGGCTGCACGCAAGGTAGGTAAGTCAGCAAAGCTTGCTGCCATCAATGTAGGCGATGTTATCAAGGGTAAGGTTGAAACGCTCAAGGACTACGGCGCATTCATCGATCTGGGTGACGGCGTAAGCGGACTTCTTCATGTATCTCAGATCGCTTATAAGAGAGTAAAGACACCGGCTGATGTTCTTAAAGAAGGACAGGAAGTAGAAACCAAGGTTATCGGCAAAGATAACGGCAAGATCTCTCTTTCAATGAAGGCTCTTCAGGAAGCACCTGCAGGATATGAGGAGAAAGCTCCGCGTGAGGGACGTCCTTCAAGAGGCGATGATGCATCAGACGGATTTAAGTATGAAGAAAAAGGCAAGGCAGTAACAAGCCTCGGAGATATCCTTAAGGGGATCAAACTTAATTAATCTGGAGATAAAATATGATAAAAAATCTTACATGGAACTATCCGAATATTGCCGAAACTCCGGAAGGAAAAAAGCAGATCAAAAAAGCTGATAAGTTCTGCGAAGACTATAAGAAGTTCCTCAATATCGCAAAGACAGAGCGTGAGTGCGTCAACGTGGTCGAAGTCATGCTCGTTAATGCGGGATATGAGAGATTCGATGTAAATAAAGAATATAAACCGGGAGATAAGGTTTATGAGATCAATCGCGGCAAGTCCATCATCGCGACGACGTTCGGCACTGCAGGTCTGGATGAAGGCCTGAGACTTAACGGTGCGCATATCGACAGTCCGCGTCTTGACTTGAAACCGAATCCGATGATAGAAGCTGGTGAGCTTGCTCAGTTCAAGACTCATTATTACGGAGGCATCCGCAAGTATCAGTGGGTTGCCATACCGCTTGCAATGCACGGAACCATCATTCGCAAGGACGGGACAAGTGCGGCCGTATGTATAGGCGAGGATGAGGGTGATCCTGTATTTTGCATCAGTGATCTGCTTCCGCATCTTTCACAGAAGCAGGATCAGAGAACTCTTAAAGAAGGTATAAGCGGAGAGGAACTTAACATCATTATCGGTTCACTGCCGATAGACATTGATGCTCTTAAAGGTGCAGACGCAAAGGCTGCAAAAGAAATAAGTGAGCAGATCAAACTCAATGCGCTTAAGCTTCTTAATGAAAAATACGGAATTACCGAAAAAGATTTTGCGCGTGCGGAGATCGAGTTCGTCCCGGCATATAAGGCAAAAGACGTCGGCTTCGACAGAAGTCTCATCGGTGCTTACGGACATGACGACAGGGTATGTGCATATCCGGCAATCATGGCTGAACTTGCAACAAAGAAACCGTATTACACAACGCTGACTTTCCTTACAGACAAAGAGGAAATCGGGTCACTCGGTAATACCGGACTTGATTCGTATTATATTTATGATTACATAGAGTACCTTGCTCAGAACAAGGGAGTGGATGTTAAGGACGTATGCGCAAATTCATGCTGCCTTTCTGCAGATGTCAACTCTGCTTATGATCCGACATTCCCGGATGTATTTGAGGAACGGAACGCATCAAAGCTTAACCACGGAGTAGTACTTACAAAGTATACCGGATCACGCGGCAAGTCAGGTTCATCAGATGCTTCCGCAGAGTTCATGGCACAGGTTATCGAGACTATGGACAAGGCAAAAGTTTTCTGGCAGATCGGTGAGATCGGTAAGGTTGATGTAGGCGGCGGCGGTACCATCGCACTTGATGTCGCCAGATTCAATATAGATGTTGTCGATCTCGGAGTACCGGTACTCTCGATGCATTCTCCTTTTGAGGTTGTATCAAAGCTCGACGTATACAACACATATCTGGCATTTAAAGCTTTTTATTCATAATAAGTAAATGCCGACACAGGCGACATAACATAAACAGATTGGAATTATGATATGAGGAAATTATCTTTAATACTTGCAGTATCTGCAGTCGCAGTATCCATGCTGGCCGGATGCGCAAATAAAACCGAAGATACAGGTGCTGCGCAGGAAACAGCAGCGGAAGTTTCACAGGCGGCAGCATCGTCGGCAGTATCAGCAGAAGAGAAAGACTCGATACTTGAAAGAGATGCCGACGGCAATTTCATCAAACCTGAAAATTACGGAACTGTTAAAAAACTCGGACAGTATAAAGGACTGGAAACTACTCTTGCAGATACTACTGTAACCGATCAGGATGTTGAGGATGAGATTCAGGGATCACTTGAAGCCGCAGCGGAATATGTTCCGGTAGATCGTGCTGCCAAACTCGGCGACATCGTAAATATCGATTATGTCGGAAAGAAAGACGGAGTTGCTTTTGACGGCGGAACTGCACAGGGATATGATCTCGGACTTGGTTCCGGAACATTTATTGCCGGTTTTGAAGACGGACTTGTCGGGACAAAAAAAGGCGATGTAGTTGATCTCAACCTTACATTCCCGGAGGAATATCATTCCGAGGAACTTGCGGGACAAGATGTTGTATTTACCGTAACAGTCAATGAAGTTAAGGAGAAAAAGATACCGGAGCTTACCGATGACTGGGTAAAGGAATATACGCTCGGAGAGATCACAACGGTTGATGACTTCAGAAAAGACTGCCGCGCTCAGCTTGAGAACTACAAAAAGATGGATGCGGAGGCTACGGCTCAGAACGAACTCATAGCTCAGGTTATAAACAACTCCGAGTTTGAACCGACTACGGAAGCTATTGAGTATGAGTATCAGACTATGATAGGCATGTATGATCAGTATGCGGCTATGATGGGCATGACTACTGACGAATATTTAGAGGCGTACGGGGTAGATCCTCAGGCTATGAGGATTCAGCTTTCATATTATGCAGAGGAATCTGTAAAACAGCGCCTTATGGAAGA
Organism: Lachnospiraceae bacterium; assembly: GCA_045600945.1. Taxonomy (GTDB): domain Bacteria; phylum Bacillota; class Clostridia; order Lachnospirales; family Lachnospiraceae; genus Darwinimomas. Next base: position 9,460 of record JAZRYX010000049.1, read on the forward strand.
TGCCATAATAAAGGCAGAGGGACTTACCGTTTCCGATGCAGACAAAAAGGCTCTGGCAGATCAGTACGGATATTCTGTTGAAGAGATGGAAAGTATCTACGGAGATCAGTTCGAAGATTATGCTAAGTCATATATGGTAGTTCGCTATATTTTCGACAATGCTGTTAAGAAATGAACTACACTTACATCGTAGAGTGTTCTGACGGCAGTTTATACTGCGGATGGACCAATGACATAGAAAAACGTATCCTGGCCCATAATGAGGGCCGGGGTGCCAAGTACACCCGCGGCCGTGCCCCTGTGAAACTTGTTCATCTTGAGCAGTTTGAGACTAAAGAAGAGGCGATGAGCCGCGAGTTTTATATTAAGAAAATGAGCCGGGAAGAAAAACTCCGGTTGATAAAAAATGAAAGTACTATACAGTGATAAAGAAATAGCGGTTGTGATAAAGCCTGCGGGTGTAAGTTCCCAGGCCAGTCATGATTTTAAAGATGATATGATATCACTTATCCAGAAAGAACTCGGATGTGATGATGTATATGTGGTGCACAGACTTGATCAGATGGTTTCGGGTGTCATGGTTTATGCACTTACAAAAGATGCAGCGGCAAAGCTGTCGGCACAACTTGCACAAAGCGGATTCAATAAGAAGTATGAGGCCATACTTGCAGGTATCCCGAAGGAGAAAAAGGGAGAACTTGAGGACTACCTGGTTAAGGACGAAGCAGGCAATGTCAGTAAAGTCTGTGATGCCAGAACCAAGGGAGCAAGGCAGGCGAAATTAAGATATAAAGTTAAGGAAAATAAGTTCATCGGCGGAAGACAGATGTCCAAAGTCGAGGTGGAACTTTTGACAGGAAGACATCATCAGATCAGAGTGCAGTTCGCATCGCGCGGCTGCCCGATAGTCGGTGACGTGAAATACGGTTACAGCGGAGAACCTGAGCCTATAGCACTTGCAGCGGTAGAGTTAGCATTCTCCCATCCCAAGACAAAGAAAGCAATGAGGTTTACATATGATTGGGACAGGAACATTAGTTAATGCGGCGGCTATTCTTATCGGAACAGCGATAGGAGTAACGATAAAAGGCGGGATACCGGCACGCATCAGAGATATGATTTTTCTCATGGTCGGAGTTGCAGTTATGTTCATCGGCATCCTGGGTGTCGTAAATAATCAGGGAGATTCGATGATGCTCGTACTTTCGCTCGTAATCGGCGGAGCGCTCGGAGAACTGCTTAAGCTGGAAGAGCGTATGGAGGTCCTGGGCGAAAAAATCAAGAAAAGATTTGTCAAGGAGGGAACCGAGGGGAGCGATACATTTGCCGAAGGCTTCGTAAGCGCGACGATACTTTTCTGTGTCGGAGCAATGGCTATCGTCGGAAGCTTAAATGACGGCATGCTCCATGATCCCAGCATGCTTTTTACAAAAGCCATACTCGACGGAATCACTTCTATAATACTTGCGGCTTCGCTCGGCTTCGGAGTGGGTCTTTCGGCGATACCGATTCTGATTTATCAGGGGTTGCTTACGGTTCTTGCATCGGTGCTCTCGGGATTTTTCACGGATGAACTGATAAGAAACATGAGTTTTGTCGGAAACGTGGTTATATTCTGTATCGGTCTTAATTTCCTCTTCCCGAAGAAGATAAAGACAGGAAATCTGGCCCCGGCGCTTTTCATGCCGATCCTTTTGGGGCTGTTTATACATTAAATAAAACGGCAGGAGATGATCTTCTGCCGTTTTGTTTTATGGCGAACTGTGCCGCCGGGTTTGTTTTATTTAATTTCCGTAAGAATGTATACATCTGCAACGATGGATCCGAGATCTGTCACGCCGTCTGCCTGAGCATAGGTATCAAAGTAGATATCTACGACAGGTTGATTCATAGTTCTCTCAGTGCCGTACTCAACGGCTGTGCCGCCGGTATCCTCGAAAACATAGATGCCGTCGTAGGCGAACATATTGTTGCTCTTGCCGCGGAGCATACGGTTTGCCTTGACCAGAACAACCTTGCCGAGCATAGCCTTAGGTCCTGCAATAGTATGATAGGCTGTGGTTTTCTTACCTGATGCTGTGGTACCGCCACCTGAATATCCTGTGAGACAATGCTGACCCCAACTACACTCGATTTTGTACTTTTTGCCTTCGAAGGTGAAAGTACCGTCATCATTTGGAACGGCATTGACAAGACCGCCGCTTCCGATCGGTTTTGCCGACATCTGTGTACCTGCCTGAGTATCATTATTAGAAGAATTTTTCCCTAAGTCGTCTAATTCCTGCTGTGTACAGCTGACTCCCGTTGCCGGGCCTGTCGTTACGTAGCCGTCACTTGCAGCCATGGAGCTGAATGTGGTCAATGCGAGCATTATCAGAGAAATCACCACTGCTCCGAAGATTTTTAGCTTCATAGTCATTCCTTTCCCCCACTTTTGGTAGGTTTTTACATTATATTATCTACTTTGATATAAATCAAGCTATTTAAAAGTTTCGTAAAAGCTTTGTAAGATGTGGGATTTGGGGATTTTTGGCCCGGAGTCGGCATTTACCCGATAAAAACACAGAAAATTCACATATTAATGTTGACAAAGTCGGATGAGAGGAGTATCCTATGAATGTGATTAGCACTCGAGCATAGTGAGTGCTAACAAAGAGGGCAGATATAAGACCCAGAGGAATATATGGAACTTGATGAGAGAAAAATTACTATATTAAAAGCAATTATCCGCAGTTACATGGAAACGGGTGAGCCGGTGGGTTCCAGGACACTGAGCAAGCTTCCGAATCTTCAGGTTTCGAGTGCGACTATCAGAAATGAGATGAGTGACCTTGAGGAGATGGGCTATATAGTTCAGCCGCATACCTCGGCCGGAAGGATTCCGACTGACAAGGGTTACAGATTCTATGTCGATGAGATTATGAAGGAAAAGGACTCTGAGCTTAGGGCAAAGGACACGGCACTTACGGAGTACAAGGAACTGATGGATAAGAGAGTTGACAGACTTGAGTATGTGCTTAAGCATGTCGCAAAACTCCTTGCCAATAACACCAACTACGCGACCATGATATCGGGTCCGTCAAGCCGCAGAAATAAGATCAAGTTCATCCAGCTTTCACGCATGGAGAAGGATAAGATCCTGATTGCGACGGTTTTCGAGGGAAATATCATCAATAACCGCATCATTACGATACATGATGACATCTCCGAAAAAGAGATCGGCGAGATGAATATGCTCCTTAATACTTCTCTTACGGGACTTACGATGGATCAGATCAATCTTCAGACCATCATGAAGCTCCGCAGCGATGCAGGTGAGTACAGCGAGGTGATCGATCAGGTACTTACGGAGATCTCGGAAGCATTTACAAATAATGAGGAAGAGGAACTTGAGGTTTATACCAGCGGTGCGACAAACATTTTCAAATATCCGGAACTTACCGGAGGAGATGCTGCGGGGACGCTGATAGAGCAGTTTGAGAAGAAGGATGAGCTTCGTCAGATGCTCGGCAGGATCAATGAGAGTTATGCAGCCGACGAGGACAGAGCAGGCATCAAGGTCTATATAGGCGAGGAGCTTCCGATGCATGACATGCAGGACTGCAGTCTTGTAACCGCCAACTATGATTTCGGAAGCGGCATCTCGGGAACCATAGGTATCGTGGGACCAAAGAGAATGGATTATGATAAAGTACTCGGAACACTCAAGAGTGTGATGATTCAGCTTGAAGAGTCATTCCGATTATAGAATAGAAGAAGGACGGATAATGAGCAAAAACAAGAAGAAACAAGTAGAGAAACCGGAAGTTGAGACTAAGGTTACGGAAGAATTAGAAGAAGAAAAAGACGGGACTGAAACTGAGGAGTTGAGTGAAGAGCCACAAGAGGAAGAAGTCGAGGCTGAAACCGAAACCGAGGCAGGTAATGAATGGAAGGACAGATACACCAGACAGCTTGCAGAGTTCGACAACTTCAGGAAGAGAAGTGAAAAAGAGAAATCTCAGATGTTCGATATGGGCGCGAAGACAATCGCAGAAAAGATACTCCCGACCATAGACAACTTTGAAAGAGGACTCAAGGATGCGCCAGACGGTGCATTTTCCGAGGGAATGGAGATGGTTTACAAGCAGCTGCTCAAGAACCTTGAGGATGCAGGAGTAAAGGCCATCGAGTGTGTAGGAAAGCAGTTCGATCCCAACATTCACAACGCGGTATTGCACGAAGAGGATGATTCGGGTGAGGAAAACATAGTTATAGAAGAGTTACAGAAAGGTTACATGTACAAGGACAGTTTATTGCGACCAAGTATGGTGAAAGTGAAGAACTAGGATCGTGCATTGAGGCACATGTAACTTTATTAAAAAGAAGAAAATCACATTGTATATATTAGGAGGACAAGATTATGTCAAAGATTATCGGTATTGATTTAGGTACGACAAACAGTTGTGTAGCAGTTATGGAAGGAGGAAAGCCGGTTGTGATCCCGAACAGTGAGGGTTCAAGAACAACTCCGTCAGTGGTAGCATTTACAAAGACAGGTGAAAGACTTGTCGGTGAGCCTGCAAAGCGTCAGGCAGTAACAAACGCAGACAGAACCATCTCTTCAATCAAGAGACATATGGGTACAGATTATAAAGTTACAATCGACGGTAAGGCTTATACTCCTCAGGAGATATCAGCTATGATTCTTCAGAAACTGAAAGCAGATGCTGAGGCATATCTCGGTGAGAAGGTATCAGAAGCAGTTATCACAGTTCCGGCATATTTCAATGATGCACAGCGTCAGGCAACAAAGGACGCAGGCAAGATCGCAGGTCTTGATGTTAAGCGTATCATCAACGAGCCTACTGCAGCAGCTCTTGCTTACGGACTTGATAATGAAAAGGAGCAGAAGATCATGGTATACGATCTCGGCGGCGGTACATTTGATGTATCACTTATCGAAATCGGTGACGGCGTAATCGAGGTACTCGCAACAAACGGCGATACACATCTCGGTGGTGATGACTTCGATAACAAGGTTACACAGTGGATGATCGATGAGTTTAAGAAGGCAGAGGGCGTTGACCTTTCATCTGACAAGATGGCACTTCAGAGACTTAAAGAAGCAGCTGAGAAGGCTAAGAAGGAACTTTCAAGCGCAACATCTACAAATATCAACCTTCCGTTCATCACGGCAACAAACGAAGGTCCGAAGCATCTCGATATGACTCTTACAAGAGCTAAATTTGACGAGCTCACATCGGATCTTATCGAGAAGACTGCAGTTCCGGTACAGAATGCTATGAAGGATGCAGGTCTTAATAACAGCGATCTCGGCAAGGTACTTCTTGTAGGTGGTTCAACACGTATGAATGCAGCACAGGATAAGGTTAAAGCTCTTACAGGTCAGGAACCGAGCAAGACACTTAACCCTGATGAGTGTGTAGCACTCGGTGCATGTATCCAGGGCGGTAAGCTCGCTGGCGATGCAGGTGCAGGAGATGTTCTTCTTCTTGATGTAACACCGCTTTCACTTTCAATCGAGACACTCGGCGGAGTAGCTACAAGACTTATTGAGAGAAATACAACTATTCCTACAAAGAAGAGCCAGGTATTCTCAACAGCAGAAGACAACCAGAGTGCAGTTGATATCCATGTAGTACAGGGTGAGCGTCAGTTCGCTCGTGACAACAAGACACTCGGACAGTTCAGACTGGACGGTATCCTTCCTGCAAGACGCGGTGTTCCGCAGATCGAGGTTACATTTGATATCGATGCAAACGGTATCGTAAACGTATCAGCTAAGGATCTCGGCACAGGCAAAGAGCAGCATATCACTATCACATCAGGAAGCAACATGAGTGATGCAGATATCGAGAAGGCTGTTAAGGAAGCTGCAGAGTTCGAAGCTCAGGATAAGAAGCGTAAAGAGAACATCGATGAATACAACGATGCTCAGGCTACCGTAACACAGGTTGAGAAGGCACTTGAAGATGCAGGATCACAGATCGGTGAATCAGATAAGGCTAATGTTGAAGCAGACCTCAAGACACTTAAGGAAGCAATCGGCAGAGTACCTATCGATCAGGCAACAGATGATCAGATCGCAGACATCAAGTCAGCTAAAGAAAAACTCATGAACAGCATGCAGCCGCTCGCTCAGAAGATCTATGAGCAGGCTCAGGCTCAGCAGGCAGCAGCCGGAGCAGGCCAGGGTGCAGGCCCACAGGGCGGATATACGGAAGCACAGCCGGGAAGCGGCAACCAGGCACCATACGGTGATGATGTCGTTGACGGAGATTTCAAAGAGGTATGACATTGAGTACTTAGCGAACACGAAGTGAGAGCTTAGTACGAAAGTCGTTACCGGGAACTTGGTGAACACGAGTCGAAGACGAAGTGTGAACCTAGTCTACGTGTAACTACATTATATATAAATAACCGGACGGCTCCTCGTAAGAGGAGCCATGACGGGTTAAAAGGAAGTTTAAAGGAAACAATATGGCAGAGACAAAAAGAGATTATTACGAGGTCCTCGGCGTCCCGAAAGATGCCGATGAGGCAGCGATAAAAAAAGCATACAGAGTACTTGCCAAAAAATATCATCCGGATGCAAACCCGGGAGACAAAGAAGCAGAAGCAAAGTTCAAAGAAGCCAGTGAGGCATACGCCGTACTTTCAGATCCCGAAAAGAGGAGAAAGTATGACCAGTTCGGACATTCGGCATTTGACGGAATGGGCGGAGCAGGCGGATTTGATCCAAACAGCCCCGAATTTCAGGATATCTTCGGAGATATCTTCGCAGATCTTTTCGGCAGCGGGTTCGGAGGGTTCAGTGGAGGATTCGGCGGCTTTGGTAGCAGAGGCGGATCAAGAGCCAACCAGCCGATGCGAGGCGCAAGCGTACGTACTTCGGTCAGACTCACATTTGAAGAAGCAGTATTTGGCTGCGAGAAAGAAGTCACAATCAACTTCAGAGAGATGTGCGAGAGCTGTCACGGAACAGGAGCAAAACCGGGAACCCAGCCTGAAACATGTCCGAAATGCAAAGGCCAGGGCCGCATAGTATATACACAACAGTCACTTTTCGGAACAATGCAGAATGTTGCAGAGTGTCCAGACTGTCACGGCAGCGGTAAGATCGTAAAAGAAAAGTGCCCGGCTTGCCATGGCAGCGGTTATAAGACGACCAGAAAGACCTTCAAGGTATCCATACCGGCAGGTATCGATAACGGACAGAGCGTAAGATTATCCGGAGCGGGTGAGCCCGGAACAAACGGCGGACCCAGAGGAGATCTTCTCGTAGAAGTAGTGGTAAGCCAGCATCCTATATTCAAACGTCAGGATGTGAACCTGTTCTCTACGGTACCGATCAGCTTCAGCAAAGCCGCTCTCGGCGGACCTATAAGGGTTAAGACCATTGACGGTGAAGTTGAGTACGAAGTCAAGGCAGGAACTCAGACCGATACAAAGGTAAGACTTAAAGGAAAGGGTGTTCCGTCACTCAGGAACAAGAACCTCAGGGGAGATCACTATATCACTCTGGTAGTTCAGGTTCCGACGACGATGACGGCCGCACAGAAAGAAGCACTCAAGGCATACAAAGAGGCCATGAGAGAAACGTAATATATAAAAATTTGAGGTAATCTGATTATGGCAGGATCAACATTCGGACAAATATTCAGAGTCACGACCTGGGGAGAGTCGCATGGGGAAGCACTGGGTGCGGTCATCGACGGATGCCCGGCCGGACTTGAATTATCAGAAGAAGATATACAACCATATCTCGACAGACGTGCTCCGGGTCATGACAGACTCGCTTCATCACAAAGGAAAGAAACAGACAGATGCCGGATACTTTCGGGAGTATTCAGCGGATATACTACCGGCACTCCGATTTCGGTGATAGTTGAAAATGAAGACACAGACGATACAGACTACGATCCGGATACATACAGACCCGGACATGCAGACAAGACATATGAAGAAAAGTATGGTTTGCGTGACTGGCGCGGAGGAGGCAGAGCCTCGGGACGTGAAACCATAGGACGTGTTATAGCCGGGGCGATAGCACAGAAACTGCTTGAAAAGCTCGGGATAAAAGTTAAAGCATTTGTTCAAAGCATCGGAGAGGTTCCGGTTCAGGAAGGCAAGGAGGAATACTTAAAACAGTATCTTGCCGAAATAAAAAAAGCCGGAGAGAGCGTGGGCGGAGTTGTTACCTGCGTAGTAACAGGATGTCCCGCAGGCCTCGGAGAACCGGTGTTTGATAAGCTTGACGGCGAACTTGCAAAAGCAGTCATGAGTATCGGGGCGGTAAAAGGAGTCGAGATAGGTGCAGGATTTATGTCAGCACGTATGCTCGGTTCACAGTGCAATGATGCGGATGATGTTAATGCCGGAGGTATCCTGGGAGGGATATCCAACGGTAAACCGATTATCTTAAACGCAGCAATAAAACCGACGCCGACAAGAGGCAGCAGTCGCCATGACGTATGCATAGCACCACGCGCTGCGGTAGTTATCGAAGCGATGGTCGCTGTGACGATACTGGATATGTATTACAGGAACAGAAATTCAAAGGTATAAAAAAAAGGAGCTGTCGCACAAGTGGTTTAATCACGAGTGCACAGCTCCTTTATCAGTGTGCCCGGCGGCGCGCGTCTATTCGAATCAGCCCATAGGACGTCCGTAGTATGTATAACTCTTAAGCAACTGTCCATCTGATGAGTAGATATTCTCTACAACATCTCTTTGAGATCCGTAGAACTTGAGGGCATCACTGGATATATTCTGCATAACCTTGTAATGCTCACCATCATAGTATGTATCCTCAAGCCATTTTGAAGGACACTCAGCTGCTTTCCAGGGAAGTGTTACGTCAAAAACGATAAGATTACCGTCGGTATATATCTTTGCAGTCTCTGTACCATACACACCGGTGTAGGTAAGCTTAGCGGCATAATCATCAAGAGAAGTGTTTTGTTTTGCCGCTTTATCCTGGGCAGATGTATCTGTTCCTCCCGGACCTCCGGCTACAGCCTGAAGCTGAACCTTGCCATCCTTAACCCACTGACCGAGTTCATTGACTGACCAGGAATCAATAGTTGTATTAAGAGCACAGTTTCCATCCTTGTCGAAATAAAAGCACTCTTCCCATCCATCGTTGTTACTGTCATCCCAGAACCACGCGTTTACAACATACGTGCCGTCCTGCTTTTTGAGTTTCCATCCGATTGTATTATTGCCTTCCCAGGTTCCTGCAAATGCTGTCATAGCCATAAATACGGTTGCGATACATGTAAGTATACATATACTGATAGTCTTTTTCATAATGTTCTCTCCAATCAATTTAGTCCAGCGGGATGCCGGCATTTTCAAACATATCCTGCATCTCGGCAGGCATCTGATCTCGGATAGTTCTAAGTGCTTCAAAAACCTGCTTTGATTTTACCGGATCTGCCATGGTACTTGTAGTCAGGTAAGTCAGGTAATAAATGAGAAATCCGAAAATCAGGGCGATTATAGACAGTATGAGTGCGGTACGTCCCCTGGAAGTCATCTGTCCGTATTCATTTTTACAGAGTACGGCAAAAGCGATTCCGAAGATTCCGAGCGGGATACTTAACGGAACTCCCGATAGGCTGATCATCAGAAGATTCACTATAAGACCTGCTATGGCACAAAACAATGCTATGCCCTGAAATGATTTTGAAGTGTCCTTTTTTTCCATGATGGAACAATTATACCATTAAACATCATACGAAGCATAGAAAAATAACCTTAATTTTAGTATAATTTTACATTATGGACATAGTAAGAATATTAGCAGAAGAATTAAACATCAAGCAGTCACAGGTCGAAGCAACGATCGGACTTATCAATGACGGAAACACGATACCGTTCATCGCCAGATACCGTAAGGAAGTAACAGGCTCTTTGGATGATGAGACACTCAGAAATCTCGACGAAAGACTTCGTTATCTACGTAATCTTGAAGAAAAACAGCAGCAGGTTATCGCCAGTATAGAAGAACAGGGAAAGCTGACCGACGAATTGAAAGAGGCTATAGAGTCAGCAACAACACTTGTGGCGGTCGATGACCTCTATCGTCCGTACAGACCTAAAAAGCGTACGCGTGCGATGATAGCGAAAGAAGCCGGTTACGAGCCGCTCTCAATAGAAATCATGGAGCAGGACCCTGCCAAACATGAGCTTTTGGATGTTGCAGATGCCAAGGCCATCCAGGGAGCAAAAGACATTATTGCCGAGACAGTTTCCGACAATGCAGATTTCCGTAAAGCCATACGAAACGCGACTTATAATCTCGGACTTATCGAAAGCTCACTCAAGGATGTGCAGCTCGACCCAGATAAGACTTATGAAATGTACTATGAGTACAGTGAGGCAGTCAGCAAGTGCCCGGGACATCGTATACTTGCGCTTAATCGAGGTGAAGATGAAAAGGTTCTCAAGGTCAGTATCATAGGACCGGATGAGGACATCATCAGAGTACTAAACAAATATACGATCACAAATCCGGGGAATAAACGTACTGCGGAAATTATCGAAGATGCGATAGCAGATTCATATAAGAGACTTATACAGCCGTCAATAGAGCGGGAAATCAGAAATGATTTGACTGAAAAAGCTCAGGACGGTGCAATAAAAGTATTCGGAAAGAATCTTAATCAGCTTCTCATGCAGCCTCCGATCGTCGGAAAAACCGTGCTTGGTTGGGACCCGGCATTCAGAACAGGCTGCAAGCTGGCAGTAGTTGATGATACGGGTAAAGTACTTGATACGACGGTCATCTTTCCGACGGCACCACAGTTTAAGATAGCAGAGTCGCAGAAGATAGTTAACGACCTTATAAAGAAATACAAAATCGATCTTATCTCACTCGGAAACGGCACAGCCAGCCGTGAGTCGGAGCAGGTAATCGCAGACGGAATCAAGGCTCCTTATGTAATAGTAAATGAAGCCGGTGCCTCTGTTTATTCTGCATCCAAACTCGCAACAGAAGAGTTTCCGAATTTCGATGTAGGGCAGCGTTCTGCAACATCCATGGCAAGACGACTTCAGGACCCGCTTGCAGAACTTGTTAAGATAGATCCGAAGGCCATCGGAGTCGGTCAGTATCAGCACGATATGGATCAGAAAAAACTCGGAGAATCTCTGGGTGCGGTAGTTGAGGATTGTGTAAATGCTGTCGGCGTCGACCTTAACACAGCAAGCACTTCACTTCTTCAGTACATATCGGGAATCAACAAGACTCTTGCAAAGAATATCGTTGATTACAGAGAGGAAAACGGGAGATTCAAATCAAGAAAGGAACTTCTGAAAGTTCCGAAGCTGGGACCGAAAGCTTTTGAGCAGTGTGCCGGATTCATGCGTATAACCGGAGGTAAGGAACCGCTTGATGCAACGAGTGTGCATCCGGAAAGTTATGAGGCAGCACGTGCGCTTCAGGCCGGTGAGGACAAGAAGTCTATTATGGAAAGACTCGGAGTGGGTGAGATCACTCTTAATGATATTGCTAAGGAACTTGAGAAACCGGGACGTGATCCGCGTGAGGATATGCCTAAACCGATACTGCGTACCGATGTGCTTGAGATGAAGGACTTAAGAGAGGGTATGATTCTTAAGGGTACGGTGCGTAATGTAATTGATTTCGGTGCGTTTATCGATATCGGTGTTCATCAGGACGGGCTTGTGCATATTTCGCAGATGAGCAGTAAGTTTATTAAGCATCCGCTCGAGGTTGTGTCTGTGGGTGACATCGTTGAGGTTAAGGTTATCAGTGTGGATTTGCAGAAGAAACGTATAGGACTGACGATGGTATTTTGATGGGTTCGCTTTTAACAGTATTTTGCTATAGGGTAAAATTAATATATGCCTGGAAGGATAGATAAAATGAATAATAATAAAAACATATGGCAAAAGACAATGCCATATATTTTTACGGCGTTACTTGTAACGACATTACTTATACTAATGGCTGTTATTTTAAAAATATATCCATTTGGAGATAAAGTATATTTATGGGCTGATGCAGATCAGTATATCAGCTTTGACCGATACTTTGGAAGTTTAACTGGAAAGAATGACATTTTCTACTCTTGGGAGAATGTATTGGGTGGCAACGCTTTGCCACAATTGGCATATTATTCATTCAGCCCGTTTAACATTATTTATATCATAATGAGAAATAATGTTATGCACGCGAGAACGGTTGTCGTATATTTAAAAATGCTTCTCAGTTCATTATCCATGTGCTTTTGTTTGTCTTATTTGTATAGAGACAAGAAAGTATTTCCCAAGATGCTTATATCCACTAGCTATGCGTTTATGGGATATTTGATATTTTACGGATGGAATATGTCCTGGATGGACGGAGTAATACTTCTTCCGGTTATGATTGTTGGATTATCCAAATTAATAAATGATGAAAACATATTGCTTTATGTTATTGTATTAGCAATTGCAATAATATCAAACTTTTATATTGGATATATGCTATGTATAGTATCTGCAATAGCTTATTTTTCTTTAATATTATTGTCCGGCAACAACTTCTTTAAAAAGGTAAAAACCACATTATTAAAATATATAATAGTGTCAATAATTGCAGTTGGAATTAGCGGATTTATTTTATTACCGACGATTTTGGAATTACCGTCCGGAAGAAGATTATCAATATATGATACTTTAAAGAACATGTATATTGTTATTAAACCTGCAGAAATTCTCTCGGGACTATTTACAGGTCAAATTAATGAATTGAATTCCAATGCTCCATTAATTTATGTGGGACCTGTTGCATTATGCATGATGATCTTGTTTTTTACAAGCCGAAAAATTGATGGTAGGAGAAAAATCGTTTTTTTTGCGATTATCATCATTTATGTTATTAGTTTCATGAATAGTTTTGCCAATAAGCTTTGGCATGGAATGAGTGATAATGTTTGGTTTAACTTTAGATACTCTTTCACTTTAAGCTTTATATTTGTTATCATTGCATATGAAATATTAATTACTATAGGGAAGGAAGGCGTATGCAGCAAAGATTGCGTTATTGCTTTTATTTCTTTTTTGTTTATAGTTGTGTATGTTGTGGTGAATGCCGGAGAAAGAATTAACCCCATAGGAATCGCATTGGATATTATTATTCTCTCCACAATCTTTGCTCTTCTTTTTTTAAAGATACACAATTACAAAATCGTGAACGTTGTTCTTCTAATTTGTACGGTTGTTTCAACGACATTAAATATGTATACTACGTTGAAAGATTATGATATGGTGCCGATAAGTGGATATAATTATGGTAAAGAGATAATGGAGGTTGTTCATGCTAAAATCAGTGATGATTCATTTTATAGAATGGACAAGAGTCTTATGTTTGGACGTTGTGATGGCAATTTGTTTAATTATAATGGTGTTTCAAATTATGCATCTACAGAAAATGTTGACAACCTTGAATTTATTAAGAAATTAGGAGTCCGACATGATTGGATGTGGGGGGCATATACCACAAATCTTCCGTTTGCAACGGAATCTCTTCTTGGATTAAAGTATGTGATTACTGATTCAATTAATGGAAAAGACTACAAAGAGATCAATTCTTTTGATGGTGTAACATTATATAAGAATCAAAGTGCATTTCCAATATTGTTTCCTGTTGATCACTTGGGCAATTTCAATATAGAAAATATAAACGACTTTGAACTTTTAAATATAATATGGGAATCTATTAACAACAGAGATGAAAAGGTTTTTAATAATAACATGATAAAGGTAGAACCGATAAGCGAAAGGAATTCGTTGAAGATATACATTCAAAATGATGGTTCGGCATATTTGGGAATTCCTTCTGGTGAATACCCGAATATTGTAATAGATAATTCGAATGAGATGTTAAAATATGATCCATATTCAGAACTTTATTATATGGGAGAGTATGAGAGAGGAGATATTGTTAGATTATCAATGGAATCAGACTGTAAAGAAGAGATGTTAAACAATATTATCTGTTATACTGAAAATTCCGAAGCAATAAAGAATAACGCGACATTGATTAACAATCAAGATATTGAGATTAATGAAAAAAGCAGCTCTCATTTGGAAATTAAGTATTCGGGTGATAGTAAACATATTGCAACTACTATTCCATATGATGCAGGATGGACAGTATATGATAATGACACTAGGGTAGATATTGAAAAAAACTGGAATAATTTTATTTCCTTCAATTTGGATTCATCTAACATACACTTCATAGAATTGATTTATCGTCCTGTTGGATACAAAGAAGGACTGTTGATTAGTATTATTTCCGCAGTAGCATTTTTGATCGCTGAAGTGGGATATATTAAAAGAAAGAAAAGAATTACACTGAAAGAGGTCATGGACTAATGATTAATAATACAATATCCATAATTGTCCCTTGTTATAACGAAGAAGAAAGTTTGCCAATATTTCTTGAAGAAATCAGTAACGTGTTTTCAAAATTACCATATGATTATGAGTTGTTATTCATTGATGATGGATCAACAGATAACACAAAAAAAGAGCTGATTTGTTTTGCAGAAACAAACAGTCATATAAAATTTATTTGCTTCTCCAGAAATTTTGGGAAGGAGGCTGCGATGTATGCTGGCTTTTGCAATTCAAAAGGGGACTATGTTGCTGTAATGGATGCTGATTTACAGGATCCACCAAGCCTTTTACCTGAAATGATTCGTATATTGGAAACGGAAGAATACGACAATGTCGCAACCAGAAGAATCAGCCGCGAAGGGGAACCTGTTATTAGATCTTTTTTTGCAAGACAGTTTTACAAAGTAATCAATAAAATATCAGATGTTGATATTGTTGATGGGGCAAGAGACTTTCGGCTAATGAAAAAGGAAATGATTGATGTAATTAAAACCCTGGAAGAAAGAAATAGATTTTCAAAAGGGATATTTGGATGGATGGGCTTTAGAACATATTGGCTTGAATTTAAAAATGAAGAACGCATAGCTGGAGAGACAAAATGGAATTTCTGGAAATTGTTTAAATATGCAATTGATGGAATAATTAGTTTCTCTCAGATACCTCTCAGCGTGGCAGCTTGGTTCGGAATTATTATGACAGGATTATCGGTATTTTTTTTAATAGTTGTTATTGTAAGAAAATTGATTTTTGGGGATCCTGTTGCAGGATGGGCATCTTTAGTATGTATAATACTCTTTATTAGCGGAATACAATTATTTTGCATTGGAATAATAGGTCAATATATTGCAAAAACATATGTGGAAGTAAAAAAGAGACCACATTATATTATTTCCAGTACCAATGTTGAGAAAGCAAAATTAATCAATTAATAATTGTTATGAATGGTCATTTTGATAAATGGGTTTTAACTATTAAAACGATAGACTATGATATCCAACAGTATTGATGACACAATTTTATATGCAAGGAAATTAGCTGCCGGAGCACAGCCGGGGGACATCATATGTCTCGACGGTGAGCTTGGCGTAGGCAAAACCATATTCGCAAAAGGCTTTGCGGAAGGACTCGGAATCAAAGAGCCTATTACAAGCCCGACATTTACAATTATGAATATATACGACAGCGGGCGCATCCCACTGTATCATTATGATGTATATCGCATCGAAGATGAAAGCGAAATGGACGAGCTCGGATACGAGGAATATTTTTTCGGAAATGGCGTAACCCTGGTGGAGTGGGCATCACAGATTCCTGACTGTATCCCGAAGGAAGCCATGCATATCGTAATAAAAAAAGACCCGACAAAGGGAGATGATTATCGTGAAATTACTTGCTCTTGAATCATCAGGACTTGTTGCCTCCGCGGCAATAGTCGAAGATGATGTACTCATAGCTGAATATACGACGGACTTTAAAAAGACGCATTCGCAGACCCTGCTTCCCATGATTGATGAAATCGTAAGGATGACAGAGACAGACCTAAGCACCATAGATGCAGTTGCGGTATCCGCCGGTCCCGGAAGTTTTACGGGACTTAGAATAGGCGCAGCAACCGCGAAAGGACTTTGCCTTGCACTTAATAAACCGATCATCGCAGTGCCTACGCTTGATGCACTTATTTACGGAGTCGGTCCGACTGAGAAGCTGGTGATTCCAATCATGGATGCGCGACGTAATCAGGCATATACCAAAATCGGTGATGAAAGTACGGTGATGGATATGCATGAGCTGATAGATATACTCAATAAGACCGGAAGAGAAGTCATCTTCCTCGGTGACGGAGTACCTGTTTATCGTGAACAGATAGAAGCAGAACTCGAAGTACCGCATACATATGCGCCGGCACATCTTAACAGACAGCGTGCGGCATCGGTAGGAGCACTCGCTCTGAAACTAAAACCGACAGATGCCGACAAGTTCGCACCGGAGTATCTGCGTAAATCGCAGGCGGAGCGCGAGAAAGAAGAAAAGGAGCTATCCCATGTGGATCAGACCTGCACAGGACAGTGACATGGATGTGATAAGCAGACTGGAAAAAACCTGCCTCCCGCCGGGAGATGTATGGTCACAGGCACTTATCAGCAACATGTTCACAAACAATTATGATAAAATCTACGTCCTTGAAGACGAAGGTAGTGTCAGAGGATATATAAACATCCGCGATATAGACGGAGATGTCGATCTGATGAGCATATGCGTCGCACCGGAGTATCAGCGACGCGGTTATGCGAGTCTCCTTATGGAAAGGGCACTGGCGCAGCCCTATAATCAGGTGATACTGGAAGTGCGCGAATCAAACGAAGGTGCCATACACCTGTATGAAAAATTCGGATTCGAAAAATACGCAAGAAGGACAGAGTATTATTCCAATCCGACGGAAGATGCGATAATAATGATACTGAAAAGGAGTTGAACAAATGTTCGATTTGCGATATAATAAAGCCAGGTCTTAAAGACCTGGGCGTTACCATAGCGGTAGGCGGTTCGGCTCACCTTACTCTTATAGAGAGGAGGTGGTGCTAATGCGTATTACTTTTCATATTGGTCGATATACTATCACCATAGTAGTAAGAAGCAGAAACCGCCACTCAGCCAAGTGACGGTTTCTTAAGTAATTAACAAATCGTATTTGAGCTGAACCGTTTACCGGTAGCGCTCTTTACTCATATTATACAGTATATATAACAGAAGTCAACACGGGAGGAAAGATGTTAGATATTTGCTTACTCGGTACCGGGGGCATGCTTCCGATGCCGCACAGATGGCTCACATCCATGATGGCAAGATGCGAAGGAATCAACCTTCTCATCGACTGTGGTGAAGGAACACAGATAGCCATGAAAGAAAAAGGATGGAGTCCCAAGCCGATAGATATCATATGTTTTACACATTACCATGCAGACCACATAAGCGGATTACCTGGTCTGTTACTTAGTATGGGTAATGCAGAGAAAACGACACCGCTTATCCTTGCCGGGCCAAAGGGTCTTCAAAAAGTAGTAAGTGCCCTGCGTATCATCGCTCCTGAACTTCCGTTTGAAATCAAATACAAAGAGTTGACCGAAGACAGAGAAGAGTTCAGCTCCGGACCATATGTAATAGATGCATATAAAGTTAATCACAATATCCCATGCTACGGATATGCGATTACCATCCCGCGCAAAGGCGAGTTCAGCAAAGATCGCGCGCAGGCTCAGAACATACCGCTTAAGTTCTGGAATAAACTTCAGCACGGAGAGACACAAACCGATCCCGATACGGGAATCACATATACACCGGATATGGTCATGGGGAAAGAACGCAGAGGAATCAAAGTATCTTATTGTACAGACTCGCGCCCGGTGCCGGTGATCGCGGAGTATGCCAAAGACGCAGACCTGATGATATGTGAGGGAATGTACGGAGAAGAAGATAAAGAAGCAAAGGCCCGGGGTTATAAGCATATGACTATGCAGGAGGCAGCGGCACTTGCTGTGAAAGCTCAACCGAAGGAAATGTGGTTTACACATTACTCACCAAGCATGACCAATCCAAAACCATATATGGATGAGATAAGCAAAATCTTCCCGCGTGCCAAAGCGGCGAAAGATGGTTGGAGTATCGACCTGGGATATGAGGAATAAAGAATGAATATACTTGGAATAGAATCAAGCTGTGATGAGACAGCCGCATCCGTGGTTCGTGACGGACGGGAGGTTTTATCAAATGTCATATCATCACAGATTGCCATACATACCGAATACGGCGGCGTGGTTCCGGAGATAGCATCAAGAAAACATATTGAAAATATCAATCCGGTAATCAGACAGGCACTTGCCGATGCAAAAAAAGAAGACGGAAGCAGTATGACCTGGGATGATATAGATGCCATAGCAGTAACATACGGTCCGGGGCTTGTGGGAGCGCTCCTTGTAGGTGTTGCAGAAGCAAAGGCACTTGCATATGCACTTAAAAAGCCGCTTATACCGGTCAATCACATCACCGGCCATGTATCGGCCAACTATCTGGAACATCCGGACCTCAATCCTCCGTTTTTGTGCCTGATAGTTTCCGGCGGACATACAAATCTGGTTGTAGTAAAAGACTACGGTGAGTATGAGTTCATTGGGAGAACCAGAGATGATGCTGCAGGTGAAGCATTTGATAAAGTTGCAAGAAGCGTCGGTCTCGGATATCCCGGCGGACCCAAAATAGATAAAGAAGCAAAAAACGGCAATCCGCTTGCGATAGCTTTCCCGAAGGCGAAAGTAGACGGAGCGCCATATGATTTCAGCTTCAGTGGGCTTAAGTCAGCTGTGCTGAATTATCAGAATCATGCTCAGATGACGGGAGAGACGATAAGCAGGGCAGACCTCGTTGCAAGTTTCCAGAAAGCGGTAGTCGATGTCTTGACAGAACACACCATGGAAGCAGGAAATGAGTACGGCTATAAACAAGTAGCACTTGCAGGCGGAGTAGCGGCAAACTCAGCACTTCGTCAGAGCATGAAAGAAGCATGTGAAGCAAGAGGTATAGAACTATACTATCCTTCACCTGTTTATTGCACAGATAATGCAGCGATGATAGCAAGTGCAGGATATTATGAATATATGAAAGGGAACACAGCAACATGGGATCTCAATGCAGTACCGGGATTACAATTATAGCGGCGGCGGGCCACGGAAGACGATTCGGTGGCAAGAAACAGTTTCTGCAGTTGGAGGAAAGGCCGGTATATTATTATTCAATAAATGCTTTTAAACCCTATTCCGAAGAAATATTACTTGTGGTCCCTCAGGAGGATGCAACATCAGTTGAAACATACGGAACCACAGTGGTTGGCGGTGGTGAAAGAAGATATGATTCAATATATGAAGCCATCAAAGTCATCGACAGACATATTCATCCGGAAAAAGATACAATCGTTATGATACATGACGGTGCCAGACCTATGATAGATGCCGAAACAATCGAAAGAGTGATTGAAGATACAAAAGAAAACGGGGCAGCGGTTGCTACTATCCCGGTAACAGACACAATAAGAACACTGGAAGGTGAGCTGGTAGATCGCAATAATCTGCGTGCCATGCAGACACCTCAGGCATTTAAGTGGGGTATCATAAAAGAGGCATATGATAAATTCATGGCATTACCCAAAGAAGCCAGAGACATCCTTCATATCACAGATGATGTCCAGATAGTAAATCAGATGCTCGGGATAAGAAGCAAAATGTCGGAAGGGAATCCGAAAAATATCAAGATAACAACACCGGTTGATATCGAAATTCTTGGTTTACATAAAAAGTCTTAATAGTTTCTTATAATCAATCTCTATTATAAAAATACAAACTTGATATAGTATAATAAAGTCGTATAATTGTGTGCGGCTTTTTGTGTTGGAAAAAATGAAAAAGAACGGAATAGAAAAATACATACATTTTATCGTAACTCTAGCTATATTCGTTATTTTTTGGAACTTGCATCTTAAATATGTCGGAGTTCAGGTTGATACACGATATAGCTTCTTTGTATGCGTGATTTATGCCATCATTTTCTACTTTTTAACGCGTACTTATAACTGTTATCAGCTGGGATATGATACTCCGGGTGAACTTATATACTCGCAGTTTATTACGAGCCTTATCTGCATATTCGGCTCTTACCTCGGAATATCCCTTATCTGGAATAAGTTCTACCCGATAACGGTATTCATTTTCCTGTTTGCCGTACAAATATTCTGGAACATAATTTGGTGCATAATAGCAACCAAGGCATATTTCAGGGAAAACCCGCCCCGCGCCGCAGCAATCATATATCAAGACGAAGAAGATTTAAAACGTATTAAGGAAATCTACGATTCAAAACTGTTCAGGATAGACAGAGAGATTAAAGTTGAGGAAGACGGGACAGGTGCAGAACAGTTAAACGACATAGTGGATTACAGCGTGCTGTTCGTGACAGGTATACCGGCTACATTAAGAAACGGAATAGCAAAATACTGTACAGAATCAGGAGTAGACGGATACTTTATCCCGCATGTCGGCGACGTCATCATGTCAGGTGCTCGCCATGTTCAATCATTTTCCGTACCACTTGAACTGGTTCAAAAAGCAAATCCGGATATCGCATTTCTCTTTATAAAGAGGTTATTTGATTTTGTAATATCATTACTCGGAATAGTTGTCCTCAGCCCTATTATGGGGGTGATAGCAATAGCAATAAAGATAAATGACGGCGGAAGCATAATATACAAACAGGAAAGGCTTACAAAAGACGGTAAGAAGTTTAAGATGCTGAAATTCCGCAGCATGAAGGAAGACGCAGAAGCAGATGGTGTGGCAAGACTTGCGTCTGAAAACGATGACAGAATAACCAAAGTCGGCAAGGTACTGCGTATGGTAAGACTGGATGAACTGCCTCAGCTCTTTAATATATTGACAGGAGATATGAGTTTTGTCGGACCAAGACCGGAAAGACCGGAACTTGCAGAGGAACTCGAAGAAGATATTCCGGCATTTAACCTGAGACTGCAGGTAAAAGCAGGACTGACCGGATATGCGCAGGTATACGGAAAGTATAATACGGATCCGCTGGATAAGCTTAAGCTGGATCTTATGTATATCAATAAAATGAATGTGTTTATGGATGTACAGCTGATTTTCGGAACAATAAAGATACTCTTTATAAAGGACAGTACTGAGGGAGTTAAAGGGAATAAATGAAATCATTTATTGAAAGAATAAAAACATTCTGGGACAAGAGAGATCTGGTTCAACTTCTTGTAGAAAAGGACCTTAAGCTTAAGTACCGAAGATCGTTCTTAGGTTATGTGTGGAGTGTGTTGAATCCGCTGCTGGTAATGATAGTTATGACAGTGGTTTTCAGTCATATGTTTAGATTTGATATACAAAATTTCCCTGTATATCTGTTTACTGGACAGCTCATGTTCAACTATATGAACATCTCTGCGACAAATGCCATGTATTCCATCACAGCAAATGCCGCTTTGTTGAAAAAAGTATATGTACCCAAATATATCTTTACATTTTCAAAAATAACAAGCGGACTGGTAGATCTGCTATTTTCTCTTGCAGCACTGATACTGGTAATGATTTTCACCGGAGCGAGATTTTCGTTCTATAATCTGCTTTCAGTAATTCCGATACTGGAGCTGTATATATTCTGTATAGGATTAGGAATGCTTCTGTCGGCACTGAATGTCTTCTTCAGGGATATTCAGCATATCTGGACAGCAGTTACCACGGCATGGCTGTATCTGACTCCGATTTTTTATCCGGTAACGATGCTTCCGGATACACTTCAGTGGCTTGTTAAACATCTTAATCCGATGTATTTCTATATCGGACAGTTCAGAGATCTGGTCTACAGCAATCAGTTTCCGGGGTGGGGAATAATAATCGAAGGATTAGCAGCGGCATTTATTATGTGTGCCATAGGAACATCGGTCTTCTGGAAGAATCAGGATAAATTTATTTTGTATATATGATGGTGAATATATGAATGATGACATAATGGTGCAGGTTGAGAACCTGAGTATACGGTTTAATCTAAGCAACCAAAACGTGAATAATCTGAAAGAATATGTGATTAAGATGGTCAAGGGTGAACTTATGTTTCAGGAGTTCATCGCTTTGAAGGACATCAATCTGACAATTAAAAGGGGTGAATCATGGGCACTGATCGGATCAAACGGATCGGGCAAATCCACTCTGTTAAAAGCCATAAGCGGAATACTTAAACCATACAAGGGTTCTGTGACGGTGAACGGAGTGATATCACCGCTTATTGAACTGGGAGCAGGCTTTGACGGAGATATGACAGCTAGAGAAAATATCTACATAAACGGGTGTCTGATGGGTCATTCAAAGAAATTTATGGAAGAACATTTCGACGAGATCGTTGAGTTCTCTGAACTTCAGGACTTTCTGGATTCACCTATTAAAAACTATTCATCAGGTATGGCGGCAAGACTGGGATTTGCAATAGCTACTATAGTAAAGCCAGACATCCTGATCTGTGATGAAGTATTAGCCGTTGGAGATATTGCCTTCCAGAAAAAATGCCTTAAGAAAATGTCGGATATGCTTAGCGATGGGACCACTCTGATATATGTCTCTCACAACATGGAGAGTGTTAAAAATCTGTGTGACAATGCGCTGTGGATTGAAAAAGGTGTGCAAAGAATGTCCGGACATGCTGATGAAGTAGCTGAAGCATACAATAAGTATATGATCGGTTAAACACCCACGGAGTTTTATTAATAATGCCATGAAAAAAGTTCTGTTTGTTGCAACTGTATTAAAGAAGCATATAGTTCAGTTTCACATCCCGACAATTAAAATGCTCAGAGACATGGGATGGCAGGTTGATGTGGCAGCAGCAAATGATTACGAAGGGGAATACGACGTATCATTTTGCGATAATTATTATGATATTCCTTTCAGCAGAAAACCGATTTCACCAAATAACACGACAGCATACAAAAAGTTAAAGGATATAATCGACACCAATAAATACGATGTAGTCCACTGTCATACACCTATGGGTGGAGTTATAGCCAGATTGGCAGCAAGAGATGCCAGAAAAAAAGGAACCAAGGTTTTCTATACAGCGCATGGATTTCATTTCTATAAGGGAGCGCCTAAGAAGAACTGGATGCTGTATTATCCGGCAGAAAAATACTGCAGCAGGCTCACAGATGTTCTGATTACAATTAATGATGAAGATTATGTTTTTGCGAAAAAGCATATGGATGCTGGAACTGTAGAATATATACCGGGAATCGGAATAGATGTTGACAGGTTTTCGGATGCAAGTGGAATAATTAAAAAAGACAATAACAAAAAATATCTTCTGTCTGTCGGAGAACTTATTCCGAGAAAGAATCACATTGCAGTTATCAGGGCAATAGAAAAGCTTGAGCGAGATGATATCATCTACATGATTGCAGGGGACGGGCCGATGAAGGCTACGCTTGAGGAAGCCGGATTCGAATTAAGAAGTAAAACCGGAAGCGAAGTAAGGCTGTTGGGATACAGGACAGATTTGCCTGGTATATATAAAAGCGCGGATGTTTATGTGTTTCCGTCAAGACAGGAAGGGATGCCTGTGGCACTGATGGAGGCCATGGCTGCGGGGGTACCGTGTATAGCCAGTGATGTGCGAGGAAACAGGGATCTGCTGCTAAAAGGGGTATTGTTTCAGCCTGACGATATCTCCGGGATATCCGCGAAAGTATTATGCGGTATTCAAGGGAATGTGACAACAAAATCCACATATGCAGTTTGCATAGATGACTTCGATGAGCAGAAAGTGCTGACTGTAATAAAAGAAATATACGACAAACAGGTGGGATAATGTTTTTAAGCTTTGTTGTTCCAATCTATAACGTGAAAGATTATCTCAGAGAGTGTATAGACAGTCTCTTGAATCAGAATGTGGATGATTATGAGATAATTCTGGTTGATGACGGATCAACAGATGGCAGCGGAGTGATATGTGATGAATATGCATTAAACCACAATATAATAAATGTGATTCATCAGAAAAACATGGGACAGGCGACGGCACGAAATATCGGGATATACAGATCAACGGGAAATTATATTGCTTTTATTGATGGGGATGATTTCATTGAAAAGGAATGCCTTCACAATATACAGGATTACATAATGGCGAATGATAGCCCGGATGTTCTATTCTTAAAAGCATTCAAACACGACCGGAAAGGGAATAGAAAATTGCTGGATGAAGAGTTTGATGAAAAAAGAATAGTTCATCAAAAACGAGAAGAAGTAATTCAATATATATCAAAACGCAACAAGTTCCCCGGATCTTCATGCACAAAGATAGTTAAAAAAAAGTTGATGCTTGATAAGGGAATCTTTTTTGAGGACGGAAAAGTTGTAAATGATTTGCAGTGGGTAAAGAGAATTCTGTTCAGTGCAGAAAGCTTCGGATACTATAATAAGCCATATTACTATTACAGGCAAAATCGGAAAGGGTCTGTAACTAACAGCATCTCATTAAGAAATTACCGAGATAGGATGGAATTATATAGCAGTTGGGTTGATGAGATGAATAGTACTACCAATAAGGTAGAGAGAGAGGCTTTGAAGAACTTTCTGGCATATGAGTACCCAATAATGGTATTGGATTATGGTAAGCTAGCCGAAAAAGACCGTAAAGCAGCAGGAGAATGGCTTGTAAACAATAAATCTCTAGTAGGATATAGAACGAACAAGAGCAACAGAATAATCAAAATATTGATTGATAGCATTGGTATAGTTAAAACCAGTAAATTACTAAATTTATATATTGATAATAGGAATGAACTATGATCACAAGTATTGTTATTACAACATATAATGGAGAAAAATACATTGAAGAACAATTGAAATCCATATTGTACCAAACAAAACTTCCGGATGAAGTTATCATTTCAGATGATGCGTCAACGGATAATACCTGTGGAATCATTAAAAGGTTCATTTTATTAAATCAATTAGCCAAGTCATGGAAATTGAACGTTAATGCGAAGCAATCCGGGTATGTAAAGAACTTTCATAACACAATAAAAACAAGCTTTTCAGACGTAGTATTTTTATGCGATCAGGATGATATATGGAATAAAAGAAAAATCGAGCTGATGGAAGACATTATGTCAAAATACAGTAATGTAAACCTTTTATGTTGTAAGCATATTAATTTTCAAACAGAGAAAGGTATACCGAAAACGAAGAATTATGGTGATTATGAGATAAAAAAAGTAACAGTAAATGATATACTTAAATCTTGGCATTGGCCAGGGATGACCATGTGTTTTCGGAAAAAATGGTATGACAGGTATTTCACAGGAATGGATATGCAGGATGTGCCACATGATTTATCACTTGCTATGGTAGCTGCAAATCAGAATTGCTTTTATGAGTTTAACTATGTAGGCGTGCTACATAGAATACATGAGTCAAACACATCTCCTTCCAGCACAGATATCAACCAAATTACAGATAATAATTACAAAATAGTAAATTATTGCAAAGAAATAGAATACTATGAACGGTTAAAATCAACTTATGAGTTTAGCCATCAATCGAAAGAAGCAATAACCAATAAGATTGAGTATACAAAAAAACGAATAAAAGCAATATATAATTGTAATATTTTAGATGCAATCAAATCCTATACAACGGCATCAAAGGAAATAAGAAAGAAAAAATCATTGATAAGTGATATTTATGGAATCTTACGAGATAAAACAAAAACAGCTACTGATAATTTTATGTAGTTACAACGGAGAAAAATATATATCAGAACAGATAGACAGTATTCTATCTCAGGATTATGAAAATTTCATTTTGAGAGTAGTTGATGATTGCTCCAAGGATAAAACAGTTGAAATAATATTGCAATATATATCAAAATATCCAAATAGAATTGAATTGAAACAACGCAATGAGCCTACAGGTTCAGCATGCATTAATTTTCTAATGGCTATGAATGAGGCTATTAGCGATGATTATCAATATTATATGTTATCCGATCAGGATGACGTGTGGTTTGCAAACAAAGTATCAACAATGATCGAAGAAATCCATAAATGCGAAAAAAAGTTTGGTAGGGAGATGCCAATACTTGTACATAGTGATGCGGTAATGACTGATGAACAGATAAATGTGACTTATCGATCAATGTTGAAATATGTAAATAGAAAAGGTGATAATATTTCATTTGGAGAGTTGCTGATGGATAATCGGGTTACCGGGGCAGCAAGTATTTTTAACAAAGCGTTAATCAACAAATTGAAAACAATACCAAAACATGCCTTTATGCATGATCATTGGCTTGCATTATGTGCAACTGCATTTGGTAAGGTAGAATATATCAATCGACCACTTTACTACTATCGAAGACATTCAAACACGGCGACGGACTATGAGCGAATTGGAATAGTCAGACAGTTTGTTAATAGAATGGGGTTTGGTAGTAAGACTTATAAGGAAATGGACAATGTAGTCAGAAAGGGATTTGATTTGCAGAAAAGACAGGCCGAAGAATTTGCCGAAATTTTCGAAGGTGAACTCCCTGAAGATATACAAGAAATAATAGAAGAGTTTAAAAACTTCCCGAAGTATGGTGTGATGAAAAGGTTATATATAACAAAAAAGTATAAGCTGCATTATTTATCATATCCAAGAACAATAGGAGAATGTTTCCTAATGCCAAGAGATACTTAAACGGAGCATTGATAATTCAGAAATGATGTGATGCAAAACTCCATACAATGGAATGAAGAAGGATCGAATATATGAACAATTTGGCGGTGTGTTTAATTGATAACGGGATTGCATTTCAATTTGAAAGAACCGAAGAAAGTCTAAAAACTCAAAAGCTTGATAATTACGATTTGTATCGCATGGATATTTTGGACTTTTTTCGCCATGCTGAAGAAGGATTTTTATTTGAAAATGATTATGTTGTATTTATCTATAGCGGTACAGTTTTATTGCCGGATGCAATCCATACCATTAGTGAAACGATTGATGAATATGTTCCAAACTGGTTTTATTTTAACATAAAAGAGGGTACTTTTGGAAGCGATGGAAGAATTATCAGAACACAGCTTAAAAAGCTGAGAAAATTCATGCCATTATCGTATGCCTCGGATTCCTTCATAGGAGAGGAAGTCGTATTTTCCAGACAAGTACTTCAAAACATAAGGATAAAAGAGCCTGGCAGGAGTTTTAGAACAGTAATTAACCAAATGACTGTTGAAGCTGCGCAGGAATTTGACGGCCATTATGTAAATAAAGAAATCGCGATTCATTGTACGAGAATACAACCTGATAAGGAAGACATCAATCTCATTAATCTCAGATTGAAAAACTATATTGAAAAGAGAACTCCTGGTATTCTGGGACGTATAAGAGATACATCAATCGGTTTAGATTTGGATGCGATTCAGACGAGACCCTTTTCAATTTCGTTTTTAGTAATTAATGATGATTTGGATGAATATTCCGGGCGCCTAGGAAAAATCATAGAGCATGATTCTATTAATAAATATGAGATTATTAATGCGAATACTCAAATGAACGGAACGGATGAAATCATTTCAATGGTCGAAAAGGCTAAGGGAGATATAATATGCTTTATCAATTCATGCTGTTCGTTTGACTCGATAAATGATATCCATAGAGTAGCAAGATTATCTGACAATCCATATATTGGAATTGCTTCGCCACAGATTATCCATAATGATAAAATCGTGTTTTATGGGTTAAATGGAGAAAATCCAATATTAGATGGTTCAGAAAATTCAAATTTATTGAGATATGTTGGCTCAGTCAGGGAATCGCAATATACATATGATAAATTATGGGCGACGAGAAAAACAGATTTGATAAATTTTCTGATTTCTGTTAGAGATAAAGTATGGAACATGGAGGATTATATAGCTTCTTTAAAAAGAAACAATAAGGTGTGCGTATATATAGGAACTAGTATTGCAAGAACCAATCAGGTACAAATACAAACTGAGATCAATGTAATCAAACAATTGTATGATATATATGGAGATGATTTATCTCCATGGGAGGCTGTCTGTGATGGCATGCGAGAGCTTATAGGTGACTCGATTCTATATGCCCCCGAGACTTTGATTAAAAAAAATCTTAATAGTAAAACGATTTTGGTAATATCGCATGAGATGTCATTAACCGGAGCACCGATTGTGCTGCTGCAAGCACTTACGCTATTAAATGAATTTGGCTGGAGAATATTGGTTATCTCACCAAAGGATGGGCCCCTGAGAGATAGTTTTGTGGATAATGGCATACCGGTCTTAATTAATCATAATATTGATCAAGATAACAGTTGGATAAAACTAAGCAATGGAGCCGATTTAATATTGGTTAATACCATTGTCCCTTATACACAAATTATGCAATTGGAAAAACACGACAAACATGTATTGTGGTGGATTCATGATGCGGAGACAGGGTATAAGAGTTTTCTTAGGTACGTCCTGCCTAAGGAATTAAACAATAATGTGTCTGTATACGCAGTAAGTAAATACGCAGAGAGAGTTTTGAAAAAATATAGACCCAAATATCAGTGTGACATTCTAACATATGGTATAGAAGATAAAAGACATTGTATTGAAACAATGGATAATCCATTTGAAAGTATCAATAAAAAATATAAATTTGTTACCGTTGGAGAAATAACCGAAAGAAAGGGACAGGATATTCTTGTTAGTGCAATACGTATACTTCCTGTAGAGATAATTAAAGATAGTGTGTTCTGTTTTATCGGAAAAAACAAAGACAAATCGATGATAGATAAGATTGAAAAATTGAAAAAAGATTTTCCTGATAGTATTGTCATTAAAGAGGCATGTGCACATGAAGAAATAATATCATGGTTTAAATATGCTACAGCTGTTATTTGTCCATCAAGAGATGATCCGTTACCAACAGTTATGACAGAGACTATGATGGTCGGTGGGGTCTGCATATGTTCTCAAAACACAGGCACAGTCGATTATATAAATAATGGTGTAAACGGATATTCATATTTCCATAACAGCCCGAAAGAATTGGAGAAATGTATTCGTGAGGTTGTAAAACTAAAAGATGATTCTTCGATAAGAGAAGAAGCACGAAGAACATATGAAGAAAACTTTACAAACGATATATTTAAACAGCATTTGATTTCTTGTATTGATCAATGTATGAGGTGTTAATATGAGCTACGAATATCAAGAAAAAAAGTCCGAAAATCTAATGCAGTTTATCCAAAAAAACGATTTAAAAGAGGAAATAAACTCATTTACAGAAATGATGGCGGAATATGAAGAAGCTTCAAAAAAGACCGAGGAAATGGATAAGCTGAAAGAAGAAAACATTCAATTAAAAAAAGAGGTAGAGTATATAGAGACAAAAATCAAATCACTGAGAAAGAAATATGGTGTGATATATTCTGTTTTGAGAAAATTTGTTGGATAAAATCTACATAGGTTAATTAGGTTGATTTGGTAGGAGTAATGATATATGGTAAAAGTAAGTATTGTAATGCCTGTTTATAACCATGAAAGGTTTCTTGCTCAAGCACTCGATGGTATTTTGATGCAGGAAGTGAATTTTGATTATGAATTGATTCTGGGTGAAGATTGCTCGACAGATTCATCCAGAGAAATTGTTCGACAGTATGAAAAGAGATTTGATGGGAAAATGATTCCTCTTTATCGGCAAAAAAATTTGGGAGCGCAGAAGAATATTGAAGATTGCTTTAATAGATGTAAGGGAGAATATACTGCATATATCGAAGGCGATGACTATTGGACGGACCCATTAAAGCTTCAAAAACAAGTTGATTTTCTGGATAAGAACAAAGAATACATATGCGTATATCATCAATGTAATATTGTTGATATAGATGGAAAGTATATTAAGAAATTCAATGAGTGGAACTTGTTTCATGAATTTACTACAGAGGATCTTGAAAAATTTAAACTGCCAGGTCAATCAGCCACTTCTTTACGCCGAAATTGTGAAATGAATATTAATAATATCAAAAAGTATAATAATATTGTGGGTGATAGATTGGTGATTCCGCTGCTATTATCAAAAGGCAAAATTGCAGTTATGCAAGAATCGATGTCTGCATATCGCTATTATATGGAAGAAAATGGTTCT
This sequence comes from Lachnospiraceae bacterium, assembly GCA_045600945.1. Taxonomy (GTDB): domain Bacteria; phylum Bacillota; class Clostridia; order Lachnospirales; family Lachnospiraceae; genus Darwinimomas. The sequence continues at coordinate 39,639 of JAZRYX010000049.1, forward strand.
AACTGGTCCTCCAAACATGAGGGAGGGTTTCTATATTGCCCTCATTATTACTACAATATGAAGCTTCAGTTACAAAGACTGTGTGAAGAACTGGGATTAACAGTTGATTTGAGGAAACAAAGAATGCTGGAACTAAAACGTGCTGAAATAATGAGAAAATACGAAGGGTATAATAAAACTATTGTTCACCTACAGGAACTTGAAATCATTTTAAAAGAACCACATGGAATAAAATTCTATAAAGAATATATTGATTGTAAAGATAGTTTGGAGTTTTAAATGGATGATAATGGCAGAAGAGAAAATAGAATAGTAAACAAACCTGATAATCCAGAGAACCCTAAAGTTAGTATAATAATAACGGTCTTTAATTTGGAAAAATATATTGGGAAGTGTATTGATTCTGTCCTCAATCAAACATATAACAACATAGAATTAATAATAGTAAATGATGGATCAAACGATAAAAGCCTTAGTATATGCAGATGGTATAAAAAGCATAATCCCCCAATAAGACTAATAACTCAAAGAAATCAAGGGGTTAGTCGTGCTCGCAACATCGGAATAGATCATGCTACTGGAGATTTCATTTATTTCGTGGATGGAGATGATTTTCTGGAAAACAGTACCATTGAAAAGGCGATGAGGACGATTAAGCAATTTGAAGCCAATAGCTGTTCATTCGGTATGATAAAAGAGTATGAAAATAGCAAAGAAAAAGAATTAATTGGCTTTAAAAGAAGAATAATAGAAATAGAATCAGAAGAAGACAGAATGGTAAAAACCTTAAAATATTTGATGAGTTATCGTATGGGATGGGAGGTATGGAACAGGATATTCCAATTTAATATTATCAAAAAGTACAACATACGATTTGTTGATAGAAATGTAGTGATGGCAGAAGATTTTCTTTTTTCTTTTGAATATTTCTTGCATACTAATAGACATGTTGTAATAGATGAACTTTTATATCATTATGTTCAGAGAGATAATTCTTTTACAAATACTCGAAAATACATAAAGGATTTACAGTGCATAAACAGGTTGGTAGAATGTATTGAAAACAAATGTGTTCTAAATAATAAGGCTTTGTTTGTTGACAATATTGAATTTATTAAGTATTCAATTTTGGAATGGCATATCCGTGATGCTGCGTATAAAATCGGACTTTCCAATGCTTTGAAAGGATTATCAGAGAATAAGATACAAATAAAAGCAGACTTCGGTAATTGTATAAAATATGGCAAATATGATGGATATTTAAGTGTGATTTTATGTGCAAAAGAAGAAGAAGATATAGACGCAGTTATTAATCAATTGCATTTGATTTTGAATCAGGTTTTGCAGAAAATAGAGATAATTGTATATTGTTTTAAAGATATTGATAAATTCTGTTTTGATCCAAGAATAAAGATAAAGGTGTCTAATGATTTCGATTGGATTAGTATTTTTAACAAAGGAGTAAAGGATTCCTTCGGAGAGTATCTTTATTTTTGTAGAAATGATACTAAAATTAACGAAAAATTTTTTGCAAAATACACGGATGCTCTAAAATATAATGATTGTGGTATTTGCATAACAGGAAAGGACTGTCAATTCTTAGATACTAATGATAAGGTAAATTATGAGATGGCCAAACAGTTCATTCAGAAATCGAGAATTGATGAATTGTTTATTAATAAGGAGTTATGTGGAATTGACCATGTTGTTGCTGATAATGAAGATTTGGAAGAAGCGTTATTGTCAAAGGGAGTTCTCTTGATTGAATAGCAGCTATCTCATCACCACCTGCAATACAGTTTTGCCATCTTCACGGGTTGCTTCTACATGGAGCGACCCGTTTTCTTCTGCTTTGAAGAAGGTCAGGGTTTCGCCTTCGAAGCATTGATTCTTAAAGTGAACCTCAGCTATCGGATAATTCATTGATTTCCACTCTTCAACTGAAAACATGCTTGCAAAAGCATGAATATATGCAACGTTATTCATGTGCTGACCTACATCTATATCGGTAGATTTAACAGTATACCGACCGAGTTTATCACCTCTGAAGCCGGGACGTATCCTCGAAAAGTCTTCGGTGAGTGCGATATCATCTCTTAAAAGCATCCCATCAGGATAAGCTTCCTCGACTTTGTGAAGCTCACCGGTATTTCGGTTCATTATTGCCCAAAGTGTCTTACCGGTAATAAGAAGATCATCTCCTGCCGTCATAGTGTAATCTCTGAAGCACTTTAATCCATCCGGTCGCTCAGGCCAAGATGTCAAAGTTACGACTTCACCCATAAACGGACGGCGGTAAAACTTCACTATAGTTTTTGCCGTCAGCCAGAAAAGGCCTCTTTCTCCCAATCCCTTAAATCCGACTCCGAGCGCATCAGCAGACTCTGCCGCAAGGTCCTGAAATACTGTAAATGTATGCGGTACAGACAGATATCCTGTACTGTCACAAATTGACGGAGTAATAAGAAAATCTTTTTTATATACACTGTTTATCATAGTCATATACCTCTGTAAGAATTATAACACTTTTCAGATTTTATGAATTGTTTATTTTTTATGTGACTAAATCACAGAATCCGGTATGGACATAAGAGTATATTAGGACCATCAGAAAGGTTTCTGTTTACATAGATTAAAACAGAAGATTAACAAAGAAAGAAGGTGATAATATGTTACAAAAGTTTTTAAGATGTGAGGTATGCGGAAACATTGTTGCAGTAGTAGAGGAAAGCGGCGTACCTATCGTATGCTGCGGTCAGAACATGACAGAGCTCGTTGCACAGACAGTAGATGAGGGATCCGAGAAGCATGTGCCGGTATGGAAACTTAATGACAACATGGTTCATGTCACGGTTGGACAGAATGAACACCCTATGTCACCGGAACATTATATTCAGTGGATCTCAATAAGAACAGACAGAGGAAATCAGAGAAAGGAACTTAAGGCAGAAGATGCTCCGAAGGCATGTTTTGCACTCTGCGACGGAGAGAAACTCTTAGAGGTATATGCATATTGTAATGTGCATGGCTTATGGAAGGCGGATGCAGGTAAATGTTGCTGATTTAACCACCTTTTGAGAGGAGGTGGAAACTATGAACGAGGACGTTTTCGGAATTCCTACAGTAGAGAAGGCAGCAGTCAGCTCAAAATCAAGAAAAAAGACCAAAAGGCAGATATCAGCCGAAAGAACGAGGAGGATATATAACTGGGTGAATATAGCAGCATTTACAATAATGGTAGCTGTTAATATATTAGCCAATGTATTACCGCTTGGAGGTAATACCTCCGGACAGGTTTCGGAAAGATATCCTTCACTGTTCACACCGGCCGGGATAACATTTTCTATATGGGGTGTAATCTACGCCGTTCTGGGAATTGCACTGATTCGACAGATAATAAGCAAAAAAGAGGAATGCAGAAGACTGACGGATGATATCGGAGGACTTTTTGCGATAAGCTGCGGTCTGAATATCGGATGGATATTGTGTTGGCATTTAGGACAGATAACCGGAGCAACCCTCATTATATTCGCGTTGCTGGCAACTCTCGTTTTGATCATGCTGCTGGTAAGAAATGATACCATGATGTCGATTGTTTTCGGAATATATACCGCATGGGTAATGGTGGCATCAGTTGCAAGCATATTTGTTCAGGCGGCTTACAGCGGAAGTAATATGATCAGCGCAGGAGGCGAGACCTTGGCAATATTTGCTATTATCATAGCAGGAGCAATACTTACTTTAATAACCATGACAAGCAGAAACTGGTCTTTCGCAGCGGTAGGAATGTGGTCTTATATCGGAATAGTTGTAAGCCAGGTTAAAAATTATAAGGCAGAATACAAGCTGCTGCTGATACTGACTATCGTGATGATAGTGGTTATGCTGATAAGTGTATTGTACTTGATTTTGACAGATGTGAAGGATGGTGAAACATCGATAAAGGGGTTTATCGATGAGAAATCTCCCGGAGTACTTCCTGGTTGAGTATAGTTATACAGTTACGGTCGGTAGATAAGATTCCTCGCTTTTCAAACTTTGAGAGCATGCGTGCAACGACTTCACGAACAGAGTTTATCTGGTGAGCTATTTCCTCCTGAGTAGTGTGAATCGAAAGAGATCCGGAACGATCTATACATTTAACAAGATATGCCGCAAGCCTGCGGTCAACACTGACCAGCATGGCATGGCGGATAGATGATAAAGAGTCCTGAAGATTCTGGGCTACTGTTTCAAACCAGAAGCAGCGGACATATATATTTGTATCAATTAAATGCTGGAAGGAACGTGTGTTTATCAAAAGAAGACGGCTAAAAGTCTTCGCTATGGAGATAGTATTACTTTCCATCTGCTTAAGCAGAATGGAGGTATTGATTACACCACATGTTCCTTCTTTGAATTCTGTCAGAAATATTTCACGTCCATCGTCGCCTATGGTGCAGATCTGGACATTACCCTCAATTATGGCCAAACAGAAGTAACCATCATCTGTGATGACGGACTTTCTGTCGAAGTCTTTTTCAAAGGCATGTTCTGTAAGAAAAAGCTGTTCTTCACTGTTAAGTTTTGTCCAGAACGGAAGTCTGCTTATATACTCTGAATACATAGCTATATTTTATCACAAATTTCGGGCTTTATGTTATAATTAACCTGTACAGTTGCGTACAGGTTTTTTGTTATACAAAAAATGCTTTTCAGCCCCGCGGAGGATAGAAACAATGAAGGGAATAGTACTTGCAGGAGGAAGCGGAACCAGACTTTATCCGCTTACGAAGGTCACATCCAAGCAGCTTTTGCCGATATTTGATAAACCGATGATTTATTATCCGCTGTCAGTTCTTATGCTGGCAGGTATTAAGGATATTCTGATTATATCCACACCGGACGACACACCGAGATTTGAAGCTCTTTTAGGTGACGGACATCAGTATGGCATAAATCTTTCATATAAAGTTCAGCCGAGCCCCGATGGCCTGGCTCAGGCTTTCATCCTTGGCGAGGAGTTTATAGCCGGAGATGCATGCGCCATGATACTTGGTGATAACATCTTCCACGGGCATGGACTTACCAAGTTGGTTCGCTCAGCTGCACAGAAGGAACAGGGAGCAACAGTATTCGGATATTATGTAGATGATCCGGAAAGATTCGGCATAGTTGAGTTTGATAAATCAGGCAGGGCAATTTCAATAGAGGAAAAACCTGCTAAACCGAAGTCGAATTACTGTGTGACCGGACTTTACTTCTACGATAATCATGTGTGTGAATATGCAAAGTCACTTAAGCCATCAGCCAGAGGAGAACTCGAGATAACCGATCTTAACAGAATATATCTTGAGAAGGGAGAACTTGACGTAACTCTTCTTACGAGAGGATTTACATGGCTTGATACCGGTACACATGAGAGTCTTATAGATGCGTCTAATTTCGTTTATACCGTTGAGAAGCATCAGCATCGCAAGATAGCATGTCTTGAAGAGGTAGCATTTTCAAACGGATGGATAAGTGAAAATGATATGCTGGATGCCTATGAGAAAATGAAGAAAAACGAGTACGGACAATATCTTAAAGATGTTGTTGACGGAAAATACAGAGACCAAAGAGAAAAATAATCAGGAGAAAGTTATGAAGATAATCGTAACGGGCGGTGCAGGTTTTATAGGTGGAAACTTTGTACTGTATGCAGTAAATCAGTATCCGCAGGATAGAATCATCAACCTGGATGCGCTTACATATGCGGGTAATCTGGAGACACTTAAATCCGTAGAGGATAAACCTAATTATAAGTTCGTAAAGGGTGATATAGCAGACAGAGAGTTTATCTTTAATCTCTTTGAAGAGGAAAAACCCGATGTCGTAATCAACTTTGCGGCAGAGTCTCATGTTGACCGGTCCATTACGGATCCTGAGATTTTCGTAAGGACCAATGTAGTCGGTACCACTACACTTCTTGATGCATGCAAGACATTCGGAATCGGAAGATATCATCAGGTTTCGACAGATGAGGTTTACGGCGATCTGCCGCTTGACAGACCTGACTTATTGTTTACGGAAACCACGCCGCTTCATACATCGTCACCGTATTCAAGTGCCAAGGCATCTGCAGATCTTTTCGTACAAGCCTATCATCGTACATACGGACTTCCGGTATCGATTTCAAGGTGTTCCAATAACTACGGACCGTATCACTTCCCGGAGAAGCTGATTCCGCTGGTTATCTCAAGAGCACTTAATGATGAGGAGATTCCGGTTTACGGTAAGGGTGAGAACGTTCGTGACTGGTTATATGTTTTAGACCATTGCAAGGCTATAGATCTCATAGTTCGCAAAGGACGCGAAGGGGAAGTCTATAACATAGGCGGTCATAATGAGAAAACAAACCTTGAAGTGGTTCAGACTATTCTTAAGACTTTAGGAAAACCTGAGAGTCTTATCAAGTATGTAACGGACAGACCGGGTCATGACTTAAGATACGCTATGGATCCGACAAAGATATGCACGGAGCTCGGATGGAAACCGGAGCATACATTTGAAACCGGAATCAAAGATACGATTGACTGGTATCTGAATAATAAAGAGTGGTGGCAGAACATCATCTCGGGTGAATATCAGAACTATTTTGCAAAACAGTATAAGATGTGAGAGGCATTAAGATGAAAGTATTTATTACCGGTGCACGTGGTCAGCTGGGAACAGATCTAATGACAGAATGTGCAAAACGCGGGATAGAGACTATAGGTGTGGATATTCAGGAGATGGATATCACGGATAAGAGTTCGGTAGACAGGGTGATGAATGAACTTGCACCATTTGATGCGGTGATTCATTGCGCAGCGCACACTGCTGTTGACAGAGCTGAGGACGAACCAGAGCTGGTTCGCAAGATAAACGGTGTCGGAACTCAAAATATCGCAGATGTATGTGCCGGGATGAATATCCCGATGATGTATATCTCAACGGACTATGTATTTGACGGAGAGGGTACTGAGCCCTGGCAGCCGGATGATCTCGACCGCAGACCGCTTAATGTATACGGACAGGCAAAGTACGAAGGCGAGCTTGCCGTAGAAAATACGGTAAAGGATTATTTCATCGTAAGAATATCATGGGTATTCGGTCTTCATGGTAATAATTTCATTAAGACTATGCTCAGACTCGGCAAGGAGCGCGGAGCGGTATCCGTTGTAAACGACCAGATCGGTTCACCTACCTACACTCCGGATCTTGCAAGACTTCTTGTAGACATGATTCAGACAGATAAATTCGGCAGATATCATGCAACAAATGAGGGCATCATCTCATGGTATGATTTTGCAGTTGAGATATTCAGACAGGCGGGAATGGATGTCACGGTTACACCGGTGAGTTCGGATGCATTCCCTGCAAAAGCAAAGAGACCCCATAATTCACGTATGGATAAGTCCAAACTTGATAAAGCCGGATTCAGAAGACTGCCCATGTGGCAGGATGCACTCGGCAGATATTTAAAAGAGTTAGCGGCACAGGAGAATCAATGAATGTTTTAATCACGGCAATAGGATCGTTTTCAAGTGATGTGGCAATTAAAAACTGCCGCAAACTTGGCATGCATGTGGTTGGGTGTGATATATATCCCATGGAATGGGTTGTACAGTCACTTGACGTTGATACATTTTATCAGATTGCAAAAGCCGTAGATGAAGATGAGTACATAAACCAGCTTCTAGATATAATTAAAAATGAAGAGATAGATCTTTTACTTCCGTCAACAGATGCCGAGATAGATGTATTAAATACACACAGAGAAGAGATAAAGCAGTCCGGCGCAACACTTTGCATCAGCAGCCCGAAGACTATCGAGATTTGCAGAGACAAGATGAAGTTTGCAGAAAAGATGGGAAAGTATGCCATCAAAAGCAAGCTGATAGCCGATGAACCGGATCCTGATTTTCCTGTAGTGGTCAAACCTGTTAAAGGCAGAAGCAGTCAGGGAATGCAGAGAATATATGATAAGATTCATTATAATCTGATTCCGAAAGATTATATGGTTCAGCCATTGATCGAGGGAGACATAATCACAGTCGATGTTGTAAGGCATCCCAAGTCAAAGTATGTTGAAGTTGTAGCAAGACAGGAAGTACTAAGGACACTTTCCGGTGCAGGAACTTCCGTAAAGATACTTAATGACTGGGAACTTGAAGCGATGTGTAAAGACATTGCCGAAGAACTTCGGATAATCGGATGCGTGTGCTTTGAATTTATCAAGGACGAAAATGGGGCATATCACATGCTGGAGTGCAATCCGAGATTAAGCGGAGGAGTCGCATTCTCATGCCTTGCAGGCTATGATTTCATAAAGGCGCATTTTGACTGTTTCCTGAATGATGACATAGAAGTCAAAGGTGATATACCTGAGATGTATATAGCCAGAAAATACCAGGAATACATAATATAAAAATAAAGTCCCTCAATACGAGAGACTTTATTTTTATCAGCTTGATTTCTTTTTCTTCTTTACTTCATCCCGATATGCTGCAACTTCCAAAGCCTTGTCATAACTTACCATCTTTATGGTCTTGACCAGATACACCTCGCCGGCATCGTTGTGACGTACCCTGAGCTTACCTTTCATCAGTCCGTGTTTCGGACAATACCCTATGCAATGATATTGCTTTTGATTAGGCGTAAACCAGTTTATGTTCTTTTTAATAGGCTTCTGACACTTGTAGCAGAACATGTCCTTTGCATTCGGATCCGCCATAGCCTTTTCTTTGCTCGGATAAACCATTGAGACATATTTGAAGTAATCGGGGAAAAGAAGATATATCTCGTCCTCTTTCTTCCTTGGAAGTCGTGTATAATCCAGGGACATATAAGGACGCCATTTTCGCATATCGATACGCTGCATTACCTGTGCGGTGTATAAAGCATCATTCAGGGCACTGTGAAAACCGCCGTCATCAATTACATCCATTTCATCGACCGCACGGTCAAGCGGTGCCATGGTCTTATGATGACCTTCCGTGTGCAGCGTATATAATTTCTGAAGATCATAGTACAGAAGCGGGAAAGGCAAAGGGTTTTTGATATTGAAGTAGGCCATGTTCTTCTCAAGCTGGGCAAGATCCATTTCTCCCCAGGTGCAGAATATAGGCTCTTCACCATCCGGAAAACACCAATCGAAAAAGTCGCCGACAGCTTCTGCGATAGGCACACCCTTTTCCCTCAGTTCCCGGACACCCAGATTAACCACTTCAAGGACTCTGTAATGAAGTTTTTCATAAACGACCGGTTTGACAACCCTGCGAAACGTTGATAATTTACGGAAATTCTCATCGAGCTTAACAGCACCGATTTCTATTATCTCAAAAGGAAGTCCCGGAACGGATCCTCCCTTACCGTTTGCACTTTGATTCCATTCCAAATCGAAAACAATGTAAGTTTGCATACCGTACGATTATATCATATAATATGAATAATATGAAATTTTTTAAAAAATTGGAATTGAAGTTCGGTATGCATGCGATACCGAATATTATGATGTACCTTTGTGTAATATATGCTGTTGGTTGGGTGATTCAGCTGATGATGCCGAGCTTTTATTTCGAGTACCTCTCACTTAATGCTTCGGCAATACTTCACGGACAGATATGGAGGCTCATCACCTGGCTGGCATATCCGCCGAGTACCAGTCTGATATTCGGACTTATCATGATATATGTGTACTGGACAGTCGGGCGTACACTTGAGTCCCTTTGGGGTTCTTTCCAGTTCAATGTCTTCATTATCATGGGAGTCCTGATAAATATTATCGGAGCTTTTGTACTTTATCTGATTTACGGGCCGGTTATCAGTTCGTTTTACATAATAACTCCGATTAACTTTACTTTATCAATACTGCTCGCGTTTATGGCTAGTTTTCCGGATGCACAGTTTCTGCTGTTTTTCATCATTCCGGTAAAAGCCAAATATCTGGGAATATTCTATCTGGCTATGACTGTTATGAATTTTATTCCAAATAACATAGGAACGAGGGCAGAGATAATATTATCACTTGTTAATTTTGTTCTGTTCTTCCTGATTACGGGAAAAGCAGACAATATAATCAGCAGGATAAAGAATAAACGCAATAGGAATGGATTTGTTTAATGGCAAAGATTAAGACAAAAAACCCGGCAAACAGTAAGATTGCCGGAAGAATGAAGGATGAATATGCATTTATGAGCTGGATGACAGCTGCATGGTTCATGGCAATATTGGTATTTATGCCTGTATATACGCATGAGGCATATGCAGATGTTTTAACCACAAAGTACGCAGTATGTCTTTATGCCGATGGGATACTGATTGCGGGATTTGTTATCTGGGCAATATTTGCAAAAAGGATAGGTAAATATATCAAGCACATGAAAGCATATGCGGATCCGGAAACAGGCAAGTGGTTCTGGAACTGGGCAAAGGATACTTTTTCATTACTTGACGTATTTATGCTGGGCTTTTTGCTTATTACGATTATTTCCACACTGCAGGCCAGTCCGTATATGTATCAGGCGTTCTTCGGAAATGAAGGACGCTGGCACGGAGCTTTGATTTTTATACTCTATGTGCTGACATATTTTATTGTATCCAGGTATTACAGATACAGGAGCTGGCATATTACCGTTTTTTTGGCGATGTTTCTTTTTATCTCGGTATGGGCTATCACTGATTATTTTATGCTGGATATGTATTCCTTTAAAAGAGGGATATCAGAAGAGTCTTCCAACATCTTTGTATCAACAATCGGTAATGTTGACACATATACGGCAGTGGCTATGATTCCGTTTGCTTTTGCCGGAGTCATGTTTATACAAAATGATGAGAAGATATGGAAAATCCTGTTCTATTGGGTATGCTCATTTGTTGCCATGGTGTCTATGATTACATCATCAGCGGATAATGCATATCTTTCATTCTTTGCATTCTATGTATTTGCTCCGTTTGTTGCCCTTAAGACAAAACGTGGTTTCAGAAGAATTCTGGTTATGATTGCATCGTTTATAGGCGCAATCGAGTTGGTAATTTTCTGGAATGCAAAATATGCAGGAAGTGTAGTTGAACCAAGTGGAGTTATTTCCATATGTGCAAAGATACCGCAGCTGAAATATCTTTTAATAGCTCTTCTTGTGATAACTGCATTTGTATATGTTTATGACCTTGTGATAAAGAAATATGCATCGGATACTCCGCTACCGAAGATGGTTTCAAAAGTCTGGCTTGTTGTCGTAATAGCAGGATTTGTCGGACTGATTGCACTTTTCGTGATTGTAAATAAAAATGATTCAGTCATCCCAGCAGCTCTGGAACCGCTGAAGCAATATTTGATTTTCAGCGATGAATGGGGAACCTGGAGAGGACTTGTATGGAAGAAACTCATGGAAGTATATGCCGGATTACCGTTTATTCATCAGTTATTCGGAACAGGACCTGAGACGGTCAATATATATCTTCATAATCAGTTTTTTGAGGAGATAGCCAAAGAATCAGGACTTATGTTTGATTCACCGCATAATGAGTTGCTCCAGATGTTCCTTAATATCGGTCCGCTTGGACTTATATCATATCTCGGTATTTTCATAACGCCTTCGATCATGGCTGCCAAAAGAGCACTGAAAAAATGCTATCCGTTCCTGGCGGCAGTAGCTATAGTATGTATATGTCATTTGTTTGAGTGTTCAGTAAATATCATGGTACCGATGGATATCCCGGTACTGTTTGGACTTATTGCAATAGCAAGCGGTGTATATCGTAAATCCGCAAAAGAGGTAGATGGATGAAAATAATCATAGCCGGTTGTGGAAAGGTCGGAACGACCATAGTTGATCAACTAAGTGCAGAAAATCATGAAATAGCGATTATCGATCGCAGCCTGGAAGTCCTGAATCATATGGTAAATACATATGATGTTATGGGAGTTGTGGGCAATGCCGCAAGTCTTTCAATTCAGAAAGAGGCAGGAGTTGAGGATGCGGATCTTCTTATCGCGGTTACGGACTCCGATGAAGTCAATATGCTGTGCTGTCTGGTTGCAAAAAAGGCAGGTAACTGTAAGAGCATAGCCAGAGTTCGTAATCCTATTTACCACTCGGAAGTAAGCTTCATTAAGGAAGAACTGGGACTCTCCATGTCTATTAATCCCGAGCAGTCGGCAGCCCGTGAAATTTCGAGGATACTTCGCTCTCCGAATGCAATTAATATCGAATCATTTGCAAGAGGACGTATAGAACTTACCGAATTCATCATACCGGAAGGCAACGTGCTTGAAGGAATGAGCATCATAGATGTTAAGAAGAAAGTCCAGTCCGATCTGCTTATCTGCGCAGTAGAGCGCGGTGAGGATGTTTATATCCCGAACGGATCATTTAAGCTTCAAAGCAATGACATCGTAAACTTTGTAGCTTCACCTCAGGACGGAAGAAATTTCTTTAAAGCCATAGGTCTTGATTCTCATAAGATCGAAAATGTTATGATAATCGGCGGAGGCACAATCTCGTATTATCTTACAAAGATTCTTGTAATGCTCGGAATGAAAGTTAAGGTAATCGAAAAAGACAAAGCCCGCTGTGTGAAGATGGCAGAACTGAATGCAACCGTCATACACGGTGATGCAACCAATCAGGAGCTTTTGGTTGAAGAGGGAGTAAAAGATGTTGATGCCTTTATTTCTCTTACGGGATTTGATGAAGCCAATATTTTTTTCTCACTTACGGCGCGTGAACTTAACAGTCATGCAAAACTTGTAACAAAGTCAAATAATATTTCCTTTGTTTCGATGATAGGTAAGCTTAACTTAGGAACCATGATTTATCCTAAGTATATGACAGCAGAATCTATCATTCGCTATGTGCGTGCTATGCAAAACGGCATGGGAAGCAACGTTGAGACTTTGTATAAGATTATTAAGAACAAGGTTGAGGCACTCGAGTTCATAATCAAAGAAGATGCCCCTGTAAAGGATATGAAGATCATAGATCTTAATATCAAGGACGGAATCATAATCGCAGCTATCAGTCGAAAGAATGAGATTATATATCCAAACGGTCAAACAGAGTTTAAAGAAGGCGACAGAGTAGTTGTCATAACAACACAGAAGGGTATTACGGATATTAAGGATATACTTGATATATGAATTACACGGCTATAAGAAGAACTCTCGGAACAATACTTAAATTTGAAGCGATTTTCCTGTTGCTTCCATGTATAACTGCGCTTTTTTATGCTGAAAAAGAGGGCATATGGTTCTTTGTTGTTGCAGTGGGAAGTTTTTTAGCCGGACAGCTTATGTCTATGAGAAGTATTGATACAAACTTCTTCTCAAAAGAAGGTTTCATAATGGTAGGCTTAAGCTGGATAGTTATGTCTCTGGTGGGAGCGCTCCCATTTACCTTATGCGGAGATATCCCGAACTACATAGATGCGTTCTTTGAGACGGTATCAGGTTTTACTACGACAGGAGCAAGTATACTCGTTGATGTTGAGGCACTCAGTCATACATCTTTAATATGGCGCAGTTTTACTCACTGGGTAGGAGGCATGGGCGTATTCGTATTTATTATTTCCGTTCTTCCGAACAGCGGCGGATCCAATATGCACCTTATGCGTGCAGAAAGCCCCGGACCGTCCGTGGGAAAACTCGTCCCCAGATTAAAGGATACGGCAAAGATATTGTACATGCTTTATATCACATTAACGGTGATGCAGATCATAATGCTTCTTATAGTAAAGATGCCGTTATTCGATGCTCTCTGTTCAGCTTTCGGTACAGCCGGCACCGGAGGATTCGGAATAAAGGGAGACAGCTTTGCAAGTTATTCAGTTCCAATCCAAGTAATTACCGCAGTATTTATGATTCTCTTCGGAGTTAACTTTAATGCATACTTCTTCCTGACAAGCAAGGAAAATAAGAAACTTGCATTTAAGATGGAGGAAGTAAGAGTCTATTTCGGAATAATTGCGGTTGCGGTAATTGTTATAACATTTAATATATTGAGGATGTGCAGCGGGTTCGGAGATGCGCTCAATAAAGCATTCTTCCAGGTTGGCTCTATCATTACGACAACCGGATTTGCAACGGCAGATTTCAATCTCTGGCCGGAGCTTTCAAAAACGATTCTGGTAGCGCTTATGTTCTGCGGAGCATGCGCGGGCAGTACCGGCGGCGGAATCAAAGTCAGCCGAATAGTCATAATGCTTAAGAGTGTCGGGGCCGAAATCAGGAGGTATATACATCCGCGTTCGGTTACCAGAATCAAACTGGACGGCAAGCCTGTAGAAGATGAGACAAAACGCGGCGTAAGCGTATATTTGCTGGCATATGCTGCTATCTTTATTGCATCTATAATAATTATCTCTATTGATAACTTTGATTTTACAACTAACTTCACGGCAGTTACCGCCACAATCAACAATATCGGTCCGGGACTTGAAGTAGTAGGACCTGCAGGAAACTACGCTTCATTCAGCTGGATATCAAAACTTGTGCTTATTATTGATATGCTTGCAGGAAGACTTGAGTTATATCCGATACTGGTTCTTTTATCTCCATCGGTATGGAGGAAAAAAGGATGAGGTTAAGACATATTCAAGGCTGCGAGGAATTTGTAAATAATCACAGACTTACCATATCCGATCCGGAAAACTATAAAGGCAGATGGCAGCATCCGATTCATGTTGAGATAGGTATGGGGAAGGGCAGATTCATCCGTGAAATGGCAAAGCTCAATCCGGATATTTATTATCTGGGAATAGAGAGATATGAGAGTGTGATTCAAAAAGCCATAGAGAGAAAAGAAAAGGATGAAGAGGCCGGGATCATCAGCAACAACTTAAACTTCGTATGTATGGATGCAGAGAAACTTGCCGATGTATTTTCCCCCGGTGAAGTTGATAAGATATATCTGAACTTTTCAGACCCGTGGCCCAAGGCAAGACATGAACACAGAAGACTTACATCTCCGAGGTTTATGAAGATATATGATGAGGTTTTGACAAAAGACGGAACGGTAGAGTTTAAGACCGATAACGAAGCGCTTTTTGATTATTCATTGGAGTCAATACCAGGATCAAATTGGGAGCTGATTTATGTCACTCGGGATCTTCATTCTGAGGAGGTTCCGAATGTCATGACGGAGTATGAAGAGAAGTTTTCAACCAAAGGTAATCCCATATTCAAGCTGATTGCCCGAAGATAAAAACCTCGCATTGATAAAAACATACATTATTATTGACAATCATAGTACTTTGCGATATTATATCAAGGTCGCGAAGCGATGCACCTTTAGCTCAGTTGGTAGAGCACCTGACTCTTAATCAGGGTGTCCAGGGTTCGAGCCCCTGAAGGTGCATGTAAAGTTCTGATTTGGTTGACTGCGAGCAACCGGGTTGGGGCTTTTTTTCATGTCAAAAAATGCTGCGCATAATGCGCAAAAAAATACCGGCATATCATCAAAAGATATGTCGGTATGGTGTTTGTTTTTAATTACTGCGGACCGTTTGTATTACCTGGTGTTAATGGAGTATCTACACCATTCGGACTGTCGGGACTTCCCGGATTAGAAACTATCTTTGCCGAACTTGATCCCTGCGTAGTTGTGCCGGTAACAGAACTGTTGACTGCGGGACCACCATTTACATAGCCTGTAGTATCTCCCTGCGGGCCGCCACCGGTTGTCCCGTTAACATTAGTTCCCGTAGGACCTGAAACAACAGCTGTCCCTGAAGTCGTATCCGTTAAAGACCCACCGCTTATTCCACCTGATACTGCAGGCTGTGAGTTTGCCTGGTTTGTATCGAAATCAGAAGGCTTGGTGCTTGATTTCTGAGTCATATGACCGGATCTGTCGAACAGATAATAAACATTATCGATAAGCTTCCAACCGTTTACAGCCATCTTTCCTGCAGTGGGATCCATATAGTAATTATTGGTTCCGTCTGAAAGCCATCCAGTCTTCATAATACCATCACTGTTAAAGTAATAGTACTCACCTTTTATAAGCTGCCATCCTGTGAGAACTGCTCCGTCAGCTCCGAAGTAAAACCAGTTATCTTCATATTTATACCATTGATCGAGAGCGCAGCGTCCGTCGGACTTAAAGAAGTACCATTTACCATCCATCTGTCTCCAGCCGGTTGCCATGGCACCGTTGCTGCGCATGTAGTAATAGTTGTCACCGATCTTCATCCAACTGTTCATGACAAGCACACCGTTATCAAGACAGTAGAACCAGTCTTTATCAACATTTACCCAACCGACATTCATGACACCGTTTGATTTGAAGTAATACCAGTTGTCACCGATTTTCTTCCAACCGATAGTCATCTTTCCGGTTTGAGTGTCCATATAATAATAACCGTCAGTTGTCTGGATCCATCCTTTGTGAAGTGAACCATCGGTATCATAGTAAACGTATGCATTATCCTGCTTTACCCAACCGGTAGTCGCAAATACGCAGATAGCGGATGATACTGCAAGGATGCTGCTTATTGCCACGATGGCAAAAGCACGAAGCAGATGAGATTTTTTCATCACTTTCCTCCTGAAAACCAATATATTGTGTCATTTTACAGAAAAATATACATTATAAAGTAATTTCATAAGAAGTATATCACCTTTTACTTAAGAAATATAGTACCAAAGAGCATAAATTATTGTATATTTTTTCTTACGAAGAAGCACTTATCCGTACGGCAAAAAAACAATTCTTAATTTTTGTAAGATTTTTGTAAGAAATCGGATAGAGAAAATATATATCATTTTTCCGGGCTTAGGTATATAGTTGTGTCTGTAAACAGGGAGAACTGTCGATAATTATAGTTATCGCAAGTCTCCTAAGCGCAATTAGGGATTCATTAAAAAGAAAAAAGAGGAGAAAAGTAAATGAAGAACACAAAAATCGTTGCACTCGTTGCAGCAGTAGCTCTTCTTGTTCTCGGCACGG
>JAZRYX010000050.1:0-3522 GCA_045600945.1 Lachnospiraceae bacterium
CTGATTATCTGAAACGTGTATATATCAGCAGTGACGGAGGTGGCTGGATAAAGGCCGCAACTGATTATATTTGCAAAAGCAAGGCTGTTGTCGACAGGTTCCATCTGATGAAATATATATACCGGATTTCGGGCTATACAAAGGATGACAAGAATGAAACCGTAGGCCGGTTCTATAAATATATTTACAAAAACAAGCCGACTGCGGTAAAAAAACTGCTGACTCGCATCCAGAATCATTGTGATGGAAGCGATAAGGCGGTCGAGGAATGCAGGGTGCTTATGATGAATAACTGGGATGCCATACAGAGAGCATTCCATGATAAGCACGTTCTTGGCTGCAGTGCTGAAGGTCACGTAAGCAGTATCTATTCCGAACGTATGAGTTCCAGACCTATGGGGTGGAGTGAAACCGGCTCAGACCGCATGTGCAGGCTCAGATGTTATGTAGGCAACTATGGCCGTGGTAAGATCATAGACCTTGTACGCTACCGTAGGGAGCGCGAGCTGAATGAGCTTCCGGCTACTGGAACAGATGGCATGATTGATGTAAAAGCAAAGGTACGCCTTACAGATCAGCAAAAATCAACCAGAGCATATATAGAAAAACTTCAGGCCACGATTATCCAGAACTCGACAATCCATAAGATGATAAGCATCCATGAGCAGAAGTTTTTCTGATTTACCTTGCATTTGAGCAGTTGAAGAAGTAGAATGATTAAGCTTTATTTTTGAGATCATTTCTTAGGGACCATTCTGTTTTTCTTTAACTGACAATTCCTTTACTTCATCTATCGCTGCAGGATTATTGTTTCGTATATTAAATGGTAGTATAATTGCTATAAACGAAGGTATGTGCTATGAAAAACCTCATCAACCAAAAAAACCTATATACGATTCCCAATGCCCTCACTTTGCTCAGATTGTTGTTGATTCCGCTTTTTATCTGGCTATATCTGGGCAAAGAGGCCTATGTGCCGGCTTTTTTAGTGTATTTGACAACCGGGCTTTTAGACCTTTTAGATGGAATAATTGCCCGCCGTTATAACATGATCAGCGATTTCGGGAAGCTGTTCGATCCCGTAGTAGACAAGCTTACACAGGTGGCCATCTTCTTCTGTCTTCTTCGCAAATTCCCGAATATGCTGATACTCCTTATTGTTCTCATAATCAAAGAAATCGTCACCGGAATTGTGCACCTGCTGGCAATCAACAAAACCAATGAAGTTGACTCGGCACAATGGCCCGGAAAACTTACGTCTCTGTCCCTTAATATAACTGCAATGATACACATTCTTTGGGGCGGGATTCCGGAGGAAGTATCAAATATTATTATCGGAATCTGTATAGGATTTATGCTGTTTTCTTTTGCATATTACGGGATACGGAATCTGAAGAGACTGCGTGATACGCAGGACCGGTAAGACAGAATGAGACTATACCAAATGATATACAGACAAGAAAAGGAAGTTAGACCCTAATGAAAAAATCAGATCCGATATTCTTATATATAGCATTGATACTTATAATTGCATTTGAACAGTTTGCATGTAAGGTCGCATATACGGTTTTTCCGAATGCCCCTTCACAGTTAGGCTCCCGAATGACAGAAATCATCATGCTGTTCGGGGGAATATACCTTTGGAAGAATACAGCATTTGTTCAACCCGGTCTGGGAATGAATGTTCCTGCAGCCGATAGAAAGAAAACGGTTTTACATACACTTGTCCTTGGCGCAAGTGCTTTCGTTCTTTTGATTTTTGCAAGGATTATCGGTCAGCAGGTTATCCCCGGGATGGCACAAAGACCGTATTTCGGCTTATATTTGAATTACCCTCATAGAGTATACTATCCGATTGTGGTTATTGTTCAGGAAGTATTATCCAAGGCTGTTCTACAGTATGGACTTGAAAAAACGCTTCCGGAGGATAAGTGGATCCTTGCAGTTATTGTTTCGGGAGCCATATTCGGAATGCTTCATATCCAGATATCGGCCTTATTAATGTTAGGAGCGTTTGCTTTGGCGGTTGCAAGTGGTATTTATTACCATTATCAGAAAAATATCTGGGCAATTGCGGTTATGCATTATATATTCGGTTTTTTTGCCCGAAGTTTTGGATTAATAGTATAAAAGATAATTATGACGAAAGAACTGTTGAAAATAGAACATTTATGTCGCGATTTCGAAACAGACAGCGGAACTCAAAGGATCCTTGATGATATAAATCTTGACATATACAAGGAAGATTTTACGGTCATTATGGGATCGAGCGGATCGGGAAAGTCTACATTTTTGTATGCACTTTCCGGTATGGATACTGTCACAGATGGTCATATCTGGTTTGAGAATAGCGATATTACAACATTTTCCTCAGATGAGCTTGCACTGTTTCGAAGAAAGCATTGCGGATTTGTGTTTCAGCAGATATGTCTCGTTGATTCGATGTCTGTTATGGAAAATGTTCTGGCTGCCGGACTTCTGAACAAGTGCGACAAAGATGAACTTCTGGAAAAAGCAAAAGAACTTCTGCTGTCGGTGAGAGTTGAAGAGCATTCCTGGTCTAAATATCCTTCGCAGATCTCAGGCGGACGCGCACAGCGAGTAGGCATAGTGAGAGCACTTATAAACTCACCGGAGATTCTTTTTGCCGACGAACCTACTGGTTCTCTTAATTCGCAAGCCGGAGCGGATGCTCTTGATCTTTTTACCCGCTTCAATCGTATGGGCCAGTCTATAGTTATGGTTACACATGATATAAAAAGCGCAATACGCGGGGACCGTGTACTGTATTTACGCGACGGAAAGATGATCAATGAATGCAGGCTGGGTAGATATGACGGTAACAATGAGGAAAGAATAAACAAGCTTAACGGATTTTTAGGTGACATGGGATGGTAAAAAATAAATATGTTAATTTTGCCTTATCAAATATACGTCACTCCCCGGGGAGTATTGTTGCGATAGCATTACTTATTGTCATAGCATCGGCACTGTTAAATACGGCATTGTTTCTTTCTGTGGATTACAAACAGAGCTTCATGCGCGAAAAAGAACGTTTAAATGGTGAAGATGTTGACTTTCTTTTCGCGGAAACTTTGTACGGCACGAATCAAAAAGATGATCTTGCTGATATACTGAGTGACAATTCAGCCATCAGACAGTTTGAAATAGATGAATGCTACTCCGGAAGAGGAACCGTTGATTTTGGTGATACATCGGCATTCAACAGCATTTCCCTGCTGCGTTTTGAAGATGCGAAAAGGAAGCAGATTGGAAAATACGAAATACTGGAATCTGCCGGCGGAAGCGGTGCGTATCTTAGCTATGTGTTTAAAGTAGGGGCAGGATATTCCGTTGGAGACACTGTAACCGTCACGATAGGCAGTGAAAGCAGATCTTTCAGAATAGCCGGGTTTTACAATAATGTTGATACCGGTACAATCAATTGCAGTGATATTGCGCTTTTATTAACTGACGACTGTTTTGATGACATAGAAAATTTCGGCGCACCTTCATATCGTG
>JAZRYX010000051.1:0-11396 GCA_045600945.1 Lachnospiraceae bacterium
GAGGGCTTCATACCGTAAGGCAGTTTTCCTTTTTCTGAAATAATCCCGATGGGTCTGAATATCATTTCTGTTTTTTCTCCTTTCTTCGTTTTCATATCGGGCTGCGTGACAACTTAACAAAAAATCTCTATACGCGCGAAAACCTATCATTTCTATATGGGATATATAGGTTTTAACGATTTTCTCTTTTATAGAATTTCTTGTCTTGTCTGTCACAAACACCCCGGAATGTAGGTTTATTAAGGCTTTTTTGCTGTGACAACTTCTGAGACAAGAGACAACTTATCCGCTTGTCACAGCGGGGTTGTCACAGACATAAACTCTCTGCTGACCGTAGAGAGGGATGCGTTTCCGCTGAGAAGTCTTCGTCCATCCCGGCAGTCTCGCCAGAATTGCGGAAATGCTGTAGCTGTCGGAAGACTTCATATCCTCTTTCGGTTTACCGAAGCATTCGCTCCATATTTCAATGTTGCTGACCTCCGTGCGCCGATGAGTGCCAATCGGTCTGGTAGGGTCTTTCGGCTCATGGATGTAGCTTCGGCGTTCATAGATGTCCATTGCATCCCAGTTGTCCGGAAGAAGCATATCAAGGTATTCCTGCACCAGTCCTTCACGGTCATCCCGTTCCATTGCCATACGCTGTTCCTCTCTGGCGTATTCCTCCAGTTCCGGCGGCAGGAACAGCTTTTCACCGCGTTCACAGAGAATGACTGTCTCTGCCCAGATTTGATTGACCGTTTCCTGCGTTATGTCCCAGGGCTTGTACTTTCCGTTTCCGCTGACATTGATGTTCCAGTATCTGCGGTTACCGGTGACATCTCTTAGATATCCGTTATCGCTGTTGGTCGTTCCGAAGAAAACACACTGCCTCGGATGCGGCGTAACCCTTTTTCCGAATGAAGCCCGGTATTTATCGTCCTGCCTTGATGCGAAAGCTTTTACCTTGTCGATGTCAGCTTTCTTCATTCCGGCAAGTTCTCCAATCTCCATGATCCAGTAGCCTTGCAGCTTCTCAGCAGCGGTCTTGTCGTTCATGTCGGACAGGCACAGGCTGTCAGAAAACCACTCCATACCGAGTTTTGCAATAAGAGTGGATTTGCCGATTCCCTGAGGACCGACAAGAACAGGTAGGTAATCGAACTTGATGCCGGGGCGATAGATACGTTCATGTGCGGCACAAAGAGTTTTTCTGCTGACCGCTCTCGTATACTCATTATCTTCAGCACCGAGATAATCGATAATGAAGGTATCGACACGGGGAATCCCATCCCATGCCGGCAGTCTGTCGAAATACTCCCTGATGGGATGATAGGAACGGTCATCTGTAGCTTTGGTCACGGCAATGTCATAATTCCTTGCGGAGAATGTGCCGTAATGCTCGTCCACATAGCAGATAAGCTGAGCATCATCTGCGTCTCTCCAGAACCTTGCCGGATGCTGCCACGGAACTTCGCCTTTAATTTCCATACCGTCCGCAAGCTGATTGAAAACGATATTCTTCATATAGGTATCGTTCTTCATAATCAGAAGTGCATTATGGAGCGTATTGGATATCGTCCCGTTCTTTTCAAGCTTTAGAGCCGATTTCCAGTTTTCTTCATCGCTGAATTCCGTAAGGGCATCTTTCTGCTTTTCGGCAAGGATTTCTGCCTTGACATCCGGATTTTCCATGGCGAGTTCACACATTTTCCGAAACGATTCTTTTTCGTCTCCGTCACCGAAAAGATGAACACGGACAAGGTCGAATGCGTTCAGAAGTTTTCCGCAAGCAGGGTCAGTCGCATGGTGGCTGTAGGCAAACTTATCATCATAGATGACAACTCCGGCAGTGCCTTCACCGGGAATGTAATCGTATCTGTCCGGTTTTGCCGAAGGTTCATATATGTTCGAAAGATAGGTACTGATAGCACCTTCAATGCCAAGTGCCGCACAGAACGCACGTACAGTTCCTTTTTTCGTAAGAGGGTCCGCCTGACGTTTCTGTGAGGTTTTTCGTACCTTTTCTTCCTTCGCAGCCACAGGCAAAGTTGAGAAGTCTCTCCAGTTCGGATGCTCAGCCAGATATACATCCGGGTCGAGCCAGTCTCCTTCGATGACTTTACAGATAAACTCGCCATCTGCTGGTGTGGTCGGCCAATACATCAGCTGATTTGAAAGATGCGAACAAACATCGAATTTATCGATGTCCCACTCAGCGGCATAGTACCTTGAAAGAGCAACGAACTCATCCGGTGTCACATCTCTGGTCAGCGGAATGATGATACGGCAGCGAGGAGCCTGCGGTGTATGTCCATGGGTGGTATACAGGCATGATGCATATCTACTGTTTTCCGTATAATGTTCGATGAATCCCGGACCTGCATCATCACTGTCCAGCGTAAGCATGGAGCGGCAAAGGACTTTTTCCATCTTCCTGCGTCCGTCTTTCAGATGACCGCCGACAAAGCCGCCTTTATCTTTTATGGCATCCTTGTCCGGTTTTTTCATCTGATGGTATTCCGCTGCGGTCTCTGCTGTCCGGAGAGTGTTCTGCAGTCTGGATATCATGGCAGCAAAAGTTATTGTCCCTTTTTTCCAAAACAGGGAATTACAACTGTTGCCGAAAGAGATGGCAAGCTCACGGTCTTTGATGGTCTGATCATTCATTTCCTGTTTCCTCCTTTCCGGGGTATTTTTCCTCTCCCCATATACGGAGAATTTGGGTGCCGTTTCAGGGGGTATTTTTCAAAAAATGTTCGGAAATTTTTTATGAAGCCTTTTTCCGGCACTCTTGATGCTTTCCCGAATAGAAGATTCATCTTTGTTTTCTATTCGTGCAATCTCTGCAATGGTCTTACCTTCAAGACGCATTTCAAGCCGTCTGCGCTGGACTTTTGATAGTGAAGAGAGGTATTTTTCCATAACCTCATCCTCGTCTTCCTCTTCATAGCCGAGATAGATAGATTCCGGCGTATCCGTATCGGCATAGTCCATCCCTTCATAGATGAGAGCATCAATACTGTATGGGGCATAATAGCGATATTGCCTGTTCTTATTTTCCGTAGTGCGATGCTCCTCTGACATGAATGCAGCAACATCTTCGGTGGCTTCAACGATTGCCACAGACCCGTCTTCCAATTTGTACTCAATAAACATTTCCGGTCCTTTCCGCCTGAAAGCGGTCGGGGCCGGAATGCGCAGGAGCCGGGATAACAGTGCCTGATTGCGAAAAAGGGCGCACTTATCCAGGGGTACCGATATCTACTCTCTGCAGTAATCCGCAAAGTTCGATATGTATCCCGGCCCTTATACGTAATCAGGCTTTCGATTTTTAATTTTTATGTGATAGCCACACAGGTGGCTGATCAGCCGTTTCAATAACAGGAGTCTTCCTTTGTACATGGCTCCTAACAGGCAGCCACGGAAGAAGTCATAATCTGACGTTTCCTGAAAGATCCCTTCACAAGTCACAGGACAAATAGAAACTTTTCGTACACCACTTCTGAAAAGAATCTTTTCATTCTCCCAATATCCACTGGAGAAAAAACCGAGTTTTGGCTGAAACAATATTTCCTCCTAACTGGTAGCCTCGGGAGTGGTCCGAAAAGGACGTTTTAATAAAAAAAGTCCTGAAACTTATAGAGATGTATCTCTCTACAAGTCCCAGGACTGAAAGAAGTGATTTAACGACTATTTCTTCAAAAAAAATTTGCTGCCCTGCAAAATTTCTTTGTAAGGCAGTAGAAAAATTCATAATTTCGTGATATGATAATGCTATATTATTGCAAATAAGGTGCAGAGGTGGTGCGGAATGAGTTTTTCAGACGAATTGAAGCGAATCAGACAGCGTACATTCTTATCTCAGGAGGCATTTGCGAAAGAGGTAAGCGTGTCATTTTCAACTGTAAACAGATGGGAAAGCGATAGAACAATTCCCAATCTTGCTGCTATGAAAAATATAAAAGCATTTTGCGAACGTAACAATCTGGAATATAGCATTCTTGAAGAGGAATGGCTTAATCTCAGGACGGAGGATAGAAAATGAGCACGACAGATTTGAAGTTTTTTACAAATGAGCCTGAGCGTGATCTTTATAGCAGATTCGCAGCCATACTCAAAAGCAATACACAATTTTTCGATGTACTTGTTGGATATTTTCGTTCCAGTGGCTTTTTCAGTATGTATGAATCATTGGCAACTGTAGAAAAAATCCGAATCCTTGTTGGATTAAACGTAGATCTTTTTACAGTTAAAATCCTTGATCTGGCAAATGATGAGTACACTCCCGTCCCGGTTTCAACGAAACAAGGACAGGAAATTCTTACAGCAGAGGTTGAACAGGAATTTTCAGAAGCCGATACTACAGCAGAAGTAGAAAAAGGCGTTAGGATTTTTATTGATTGGCTTAAATCGGGAAAACTCGAAATGCGTATGTATACTAAAGCACCAATTCATGCCAAAGTTTACATTATGAGGAAAGACCCAGAAAAAGTTCCGGATATGTTTGGAAGTGTTATTACTGGATCAAGCAATTTTTCTGCTGCAGGTTTAAAGAATAATCTCGAGTTCAATGTAGAACTAAAAGATACCGCAGATGTTAAATTTGCCTTGGATCATTTTGAAAGCCTTTGGAAAGATGGAGTGGATATCAGAGATGCCTATATTGAGGCCGTAGAAAAAAAGACCTGGATGCGTGACGATATTACTCCATATGAACTATATCTGAAGACCATTTATGAATTTTTTAAAGAAGAGATTAATGCTGACAAGGAAAGTATAGAAACTTTGCTCCCAGATGGTTTTATGCGTCTTCAATATCAGCTTGATGCCGTGACTCAAGCAAAAAAGAAGCTCGAAGCATATAATGGAGTGTTTATCTCTGATGTAGTAGGTCTTGGAAAAACTTATATTTGTGCGTTATTAGCTAAATCATTCAAACGAAATACGCGTAAGCTTATAGTATGTCCTCCGGTTCTAAAGGAATACTGGGAAGGCGTTCTGAAGGACTTCGATGTTTCGCGTTGTGACGTGGAGTCTCTGGGCAAGCTTGAACATATCATTGAAAAGGGTGCGGATAAATATGATTATGTTTTTGTTGATGAGGCACATCGATTCAGGAACAGTGATACGGAAAGCTTTTCGCTTTTACATCAGATTTGCAGAGGAAAGAAGGTTATTTTAATCTCTGCAACTCCGATAAACAATTACACCAGTGATATAGAAAACCAGATTTATCTGTTCCAAGCAAAGCAGAGTGGAACAATTAACGGCATTAAAAATATAGAAGGGTTTTTCAGAGGATTAAACGGAAAGCTTGCAAAGAAAGAAAAGGGATCACCGGAATATAAAGCTCAACTTCGTGAAAACTCTGAAATTATTAGGGATAAACTTATTCGTGAAGTTATGATTCGTCGTACAAGAGGCGAAGTCCAAAAATATTATGCCAGTGATTTAGAGGCCCAGGGATTAACGTTTCCAAAAGCAGGCAGTCCGGAAAAAATCATATATGAGTTTGATGATGAAACTGATAAGGCATTCAGTGAAACAATAAATGCCATAAAGGGTTTCAAGTACTCACGCTATACGCCGTTGCTTTATTTAAAGGACAAAGAGAAGTATGCTCAAATGTTAGCCTCTCAGCGTAACATGGGCGGCTTTATGAAAGGTGTTCTTGTAAAGCGTCTTGAAAGTAGTTTCTATGCATTTTCGATGACGTTAGGAAGGTTTATTGAATCCTATGAAAGATTCATCAAAATGTATGAATCTGGAAAGGTTTATATCAGCAAAAAGGTTAATGTCTATGACTTGCTCGATGACGGAGATTTAAAGAAAATGCTTTATCATATTGAGCAACAAGACGTGATGGCATTCGATTCCAAGGAATTTGAACCAAGGTTTATTCGTGATCTCAGAAGTGATTTGACAGAACTTGAATACCTTCGTGATATGTGGGCAGAAATAGAAACTGATCCCAAACTGGATGAGTTCAGGAATCAGCTTCTCAATAACGACATTATCAAAGGCAAAAAAGCCATCGTATTTACAGAGTCAAAAGAAACTGCTGAATATCTTTTTAAGAATCTTCAGGATATTTATGGCGATCGAATCGTATATTTCAGTGGACAAAGCAGCGATACTCTTAAAACTGTTATTGAGGACAGCTTTAATCCGAAATATAAAGATAAAGGCAATGACAAGTATGATCTTCTCATTACAACAGATGTTCTTGCAGAAGGTATAAATCTTCATAGAGCTAACGTCCTCGTAAACTACGATTTACCTTGGAATCCGACCCGCATAATGCAGAGAGTCGGACGTATTAATCGTGTAGGCACTGAATTTGACCGCATTTATGTGTTCAACTTCTTCCCAACTGCTCAGAGTGCAAAACAAATGCCTTTGGAGGACAGGATACTTGAAAAGCTTCAGTCGTTCCATGATACTCTCGGCGAAGATTATAAATATTTGTCTGATGAAGAAGAGGTATCTGCACAGAAGTTGTTCAGTGATTTGTCTAAAAATCTCGATGATGATGAAGAAGAAAGCACAAATCCCGAACTTGCTTATCTCGCAATTATACGAGGAATCCGTGATAACAATCCGGAATTGTTCAACAAAATAAAGAGATTGCCACTAAAAGCAAAGACAGCAAAGTCAGATAATGGTTCTAAGGATGACTATACGGTAACCTTCATACGAAAAGGTGCGCTTAAAACCTTCTTTAGGGCTGATGCTGATGAAACAGAGGCAAATCAACTCACCTTTATGGAGGCTATAAAGATTATTGAGTGCGAACCAGATGAACCCAAACTCAGTGTGGCAAGCCCGTACTACAATCAGTTAAAATTCAATAGTAAAGCCTTTGATGACATGATAGTTGAGGAAGAGGAAATTTCTCTTGAAAAGCCGATGGTGGCAGGAAATGACAAGAAAGTTATTAATGCGTTAAAGGGTATCAAGAGTAATGCTACTCTTACCGACATAGAAGAAGATAAGGTTGATGTATTAATTAAGCGTTGTGAAAACGGGGAAATCCCCGCAAAGATTACTAAAAGTATTGTCAAGGAACTCAATCTTCCTCATTCCGATTTGATTGAGTTATATCACGCTATAATGAATTACGTTCCAGATTCCTATTTTGAGGATACAAAGGAAAAGAAATCTGAAATAAGCGGGCAGAAGGAGATTATTCTTTCCTGTTATTTATGCGGAGGATTATCATGAGTGAAGCGATTCAGAAAATTGAAATCATTTTAAAGAGTGAATACTCAACGCCGAATTTTGTTGAATTTGTCACGGAAATATTTGACTCATTAAAAATTGTTGCTCCAGATAAGTTTCATAAGGAGTATTCTAATTTTTCGTCTCACATTGAGGGATATACGCATATTGGTGATTACATTTCATCAGATGATAAGAAGGTCGCAGTTTTTTCTGTGCAGTTAAAGACGGCCTCTTATGTGGAAAATTCAAGAAGTACACAAAGAAGTTATGTCCGCAAGTTGATAGATGCCGGTAACTGCGATGCGGCCATTGTATCGTTCTATTCCCCAAGTGAAACCAAGTGGAGACTGTCATTTGTACGTCTTGATTATGAGATGAAGTTTGATAATGGCAGATTTAAAACTACCGAAAACCTTACTCCTGCAAAGAGATACTCATTCCTTGTTGGAAGGGACGAGCCTTGTCACACAGCTATTTCACGATTCCACAATTTTATTATTGACAAGAACTATAATCCATCACTTGATGAAATTGAAGAAGCTTTCAGTGTCGAAAAAGTCACAAAGGAATTCTTTGAACTGTATTGTGAAAAGTTTTACCAGCTTCAGGAATATCTTGACAGTAATCAGGACTTTGTTGACGAATCAAAAAAGTGTGGATTTACATCAGAGCAGTTTGCCAAGAAACTTATGGGACAAATTGTTTTCTTGTATTTTCTACAGAAAAAAGGCTGGCTTGGTGTCAGTGTATGGCCTTCATCAATAACAGAAAAAGAATTTAAGAAAGTATACTATACGAGCGGTGCCCAGGGACGCATCATAAAAGAACACTTCCCGAAACTATATGTAAAAGTCGCTGATGATGAATATCGACTTAATTCCAGAGTGTTTGATATCATCTCTGACAATGACGAAGAAGTAATAGCAAATAGTATGCCTCGCATAAAAACATGGGGAGACGGCTCTAAAAAGTTTCTCAGAACCATATATGACTGGTCACAGAAACATGGAGGTCACTTCTATGAAGAATACCTTGAGCCTTTATTTTACAACTCTCTTAATCGAAATCGCGGGCCTCTTGGATATTGTCCGGAACTTCATTGCAGAGTTCCTTTCCTTTCCGGAGGTTTATTTGACCCAATTGACAACTACGACTGGAAATCAAATTATTTTGACATCCCAGATGAAATGTTCTCCAACAAAAAGAACGAGAATGACCGCGAAGGAACCGGTATTCTTGATATTTTCGACAGATACAACTTTACAATGAGTGAAGATGAGCCAATGGAACGTGAAGTTGCCATCGATCCGGAAATGCTTGGGAAAGTATTTGAAAATCTACTGGAAGTAAAAGACCGTAAGTCCAAAGGAGCATTCTATACCCCACGCGAAATCGTCCATTATATGTGCCAGGAAAGCCTTATCAACTATCTTGTACGCAAGACCGGCGCTGAGGAAGAAGATATTCGTGACTTCATTCTTTACGGAGATTTCATGAAGGATGAAGACACCTCAAAAGAAAAGCGCGAAGGCAACGGCGGAATGTATATTTCCGAGAATCTTTTCAAGATTGATGATACGGGCAATGTAGTTGTTAACAAACTGAAAGAAATTGACGATGCTCTTGCAACAGTCAGAGTCGCAGACCCCGCGGTCGGTTCCGGGGCATTCCCTCTTGGAATGATGAACGAGATTGTTCGTGCTCGTCAAAACATAACTGCTTATCTTGCCATCGGTATGAATGCCTACGACAAGCGTTTTCTTATGCAAAATCAACGCTCACCATATTTTTTGAAGCGTCATACAATTAAGAATTCACTGTTTGCGGTTGACATTGAACCATCAGCAGTTGATATTGCACAACTTCGTTTATGGCTCTCTCTTGTTATTGATGATGAAATAAATCCAAAGGCACAGAATGATTTTGAAGGGCATCAAAATCCTCTTCCCCTTCCGAATCTTGAGTGTAATATTCTTTGCGGCAACTCCCTTGTTGATGAATTCATGGGTATTAAACTTGTGAAAGAAAGTAACATCTTGGGGACAATGCATGGAAATGTTCAATTAGATTTGGGTCATGCCAGGTTTGAGGCGGTTGTGCAGAAGCTCCTTGAAGAACAGGATAAGTTGTTCTATTGCGATGATACTATAAAAAAAGAGGAGTTAAAAAAGAACATTCAATCATATAAAGACATTATTATTGAAGAACAGTTGAGATATTCAAATCCAGAAGTCAAAGAAGCTTATGAAGAAGCAAAAAAGCTGTCATCAAAGCCGTTCACTCTCTGGCAGCTTGATTTTGCAAGAGTTTTCCGAGATAATGGTGGATTTGATATTGTAATCGGTAATCCTCCATGGGGAGCAAGCCTTAGTAAAATAGAGAAAGAGATTCTCAAGCAAAAATATCCAGAAATTGATTCGTCAACGACAAATAGTTTTGCGTATTTTATAGGACTTGCATATAGGCTTTATAAAAGTAGCATTGCTTTTGTCTTACCAGATAGTGTGCTTATTAAGGACTATTCAAAAACTCGGAAGTTGATATGCGATAATTTGTCTGAAGTAATTTGGTATCAAAACTGTAGCGTCCCATTTAATAATAAGCCGTTTAAATCGGTAGAACACGATGTATGTACAATTCATGTAATAAATGAAAGAAAAAATTCAACAATTCATGTAGTCACAAATCAATGGATTGACGATGATTATTTAAGAACTGAAGATTTTTTTGACCAAAAAGAAATCATCTACCCACAATTTGATTATGCTTTTAATTTAAAGATTCATCATGAGGACATTCCAATTCTTGCAAAGCTTCTAAAAGATACTCCGTTATCAAATACAATGCAGTGTCACGAAGGCATTCACAGTGGTAACGTAAGAGAAAAACTTTTTAAGAAGGAGTACGAGCCTAACTATAAGCCACTTTACTATGGAGGAGGCGCTGGAGACATAATATCAACTTACTATAGCAAACGTTCAGGGTGGTATGTGGATTATAGAAAAGAGGTTATTGATAAGAAGAAGGGTGAATATGCATCTTTGAGAGATGAAGCTATTTTTATTAATCCTAAAGTATACATCACAAGAACCGGGAATCCTTTTAAAGCATTCTTTGATAATGACTCATACGCTTCAAACAATTTCTTCTCATTACAAATGATTGATATGGCGACAAACAATGAGGAAAATCTGTTGTGTGTACTGCCTTTTATTAATTCAAAAGTTTGTCAATATTTTATTCGAGTATTTGCAGCACCAAGACTTGGTAATACCTTTATTGAAACAAAAATAGTACATTTACTGAAATTGCCAATACCTTCATTAGCCGATAAGCAAAAGAAAGAGTTAGTCTTGAAGGTTTCAGAACTCATCAGCATCAAAAAAAATAATATGAATGACAAGGTTGACGAAAAGGAAAATGAAATAAACCAAATGATTTATGATCTGTATAATCTATCCGCCGATGAGATAGCCATTATTGAAAGAAATGTTGTGTAATGAAAATAGAAAGACCACATCGTAGGCTTTTACACCTGTGATGTGGTCTGTTCTCCTTTTGTCACCGCTTGAGGACGTCAATAAAAAACTTTTTGTAAAAATCCCTTATTGAACGCTCCTAACTGGCACCGTCTTTTATTTATAGATTACAGAGCATATACCGTCATGCCTGTAAGCTCACCGAATGCTACGAGACGCTCATAAAGCTCTTCGCCGTATCCGAGGCAGGCATACTCATTATGCCAATGCTGGAGAAGCTCTTCGATATCACACTGCGGATATACGAATGCATGTGGCCAGAACGGGATACCGCATTCAAGTTTTCTCTTCTTAAGATCTTTAGCTGCCGGAACTTTAACTTCTGCTCTTGTTACAACAAGTGCGAACTTACCGTTCTCACGGCATACTCTTGCAAGAACACCCTTGCCTGCCTTACATGTAAGGCTTACCGAGATACCGCCTGCAGCACCTTCTGTCGGTATACCGTGTGTTGCAAATACAGCACCGTTCTTATCTGCAAGACATGTCGGGCATGCGCCGTCGCCGATGATCTTGATCTCACCTTTCTTCTTGTCGATGCATTGGAAGTCACCATAGTAGATGCTGTCGTTCGACAGATACATTACAAGGATAGATGTAAGGCATGTATTGAAGTCAGAGAGTGTTGATGTCGGGATACCGTCATCAAGAATC
>JAZRYX010000052.1:0-4254 GCA_045600945.1 Lachnospiraceae bacterium
GCCTATAGTGCGTCCAGCTTAATTCGGGACGCAGCGCGTCCTGAATTGGAAAAGCCAGATAAAAGCGTCTCATATTTCTGAGATTACTCTCATCAAAACCTTTCCCAAACTCCGCCGTCAATCTTTCAGACAAATAAGCAAGCAGTTGTTTTCCGTAAGCTGCGCGTTCGTTATCTCCGCTGGCTTCATAAATCAGCTTACCGATATTCCAATAGGCGTTTACCATAGAAGCGTTTACCGCCCTGTATACCTGTTGTTGTGCATCGATAATATACTGACGAGCGGAAACATACGTTGTTTCCTGGCTTATAGTAATATTCGCTTCTGCCTTCATCAGCTCTTTTGAATCACTCATAATCACAATCTCCCTTCAAAGGCATCTTTCAAAATGCTTTGCCGCATGGCTTCTGCCTGTTGCAATGCTGAATTAACAGTGTATTCAATACTGTCGCAGACCGAAAGGCGCGACTCTATTTCAGATACAATTTTTTCTTGTTCTTCAAATGAACAGAATGGGAATCTTAGTGCGCGTACCCTTTCTTTATTAAGAGCCTTTTGGTTATTTCCCGAACCGACACGCCTTGTGTTTTCATAATTCATTTGAAGAAAATAATATAGATATTTGGGCTGACATGGCGTTTCTGAAACAAGAATCGCTGCGGTATTTTGGTTATGCGCAGCAGGAATTTCAAGAATTGCTGCTTGTCCTCTCGTTTTTCCTTCTCCAATCATTGCCAACATAATCGTTCCTATAGGGTGAACATTTGTTGACGCATGGTTTAATCCATCTTCGGTAATTCGTTCTTCTGTTTCGAAAATATGATTGAAATGTACTTCACCGCTGCTTACCCAGTTCACATTGCCATTCCAGTATTCCGAAATTCGCCTGCTTGGGGTGGAACCAACTTCCACATTAAAAACATCCCCAATGCGAATTTTCATCCACACAGGTGGCAGTTGAAGATTGATTTCATTCTCATCTCCTGCAGTATCCTTATAAATCGGGTTCTTAATAGCTATAGACTCAAAATCATTTTCAACTGAATAGTTCGAATGTGATTCTCTCCATTTTTTTGTGAGTTTTCCTTCAAATGCCTCTTTCAGCACTGCCTGCCGATATACCGCGAGTTGTTCTTTTGTCTTTTTCAGCGTTTCTACGCCAGCATCCAGCTGAGAGAATAATTCCTCAATTAGGCTGACAATTCGTTCTTGCTCTTGTACGGATGGTACTATAAGTTTCTGCTTTTTTAATAATTCTGGATTAAGGTGTGGTGTTCCTGTTCCTTTTTTCTTTGTGTTTAAAAGAGCATACTTTCCTTGAATAAAGTGAAAGAGATAATTATCATCCAAACCTGTAGCAGAAATCTTCGCCAGTGTTGAGCCAACATATCCTTTTATTGCCCTCCCCACTAAACCAGAACGAGACCCGTCACAGACTATCAAAATGTCGCCATCATCACATGTTGTACATTTTTCTCCGTCCGTGTATTGCTTTACTGCTCCTGTTTCAAATGCTTCAATATCGACGTAAGGGAGATAGCCTTCTTTTTCTTCGGCAGACTGATTGACAGGTTTTTTACCTTTTACCATATTAAAAATTGTTCCCAATTCAACTAATTCCAAACCTATCCCTCCTTATGCAACCAGTTCTGCATTTATTTCGTTAAGTACATCCTCATATTGCTCACCGAAAACTTCATAAAACCGTCCAAGTCCACCCTTTCTATCAAATGGACTCAAATCAAGATCTTCTGGCTCAATAGAAAGAGATGTAATGATATGTTCTTTGATAAGTCGAAGCCATTCCATCTGCTCTTCTGTGAAATGAACATTACCGGCATTACGGCGGAGCGTCCATTGCATGAAGTTATAATTTACCTTCTCTGCAAACGGAGCCAGATTATCGGTATATCCTAACTCAAAACGGATAATACAGATAAGATCGGTAATTTGTGCCATAGTACCTCTCTTTACCTTTTCCGGCTTCTTGATTGCATAGCAATCCCAGAGGCGTTCCACAGTAATGTTTTCCATTCTGAGTCTGTCATATAAGGATTTCAGATTATCGATTGTTATCTTTCTGTTTTTATATCTTTGATCATACAGAAATCCAAGTGCTATGATTTCATCTTTGTTCGCTTCAATAAATTCTCTGAATGTCTTCAAAACCCTGTCAGCATTTGCTTGTTTATCTGCATCATAACCTGCAAAAATGACAGAATCGGGATTGACAGAGTCAATAACCTGTTCATGGCTACGGCGGACATCTTCTATGAAGTTGCGAATTTCAGGATTATAGAATGGCTGCACAACTTCCTTGATAAAATCTTTCTTCACATCTTTCATACGTTGCCGTTCCTCTGATGTCGGCTCATGATTATCAGAAATATCAACGCCCGCTTTAAGAGAAATAAAATCTATATCAAATGCATCAAGCAGATTCTGTGCTATGTTACCAGCATTTATGCCAACTTTCTTTGTAAATTCAGAACGTTCTTTTACAGTCATCTGACTATTAAGGCGTATGATGCGGTTAGCAAGAGATGTAAGTGTGTCTTCATCTTTTGCACCCATAGCCACATTGAGCATCAATTCCCTCATGCTCACAGTTGGTTTACGTTCAAGTGTGCGTGTCTCTGTTTTCTTCGATTTTGTAACACCTACTGCATCAACGATTACAAAATGATCTTTATTTTCTGTAGCAGATGGAGTAACTTTCTGCAAATCATCCTTATCGAGAGTACGGGTTCCACGACCTTTCATTTGCTCGAAATAGTTTCTGCTTCTTACATCACGCATGAAGATAAGGCACTCGATAGGTTTAACGTCAGTGCCAGTAGCTATCATATCTACAGTGACAGCTATACGAGGATAATAGTCATTACGAAATGCACTTAAAACAGTTTCAGGTCTGTCAGCCTGACATGTTATCTTCTGACAGAATTCATTGCCTTCACCAAATACATCACGAACAATCTGGATGATATCATCCGCATGACTATCAGTCTTTGCAAATATCAGCGTTTTGGGGACTTCATGACGATGTGGAAATAACTGCGTAAAAAGGTTATCCTTGAAAGTTCGGATCACAGTACGAATCTGACTTGGATTAACCACATCTCTGTCCATCTTTGCAGAATCATAATCCAAATCCTCGTCCATCTGTTTCCAGCGCTTCGCGCGTGTCAGTCGGTCACGGTACTCAATCTGCTGTTTCATGATATGTGCACCATTCTTTGTTACTTCAGTTTCAATAAGGAATATGTCTTCACCTACATTTACGCCATCAATAATAGCCTGCTCTCTTGAATATTCACTGACAACATTCTGATTGAAAAAAGCAAATGTGCGCTTGTCCGGAGTGGCAGTAAGGCCAATGATAAATGCATCAAAATATTCAAGCACCTGACTCCAGACATTATAAATTGATCTATGGCATTCATCCACTATGATGCAATCAAAAAATTCTGGCGGATATTTTTCATTGTAAACAACCTCTTTTGATGACTGTGAATAAACATCGCTCTGCTCAAATAATGATTCCTCCTCAGCGGATTCATCCATCTCTTCCTCTCTGAGAATAGAATACATACGTTGAATTGTACTAATACATATCTGCACATCATCCGGAATGTATGAATTCTTAAGGCGCCTTACCCCATACAATTGTGAAAAAGAACGGTTATCATCATTTGGCGTGTATGCAAGGAACTCTCGTTCTGCCTGTTCCCCAAGCGATTTGGTATCCACAAGAAACAATATACGCTTCATCTTACCGTACTTTAACAGACGATAAGCAGCAGTGATTGCAGTAAATGTTTTTCCTGCTCCTGTAGCCATCTGCACAAGTGCCTTTGGATGATTGTTTGCAAAAGAATCATCCAGGTTTTGAATTGCCGTAATCTGACATTTACGGAACCCGGCAGTATCAAATTCCGGAAAATGCTTCATGTGGTTGCGGATAGTATCATCCTTTTCAATTAGGGCAAGCAATGTTTCCGGTCGATGAAATGAAAAAATGTTTCTTGAACGATATTTTATATCAGCATAATCAGTAAACCGTGTAAGTTGTCCTGTAGCCTCATAGGCAAAGCGAATATAATAATCAGTGGTTATATATTTGAAAGTGCTGTTTGCATAACGGCCTGACTGTCCCTCAACTACAGTAATATTCTCACCCATCGCATCTCTTTTTGCCTCAACTACACCAACAGGCTTTCCTGAAACAAAAAGAGCATAATCAACCGGCCCGGT
>JAZRYX010000053.1:0-12637 GCA_045600945.1 Lachnospiraceae bacterium
ATGCGGATTGACCGCATAAACGGCATTTTTCGGTCTGCCGCTTCTTAATTTGTCCGAGGCATCAATTGATGCAAGCCGGACATATCCGTAGTCCTCCAGGTTGTTTATGATGGTCTGAGCCTCATCGGCAGAACCTACCCACCTGCAGAACCGCATGACATCTCTTCGCGTGATACGGGTCAGCTTCTTTTCCTTCAGCTTCTCCAGAGCGGTAAGCGCAGCCTTGAAATCAGACCTCACTCCCATGTCACCGTATGCTCCTACGGCATGAACCAGAAAATACTTTCCGATCCGTATGGCGTTCTCCATTGTCTCCGTATCGATCAGAATGGGAGGATCGCATTCAAAAACCGCTTCACCGACATCCTTCCTCATGCATCCGCACCTTGCGAGAATGCCTGCAATGCGCAGGGTGTTTCCGACAAGCTTTCCAAGCCAGTCACTGTACATTGAAAACTCTCCGGTCAGCCTCTTTTCGACCCAGTCATAATATGCGGTGAGCACTTTTCTCGCTTCCGGCGTAAGGTGGATGATTTCCGCTCTGCCTTTCCTATTCTCGGAAAGGATGTTATAAAGAAGATCCTTGTATGCGAGATAAGTTTCCGGCGGTATGGATGCCGAATCCAGGGAACGTGATCCGACAAAGGATTTTGGTGTGGTATAAAGGAAACGTGCAGTAAGCCCTCTGTGTCTGAACTTTTTATTGCTCATCAGTTCCCCGATAACCACCGGCTGAACCGAAAGCAGTATGGTGAGACAGGCCTCCTCAACAGATATGGACTGGCGCATAATTCTTTCAACAGAAATGTTCTCTCCGGAATATGCCTTCAGGAACACATCAATGTTCACCTTGTTTGAATATGTGCCGGAAAGGACATCAAAGATTCCGCCTTCGGAAGAGATGATGGATATGGCACCTCCGTTTTCAGCAAGCGTCTCCGTCAGCTTCTCCGGAGTGGTATCGTCCACGTATATTTTCAGAGGCTTTATCTCCTCGAAGTTCACAAGCTGTTCCACCACACTGCGGAGCGTGTCATTGAAATCCGCTGCCGCCTCTTCACCTTTCTTCTTACTCTGCGAAAGCAGGCTGTTCTTCCTGTTCTCCAGTCTCTGCTTCGTAGCTTTCGACATCTCGAATTCAACCTTATGTTTCTCGTTATATTCCCTGATGTACTCATCTACCGGCTTCGTGGAAAGAGCAGTTACCGCAGACTTTCTTTCGGACGGTTCTGCAATGATGACACTGTAGATATTTGTAGGTTCATGCCAGTCCGGCTTTCCTTCAACTTTATAGAGATTCCGCATACAGGCAGATGCCGCAGTAAGACACGCCACCGCTGCCAT
This sequence comes from Lachnospiraceae bacterium, assembly GCA_045600945.1. Lineage (GTDB taxonomy): Bacteria > Bacillota > Clostridia > Lachnospirales > Lachnospiraceae > Darwinimomas. Next base: position 1,345 of record JAZRYX010000053.1, read on the forward strand.
ATCAACAGGTGTCTGCGTTGAATGACCGACCGCCACCGCATAACTGCGGATCACATCCGGCAGTGCCTCGACAGGAAACTCCGGCAGTGCCTCGCCTCCGAAAGGAAGCGGTTCATCCCATGACGGTTCTGCCGCAGTATCCGCTGAAGCCTCATATTCCTCCGGAGAGATGTATTCCGGACTGCTCGAAACCCTCTTGTAAAACTTAAGTGCCGAGTTCCAGATCTGCTTAAGTTCCGCATCATCAAGCGGAGGATCGCACAGAGCATTCTTATCAAGAAACTTCTGCCAGGCTTTCTCCGTATCGCCGTATCTCTTAAGTGTCTTTCCGGCAAACACCGACAGGGTCTTGTTTCTCGACCCCACCTTAATTTTTGAAAGTTCATCCTCAAAATCGGCAGGACACAGATATTCAGTCAGAGTCTCCGTGCCGTGATGAAACAACACCTCCGGTTCCTCCGTACCGTAAAAGAATCTGGCGGAATCCATCGCACCCTTGTCAAAATAGGGAAAGAAGGTCAGCGCCTTTTCTTTCAGGGCTTTGTATTCCTCAAAGTCGTAAACCGGCACAATCTCGAAAAACGCGTGGAACCTCGGCCTTGAAGTAACAGTCCTTAAAATCTCCCCGGTCGAATAATCCACGTAATGCTTATCAATCATGTGGTGTCTGGAGTAATGGAATGCCATCGTGACATTGGGGAAATTACGGATGATATCCTTCGGAGTCACCCACGTGCTTCTGTCCTCGCTCTCATCGTTATCGATATCGAAAGCGAGGCAGTTGCTTTTTATGAAGTTGTCATTGCTCCGGAGACAGTTCGAATACTCCGCACAGACGTAATCTGTCTTTACGGCAGACAGAAGTGATGCTTCATCGGTGACCTCCGTCCTGTGCGGATAAAGCGTGTTGTATTCCTGTCCGAGAACATCGGCTGAGTAGAATTCAAGCAAGGCTGTCCACCTCCTCAAATCTGCTGTTGAAATAGCGGACACGCTGTCTGCGCTTGTTCGCCTTTTCAATTTCGATATGCATTCCGGCAGATATCTCCTCACCGAGAACCCACAGTTCCTGGCACTTGCCCATCAGAACGATATCCATGAAAAGAGCAAGGTCGCGTTCGCCGGGATCTGTATCTGACATGAACTGCGGAAACATAAGATGCGGAGCAAGAGGTATCCTTCCGTGATCCAGTGCGAACCTGCAGAACTCCCTTGCACGTTTTGTGTTGGCTTCCGGATTGGACGAGTATGGACTGCAGATATACACAAGCGGCATGAACGGTGGTCTTGCCCTGCCGTCCGCATTTCTGATAGCCTCATACGGTGTCGGATCGAGGTAGCCTTCTGCGTTTTTGAAATCTTCGTTCACTTCAACTTCCTCCTTAAAATAGAAATTCCCGAGGTTGCCCTCTAACAGGTAGCCTCGGGAAGAGCCTTAAAAGGACGTTCTCGGAAAAATTTCTCTGAATTTTTTCTCTGCCCTCTGCAGACGGTGGTTGAGCGTATTCGGATTTTCGCCGATGGACTCTGCGTATTCGCACGGTTCCATTCCGTCAAGATGAATGGCAATGAGCATCTCGGCATAGTCCGGCTTCATGGCTGCACAGATGCGGTCGCACCAGTCCTCATAATCTTCACGCTTTTTGCGTTCCAGCTCGTCTTTCATAAAGATGCGGTCATCGGCCACCTCGCTCATAAGCGGCTCGGAGGAATCAACATCATCCCCGTCTTCATCCTTTCCGGGCTTAGCCTTTGAAAGACCGATGTGCCGTGTTTCTTTGTGCCAGTTGTTGTACTCCGGACGATTGAACTGCTCATCGAAAACTTCCTGAATCCTTTTCTCTTTTTCGGAATCTGTAAGTTCTTCGTCCTGGAGTGATAAACTGACCCACATCTGCCTGGTTGCCTCCGCATCCAGATCAATGGTCTGGATAGCGTCATCGTAACGAATCTTTAATTTCATGCTTGTTCCTTTCCGTCCGGGGAAGGTACGGTGGGACGCATGAAAGTCCATTACATGAAGTCTGCAGAAGCCATTAGCCCCAAAATGGGTATGCTAAACTAACGGTGAGGTGCATTATCATTCCCAAGGTAACCATCATCGTTACCTTCTGAACTGCCTATGCATCCCATCGCCCTATGGCCATCTCGGACTGTGAGATTATTTATTTACAAGAAAAATATCACACTTGCCTTTTTTGCCCGTTGAAGAAAGTTCTACATAAAAAACTGCTATAAACCGCAAAAATAAGACCCCACGGAAAAATCAATCCCGTAGGGTCTGTAAAACTTGCGTTTTCTGTAGAAGAAAGTTCAACAAAAATTTTTTTCAAAAAAAAGACAGACTGGATAATTCCAATCTGCCTTCCATATATTTTTATGTGTTTTGTTAAATCGGTGGCTGATGAATCAGATGTTCGTAATGATCAGCCTTAAGTTCATCATAGGTATCAGAATAATCTCCTGCCCAATTAAAATGTAGAATCTGATCATAGATTCCGTGCTCTTCGCCTTTCTTTCCCGGTAACGAAACATCAAGAGGCACCTCTGCCAGCTGAAGCATACGGCTGCTTACCCTGAATGGAACATGGATTCCTAAACAAGCAGATACCACATTCGGCCTGTTTAGATTTACTCCTTTTTTCATGTTGCTTACCGTAGTGTTGTCCAAACCCGTTGTGGATTTTAAGGTTCTAAATGTTACACCACATATCTTTTTGTCCATAAGAGCGGTAAGGGCTTCGCCGAATTCCATTCCGTTTATTGCATTAAGCATCTCGTTAGATATCTCGCTTACGAGGCCCAAACTCAATCGTTCTTCTTCGGACAATACAGAAAGCTCGTCATAATAATTAAATGACTTGCTTGCCATAGAACTTGGAAGTGTAATGTAGTGAAGAGTACCTGTGGCATCATCAACAACAAACTGCAGGAAGCATTCTTCCTCATGGTCTTTTGCGTACTGTGTAAAGAACAGCTTACCGTTTTCGTCACGCTCAAGGTATTTGCTATCATAAACACAAAGCTTGTTATCGACATAAGCAAAGCAATCCGAGTCTACCATGCAGGCCAGTGCCTTACTTTCAGAATACCACTCTCTCAATTTTTTCTTCTTCACAGAGGTAGTGGTAGTCTTTCCAAACAGTTCTTCGCTGGTTAGCACAATGCCAGTCGGCTTTCGATTATTATTCTCTTTGGCATCATTTTTATCCTGGCTTTTATGTTTCTTGTCAAATTCATTTTCCGGATATGGATCCTGACCACCGGACAACAAGAAATATCTCAGATACGCATCAACCAACATTGCAAGTCTTGACTCGCGGAAATTGTCACGCTCAACCACAAGGAAAAACTCTGTAGCTTTTCCGTTATCGACGCTTGCCTTAAGTTCATCAAACTTTCCATGTGCTTCTATGGTCTCTTTCGTCACCTTTCGTGCAAGCATTTCGCGCAACAACCGTTCATAACATCCAAGTCGGCGTACTACTCTTTTAATCCTGGCATTTTCAGCGCCTTTCATCAAATCAGAAATATAATCTCTGAATGTTTTTCCCGGGATAATCTTTGCATTACCTGCCTGAATATCATGCAGGAAGACATTTGCGTATTTCTGTTCCTCCGATGAAAGCATGGAAAATGACTTATGCAGATCGGTTAATGTCTTATCTAACGCTTCCTGGTCATATTCTCCTTGGATCAACTTAAGGAATTTCTCAAACCGGGTGTTCATATAATCCGCATCGATTTTGGCAGTATCGTATTCTGTAATATGTATTTTCACATCATACGGAACATCTCCGCCGCGACCTCCGCCACCACCGCCACTAAGTTCCTTATATCTTGCAAGCAGAATCAGATACGTCATTTCATCAAATAACATTTCTATATCTGAACCATCTTCGGCTGGATATACACTCTGCTTCCATGTGAATCCCTGTATTTTTGCTGCCTGTAGGTATGTATCAAATTGATTAAATGCTTTGGCAAATTTTCTCTTTTCTGAATGTTCTTCAGGTAGTTTTTCAAAGTTCTTTATTCCCGCAGCATCAAATATTTCTTTGATTTCTTCAAATGTCCTATTGAGATTTCGGAGATTCCTTGGCAGCTTGTCAACAAACAGCCCCATCGGAATATTGCCGGAATAAGCTTCCACAGCTGCTTCAATATTCTTCTCCATTGTATTCGGTCTTCTGTAATACTTAATGATACCGAAAGGCTTCTCTGATTCATTGAATAACCTGTTTGTCCTCGAAAATGCCTGAATCAGATTCTCGTACTGCATAACCTTATCCAGATACAGCGTATTAACCCACTTAGAGTCAAACCCTGTAAGCATTTGATTTACAACGATAAGGATGTCTATCTGCTGATCCGGTTCAAGTCTATCATAAGGCTTCTTATGAGCAAGACGAAGGCTTACATCCTTGCGGAACTTATCGTATGTAGGAATTGTGAAAGATTGCCCAAAATGATCTTTATAATCTTCGAGCATCTCTACTATGCCGTCTTCTTTCTCTAAAGAACCAGTCCCGCTCTCGTTATCGATAGTCGGATCAAACATAGCTGTGATCATAAGTTCTGGCATTTCCTTTTTCATTAATCGCCAATACTTAACAGCCTCCGGGATACTTGAGGTGGCAAATATTGCATGGAATTTTCCACCTCTACTATATATCAACCATTTCTTCTTAATGTCGGAAATGACACCCATGACATATTCATCTGTTTGATACTGCTCATTCGGAATATAATCCTCAATACCTTTGACCCATTTATCTCCGACCTGTTCGCCATACATCTTTATTTTGGATGAGTCCATAAACTTATAGAAGACCTTCTTTTTCTTCTCATCCTTCATGACATCTTCTACTTTTTCTGCTTTCGCCTGGTCGAGTGCAACCTGTTGTCTGAGATCAGAATCATCATAGATCTTAACCATGTAAGGATCAAAGCCAAGCACATTCTTATCCCTGATACCATCCGCCAATGTATATCTATGTATCTCGCTACCAAATATCGTCGTGGTTGTGCTGTCTTTCTTTATGTTCACATCTTGTATCGGTGTTCCTGTAAAACCAAAAATAATAGAGTGCTTGAATGTTTCTTTGATAGTTGTCAGCATCTCACCGAATGTTGATCTGTGACATTCGTCAATTATTATTACGATTCTCTTTGTTTTTATCTTTTTCAGGTCGACAGCCTTTAATCCTTCCATCTCTTCAGAAATATTGCTAAGTTTCTGAATTGATGTAACTATAAGCGTATTGTCCTGATCGTCACTCTTCAGCTTTGATATCAGTATATCCGTATTTTCCGTAGCCTGAATGCTTTCCGTTTCTGTAGCAAAAGACCGATACTCCTTTAAGGACTGAATGCCCAGCTCTTTTCTGTCAACAAGAAATACGACCTTATCTGCATCGTGCGAACTCGCAATCAACTGAGCAGATTTAAAACTGGTCATCGTCTTTCCGCTTCCGGTAGTATGCCAAACATGCCCTCCACGTTGAGTTTCAGGTGTATCTTCTTTCCAGTTTCTCTTGGTAACACGATCAGCTATTCCAATTGCAGCATAATACTGATAGCTTCTCATTACCTTAAGAATGTTATCATCTGTATCTGCAATTGTATAAAAGCCAATGAGCATGTGTGCCATCGGAATGTTTAATAGTCCTGCTGTAACCTTGTCCCATTGATTGATTGGAACATTATCGAAATCAGCCCAATGGAAGAAAAACGATGGGTTAAAAACGCCATCCTCGCCAGGATTAGCAAAATAGACTGCTTCTTCCGGCTCCATTGCGACAAACACTTGTACCAACGAGAAGAGACCACGGAATACACCTTCGTGGGAGTATTTTATGATCTGATTATACGCATCGCTTACAGGAACATCGCTCCTTTTCAGTTCAATATGAATAACTGGCATTCCATTAATCAGAAGCATCAAGTCACCGCGTCTGTTATTGAGGATCGGAGACTTTGTATTGAAATGCGGTTGCTGAACTATCTGGTACCGGCTTTCTCCATATGCAATTTCCTGACGGTCATATATTTTCAGGCTAACTTCTTTTCCAAAATGCAATTCATCATCAGGATTATCTCTGGTTATAGAGACACTTCTTCCGTTGATAAAACTATTGAGCTTGAGCGGAGTACGAAGATTGATAATTTGCTCCATAATCTGCTGCATCTCACCATCTGTTAATGGGCATTCGTTCAGACAGTTTCTCTGTCGGTTGTTATTAAAAAGAATATCGGCCCAGTTCTTCAGTAAATCTGCTTCGGTCGGGTGGCGGATCACTTCCGGTTCCCAGCCGCGCTCTACAAGCACACCTATGACAGCCTCTTCAAAATCTGATTCTTTATCGAAAATCACACCCGGCACCTCCTTTTATACGAACATTTTCTCCAAGCAAGCACTCTTTATATGCTTGATTTTTTCTAATTCTTCCTTTTCTATCTCTATCAACCGATCCATCTGTCTGAAGTATTCACCTATTTGTTTCTGCTCCTCAATGGTCGGTGCGACGTATGCGCTCATCTCCAGAAATGCTTTTGGTTTCAGTGTCCTGAGCTTCTTAACGGTTCCTTCCATGCTTCTGGATATTTCCTTTATGAAACGCGGGTGACGTACAATGCATTCCATAAAAGTTGAGTCCTGATCAGTATAAAAGATCTTATAAATCGGAGATACACAACCTTTACCTAATGCATTCCGGTGTATTGCTCCGTAGACTACATTTGCCGGATTGTAGATAATATCGTCATATTCTGTCTGCAAGTACTTTTTGTTTGCCTTGTCAATAATTAAGAAATCTCGCTTGTTTGTCTTTTTATCCTCTGGCCTTATAACTCCTTCCTCAATAGTAAAGGCAAGCTGAGGATACTCGTCGGAAATAGTATCGATGATATGACGCTCTGTAAAGATTTCTGAAAACGGGCACAATTTCCACGGTTCAGTATATTCCTTAAATCTTACTGCTGGAACATTACTGCCATCCTGCGGGAACATCTTTTCTATCATTGCTTTACGGACACAGGACAATCTGTCAATCTCCTTTTTATGAGTCAAAATAAGGGTGTCCAAATCCGTAAAGTATTTTCCGATTTTCTTCTGTTCAGCCTTCAAAGGTAATTCAACGGAAAAATCAACAAGTATGTTTTGATTTAAGTGCTTTATTGTTCCACCTGTTGCACGTTGTGCAACATAATCCATCAAAAATGGAGCTTTCAAATATTGAAAAAGATATGTCTCGTCAACCTCTTCCTCATTTTTGATTTGTACATTAAACACACCTGCGTTGAGAGTCGCTGGCATTTTCAAATTTTGCACATATGCAACTTTTCCAAGCGTTCCGTCTTTTGTTATAAGAATGCTTCCGTTTTTGATTTGTATATTTTTATCTTGGTCAAACCTTTCTTTTGAAACATAATGACACGTTTTGTAGTTTACATGACCATCTTCAAAATCAGTACCTGTAATTAGCAAGTAGTCTCCATGATCTTTAAACTCTGATGTACGAAGATTTTGCCATCCTATTCTGGCATGCATAGTGGCAATTTCGGATAGCTTTTTACATTCCCATTTTCCTTCGCAATTACCAAATCTGATTTTGGGAATCTTGATTCTTTCTTTCATTGAATATGTCCTCCCAAAATTATTCCAAACTCTTTTAAGCCTTCCTTATCTGATCCATCAGCTTTCAGTATCTCTATCATATTGGAAAGACTACTTCTTACCTTCACTTTTTCTCCCTGAATATCGTGTAAAGTGGTGGCATACTTTAGTGCAAGATATTCCATCTTTTCAATCGTATCAACAATGATTTCTGAGGAAATGGCATTTAGATCTATGAGCAAAGGTTTTATCCATTTGCATTCAATAATACTTAAAGCCTCTGCCTCTTCAAGACCTTCGATTACCTCTTTTGTCCTTAAATGAAGTTCATCCTTCTTTTGTTTTATATTCTTCTTAACTGTGCTTTCTTCATCCATAAGTCTTAATGCGTCAAGCAATTTGCCATCAAACGAATCCTCCGGGAATTCATACTCCATCCTGAGTTTCTGAATTCTGTTAGTCAGTGAAGGCTTTTTACAGCTACCGTCTTTGTTCTTCTCTATCTTCGTCCAATCCGTATCGTTACAAGATTCCATGAATTTAACGGCAGCCTTCTTTGGAAGAGAAAGATATTTTTCAAGAGCATTAATTTCAGGACTCTCAATATCCTGAAGGATTTCATCACACGCTGCCTTTAATTCTTTTGAAACAAAAGCATCATTGTTATCATTAAGATAGCTACCCTGTTTTTCGTCTTCATCAAGCGAGTCTATTATCTCTGCGTATTCACTGTTTATTTCTGATAACCGTTCTTCAAGCCTCCGTATCTCTGCTACCTCTTCAGGCATCAGCATTTCCTGTACAAGTTCAAATGGTAAGATATGACCTTTCCAACCATCCTGAACTTCCGTCACTTCATCATCTTCGTCATTTTTATTGTTTTTCTTAATGACCATGTTCGGATCTACCTGTGTGATAACCTGAAATCCTTCTGTTTGAAGCATTTCAATATCAGCAGATATGGTTTCCCAGTATTTTGCGAATACTTGATATGCAACGTATCTATCTGCAAGCTTAAGCGGATCGATTCTTTCAAAAATATCTTCTGTGATTTTTTCCTTTTCCTGCTCTGCCGCAACATCAAGTATTCCATCAATCAGGTCTTCTTTAAGCGTTTCATAAAATCCGTCAAAAGCCTCATTAAAAGCTGCCCTATATGATTCAACAGATTCAAATGTATCTATCGTTCCTCTGATATCGTCCGTAGTAGGAAGCAGATATCCCTTTGTTTCTTCTTTAAATAAAATTTCTCTAAGCCCAGGGAATGCATCCCAGTATTCCTTGAAGGAATCAACTTCTGCTTCTGGGATTCCGCCAAACATAGTCGCACGAATATCCCACTTTTCCGGGTCATCTGCAGAGTCAACATATCTGGTAATGTTCAGATTGTATTCATTCTCTTGTATTGTATCCTTTGGCACTAATACAGAATACTTTGCAATTTCAGTCCTGTACTTCACGGTGTCTGCGATTTTCTTTATATCAGATGCTCTTAATTTATTGTTTTTCCCGGACTTTTCAAATCCTTTTGAAGCATCGATAATGAGAACATCCGTTGTCGGTCTGTTCCTTTTTAATACCATGATAATTGTTGCAATATTTGTTCCAAAAAAGATATTTTCCGGCAGACCAATGATTGCATCAATACGATTCTTCTCTATTAAATTCTCGCGTATTTTTGCTTCCTCACCGCTCCTGAATAACACGCCGTGCGGAAGTACTATGGTCATAATGCCATCATCTTCTAAATGATAAAGGTCGTGAAGAAGAAAGGCATAATCCGCCTTTGCTTTAGGTGCAACACCAAAATCTTTATATCTTGGATCAAATTCCTTATCCTTTGAATCCCACTTTTGTGAATAGGGAGGATTGCTGACTACTGCATCTACCTTCACAAGTTCATAAGTAGTTTCTTTCTTGTTTTCCTCAAAGAAAGGCCAATCGTCCTCCAGCGTATCCCCATTTCTAACATTGATATTTGCAGGCTTGATTCCTCTCATGACCAGATTCATTCTGGTAAGGTTGAATGTGTTTTCCTTAAGTTCCTGAGCATAGTAGTCGATTTTTCCGTCACCACTTATATACTTTGCAGCTGACTTGCCGATGTTGATAAGAAGAGAACCTGAGCCTGATGTTGGATCATAAATCTTGATCTGTTTTCTGTCCTTCAAGTGTTCTGCAACAATTTCAGACATCAAAACAGAGACCTCATGCGGTGTGTAGAACTCTCCAGCCTTCTTTCCTGCATTGGCGGCAAAATTACTGATGAGATATTCATAGATAAAACCAAGTACGTCATAATCTTGTTTTCCATCCATTGGAATCTTCTTTATAAGCTTTAAGAGCTTCTTCACGGCTTTCGTTTGCGATCCGGATGTTTCACCAAGTTTGGAAAGTCCAGTCTGAAGTGTATTAAAGATTTTCTCGAAAACTTTCTTGTAGACATCGTCAATATTCTGATCAAAGTCTGACAGTGCATCTCTGACATTTTTCACATCAAAATCGTTCCCCATAGAAAGCCATGTGGAAAACAGATTATCATATGCAATAAAATATCCTAATGTCTCACGCACATGTTTTGCGTATTTAACATCCTTTTCATTAACTTTTTTAATTTCATCCTCGCTGAGTTTTTCCTTCCGGAACAATTCCAGTTCTCGTTCCGAAAGGTACTTATAAAAAATAAAGCCGAGAATAAAGTCCTTGTACTCATTCGCTTCTATTTTTGATCGCATCTGATTCGCCGATTCCCATATAGTCGATGCTAACTGGTGTTTATTCATATTCCTGTCCTCCGTAGTGCCCAAAATGGCAATTATAATTTATTGGCAGCTTTTCCGCTACGTGCCCATTCTTCAAGTTCGGAATATTTAAACTTCCATGCCTTGCCGATTTTCTTCCTTGGGATGTCCTTGCCTTTGCGAATCCAGTCACGAATTGTTGCTGGTTTAACATCCAGAAACTCTGCAGCTTCATTTGTACTGATCCAGTTTTCCTCTTTTACATTCACAATAATATCTCCTTACTATTAAAGCGCCATATCCTTTAAGCGTACAAAATGCCATATTTATTATATCAGGCTGCATATCTCTTTTCAATGGTTTGTGTTAATTTATAGTTGTTTGCGTGGTGAAAAGTTCAAATTCAACCTGTCTAAAGTCCACTGATCTCGTTATGCATGTTTTAACATCAGTTCTATCGCCTCGTCCTTAAAAAATCGCCCTCTGACAACAGTTCTATTGTCTCAATACGCAAAAGCAGTTCTGTTGCCACAACTATACGCTTTCCTCAGGCTACAGAACTGTTGTCAAAACACAAAAATAAGGGCTTCGGCTCATCCGCCCGGAAGCGGCATAATTACCGAAACCCTTTGATTTCAAGGCATTTTCACGCTCTTTATTTGTTCACCCTTGACATCAAGACCACGCACTCCACATGGCTTGTAGCAATGAGATTGATGTTATCCGTATAAGGGAACATATCTACCGATTTTGACCGTTTTCTCCGTTTGCGGAAACATATCCAAAAACGTCTGTTTGTGGGAACATATCGGCAAACTGAGGATTATAAATCTTTTTCCTCGTATGGCTTATTCCAAGAACCAATTTCTATCAGATTACCTTCTGGGTCTGCAATATAGCAAGTTCTCTGTCCCCACGGTTCAAGCTCTGGTTC
>JAZRYX010000054.1:0-50739 GCA_045600945.1 Lachnospiraceae bacterium
TTGATCTCACCTTTCTTCTTGTCGATGCATTGGAAGTCACCATAGTAGATGCTGTCGTTCGACAGATACATTACAAGGATAGATGTAAGGCATGTATTGAAGTCAGAGAGTGTTGATGTCGGGATACCGTCATCAAGAATCATTGACTGTGCGAAACATGTTGCACCATAGTCATCACCAAAGCCCGGGAATGACTGGATTGTATAATAATCCCAGTTATTCTTCTTGATGAGTTTCTTAAGTGCTACGTATATTCTGAAAGAACGCTCTGTCTGCTCATCATCTGCAGGAAGCTCTTTGAATCTGGTCTTAACCATAGCCCATACTTCATCAAGTTCTTTCTTTGTAACATTCTTGGCTGTCTGAATAAGATCTGTCGTATCTCTTGAATCAATATCAATACCGAATGTCTTCATCCACTGTGCAGGATCGGCTACACCGCAGGTCTGGCCCATGCCGCGTCCGCCGAGAGCACCGAGACGGGAATTGGAAACTTTGTTCTTAAGTGCTGATGCATGGCAGTAAGATGTGATTCTTTCAAGATCTTTTTTGTCCTTGTAATCACCATATACATAACGGTAAGGGATACCGACTTCTTCAAGAGCTGCCTTAAGTACGAGACCGCCTACAGGTCTCCAACCCTGCGAACCCGGATATGTCCATACGATGGTACCCTTGCCTGTCTTGGCGAATTCACGGATAGCACCGATCATCTCGCCTGCCCAGATCCATGTTCCAGAGAAGAGAATCATAGCATCGATAGAATCATCCTTAACAAGCGGAAGGATAGCCTTGTTTGCATCTGCGCGATCAACAACAATCGGAGATGTTTCAACAAGATCAAGACCTTCTTTTTTAAGTGCTTTCTTGCAGTTGTCAATAACTTTCTGATCGATGAACGGCTGACCCATAGGATCATCCACGCCTCTGTGTGTTCCGTACACTACGAATCCAACCTTTGGTGTTAACATTTCAAAACCTCCGTAAATATATTATAATAATGTATATTAGATATACTATGTATAGTATCTAATAAAATCAAAAAAAAAACAAGGATAAACATGAGAATAAAAGCAAGAACCATTACATTATTATTTACGATTATTTTGGCAGTGTTGTTACTGGCAGGATGTGAATCCGATAACGGTAAGCAGGTGAAAGAAGTGCCGGTGTCCGGCACGAATATGTCTGATTCTGCAACAGAAGTTCAGACATCTGTGACTCCGGAAACAAAAGACAGGACTACAGTAAGACTTATCGTTACCAGTGATGTTCATGGGAGGATGGTCCCGTGGAGATATGACACTAATCAGGAGGACAACAGCGGAAGTCTGGCACAGATTGCTTCGATTGTAAAAGAAAAAAGGAATGAAAACACAGTGGTGATCGATGTCGGTGACTCAATACAGGAAAATAGCGCAGAACTTTTTCTGAATGAATCTGTTCATCCGATGATTATGGGAATGAATACCATAGGATATGATATAGTTACTATAGGTAATCATGAATTTAACTACGGTATGGATACGACCAAAAAGACGGTCAACACAATCAAGGCCAAAGTCATACTCAGCAATGTGTATGATACCGAAGGAAAGAGGCTTGCAGATCCTTATGTAATAATGGAATGCGGAGGAATCAGGATAGGATTTATCGGTGCGGTAACACCGAATATAACAAAATGGGACAAAAGGAATCTTCAGGGCTGCAGGGTAACTGATCCTGCAGAAGAGATAAACAGGATAATCGGTGAGATAGAGGATAAGACAGATCTGATCATCGGAGTTCTGCATATGGATAAGGACAATGAACTCGGAACACAGGGCGCCGGATATATAGATATCATGAATCGATGCCACGGGCTTGATTTTATATGTGCAGGACACGGTCACCGGGAGGTCACAGGTGGTGATCAGGAGATAATACCCGTTGTTGAAAACAAAAATTCCGGACAGACAGTCATGGTTTCGGATATTACTCTCGAAAATAAGAATGGAAAATGGCAGGTAATAAATACTGTTACAGAGAGTGTTAAAGCATCGGAATATAAAGCTGACAGAGAGGTTGGCAATCGCCTGGCTGCGTATGACAGAATCGCAAGAGAGGATGCAGACAGGCTGATAGGAGAGTTGAAAGGCGGTGATTTGGCCGACGACAGTGATATTCCGGGGATACCGAACAAGCTTATCAGAGATACGGAACTGATGGATTTCAGAGCCTTTGTGCTTCAGCATTATTCGGGAGCGGACGTAGTTTCTATGAATCCATGCAAGCTGGATGAGGGACTTAAACAGGGTGAAATAAGAAAATACGATATTTCAAATATACAAAAATACATCAATGAAATGTATGTAGTGAAAATGACAGGAAAGCAGCTGAGGAAATATATGGAATGGGCTGCAGCATATTATAAACAGGCCGCTCCGGGAGATTTGACGATTGCTTTTTCAGAAAACAGGGCATTGTTTTTATATACTGCATTTACCGGTGTAAATTATGAAGTCAATGTAAGTAAACCTGAAGGTGAAAGAATAGAAAATCTCACATGGCCGGACGGACGGGCTGTGAAGAATGATGACATATTTACTGTAGCAGTCAGCAACTATATGTATAATACATACCTCTCTGATGTAGGAGAGGTGTTCGATGATAAGAATGATCTGCCGGAACTAATCAGTACAGACAATGAAAAAGGTGATTTCAGAGCGATGATTATTGATTATATTTCAAACGTCAAACATGGAACCATCACACCTAAGACGGACAACAACTGGAAAATCACCGGGTTAGAGGTCGATAAAGCAACAACGGAGAAAATCAGTGATTTGTTCAAACAGGGGAAACTGACGATAGAAACCTCCGAGGACGGAAGAAGAATCAACACAAGACCGATAACAGAAAAAATGCTGAAGGAAGCCGAATAAAAATAAAGATACCGGTAAAGATCCGGAGAAAGAAAACAGGGAGGGTTAGATATGATCAGTTTAGGAATAGACATTGGCGGAACAGGAGCCAAATGTGTCGCATTCGACGAGAACGGAAATCAGAAAGCAATCTCATATGTTGAATATCCGCTTGAGGCGGGAATGGTAAATCTTCCTCAGCAGGTACTTTCGGATTCTATTAATAAAGTAATTGCAGACTGTGTAAAAACTCTTCCGGATGCAAAAGAAGTTGCGGCTATCACGGTATCTTCATTCGGTGAGAGTTTTGCTGCGATAGATGCGGACGGAAATCCGCTCGGAGATATCATTCTCTATTTTGCAAATGCGGAGAACGAGGAGTTTGATGAACTCGTAAAGAGAGTCGGAGAAGAGAAATTCATGAAGATTGCAAGGATCCTTCCCGATGCATCATATTCTCTGGCAAAGATGTTATATACAAAGAAAGTTACAGACAGACCTGTATGGAAGTTCCTTTTCGTAGCGGGCTTTATATGCTACAAGCTTTGCGGAAATCCGATATGTGATGTATCACTTGCATGTCGAAGTCTTCTTTATGATGTGCAGAAGCAGGACTGGTCTGAAGAACTTCTTGCGGCAAGCGGTGTGACACGCGATGAACTACCTGAGGTTCTTCCTACGGGAGGTGTGGCCGGAAAGCTTCTTCCGGAGATTGCGGACAAGTTAGGACTGACGACAGATGTAACCGTAGTGATAGGATCCCATGATCAGATAGTCAATGCTCTCGGTGCCGGTGTGTCAAAGATCGGAGAGGCTGTTGATGTATCAGGTACGTGTGAATGTATCGAACCGCTTTATGCAGGCATACCGGAAAGTCTTGAATTTCAGAAATTGAATTTTGCATGTGTGCCGTATTTTACAACCGGAGGATATGTCACCTATGCATATAATATATCCGCAGGATCGGTTGTCCGCTGGTATCGTGATTTCTTCGGGGGCAGGCTTGAGGATGAAGCTAAAAAGTCAGGAATCAGTATATACGATTTATTTAATAAAATGTGTCCGGATGAGCCGACGGATATAATCGTTCTTCCGTTCCTTCAGGGTATGGGCGGAACACCGGATGTTGATCCGAATGCGAACGGTTCTTTCTTCGGAATAACAACGTCGACACGAATCGGGGATATCTATCGTGCCATACTCGAAGGCGTAACTTTTGAAATGAGATACAATCAGGAGAAACTGGCTGAGAACAATGTCAGATTTGAAAAACTGTTTGCATGCGGCGGAGGTTCAAAGTCGCAGAAATGGCTGCAGATCAAGACGGATATACTCGGATGTGACATCATTCCGACAAGCTCAGATGAAACTGGTGCCATGGGTTCGGCAATACTCGGATTTGCAGCAGTTACGGGAAGAGACAAATTCGAGATGGCTAAAAAGTTTGCCGGATACCGTGATACCGTACATCCGATAGAAGCCAACAAAAACGTATATGATAAGAAATATGAGTTGTATAAGAAGCTCAGAAAGATTTATGTCGAGGAAATATTATGAACAGCTACGAAAGGGTCATGAATCGTTTTGAAGGCAAAGAAGTGGACAGGCTGCCGAACTTAAGCATAGTCATGATGTTTGCCGCAAAGCAGATCGGTATAACCTATGGAGAGTTTTTAACCGATTACAGAAAGCTTTCCGAAGCGGTCATCTACTGTCATGAAAAGTTCGGAATAGATGTACTGAGTGCGATTTCGGATTCCATGAGAGAGTTTGAAGGTTTCGGCGGAAAGACCATCATTCATGACTTCAGGACTCCGCAGCCGGTCGAGAAACTTGTGAAAGACATAAAAGACATAGGACATCTTAAGATATTTGATCCGCATGATGCGAAGAGAACTTATGACAGGATACAGGCAGTAGGTCTTATGAAAGAAAGATCCTGCAAAGAAGTACCGGTCATGGGATGGGTCGAAGGTGCGGTAGCTCAAAGTTGTGATCTTATGAATATGGAGCAGTTTTTTATGGACATGTTCGATGAGCCCGAGGCAGTTAAAGAACTGCTGGAGATATGTACAGAAGAGGAGATACTGTTTGCAGAGGCACAGATTGATGCCGGTGCTGACATTATCGGAGTCGGAGATGCAGCGACATCGCTCATCGGACCTGATTTGTATCGTGAGTTTGCGCTTCCGTATCAGAAGAGGATAGTCGATGCCGTACATAAAAAGGGTGCCAAAGTTAAGCTTCATATATGCGGAAATATAAGCGACGTAATAGATCAGACGGTTGAAAGCGGCGCAGATATGATAGACTTCGATTATATGGTCGATATGAAGAAAGGCGCTGAAATCATACCGAAAAATATCTGTATATGCGGAAACTTTGATCCGGTAAGTGTGGTTTTGGAAGGAACGCCTGAACAGGTAAAGGAAGCTGTCAGGGAATGCAAGAAATTAAGTGCATTAAATAATAACTGCATTGCTCCCGGATGCGAGATACCTCCTGATACCGATCCGGCAAACGTCCTGGCTATTCAGGAAGCCATAGAAGAATAGAAAGAAAAATAAAAAAGCGGAAGACTCACTTAACGAGCCTTCCGTCTTTATATATTGCTTTGATGTGTTCGAGCGATTCATCGCACACGATGAAGTCTGCATATTTTCCGGGATCTATGCTTCCAAGCACGTCATCCATTCCGATTGCCCGTGCTGGATTTAGCGTAGCGGCATTGATTGCAGCTGCTTTATCTACTCCGAAGTGTATGGCATTCAGCATACATTGATACAGGTTGGCAGCGGAGCCGGCTATAGTCCCGTCGGCAAGTCTTGCAATGTTGTCCTTAAGCCATATCTTTTGTCCACCGAGAGTGTACTCACCTTCAGGCATCCCGGTACACCTTAGTGAATCAGAGATAAGACATATCCGTCCGGGGAATAACTTAAATCCCATACGTACTGCGCTTTCATGAACATGGAGTCCGTCACATATGAGCTCTGCAGTCACATAATCACGTTCGGCTGCGGCTCCGATTACACCGGGGCTTCTGTGATGTATACCGGGCATGGCATTATACAGGTGAGTCAGATGCGTTGCACCGGATTCATATATTTTTGCAGTGTCTTCATAACATGCATCGGTATGTGCGACTGATACTGTACACAGCCGACTTGCTTTTTCTGCAAATGCCGGAGCCCCCGCCAGTTCAGGAGCAACATCTACTATTTTAATCAGTCCGTTACAGTCATTGTACAGTTTTTCAAACCCTTCATAATCAGGAAGCTTAAGAAAGGAGGCATTTTGTGCACCCTTTTTCTTTTCCGAGAAATACGGTCCTTCCATATGGATACCTGCAAGTCTTGCTCCGCTCATGTCCGGGCTTTCACAATACTCTGCTGATGTGGCAAATGCTTTGCCAAGAACCTCATACGGAAAGGTCATAGATGTCGGGCAAAATGAAGTAATACCTTTTGACAGATAAAAAGCAGCCATTTTGCGCAGGCCTTTCAAATCGCCATCCGAGAAATCCGCACCTGAGTTTCCGTGGGTATGGATATCTATAAGACCGGGGATGACACAGGCTCCGTCTAGGTCTGTCGTTTCATCTCTGGGCACATCTTTAGGGTCAACGAACTTATTGCCCGATACGGCAAAGTCACCGGGCTTAAATTCATTTCCGCTATATATCAGTGCATTCTTAACAATCATCTTATGACCCTCTGAACAAATTATATTTGTGCAAGTTTGTTTCTCCAGCATTCGATATATTCTTCAGCTTTTGATTGTGTGGATGCTTCTGCAAATACACGAAGCAAAGGTTCTGTTCCCGAAGGACGGCAGATTACGAATGAATCATCCGGGAAATATACCTTACATCCGTCGGTGTAGTTTACTTTGTCATACTTCAGCGGGAAGGCAGGAAGTTTTTCATTGGCAGAATCAGGATCATGCTTTCCTATTTCAAACAGTGTCCTTATTAAAGATTCCTGTTGTGGCGAAAGAGATACATTATATTCCACCATGACGCAGTCTCCGTATTTATCGCGAAGTTCTTTAATCATGTTGCCGGGTGTTTTCCCGGTCTTACATACCATCTCAATGAAGAGAGCGGCAGCATAGATGGAATCCTTACCGTGGATGTGACCGCGTACCGTAAGTCCGCCGGAGGACTCTCCTCCGAGGACGGCATCGACCTCATCAATTTTTGAAGAGATATATTTGAATCCTACCGGAACTTCATAGCATTTTTCTCCCAGTCCGTTTGCTACGCGGTCCAGAAGATGAGTAGTTGCAAGGTTCCTTACTACAGGACCCTTCCAGCCTTTAAACTCATGAAGATAGTAGTATAGAAGCACAAGAATATCATTGGCTGAGATGAAGGTTCCGTCCGAGTCGATGACACCGAGACGATCTCCGTCGCCGTCTATGCCCATTCCGAGATCATATCTGCCCATAACGACCTGTTCTGACAGAGGCTTAAGAGTTTCAGCTGTAGGAGCAGGCATCTGTCCGCCGAAATAAGCATCTTTGTTTGCATGAATCTGATCGACGGTGCATCTGGTCGTATAGAAGATGACATTAAAAGGATATGTTGATGAACCGTGCATAGAGTCAAAGAGTATACGAGGTCCTTTGTCACGTATGGCTTTGACATCAAGTATGTCGATGATATCATCAAGGAACTCATTGAACGGATGCTCAATGAATTCTATGATTCCGGATTCAACTCCCTCATTGAAATCAATGGACTTGATATTTCCGACAGTACAGCAGCGTCTCTCAATATTTTCCGTAACATTGACAGGCGCATCCCGGCCCTCCTTAACGATAATTTTGATTCCGTTATAGTTTGCGGGGTTATGAGATGCGGTCACCTCAAGACCATAGTGAAGTTCATGCTTTTTGACAGTATGCATGATAAGGGGAGTGGGAACACTCCTGCGCATCGTATATACTTTTATTCCGTTTCCGGCAAGAACAGATGCAAGCCAGTGTGCGGCATTTTCCGACAGGAAACGTCGGTCGTAACCGATCACAACAGGTTTATCATTTTCGTTAAGCTCGATTATACGTTCAGCCAGTGACTGACCTATAATCTGAATGTTTGACATCTGGAAATCGCGACCGATTTCGGCTCTCCATCCACCTGTACCGAACTTAATCATCTTTTTTCCTTTCCGTATTATTTATACTTTTGAACTGCGTTTTGAAGTTTATCCCATTTTGCTTCGATTTCCTCAACCATTCTTATCTGTGTTCTTGCGCGAACCAGATTGTTGTCGGGATATGCTGTTTTGAAATAAACATCACCGTCTATATAATCCACCAGGAAACGAAGTGCCTGCTCATATGTTGCAATGAGGGTTCCTTCAGGCAGAGTGTCGATTTCGTGAGGAGTGAGTTTTCCATCACATCCGGTAATGAAACCATTTGCGAAG
This sequence comes from Lachnospiraceae bacterium, assembly GCA_045600945.1. GTDB lineage: Bacteria > Bacillota > Clostridia > Lachnospirales > Lachnospiraceae > Darwinimomas. Next base: position 8,339 of record JAZRYX010000054.1, read on the forward strand.
TTGTCAAAAAGTTCAATATCGCAATGAACTTTATTCAGGTCAGTTTCATCCTCTGTGGCCGTACACGCGCCAGTACGTGTCGCGTCACCGAAATCAGTCATGGCAAGTCCGGGCATGACAGTATCAAGGTCAAGTATGCATACAGGTTCACCGGTGTCCATGTCAAGCAGGATGTTATTGAACTTGGTATCATTGTGCGTGACGCGAAGAGGAAGTTCGCCTTTATCGAAACTGTCCATAGGATGGTACGCTGTGGCCTTACGGTCAAGGATAAATCTGATGTCTTCCTCACAAGTCTTAACACGGTTCATTTTATCTTCCTCAACCGATTTTATGAAGTTATTATATCTTACTCGTGTGTCGTGAAAGAACGGGATGACCTCATGAAGTGTTTCTGCAGGGTAATCAGAAAGTTGATTCTGGAAATGTCCGAAAGCATATCCCGCTTTTCGAAATTCTTCGGGAGACTGTGCCATTTCACGACCTTTTGCATTGGTTATCCGTTTTGTCACTCTCCAGTATTCGCCGTCTTCATCGACATAATATGATTTGCCGTCTTTTGTCGGGATGACAGTGAGGACTTCGCGATCAGGATCTCCGCCGGCTTTTATGACTTTCTTTTTAAGAAATTCGGTTACACCGACCATATTTTCCATGAGCTCTTCCGGATGCCTGAAGACATACTTGTTTATTTTCTGAAGTATGTAGTCCTTTCTGGTTCCGGCATCATCCATGACGAGAAGAATAGTGTCGTTGATATGTCCGTTTCCTATAGGGCCGGTTTCACAAAGCGTGGCACCCAGATCAAAGGAATCCGCGATTTTAAGATATCGGTTATCTATCATAATCATCCTTTCGAACCAAGAGGTTCTATTTTTTCTCTGTATATCTTTCTGTATAGGAATATATTTGCAACTGTTGAAACAAACTCGGCTATTAAGAAACACCACCAGATTGATTCCACACCGAAAATTCTCCCAAGTATATATGCTGCCGGAACCAGGATGACAAGCTGTCTGAGCACTGAGATGATCAGCGCATAGACTCCGTTTCCGAGAGCCTGATAAGTTGACAGTATAACGATATTGAATCCGGCAAATAAAAAGTGAAGAGATATGGTGGCAAGCGCCGTGGTGCCGAGAGTAAGCAGTTCGCCTTCGGCATTAAACAACTTCATGAACCATCCCGGGAACAAATTGAAAAGGAAAGTTCCCATTGCCATGATGAGCGTAGCAGTAACGACTGCGTATTTAATCGTAGTTAAGATACGCTCCCTGTTTTTTGCACCGTAGTTAAATGCAATTATCGGAATCATACCGTTATTCATTCCGAATATCGGCATAAATACGAAACTCTGAAGCTTGAAATATATTCCGTAAACCGTAACAGCTGCTTCCGAATAGGCTATCAGTATCGTATTCATAATGTAAGTCGTGACAGAGGTTATGGCCTGCATTATGAAAGACGGAATACCTACCGAAAGAATCTGGCGGATCACATTGGCCGATGGTTTGAAGTGCCTCCAGATGATGGAAACATCATGGTTTTTCCGGATATTAAAAAAAGCTGCCAGGAACATGGCCAGGAACTGTCCGGATACAGTTGCTATGGCGGCACCTCTTATGCCCATCTTCGGAAAGCCGAAAAGACCAAAGATCAGTATAGGGTCAAAGATACAGTTGAATATGGCACCGCATCCCTGGCTTATCATATTGTATATGGTATTACCGGTTGACTGAAGCACACGCTCGAAAATAACCTCAAGTATGAGTCCGATGGAAAATGTGCACACTATGGACAGATAATCGACGCCGTATTGTATGATAACGGGATTATTGGTCTGCGTGCCGAAAAACCATTTTGTACCGAACAGTCCGAACAGCGTGAAAAAAACGGCACCGCACAATTCTATAAATATTCCGTTGTTGCATGCTTCCTGTGCGCGCGCTTTATTTTTTTCTCCAAGAGAACGGGAGAGCAGTGCCGACATACCGACAGCCATACCTACAGAGAAAGAAATCATAAAAGACTGAATAGGAAATGCCAGGCTCGTAGCTGCAAGTGCCTGTTCATCTATTCTTGATACGAAGATGCTGTCTACTATGTTGTAAAGTGCCTGAACGAGCATGGATATGCATAGCGGGGCACTCATAGAAAAGAGGAGTTTACCGACCGGTTCGGTTCCCATCCTTTCGGAGTGATTTACTGTTTTGCTCATTATGCCAGACCTTCCTCTTTCATGATATCGATTATTTCATTGGCACATTCCTTGCAGGCGTCCTCTGTGTCGGCTTCAACCATGACTCTGACTACCGGCTCGGTACCTGACGGTCTTAACAGAACCCTGCCGTCACCGCCGAGACGATCCTGTATACTTTGTACTGCGTTGTTTACAGCCGTATTATTCATAATGGCATCCTTATCCTTTACCGGGACATTTTTCAGCACCTGAGGATATTTACGGATCTCATCAGCCAGCTTGGAAAGAGGGAGTTTTTTACTCATAACAACTTCCATTACTTTGAGCGCTGTTACGATGCCGTCACCGGTCGTAGCATGTTTTGAAAAGATGATATGTCCGCTCTGCTCACCGCCGAGGCAGTGTCCGTTTGCCTGCATATTTTCATAAACATATTTGTCACCGACCTTGGTTTTCTCATAAACTATGCCTTCACGGTCAAATGCTTTGTACAGGCCGAGGTTGCTCATGATAGTTGTGACTACGGTGTTGTTGATAAGCTGGCCTTTTTCCTTCATGAACTTACCGCAGATATAGAGAATCTTATCACCATCCACGACTTCACCATGTTCATCCACAGCTATGCATCTGTCTGCATCTCCGTCAAATGCAAAACCGATATCACACCCACTCTGTGTAACATACCAGCACAATTTCTCTATATGTGTAGAACCACAGTCACGGTTGATGTTGGTTCCGTCAGGATCTGCATTGATGACATGAGTCTGTGCACCGAGAGCATCAAATACAGATTTAGCGATTGCGGATGCCGATCCGTTGGAGCAGTCGAGAGCGACTTTCTTACCCTTGAAGCTGTGTGTAGCAAGACTTATCAGATAACCGATGTAGCGATTACGTCCGGCATCGTAGGAGATAGCTTGTCCGATGTCGTCACGCGCGGCTTTCGGAAGGTCAACCGGATTATCGATGTAATCTTCGATCTTTTCTATTATTGATTCCTCAAGCTTCTCACCGTTTCCGTTAATAATCTTTATACCGTTGTCATAGTATGGATTATGACTTGCGGAAATCATGATTCCGCAGTCGAAATTATCGGCACGTACCATATAGCTGACCGAAGGTGTCGTGGTTACATGAAGAAGATATACATCAGCCCCGCTTGTAGCAAGACCTGAGCAAAGAGCATCCTCGAGCATGTAGCTTGAACGTCTCGGATCCTTTCCTATAACGACTCTGCATTTCCCCGGTTCTTTCGGATTCTGTCCGTAGTACCACCCTATGAAACGTCCTATTTTAAATGCCTCCTCAGCGCCGAGAACCACATTGATCTCTCCGCGGAAGCCGTCTGTACCAAAATATCTGCCCAATTAATACACCATCCTTACAGTTTTTTTCTTTAGCTCATTTTCAGCCTACTTTATTGTAAGTTTTTATATTTTTTAAGTCAATGGATAATGCGATTAACGATGGCTTTACGCTATAATCAAAACTCAAGACTTTTGACACTTAAAGGTTGACATTTAATCTTACAATATGCTTACATATGTTGACACGATTTAGAATTCTTGATTATAATGAAGCCAACAGAGTTGCCCGGCACTTAATTGAGCTGGGGACCAAGCTGAGCTTAGTGCTCAGCTTTTCTACTATATAGGGTATATAGGGAAGGAACATCCATGGATTTAAAAGAACCTTTATCATATCCGGAACTTGTTAATAGACTTATTGATCATAATATGTCTGTAAAAGACAGAAAAGATGCTGAGGAATTCCTGCAGAGGGTGAACTATTATAGATTCACCGGATATGCATTACAATTCAGAGTCGCTCCACACGATAGTGACTATATTGACGGAACGGATTTTGATAATATCAGGAAGATATATGAGTTTGATCAAGAATTAAGAGATATACTCCGAAAATGGATTGAGGTTTTGGAAGTATATTTTCGGACTAAGATATCCCATTCGTTTGGAAATGACAAATGCAAACAGTCGCCACATGACCAACATTATTATTTGAAGAATTATTATAATAAAGCCGGAGCGCAAGAAGTATTTGATAGCTTTAAGCAACAGAAATTTTACTATAAGGATACTTTGGTAATGCAGCATCATCAGTCAAAATATGGCGATAAGCTTCCTATTTGGGTTATTACAGAAATGATTTCATTTTCAAATCTTTCGAAGCTTTATAGCTGTATGTACGATAGTAATCAGGATCTTATTGCTCAAGATACAGGTACCGGAAGAACAGTTTTGAAGAATAATCTCCATTGCCTTTCTGTCCTCAGGAATAAATGTGCTCATGCCGCCAGACTATATAATACAGACTTTAAACCATCGGCACAGTTTCCAAAGAAGTTTTTATTAAGATATCCGGAAGTAAAGAATAATAGTCTATTTGCATATGTTTTTGTGGCACTTAGAAGATTACCGGAAAGGAAAATGAGAAGAGAGTTTGCTTCAGAAATCAGGGATATAGTATCAAAGTATGAAGAAGATATAGATTTGAGCTTAATCGGATTTCCAGAAAACTATTACTCGATTATGGGTAAGAGTATATAGGATAAAGGCCGTCACATCCGTCATTGTAGTCACACACCTGAAAACTGAGATCGCTGTTCTTTCTTATATAATCCACGTAGAATTCGTGTAAATGAAAACAATGAGCTGGAAACAATGTATTTTCAAAGTATTTTCGCATTGGCGGTCTGCCTCAAGTCGGGCTTGCGGCATCAGTGGAAAATCTCGAAATTTGTTGAGAAATCAATGGGTTTCGAGGTTTTTTATTGTCTTTAAAAATTCGTGTAAAGTCAGTTTCAATGCCTAAATCCACTTCTCTTATACATGGCCTTTTTATGTTTAATGGAAAAATGTGGAATGTTTATAAATAAGAGCAATATGAAGGGATAAATACATTCTATTTGCTAAGAAAATCTTAATGTCACAAGTTAAGAAAAACACCGAATGCTTTTAAAAATTGTCGAATGTGTGATATTATGCAACACATATATGTGCAGTTTGTACAAAACAAGATATAAAATAGAGAAAACATCACAATTTACGAAACATTTTTTCTCTCATAATATTTATTAAAGAGGTAAGCAGATTATGAAAACAACAATCGAAGAAATAGCAAGGTTGGCAGGTGTTTCTAAGGCAACAGTTTCAAGGGTAATGAATAATTCTGAAAAAGGAGTTGGTAAAGAAACACGTAAACGAGTGCAAGATATTATTGATTCTGTAGGATATGTGCACACTGTATCAATTTCAAAATCTGACATGCATAGTATCGGACGAATTGCACTTATTCTTCCGGATATGACGAATCCATTCTTTATGGATATAGCCAAGGCAATTGAATCAAAATTACAAAATGCAGGTTATATGCTTGTTTTAGTAAATACGAATTTTTCGAAAGAGTTAGAAAAATCTGCAATTTTAAACCTTATAGCCAGCAAAGTATCAGGCATTATTCTGATTACCTCATTTGAGCATGAATGCCCGGAACATCAGTGGCCGCTAAAGTATGGAATACCTATGGTTTTACTGGATAGAATATTTCCGAATTCACAGAAATGGAATTCTGTTACAGTAGACAATACATACGCTGTATATAACGCTTGTAGATTACTTATATCTCATGGAAGCAATCGGATTGTGTATTTAGGAGCCGGCGGTGAAAATGATAAGGAATCACTAGTTTCAACTGCTTTAGAACGTCTTGAGGGTTATCAGATAGCATTGCGTGAAAACAATATCGAATACTCAAGCGAGTTGCTTACATATGGCCATTACACGATAGAAGGTGGATACGATTCAGTAATGAGATTAGCCAGAGCAGGTGTGGATTATACGTCAATAATGGCCACGAATGATTTGATGGCATATGGAGCGGTACAAGCATTGATTGAGTTAGGGCATAAAGTTCCAGATGATATTGAGGTAATCGGATGTGACAATATTATGTTTTCTAGATATTGTGATCCACCATTAACAACAATACAACAGCCAACAATAGAAATGGGTGAAAAGTCTGCTGATATGGTGCTGTCAATGATAGATAATGAGATGATATCAAAACATATCAAACTTCAGTCAAGACTCGTCAGAAGAAAAAGCACAAGAGATAAGGAGAGATGGGATGGATAATCATGTTACCTATAGGCAAGCAATTAAAATTCTGGATTCACAGAACATGAAATATGAAATTCTTCAGTTGGATAATAACTGGAGGCTCATTATCACACAGTATGGCGGAAGAGCCATTGGACCATTCAAGGATGAGGATTCTGAAAGTGTGTTGTGGTTAAACGAAGCCTTTTGCGATGAAGCCAGCTTTGAGAAGTTTGTTAAGAACAGAGAAGTGCATCTTGGAGGAGAACGTTTTTGGGTTAATCCGGAATTGAGATTTTTTTGTGATACTCCGGAAAAATTTGATGATACATATTTCGTTCAACCTTCAATAGATCCAGGAAACTACAATGTTAATCAGACAGAAATGGGCGTAGAACTTGACATGGATGTCATACTTGACAATAGAAATTGTCCTAACAGCAATCAGGAAAAGATATTTTATGTGAAGAGAAGATATTATCCTGCAGTATCTCCGCTTAAATATGTAAAAGAACTCAAGGATATCAAGGTGGATTATTGCGGATTTTCTCAGGATATTTTCATGAAAGACAATAATCCTAAAATCGAATCATATCTGGAGCCATGGATTTTGACGCAGGTAAATCCAAATGGAAAGTTTATCACACCATACTCTGGGGATTTTGATTATGTAGATTACTACATTCCGGTAGATGATATGCAGAAGGTACATGATGGATATGCTGAGCTGGAAGTAACTGGAAACAGGAAATATAAAGTCGCATATAGATCTGCTAAGACAATGGGAAGAATGGGATTCCTTAAGCAGTATGGCGACAAGTGGCACCTTATGATTAGAAACTATTATAACGATCCATCTGTACCATATTGTTCGGAGCCATGGGGAGATCTTGAAAACAGGGGTTGCTCAACATATTACTACAATGATGACGAGACAAATGGTGGTTTCGCAGAATTTGAAAACAGCGGAAAGACCATAGGAATCGATTCGGGAAGATTAGAGAGCCACGATACAACATCATTATGGTTTTTCTTCGGAGAAAAGGAAGAAATAATTGCGATTATGAGATGCCTATTAGGTATTAATTACAAGTTTTAATGAAGGAGGGTTTTATGTCTTACGAATATGAAAATTCATATTTATGGGATATTCCGCGAACATGGAATATTGGTTCACAAAAACTTGACTTGCGTGAACGGTTAACTGATATGCCTCGACCGGGAAAGGTGGACTTTGAAAAGATTTATGATAGCCCTTATGGTGAGAAATTAGTTACATCAATGAAGCCTTTTATCCTATATGAGGATGAGATGGATCCGGAACTTCTTAAATACTATAGAAGCATTGGCTTAGAAAAAGAGCTGTTTGAGAACGATGAAATCTATACTAAATGGTCTTTATATACTCCTTTAAGATTACACGAAAAGCTATGTGATAAGAAATACCCTTTGCTATTTGTGTTACATGGAGCAACAATGCCGATACATTGGGAAGAATCTTCGGGTTTTTTGCCAATCGCAGGGCAGGAAGAAATGATTGTGGTCGCACCGCAGAACCATAACTCAGATAATCTGTTGAGAATACTCGATGTTGTAAAAAAGAAGTATCCGGTAGATGAGAGCAGAATCTACTGCACGGGATACTCTCAGGGTGGAGCAAAAACAAATGAGGTTTCGATACTTCATCCAGAAATTTTTGCCGCAGTTGCTCCGTGTGGTAATTTTATGTTCCCATATGATTTGGATGTTACGGAGGAACGGCTTGAGAACTTTAAAAAATATGATCTGCCGGTTTCTATCATTTGTGGTCAGGAGGAGTCACTTGAAATATTCCCTACAAATCAGGATCAAACACCGGGAATCCCTGTAATGGGACCGGATAGGCATTCCATGAGTATGGGAAATGATCCTACCATGGAAGGTATGAACACACATAAAATGCCTTCGACAGCAATGGAGAAGATTGCATTATTTAGACGAAGACTTGATGCAATGAGAATTAATGATGTATCTGTAGAAGATTGTCTGGCAGCAAAAGACAGTGATGATGAGGTATGCCGTAACTTAGGATTCGAGTGTAAGAATACTTCAATAAAGGAAGTTTTGGGTGTTAGGCATTTCGTGGCGGACTTTTTCAATGACAAGGGTTTAAACACGCTGCGAATCATGAGTGCAGAGGGCCAGCCACATTGGCCAGTTGCAACAATGCCAGAGCTTATGTGGGATTATATGAAGCACTGGAGACGTAATCCGGAAACCAAGGAAGCAGTTTTTTATGAGTAATTAGCACTGAGAGTGTTGATTTAATAATTTAGGAGGATTAGAAATGAAGAAGATTATTGCAACTATGATGGTAGTATGTATGTCATTGTCACTTATGGCATGTGCAAACAATGCAACTACCGCGGAATCCGCAGCACTAGCTGCAACAGAGACAGAAGCAGCAAAAGAGGCAACAGCAGAGCCAGCAAAAGAGCAGGCAGCAACAGAGCCAGCAACAACAGCAGAAAAGCATCTTATTGGTCTTGCTATGCATAACCAGACAGCTGACTGGGCAGTACAGATGAAGGATAGTTTTTTAGAGGAAGCGTCTAAGCACGATGACGTTGATGTAACATGGAACGATGCAAATGCTACAGCAAATGTTCAGGTAAGCAATATAGAGGATCTTATTGCTCAGGGTTGTGAAGTTATTGTAGTTGACCCAGCAGATTATGCAGCACTCGGACAGGCTCTCAAGGAGTGTGAGGATGCAGGTGTTAAGGTTGTTAACTGTGATTCAAGAGTAGCAGAAGAGGATCAGGATAAGATTAGTTGCTTTATTACAGCTAATAACTACAATGGTGGAAAGACTCTTGGCGAGTACCTCGTTGATATGATTCCACAGGGTGGTACAATTGGATACCTCAACTATCCACAGATTAGTGCTATTCAGGACAGATTCGATGGTATTAATGATGTTCTTAAGGCAGCAGGACGTGATGACGTTACTGTAGTTGACAAAGAATGTACAGATTTAAATGCAATTAGTACATACACAGAGGATATGCTTATGGCAAATCCTGAGGTTTCATTTATCATTTGTCTGAACGACAACACTGCTCTTACAGCATGGGCAGCTTGTGATCAGCTTGGAAAAGGTGACATCAAGGTTTATGGTTTTGATGGTTCGCCAGCAGGAAAGCAGTCAATTGCTAACGGTCAGATGTCAGGATCTATGGTTTATTCACCAGTTGACCTTGCAGTGGCTTCATTCAATGCAGCTTATGCAATCGCTACAGGCAACGAGCCAAATACAGAAGTAGATGTTCCAATGTGGCTAATCAGCCCAGAAAACATTGCTGAGAGAGATCTTAACAAGTGGGAATAATTTATATTTCAGGGGCATCAGTTATGCTGATGCCCTAAATTTGATGAAAAGGAGAACGACAGTGGAGAAGACTATTCTTCAAATGAGGGATGTTCACAAGAGATTTCCGGGTGTGTATGCACTAAAAGGAGCCAATCTTGACGTAAGGGCAGGAGAAGTTCACGCACTTGTAGGTGAGAACGGATCTGGCAAATCGACACTTGTTAAGGTACTTGGTGGCATCTATGAGAAAGATCAGGGAACAATTATTGTTGATGATAAAGAACTGGTGATGAGTGATGCACTGGAATCTAGAGATGCAGGTGTCAGCATTATTCATCAGGAGCTGGCTCTTATTCCATATCTTAGTGTTGCTGAAAACATTTTTCTTAATAGAGAACCTTTAATACATGGAAGTATAGATTTTAAAAAGATTTATGAAGACGCACAGAGATTCGTTGATGAAATAGGATTAAATATTGACGTAAGACAGAAAGTAGTTAGACTGTCTATTGCTGAACAACAGATGGTTGAGATTGCAAAGGCAGTTTCCTTTAATGCAAAAATAATTGCCATGGACGAGCCGACATCATCGTTGTCTGATCGCGAAATAGATGCATTGTTTGCAAATATTAAAAAACTAAAAGAACGTGGCATTGGAATTATATATATATCACATCGTTTGTCCGAATTACATCAAATTGTAGATAGAGTAACCATTCTAAGAGATGGTGAAACTATAACGACAGTAAATGTTTCGGACACTAGTGATGATGAGATAGTTAAACTGATGGTTGGTCGTGAGGTAGTAAATTACTATACCAGAACTTTCAATCAGCCGGGAGAAGTAAGGTTGGCTGTTGAGAACATATCTTCTAACAAGGTTCATGATGTTTCATTTGAAGTTCGTGCCGGAGAAATTCTTGGATTTGCTGGATTGGTTGGAGCTGGAAGAAGTGAAACAATGAAAGCAATTCTAGGGCTGGATGCAAAAACTGCTGGAAAAGTTTTTATTAATGGAATGGAAGTAGATATTCGCAGACCATCAGATGCATATGCGCTTGGGGTAGGATATATTCCGGAGAATAGAAGAGAAGAGGGAATCATTCCACTTCAGACTGTAAGATTCAACATGAGTTTGAAGGTTATGGATCAGTTTATTAAGCCTTTTAAAACAGATTTCAAGAAGGAAGAAGAGTTAACAAACCGCTATATCGAGAAGTTAAGGGTTAAAACAGCATCACAATTAACTAGATTGCAGAATTTGTCCGGAGGAAATCAGCAAAAGGTAATTATTGGCAGTTGGATGGCTACAGAACCTACGATTTTGATTATGGATGAGCCCACTCGAGGAATTGATGTCGGAGCCAAATCTGAAATCTATGCATTAATGAATGAATTAGCAAAATCAGGCATTGCTATTGTTATGATTTCTTCCGAACTTCCGGAATTAATCAATATGAGTGACCGAATTATTGTAATGAGAGATCGAACAATCTCAAAGGAATTGGATAAATCCGAGGCCACACAAGAAGAAATCATGAAATACGCAGTCAATATATAAAGGGGACATCTATGAAAACAAAAGACAAAGTAAAACAGTATTTTTCACAATACGGGGCACAGTCAGTATTTCTTATATTGATATTTTTGATTTTGACATTTGCCACAAGTACATTTTTCACGAAGATGAATCTTATTAATGTTCCGAGACAGGTTTCTACAAACATGTATGTCAGTTGCGCATTAACTATGGTTCTTATCGCAGGTGGAATTGATCTTTCTACAGGTTCTGTAATGGCATTAGCTGGAATGGTTTCGTCGTATATGTCACTTGCAGGATGTCCATTCTTGATTTGCGCGATTGTGGGTCTTCTTTGTGGAACTGCAATAGGCCTAATTAACGGATTCATTATTTCTCATACAAGTTTACCTCCATTCATTGTTACATACTGTATGCAGAGTATTTTAAGAGGAATGGTGTATGTAATTACTACAGCAGGAACACTTAGACTTACAGATCCGGCGTTCATCGAGTTTGGCGGTGGATCTCTTGGCTTTGTTCCATGGCCGGTTGTTTATATGATTATCGTTATCATTCTGTCATGGTATATCTTAGCAAGAACAAAACTTGGACGACATATCTATGCAGTAGGTGGCAATGTAAAATCTGCAGAATACGCAGGTATTAACATTAAGGGAGTTAAGATGTTCATCTACGCTACCTGTGGAACGCTGGCCGCATTAGCCGGATTAGTATACACGAGTCGTAACACATCGATGCAACCTACACTCGGAACGGGAATGGAAATGGATGCAATCGCAGCTGTTGTTCTTGGAGGAACTTCTATGGCAGGCGGACAGGGTAGCATTTACGGAACTGTTTTAGGTGCGTTTATTATCGGACTGATTAATAATGGACTTAATCTTCTGAGAATGGACAGCTTCTGGCAGTATATAGCCAAGGGCATCGTTATTATGATAGCAGTTTATGTAGATGACATTAAGAATAAGAGATTATTAAAGGCAGTCGGAAAAGACTGATAAGGAGGAAAAAAATGACAAACAAGGCAGTTTACTTAGGAAATGATACAGCAGGATATGAGATGAAAATAAAGTGCATAGAATACCTTGAGGGAAAAGGGATTCCATATGTTGATTGTGGTTCTGATAATGACCCTGACATTGAGGCTACAAGATATCCTTTCTTTGCAGCTAAAGTTTGCCGGGCTGTAGCATCTGGAGAGGCTCGTTGTGGAGTATGTATTTGTGGCACCGGTATTGGCATTAGCATGGCATGCAACAAATTCCCTGGCATTCGTGCAGGACTTTGCAACACAACATATGATGCGGTTATGACACGTAGACATAACAATGCAAATGTTATTTGCTTTGGTGGAAAGACTATGGGTGAGTGGAATGTCATCGATATGTTAGAAAAATTCCTCAATACGGATTACGATGGAGGTTTCCATGAGGGATCTTTGAACTTACTTGATGAGATTACTAAGGCAATTGAAAAGGGAGAGCTTTGGTGTGAGGAACCAAGAAAGATTTCTACTGGTCCACTTGCTGATGCAGAAATCTTTGATAGAAGCAAGGGTTGATAGCTAAAGCAAATATAAAACTGGTTTTTGTAAGTTTCCGATGAAAAAGATTATCTGCGGAGTGTATGTGTTCTAGAAAAATAATCTAGTGTGATAACAGAGAGGGGAAAGAATGTATCCGAAAATATATCTTGCGATTGACAATTGTGTGTTTTACAAAAGGTGGACTGATCCGGAAGAATGGACAAAACGAATAAAATCGTTAGGACTGAACTATATTGAGGCCAGCGCAGATACGGAATTGGATCCCCTGTATATGGGCAATGATTATTTGGAAAGATGGATAGATAGAGTCAAGAATGCTGAAGCGAAGCAAGGTGTAAAGGTTGCAACGCTATATTCAGGACATGGAACATATACAACACTTGGCTTGACATCGAATGACGAATCAGTTCGTAGAAATATGATTGATAAGTGGTTTTTACCGATGGTAAAAACCGCATCAGAATTAGATGCCATGTTGGGTTTTTTTGCTCATGCTTTCAAACACAGTGCTATTCAAAACGAAAATTCTTACGAGAAATATGTGAATCGATTGGTTGAATCCTTGTCAGAAATAAACAGGTATGCGGAGGAGATAGGATGTAAATCTTTAGGAATTGAGCAGATGTACACACCTCATCAATATCCGTGGAGGTTACAGGATACTATTGAACTTATTAAAAGAGTAACTAACGAAAGTGGCTACAGTTTCTATTTCACAGAAGATGTGGGGCATCATCATACAAAGTTTATAAGACCAAGCCGTGAGGATATAGTGAATAATCCTAACTTTGATTTTTGGTTGGGAAGTGACTCTGCATACGAAATCTACCGGAAAAAGATGGAAGAAACATGGGATGAGCTTAAGGCTGATATGGATAAACATCCGCACCTCTTTTCTACAGAAAGTGACGGAGACTGTTTTAATACATTAAGTAAGATTGCATGCTACAGCCCGATAATTCATCTTCAACAGACAGATGGTCATTCATCCGCTCATAAGCCATTCACTTATGAAGAAAATCAAAAGGGCATTATTGATCCGATTAGAATACTGCAAGCTATTAAAAAAAGTTATGATTCTGAAGAATTGGAGGGCATGCCAAAGCGAACAGAAGTGATTTATCTAACGTTAGAGATATTCTCAGGAACCACATCGATAATGAAAAATGTCATGAATCAAGTAGAAGATAGTGTGTCATATTGGCGCCAGTACATACCTGAAGATGGATTGACGCTTGATAAACTTGTAATATAAGTAAAAGTTGTTTTTAATTCTATTTTGTTCAAGTCTGGATTGCAGCATCGTTAAAGGGGCTATCGAAAGATGGTCTCTTTTTTGGTACAATACAAATCAGTACAACTGTGTTATAATAATCAGCTATGAACGTATATTTTGACAATGCGGCCACTACAGTGGTCAGTGAGGGCGCAGCCCGTATAGTTGAAAAAGTGATGAGGGAGGATTACGGTAATCCCTCTTCTAAGCATATAATGGGCGTAGAAGCTGAGCGTTATGTAAGAGAAGCGACCGGAATCATAGCTTCAACTTTAAAATGCAAAGAAAAGGAAATCATATTCACGTCCGGCGGAACAGAGTCAAATAATATGGCTCTTATAGGATGCGCGCTGGCCAATCAGAGAGCGGGGAAGCATATCATAACAACCGGAATCGAGCATGCTTCGGTTTATGAGCCGCTTTTATTCCTTGAGAGCCTGGGATATGAGATAACAGCGCTTCCGGTGGATGAGACCGGACATGTCAGGCTTGAAGTGCTGAAGGAAAGCTTAAGACCGGATACGATAATTGTTTCAACCATGATGATAAACAATGAGATCGGTGCAATAGAGCCTGTCGCTGAAATTTCAAAGATAATAAAAACTTATAACAAAAACATACTTTATCATGTCGACGCCATCCAGGCTTACGGAAAGCTCAGGATATATCCGAAACGCATGGGTATAGATATGCTGAGTGTTTCAAGTCATAAGATACACGGCCCGAAGGGAGTAGGATTTTTATATGTTGATGAAAATGTCAAAATCAAACCCATCATATTCGGAGGCGGACAGCAGAAGGGCATGAGAAGCGGAACCATCAATGTTCCGGGTATAGCAGGACTTGGTCAGGCGGCAAAAGAAATCCATGAGAACTTCGATGATCGCATGGCATACATCACTTCAATCAAGGATATGATTATTGACGGTGCATCGCAGATTGAAGGAGTGACCGTAAGTTCTTTAAAGGGAAATGCCGGCGCTCCCCACATTGTCAGTATCAGCGCGGAAGGAGTGAAATCGGAAGTACTTCTTCATGCACTTGAAGATAAAGGCATATACGTTTCAAGCGGATCCGCATGTTCGACACATCATCCCGGAATATCGGGAACATTAAAAGGTATAGGTCTTAAGGAAAGTCTTCTGGACTCCACGATAAGAGTTTCACTTTGTGAACTCAATACAAAAGAAGAGGCCGGGTATTTCCTTGCCACGCTTAATGAACTGATTCCTCAGCTAAGGAGATTTACAAGAAAATGATATTCAAAAGTTTTTTAATCAAATACGGAGAGATAGGCTGCAAAGGCAAGAACAGATTCATCTTTGAAGATGCTCTTATAAAGCAGCTTCGACTTGCAATGGAGACAGTCGAAGGTCAGTTCAAAGTAAGCAAGGAACGCGGAAGAATATATGTAGACGCCCAAAGCGATTATGATTACGATGATGCAGTTGCGGCCATAAAGACTGTATTCGGTGTGCACAGCTTCTCACCGATGGTAAGAGTAGAAGAGAAATCCATGGACGCCATCAATAAGGCCGTAGTCGAGTATATTGATGCGGTTTATGAAGATAAGAACTTTTCGTTCAAGGTTAATACCAGACGTGCAGATAAAGAGTTTCCGGGCACATCGGAGACTATTAACTGTGACCTCGGTGGTCTCATTCTCGATACTTTTCCGGAGACTCACGTTGACGTGCACAAGCCGGAGGTCATGATCAAGGTTGAGATAAGGAACAATATTAATATCTACTCAATCGAGATACCGGGTCCGGGCGGCATGCCGGTAGGAACAAACGGAAAGGCGATGCTGCTTCTTTCAGGGGGAATAGATTCACCGGTTGCGGGATATATGATCGCAAAACGCGGAGTTAAGATCGAAGCCGTTTATTTTCATGCACCGCCGTACACAAGTGAGAGAGCTAAACAAAAAGTTGTTGATCTGGCTACAAAAGTCGCTAAATATTCGGGACCGATCAATCTTCATATCGTGAATTTCACGGATATACAGATGCTGATTTATGAGAAATGTCCTCACGAGGAACTTACCATCATCATGAGAAGATATATGATGCGTATAGCACAGAAGATAGCAAGGAATAATGAAGACCTTGCACTTATCACGGGTGAGAGTATCGGTCAGGTTGCAAGTCAGACTGTGCAATCTCTTGTTACAACTG
Source organism: Lachnospiraceae bacterium (assembly GCA_045600945.1). Classification (GTDB taxonomy): domain Bacteria; phylum Bacillota; class Clostridia; order Lachnospirales; family Lachnospiraceae; genus Darwinimomas. The sequence continues at coordinate 24,551 of JAZRYX010000054.1, forward strand.
ACGCAGTTTGTGACATGCCGGTATTCAGACCGCTCATCGGTTTTGACAAACAGGAGATTATAGATATTTCCGAAAAGATAGGCACATTCGAGACATCGATTGAACCTTATGAAGATTGCTGCACGATATTCGTTGCCAAGCACCCGGTTACGAAACCTTTGCTTGAGAAGATTGAGAAATCAGAGATGATTATTGCAGAAGAGGCAGAAAAAATGGTTGCAACCGCAGTCGCAACCAAAGAAAGAATCTTATGTAAGGCCTGATATGCACATGGATTTGAGTGGTATTCAGCTGTATAGCAACTCAAATCCGGCACACGAATCGTCAGGAATGACGATTCGAATTATTAAACCATGTATGGTTTGAGCTTCTCCAGAATGACATCCATCTGGTCATTGTCATGGATGCAGAGCTCAATCGGCTTTGAGAGGTCGAGAGAGAAGATGCCCATAATTGATTTTGCATCGATTACATAGCGGCCTGAAATCAGGTCGAAGTCACATTCAAATCCTGCCAGGGTGTTAACAAAAGATTTCACCTTGTCTATGGAATTTAAAAATATTGTTACAGATTTCATAGGTTACCTCCAATGACTGTTAATATCTGCTTTAATAATAGATTTTATGGAAACTAAAGTCAATAAAAAAGTTGCTTTTCATACTTTGGGATGTAAAGTGAATATATGTGAGACAGAGGCCATGATCCGGATTTTCGAGAATTCCGGATATGATATCGTTGACTTTAATGAAAAAGCGGATGTTTATGTCATCAACACCTGTTCGGTAACCAATATCGCAGACAGAAAATCAAGACAGATGATACACCGGGCAAAAAAGCTTGCTCCGGATGCCGTCATCATCGCCACCGGTTGCTATGTGGAAGGACTTGATGAGGAAGCCGCGAAGGAACTTAATTGTGATAAACTTATCGACAATGCGCATAAAAACGAAATCGTGGCCCGTGCCGAGGAGATAGCCATCACAAAGATGGGAAAACATACACGTGCGGATGTCAAAATCGAAGACGGATGCAATCAGTTCTGTTCATACTGTATCATCCCGTACAGACGCGGAAGAATCAATATAAGACCCGAAGAGAATATACTTCGCGAAGTCAGGCAGCTTGCACAGACGGGGCATAAAGAGATAGTTCTTGTGGGAATACATATTTCATCATACGGAAGAGACGAACTTGTTCATCTGATCACCGAGATAGGTAAGATTGACGGAATCGAAAGAATAAGACTGGGATCTCTCGAGCCGAGACTCATAGATGACATTTTACTTTCCGGACTTAAAAAAGTCAGACAGTTCTGCCCGCATTTTCACCTGAGTCTTCAGAGCGGGTGTGACAAGACCCTCAAGGCTATGAACAGGCATTATACGGCAGATGAGTACAGGCAGAGCGTGGCACTGGTAAGAAAATACTGGGATCATCCGGCAGTCACTACCGATGTCATAGCGGGTTTCCCGGGAGAAACAGAAGAAGATTTTGCGATATCCAAATCTTTTACGGATGAGATGCAGTTTTTCCAGATGCATATATTCCCGTATTCAAGACGTAAGGGGACTGTGGCGGACCGCATGCCGAATCAGCTCACACTGGCAGAAAAACAGAAGAGGGTAGATGAGCTTGAAGAGGTAAATGCCCGCAATACGTCAGCATTTATCAATTACTATGTCGGACGAAAGATAGAGGTACTGATTGAGGAATCCGACGGCGAGTACCTCATCGGACATACACCTGAATATGTGCGCGTAAAGCTGCCGGTTTCAAAATACGGCGAGGATAAAATAAATACATTGATCAAAGTCACAGGAGATATCTTCATTCTTTCGTAAGATTCCGTAAGGAATAGTATATTGTTTGCAGAGCAGGCTTGTCCTATAATGGAATCAGAAACGAGGGCAAAGATATGACATATAATACAGATACAAGATTTTTTGAAAAGGTTGAGGAACAGAAACTTGAGGTAAATGAGATACTCGGGCTTGTTTATGAGGCACTTAAAGAAAAAGGTTATAATCCGGTCAACCAGATAGTAGGTTATGTCATGTCGGGAGACCCGACTTATATCACGAGCTATAAGAATGCCCGTTCTCTCATCATGAAGGCAGAGCGTGATGAGATACTTGAGGAGCTGCTCCGGAATTATATTGATACAAAGCTTGAATCCAAGTAACATACGGTTACTTAATATAGATGTTATAAAACCAACTGAATAATCTCAACAAGGACAAGGGAGCTTGTTCTTGTTTTGCTGTGTATGCGCACTCGTGCGTAAGGAAACTTGTCGCTGGCGCGACCGCACTCGGCGCGCGGGCATATCGCAAGCGATATGCTATTCAAAGCACTCGTGCGTAAGGAAACTTGTCGCTTATGCGAAAGGAAATTATGAAATCATGAGAATAATGGGACTGGACTATGGCTCGGTGACCGTAGGCGTAGCTATGAGTGATGCACTCGGGCTCACCTCACAACCCAAAGAGACCATAGTCAGAGAAAAAGAAAATCACCTGCGCAGGACTCTTGCGCAGATAGAAAAACTTATAAAGGAAAATGACATCGAACTGATAGTTCTGGGCAGGCCGGTGAGGATGGACGGAACCGACGGAACAAGGGTATCTAAGACAGAGGAGTTTTGTGATGCGCTTAAAAGACGTGTAGGCATACCTGTGGTCTGGCAGGATGAGAGGCTTACGACAGTTGAAGCCGACGAGATTCTGGCTGAGATGGAAGTACCTAAAAGCGAGAGAAAGAAGTATATCGACAGTATAGCCGCATCAATCATACTTCGTGACTACATGAATCAAAATCAGAAATAGAAGAGGAAAGAAAATGGCAGAAGATACAAATAAGATAGTAATAAAAGATGAAGACGGAAAAGAAATAGAACTTTATGTTCTGGAAGAAACAAAAATCAACGGGGCATACTATATACTGACGACTGATGCCGAAGAGGATGAGGACGGAGAATGTTATATCTTAAAAGATGTTTCAAAAGCCGAGGATGTCGAAGCGGTATTTCAGTTTGTTGAAAATGAAGATGAACTTAATTTCGTGGGGAAAATCTTTGCGGAATTAATTGAAGATGATACGGAGGTAGTACTTGAGTAAATACAGCATCAATCCTCTTAAAAGACTTAAAGAGGTAGGTAAAAGAGCAACAGAGGCGGCATCAGGGAAAAAGAGTGATGTCGGAAAAAAGAATAAAGAAAAGAAACAGGCGAACAAGCCGGTACAGAAACAAAAACCGGCAGAGAAAACGACCGCAAAACAGGCGGAAAAGTCGAAAACAAAACCGATTGCAAAGCAGGCTGTAAAACAGACACCTAAGTCAGTTGCAAAACAGGCGGCGAAGCAGGTGCCAAAGACGATGGCAAAACCTGTGCAGAAGCCGAATACAAAACCGGCTGCAAAGTTTGCTGCGGCAGTGAAACAGCCGAAGACAAAAATCGAATTAAAGAATACAGATAAGATAACGGGGATTGTTCCTGTAAAAAACAATGAGACGGTAAAAATCATTCCGCTCGGAGGACTTGAGCAGATAGGACTGAACATAACCGCATTTGAATACGGAGACAGCATCATAGTCGTTGACTGCGGGGTAACATTTCCGACAGAGGATATGCCGGGAATAGATCTCGTGATACCGGATATTACATATCTTAAAGATAATGCATCAAAGGTAAAGGCCTTCTTCGTAACTCACGGTCACGAGGATCATATAGGCGCATTTCCGTATGTATTAAAAGAACTCAATGTGCCGGTGTACGGAAACAGACTTTCGATTGCGCTTATCGAGCATAAGCTTAAAGAGGCGGGGATACTTGAGAGCGCACATTTAAGGACTGTTAAATATAAAGATGTGATAAAAGCCGGTGATTTCAAGGTTGAGTTTATAAAGACCAATCACAGTATACCTGATTCTTCGGCACTTGCGATTTTTTCGCCGGCCGGAGTTATATTCCATACAGGTGATTTCAAAATCGATTATACCCCGATATTCGGAGACCCGGCAGATCTGCAGAGGATGGCAGAGATAGGAAACATGGGCTGCCTCACACTTTTGTGTGATTCAACCAATGCACCGAATCCGGGATCAACTGCATCGGAAAAGACGGTAGGCAGAAAGATCGAAATCATTTTCTCTGAACATAAGGATCAGAGATTTATAGTTGCAAGCTTTGCATCCAATGTTGACAGGGTTCAGCAGATCATAAATGTGGCACATAAATTCGGACGCAAGGTTATCGTGGAAGGTAAGTCCATGTCCAATATCCTCGAGATAGCAACCAAGCTCGGATATATCACGATTCCGGAGGGAACGCTTGTTGATATTGAGATGCTTAAGAACTACAGGCCTGAGGATACCGTTATCATTACGACCGGAAGTCAGGGAGAGTCCATGGCTGCTCTCAGTCGTATGGCAGCGGGAACACATAAGAAAGTCATCATCAATGAAAATGATGTTGTGGTCATGAGTTCCAAGACCATACCGGGAAATGAGAAAGCAGTTGCAAAAGTCATCAATGAACTATATATGAAAGGTGCCGAAGTGGTGTTCCACGATACCCATGTTTCAGGACATGCGGGAGAAGAAGATATAAAACTGATTTATTCACTTCTTAAACCTAAGTATGCAGTTCCGATTCACGGAGATTATATGCATCTTGTCGCCCAGAAACAGATTGCAATAGATCTTGGTATGTCGGCAAAGAAGGTTAAGATAATAAGTTCCGGAGATGTACTTGAGGTTGGGGAAAAAATCTGTGAGGTAGTGGATCACGTTGAGACCGGTGCAGTCCTTGTAGAAGGAACACGTGTCGGTGATGTCGGAGATATGGTCATCAAGGACAGACAGTATCTGTCACAGAACGGTATTATTATCGTTTCTGTTGCCATGCAGGAAGGAACCGGAGAAATCGTCGGCGGACCTGATATAGTAACGCGAGGTTTTATCTATGAAAAGGAGAATGAAGTCATCATAGATGAACTTGAAGGAGTGGTAAGTCAAAGACTGCGCAGCCTTTCATACAACAGGATTGATGAGAATAAAATCAAGATTGAAATGAAAGATGCACTCAAGAGCTACCTGATAAAGAAATATAAAAAGACTCCGGTGATCCTGCCGATAGTCACTATGGTAGATATCTGAATATAATAACTGTTTCAAATATTGCATTCTTGATAGTATAATAGTATCGGGACAGAAAGATGAGCAGTAAAACAACCAAAACCATAAATCAGATAACAGGCACGATAATCCTGCTTGCAATCAGGGTTGTGCTTGTTGTTGTCATAATCGTGATTGCCGGAAAAGGAATCAAAGTCGCATATGATTTCGGACACAGCATCTTCTACGCACAGGCAGTCGAGGACGCACCGGGCCACGATATCACAGTGACGATAAATGCCGGCGACGGCGCGGGAGAAGTTGCCGAACTGCTTAAGAGCAAAGGTCTGATAGATAATAAATATTCGATTATAGTCCAGGCAAAGTTTTTTGATTATGAGGTTAAGCCCGGAACATATACTTTCAATACTTCGCAGACATCCAGAGAGATACTTGAACAGCTCAATGAAGGACCGTCGGAGGAAGAATATCATACAGATACCACAAGCACGATTTCGGCTCCGGAAGTGAGCAGTTCAGATGAGCCGCTTGAGTGGCTGCAGGATAATAATGTTACAGAATGACAGAATAAAAGATTATATAGACAGCCTGATTCCGGATAACGATATCGCTATCGAGGAAATCAGAAGAAAAGCAGCTGCAGATGACATGCCGATAATCAGACGTGATTCAGAGCAGCTGCTTAAGTCTATTTTAAAAATGAAAAATCCGGGGAGGATACTGGAAATCGGTACCTGCGTAGGATACTCGGCCATAGTAATGGCGGCCTGTACCGAAGCGGATACTCATATCACAACGATTGAAATCGGAGAGAAAGATTATGAGATGGCTTTGGATAATGTCAGACACGCAGGATATGAGGATAAGATAAGCTGCATACTTGCCGATGCCACAGATGTGCTGAAAGAATACGCGGAAAAGGATGAGCGGTTCGATTTCATTTTCATGGATGCCGCAAAGGCACAGTACATCAACTGGCTTAAAGATGTCACGAAGATACTTAAGCCGGGAGGCGTGCTTCTTTCGGATAACATCCTGCATGACGGAGATATAATTCAGTCAAGATTTGCAGTTGAAAGAAGAGACAGAACGACTCATTCAAGACTGAGAGAGTATCTGTATGAACTGACTCATAGTGATGACTATATAACAAGTGTCCTGGATGTAGGGGACGGAATGAGCATAAGCGTAAGATTGGGAAAAGAGAAATAAAAGCATATGAAAAAACCTGAATTACTTATACCGGCGGGAAGCTGGGATGTTTTCAAAACTGCGGTGAGATACGGTGCGGATGCCATCTACATAGGCGGAGAGGCATTCGGACTTCGTGCGGCTGCAAAAAATTTCGATCTCGAAGAGATGGATAAGGCCATAAAGTATGCGCATGAGAACGGCGTAAAGGTTCATGTGACGGCGAATATTCTCGCTCATGATGATGATCTTAAAGATGCGGAAAAATATCTCACAGAGGTTGGAAAACTCGGACCGGATGCATTTATAGTTGCCGATCCGGGCATGTTCGAGATAGCCCGAAAAGTCGCACCGGATATAGATATTCATATCTCTACTCAGGCAAACAATACCAATTACGGAACTTACAATTTCTGGTGGAAGCAGGGCGCAAAAAGAGTTGTGGCCGCACGTGAACTTTCTCTTGCCGAGATCAAAGATATACGTGAGCATATCGACCCGAAGATGGAGGTTGAAACTTTCATTCACGGAGCTATGTGCATTTCCTACTCCGGCAGATGTCTTTTGAGCAACTATCTTGTCGGACGTGATGCCAATCAGGGTGCATGCACTCATCCATGCAGATGGAAGTACAGCATCGTTGAGGAAGAACGCCCCGGAGAGTACATGCCTGTATATGAAAATGAGAGGGGTACATATATCTTCAATTCAAAAGATCTGTGCATGATAGAGCATATCCCGGAGATGCTTGATGCAGGTATAGACAGTTTCAAAGTCGAAGGCAGAATGAAGACTGCATTATATGTTGCAACAGTAGCAAGGACATACAGAAATGCCATCGATGATCTGCTTGAATCCGAAGATAAGTACAGAGCCAATCTGGAGCGGTATAAAGAAGAAATCGGCAAGTGCACATACAGGGAGTTCACAACGGGATTTTTCTTCGGCAAGCCGACGAGCGACAGTCAGATTTACGATAACAACACTTATGTCAAGAATTACACTTACATAGGTACAGTGGAAAATGCTGACGAGAGCCTGGTTTACTTCGAGCAGAAGAATAAGTTCTGCGTCGGGGATGAACTGGAAGTCATGAAGCCCGACGGCAGGAATATATTTGTAACGGTTAAATCAATACTCGGGGACGGACAGCCGCAGGAAAGCGCCCCGCATCCGCAGCAGGCACTGGCAGTTGAGTTTAATGAAAAAGAGGTAATTGAAATTGGTGACATCATACGAGCTAAAGCATAAAAGCAGAATAGATGAGATAGGTGCCGAGGCACTTATACTTGAGCATAAGAAGACCGGAGCCAAAGTTTTTCTTATGCCTTGTGAAGATGACAATAAAGTCTTCGCCATCGGATTCAGAACACCGGCAGGCGATTCGACGGGAGTTCCGCATATTCTTGAACATTCCGTACTCTGCGGTTCACAGAAGTATCCATGTAAAGATCCTTTTATCGAGCTGGCAAAAGGAAGTCTTAATACTTTTCTCAATGCCATGACATATCCGGATAAAACGGTATATCCGATAGCAAGCTGTAATGACAAGGATTTTGAAAACCTGACGGATGTTTATCTTGATGCGGTATTTTTCCCGAACATGAGAAAAGAGGAAAAAATCTTCAGACAGGAAGGCTGGCATTATGAGCTTGACGATCCGGACGGCGAGCTGACATATAACGGAGTAGTCTATAATGAGATGAAGGGAGTATATTCATCGGCCGACGGACTTCTTGAGCGTGCGATAGGAAAAGTACTCTATGAAGGATGTACTTACGGTGAGGAAAGCGGAGGAGATCCGGATAATATCCCGGACCTTACTTATGAAGATTTCAAAGCTTTCCATGCAAAGTATTATCATCCGAGCAATTCATATATTTATCTTTACGGAAACTGTGATATGGACAAGATGCTTGAAAAGATAGACAGAGACTATCTTTGCAGGTTCGATAAGATAAAAGTTGATTCTGAGATACCGCTTCCGAAGAAGTGGGATGCACCGAAGGATGTAAGTTTTGATTATCCGGTTCTTGATTCGGAATCGGTTGAAAAGTCGGCTATATTCAGCTGGCATGCGGCAGTCGACTGTGAACTGGACCCGATAGAGTCCACGGCTATGCAGATAATTGATTACGTGCTTCTGGATGTCCCGGGCGCACCTTTACAGAAAGCGCTGGTATCGACAGGAATAGGTGATGATATCTGCGGAGGTTTCATGGGAGGGATAAGACTTCCTTATTTTTCAGTCATTGCAAAAAATGCTGACTTAAGCCGCAAGACAGATTTCATCGACGTAGTAAAAAACACACTCAAGGCACAGGCAGACGGAGAGCTTGATAAGCTTTCCGTAGAAGCTGCGATTAATGTGCTTGAGTTTAGAGCGAGAGAAGCAGACTTCGGATCTTTACCCAAAGGACTTGCATACGGACTCCAGAGTTTCGACAGTTGGCTTTACGATTCTGACCCGACCATGCATCTGAGATTCAATGAGATTTTCAAAGCATTAAGAAGCAGGATACATGAGGGATATTTTGAGGAAATCATAAGAAAGTTTCTTATTGATAATAAGTATCAGGCAACGATAACTCTGAATCCGGTAAAGGGTCTTCAGCAGAAAAACGAAGAAAAACTCAGAAGCAGACTCGCGGAAATCAAGGCAGGCTTTTCATCCGATGAGATAAGCGCAGTCATAGAAAACACGAAAGCACTTAAGGCATATCAGAGCGAGCCTTCAAGAAAAGAAGATATCCTTAAGATACCTATGCTTAAACGTGAGGATATCAGAAAGGAAGTTTCAACCGTAAAATGGGAGGAGCAGACTCACAACGGATATAAGCTTCTATTCTGTGAAGCATTTACTTCGGGTATCGCATATATAAAACTGATCTATGATTTAAAAAAGATACCGGCGGAAGATATTCCTTATGCGGCTTTCCTTGCGGAGGTATTCGGATACATCGATACACAAAGACACAGTTATGCAGATATATCGACGCAGATAAACTTAAACTCCGGCGGTCTCGGATTCTGCGCGGAGTCATATGCGAATCTGGTAGAAAATAAAAAATCGGTCATGACATTTGCAACAAACTGCAAGGTTCTTTATGACAAGACTGATTTTGCTTTCGGGATGATGGATGAGATTCTTTTTGAAAGCAGGCTGGATGATACCGACAGGCTCAAAGAAATCATTGCCGAGATAAAATCAAAGACGAGAGAGTCTCTGGTTGCATCGGGACATCAGACCGCCCTCAACCGTGCAGGCAGCGCAGTAAGTCAGGACAGATGGTTCATAGACCATACAAAAGGTATTGCGTATCTGCGTATGCTTGAAAGTACCGATGCACAGAAGATGTCCGTAAAACTCAAAGAAATCTGTGAGAGGATATTCACAAAAGATAATCTGCTCATCCATGTAGTAAGTGATGAGGAAGGACTCGAGGCAGTAAAGAGAAGCATAGCCCTAAGAAGTTATGAAGAGGGCAAACCGGAGCTTTTAAAGGTTGAGCTTAAGAACAGCGGATCGGAAGCATTTACAACTGCAGGCATGGTGAACTATGTCGCAAGATTCGGAAATTATAAAGATCACGGGCATAGTTTCAGCGGATATATGTCGGTGCTGCGCACGCTTCTTAATTATGATTATCTGTGGAATAATATACGTGTTAAGGGCGGTGCATACGGATGCGGATCCTTATTCGGAAACAGCGGGATCATAGGATTATATACTTTCAGAGATCCCAATCTTTCTGCAAGCGATGCAGTGTTTAAGGGCATACCGGATTATGTGAGAAATTATGACGCAGATGAAAGAGAGATGACGAAGGCAGTCATAGGAACCATCAGTGATCAGGACACGCCGATGACTCCGCTCGGCAAGGGACTCAGGGCGCTGAGCTGCTATATGGGACATCTGACGAGTGAGATGAGGCAGAGGACCAGAGATGAGATATTGAGCATAACGCCTGAGGATATACGAAAGCTTGCTCCGGTGCTTGAGGACATATTGAGTGATGACAGTTTATGTGCCATCGCCTGCGAGAGCAAGGCCAAGGAAGAAGCAGGATACTTTGGACAAGTGAAACAACTTTTCGGGAAATAACTTTACAAAATTGGTCAAATCGTATAGAATCAAATTAAATTGAATAACTTTGCCCGGGAACAATCCACTATTATGTCCCGGAGCAACGAAGAAAAGGAGGAAAGATATCCGCGGGGCTCGCGGTGCGGCACAGTGGAGACGTGTCGTAATGCATTTGCCAAGCCCGGCATATGCGAGAACATGTTGAGGAGTCGGCATGCTCAGAGTCAGTTGTATGGCAGAAGTAAAATTAGTTAATGTGAAGAAGATTTATCCACACGAATCAAAGAGTGCGCGTAAAGCAAGAAAAGGTGCTAAAGCCAACGAAGTACCTGAGAAGAAGGTCAATCTGCAGATTACCGATGAAGGTGTGGTAGCAGTTCAGGAGTTCAATCTTGATATTGCGGACAACGAGTTCATCGTTCTCGTAGGACCTTCGGGATGCGGAAAGTCAACAACTCTTCGTATGATCGCAGGACTTGAGGAGATCTCAGCAGGTGAGCTTTATATCGACGGCAAGGTAGTCAATGATATTGCTCCCAAGGACAGAGATATTGCCATGGTTTTCCAGAACTATGCTTTGTATCCTCATATGACGGTTTATGACAATATGGCTTTCTCACTTAAGCTGAAGAAGACACCGAAGGATGAGATCGACAAGAAGGTCAGAGAGGCAGCTGCCATCCTTGACATCACACAGTATCTCGACAGAAAGCCGAAGGCTTTATCAGGCGGTCAGAGACAGCGTGTTGCTATCGGTCGTGCAATAGTACGTAATCCTAAGATACTTCTTATGGATGAGCCGCTTTCAAACCTGGATGCAAAATTACGTAACCAGATGAGAGCTGAGATATTAAAGCTTCGTGAAAAAATAAAGACAACATTTGTATATGTAACACATGATCAGGTTGAGGCTATGACACTCGGTGACAGAATCGTCATCATGAAGGACGGTTTCATCCAGCAGATCGGAACACCGCAGGAGGTGTTCAATCATCCGTATAACCTCTTCGTAGCGGGATTCATCGGAACACCACAGATGAACTTCTTTGATGCAAAGCTTGAAAAGAAGGGCGAAAAGTATGTCGTTACTGTTCAGGGTAAGGATATCGAACTTCCGGCAGATAAGCAGGATAAGCTTAAAGCAATGGATAAGATTCCGGAGGATGTTGTTGTTGGTGTAAGACCGGTTCATGTAACACTTGCAGATGATGGTATCAAGGGTAAGGTTGATGTATCCGAGCTTATGGGTTCAGAACTTCATCTCCATGTTGACGCAGACGGTAAGGATGTTGTAATCGTTGTTCCGACAACTGATGTCGATGTAGCTGCATTGCATGGCACTCATAAGGAAATCGGTTTCACGTTCAGACCTGAGCTTGTCAATGTATTTGACAAGGCAACGGAGAAAAACCTGTTCTGATATACAGAGATATGATTACACTCAAGCCGCATGCTTTTTAAGCTGCGGCTTGAGTTTTGCAAAGATAACTATATGATAGGATGATACAGATGAAAAAAGATTTTAAAGGATTTATGAAAGGTGTCAATCTCGGTGGTTGGATGTCCCACGGCCACTATGATCCCGAGCATCTTGCAACATTTATTACGGAAGAGGACGTCCGGAGAATCTCAGGGTGGGACATCGACCATGTAAGGATACCGGTAGATTATAATCTCTTTGAGGAAGAAAACGGAACAGAGGGCATAGGATACGAAGTACTGAATCGGGGAATCGAATGGTGCGATAAATATGGGATCAATGCGATAATCGATCTTCATCAGGCTGCCGGTTTTTCTTATGAACCTGCTTTCGGTGAGAGCGGGCTTTTCCAAAGCGAGAAGTATCAGCAGAGATTTTATGACTTATGGGAATCATTTGCAGTAAGATACGGAAACCGTCCGGATCACATAGCATTTGAACTGCTTAATGAGATCACTGATCCGGAATACATACCCGCATGGAATCAGATGGTCGCAACGGTATTGAAAGTCATACGTAAGCATGCTCCGGAAACAAAGGTTCTGGTAGGAAGTTATTATAATAATGCAGTCGAGGCACTGCCTGCGCTTGAGCTTCCGGATGATGAAAACCTGGTGCTTAATTTCCACTGCTATGATCCGATAGCATTTACTCATCAAAAAGCATACTGGATGCCGTGCATCAGACCTGATTATGAACTTGAATATCCATGCAGCAAAGAGAAGTATCTGGAGATTCAGAGAGAACATCCGGGACTTTTGCCGCTGGACGATCCTTCGGGGCATCCGGACTTTGATGCGGATTATTTCATACAAAGGTTTGCGCCGGCAGTGGCTCTTGCCGAAGAAAAGGGATTACCTCTTTATTGCGGTGAGTACGGTGCAATCGACAGGACCGATGAAGAATCGGCTCTCAGATGGCACAACGATATACAGGCAGCGTTTGAGTATCACGGAATCGGAAGGGCGGCATGGAGTTATAAGCAGATGGATTTCGGAATCATCGACAGACCGTTACTGGAGAAGAATATAAGGTTTTAGGTGAGAACATGGTATCAATAAAAGATATTGCAATAAGATGCGGAGTTTCAGTGGCAACTGTCAGCAAAGCGCTTAATGACAAAAAAGATATCAGTACTGACACAAAAGAGAGGATACGTCAGGTGGCCGATGAGATGGGTTACTTTTCCAATGCATTTGCAAAGGCACTCAAGACGAATCGAAGCTACAATATAGGGGTGCTGTTCGTAGACGGGCAGCACAGCGGACTGCGTCATGAATTTTATTCATATATACTTGAGTCTTTTAAAGCATATGCAGAGCAAAAGGGATATGACATCACTTTCATACACCACAGTACGGATAATGAACATGGAAGTTACTTAAGGCATTGTCATCATCGTGGCGTTGATGGTGTCATGATAGCCTGTGTTGATTATAATCTTCCTGAAGTTAAGGAACTTATTGCTTCTGACATTCCTATCGTCACGGTGGATTATGAGAATAAGGATGTCTATACGGTTCTTTCGGATAATACACGAGGCATATCGGAACTTGTCAAATATGCCTATGAGTTGGGACATCGAAAAATCGCTTATATGTATGGTGATAGTGTTCCTGTTACCGATGCCAGGCTGGAGGGCTTTTATAAAACCTGCAAAGAGCTTGATCTGGATATTCCGATGGAATATGTGATACAGAGTCCTTATCATGAGCCGGAAGCCTGTGCCGAGAACACGAGAAAATTATACGAACTTAATGACATGCCTACTTGTATTTTGTTCCCCGATGATTTTGCGGCATTGGGTGGGCTTAATGAACTTTTGGACAACGGATTCAGAGTTCCGGAAGATGTATCGGTAATAGGATATGACGGACTTATCGCTTCCAAAGTTCTGGGACTTACGACATGGAAACAAAACTCAGAAATGATCGGAAAAAAAGCAGCAGAAAAGCTTATTGAAATCATAGAGGATCCTGAAACAGAAAGAACCGGGCACTATGTAGTTGAGGGAGAATTGATAAAGGGGACGACAATAATATCAATTACCGAGTAAGCTGTGCAAAATATACAAAAAAACAGAAAAAAATAATAAAAAATGCCGAAATTTCACAAATCGATTGACCCGCGAAAACGTTTAATTTAAAATTAAAAAAACAACTTAATCGTTTTCGTAAAAGGACAAGATTATGAAGTTCGGCTATTTTGATGACGATAAAAGAGAATACGTAATAAGCACGCCACGTACACCGTTACCATGGATTAATTATCTTGGTTGCGGTGCTTTTTTTACACTTTTTTCCAATACTGCGGGAGGGTATTCCTTTTATAAAGACGCCAAAATGCGCAGAATCACAAGGTACAGATATAACAACTGCCCGCTTGATTCCGAAGGTTTTCATTTTTATCTTAAAGACGGAGATCAGTTGTGGAATCCGGGATGGCAGCCGGTAAAAACAGAGCTTGATGATTACAGTTGCAGACATGGATTGGGTTACTCCATAATCATCGGTGTTAAAAATCAACTGAAAGCGGAACAGACTATGTTCGTCCCGAAAGAGGATAGCTGTCTGTTGACAAAACTTTGCGTCAGCAATGACAGCAGCAAAGATAAAGAAATAGACTTGTATTTTTATACAGAGTTCTGTCTGTGGGATGAGATGGATGATTCATCAAATTTCCAGAGAAACTTTTCCACAGGTGAAGTAGAGGCAGAGGATTATGTAATCTATCACAAGACAGAATACAGAGAAAGAAGAAATCACTATTCATTTCTTTGGGCCTGTGAGCCGTGGACTGCTTTTGATACATCCAGGGATTCTTTTATCGGAGTATACGGAAGCCCCGCAGATCCCGAAGCGATTCGTGACGGCGGCTGTAAAAACAGTATCGCGCACGGATGGCAGCCTGTAGCTGCGGTGGAGTACAAACTTACGCTGAAAGCCGGAGAAAGCAAGACACTGATCTTCGGTTTGGGATATGCAGAGAATCCGGAAGATGAGAAATTCACTGCACCTGGTGTACTTAACAAAACCGGAGCGATGGAAATGAAGCATCGCTATGACAGTGAAGAAAAGTTTGATATTGCATTGTCGGAACTTAAAGATTATTGGGATGAACTTCTCGGAAGATACTGCGTAAAGACAGGTGACGAAAAAGCTGACCGTATGGTCAACATCTGGAATCAGTATCAGTGCATGGTCACATTTAATTTAAGCCGCAGTGCCAGCTACTTTGAGAGCGGACGTGGACGCGGTATGGGATTCAGAGATTCCTGTCAGGATCTTTTCGGATTTGTCCATATGATTCCCGAGAAAGCAAGAGAGAGGATACTGGATATCGCAGCGACGCAGATGAAGGACGGAAGCGCTTATCATCAGTATCAGCCGCTGACAAAAAAAGGAAACTCAGATATCGGTTCAGGATTCAACGATGATCCGTTGTGGCTTATCGCTGCGGCAGATGCATATATCAGCGAGACAGGCGATTTCGGCATACTGGATGAACAGGTCGATTTTGACAATAAGCCCGAGGATGCGGCTCCTCTTATGGAGCATTTGCGGCGAAGCTTTAATTACACCGTAACACATCTCGGTCCGCACGGTTTGCCGCTTATCGGCAGAGCAGACTGGAATGATTGTCTGAATCTGAATTGCTTTTCATCTAAACCGGGAGAAAGTTTTCAGATCACGGGCCCTTCCGAGGGACCGGTTGCCGAGAGCATATTCATCGGCGGTATGTTTGTTCTCTACGGCACGGCATATGCCGAAATATGTAAAGCCATCGGGGAGGATGCAGAGGCCGAAGAGTCCATGCGTCATGTCGATGAAATGAGACAGGCTATACTTAAACACGGATGGGACGGAGAATGGTTCTTAAGGGCATATGATGCATACGGCAATCCGGTAGGAAGCCATGTGTGCGAAGAGGGACAGATTTTCATCGAGCCTCAGGGCATGTGTGTCATGGCAGAAATAGGAATAAAGACCGGTGAGGCCGCCAGGGCACTCGAAAGTGTCAAAGAAAGACTTGAGACAAAATACGGAATCGTACTTCTTCAGCCGGCTTATCATAAATACCATCTGGAGCTCGGAGAAATCTCGAGTTATCCTCCGGGATATAAGGAAAATGCCGGAATATTCTGCCACAACAATCCGTGGATAGTCTGCGCGGAGACTGTTTTGGGACACGGAGACAGGGCATTTGAGTTATATAAGAAAACCTGTCCGGCATATATTGAGAATATCAGTGATATACACAGGACAGAACCTTATGTATACAGTCAGATGATAGCCGGTATAGATGCCCCGAGCTTCGGAGAGGCTAAAAACAGCTGGCTGACCGGTACTGCAGCATGGACATTTTCTTCAATAAGCAGATACATTCTTGGTATCAAGCCAGGACTTTCGGGACTTCGCATCGATCCGTGCATTCCGAAAGAATGGGACGATATAAAGATTCGCAGAAGATTCCGCGGACATATGTATGATATTCATATTCAAAACCCGAATCATGCAGAAAGCGGAGTAAAGAAGATCCTCGTTGACGGGAAGGAATATGCGCCGGATGCGGTTTTGAATGAAGACAAAGATGTCTGTGTGGAAGTTGTTTTAGGTTAGGTAATTATGCGGATGGATCCGCAAAAAAATATTATTACAAATACAAAATGGAGGTAACATTATGAAGAAACTTTTAGCAGTTATGATTGCTCTTGTAATGGTTCTGTCATTGTGCGCATGTGGCGGCAGTGCAGCACCTGCAGCATCAGGAGCAGCATCAGGAGAGGCAGCTCCTGCAGCATCAGGAGAAGCAGCAACATCAGATAGCGGAAAGACCGTTATCAATGTTATGGCATTTACGGACGAGGTTCCTAACATGCTTAAGAGATACTGTGAACTGAATCCTGATTTCGGTTCAAAGTATGAAATCAAAGAAACTATCATCGCTACAACAGACGGTTTATATCAGCCGGCACTTGATGCAGCACTTGCAGCAGGCGGAGCAGAGGCTCCTGACATCTATGCAGCAGAGGCAGCTTTCATTCTTAAGTACTCACAGGGTGATGCGGCAGGCTTCGCAGCAGCATATGATGATCTCGGAATCGATGTAGCATCAGCTACAAAGGAAGCTGACATTGCTCAGTACACAATCGATATCGGAACACGTCCTGCAGACGGCAAGCTTGTAGGTCTTGGATATCAGTCAACAGGCGGTGCATTCATATATCGTCGTTCAATCGCTAAGGAAGTTTTCGGAACAGATGATCCGGCTGAAATCGCAAAGGTTATCGGCGCAGGTTCAGGAAACTGGGATAAGTTCTTCGAGGCAGCTGAGACACTTAAGGGTAAGGGTTATGCTATCATCTCCGGTGATGGAGATATGTGGCATGCAGTTGAGAACAGCTCACCGACAGGTTGGATCGTAGACGGAAAGCTTAACATTGACCCGAAGAGAGAAGAGTTCCTTGATCTTTCAAAGAAGCTTATGGACAACGGATATCATCATGACACACGTGACTGGGAAGAGGGATGGTTCGCTGATATGAAGAAAGACGGCGGAGTATTCGGATTCTACGGACCGGCATGGCTTATCAACTACACAATCGCTCCGAACTCAGGTGAGGGTGATGAGAGCTCAGCAGGTGACTGGGCAGCATGTGAGCCGAACATTGGATTCTTCTGGGGCGGCACATGGGTTCTTGCAAACAAGGATGTTGTAGGAACAGAGAAGCAGGACGCTGTTAAGGAGCTTGTCAACTGGGTAACTCTTGACTGCACAGAGAACGGACTTCAGTACTACTGGGCAAACGGAACACTCAACGGAGAAGGCGGAACAAAGGACGACGTAGCATCAGGTACAGTTCTTTCAATGTCAAACGGCGAGATGGAATTCCTTGGCGGACAGAACATGTTCGACGTATTCGTACCGGCTAACCAGTATGCAAACGGTAAAAACCTTACACAGTACGATGAGACAATCAACAATTACTGGAGAGATGCAGTTCGTCAGTACACAAGCGGACAGGCAGATCGTGCTGCAGCCATTGCACAGTTCAAACAGAACGTAGCAGATAACCTTGACGTAATCGTTGAATAATTTAACGGACCCTTAAAAGGAGCAGTCAATATGAATAATAAGAACAAAAAAAGCTTCAGCTATGCTAAGTACGGATATATTTTTTGTATCCCATTTGTTCTTGCTTATCTGGTCTTCAGTCTGTATCCGACGCTCTATACCATAGTGCTCGGATTTACAGACTGTAAGGGTCTGGGCAATACAAACTGGCATTTTCTGACAGAGGATATATTCAGAAATTACAAGGTCATACTGACAAATGAGACGTTCTTACTTTCACTGAGAAACACGGTTCTTCTTTGGGTACTTAACTTCATTCCGCAGATTACGCTGGCCCTGCTTCTTACAGCATGGTTCACGAGCCGCAGAAACAAGATTAAGGGACAGGGATTTTTCAAGGTTGTATTCTATATGCCGAATATTATTACGGCTGCAACAGTTGCGATTCTGTTCAATGTTCTTTTCGCTTATCCAAAGGGACCGATCAATGATCTTCTGATATCCTGTGGACTTAGAAATGAAGCATATTATTTCGTTAACAGTCCTACGGCATCAAGACTGATTATAGCATTTATACAGTTTTGGATGTGGTATGGCTATACCATGATCATTTTGATCTCGGGTGTCCTCGGTATCAATCCTGAAATATTTGAAGCAGCAGAAATCGACGGTGCGTCGGATTCTGCCATTTTCTGGCAGATTACGATTCCGAATCTTAAGCCGATTCTGATCTTCACTCTTATTCAGGCTCTTATCGGCGGACTTACGATGTATGATATTCCGAAGATGTTCAATAACGGAAATCCGGCGAACTCAACGCTGACGGCATCAGTATTCATATACAACCAGGCATTTGCAGGAAGCTATATGTATAACAGGGCATCAGCAGCCAGCATGGTTCTGTTTATCGGAATCGCTATCTGTTCTGCAATCGTCTTCGGCCTTATGAGAGACAGAAAGTGAGGGCCGGAAGATGAGAATAAACAGAAGAGACGGAAATGTCATTGTAAAAGCTGTTATATACGCGGTGTGTATCCTTCTTGCAATTATGAGTGTATTCCCGTTCATAGTAATGGCCATTAACTCTACAAGAAGTACAACGCAGATTCAGCAGCATGCGGTATCACTGATACCATCACACTTTTTAAAGAACAACTGGGATGTATTCACAGGAAAGAGTTTCGCACCTATGACCGGATTTATCAATTCCGTGATTATATCCGCAGGTTCGACATTGTGCACAATTTATTTCTCTACGCTGACGGCATATGCTCTTGTAGTATATGAGTGGAAGCTTAGAAATGCATTGTTCACTTTCATACTGTGCATCATGATGATCCCGTCAATGATTACTTCAATCGGATTTTATCAGTTCATGTATCAGGTTCACATGACTAATAATTTCCTGGCACTGATTCTTCCGGGAATCGCTGCACCTGCAACTGTATTTTTCATGAGACAGTTCATGGTTGCATCACTGCCGCTGGAGTTACTGGATTCTGCCAGAATTGACGGATCAAGAGAGTTTAATACATTCAATAGAATCGCACTTCCCATTATGAAGCCGGCAATGGCAACTCAGGGTATATTCTGCTTCGTAACAAGCTGGAACGCATTGTTCCTTCCGAGTATTCTTCTTACAGATACAAAGAACTACACACTGCCTATCATGGTATCTCTCCTTAAGGGTGATATCTACAAGACAGAATACGGTGCAGTATACCTCGGACTTACACTTTCTGTGCTTCCGCTGTTTGTAATCTACTTTGCACTTTCGAAGTATATTATCGCCGGTGTCGCACTTGGTGGAGTAAAGGGATAATATAGACTTTATATGGAGAAAAACAGCACTCTTAAATCATCGCTCAAATCATTCCTCAGTAATCTATGGGATCTGATACTGATCAACATACTGTGGATTGTCTGCTCGCTTCCGATCATTACCATGGGGCCCGCTACGTGTGCAGCTTATTCGGTAATGCTTAAGACAGTAGATGATGAAACCGTGCCGACTGCCCGTGAATTTTTCCGGGCTTTCAGGGACAATTTTGTCAAAGGACTGTTGCTGGGACTTATCGGACTTGGAATGATGCTCCTTATTGCTGCGGACCTTTGGTTCGCGGTCAATAACGGAGGAGATATGGGTACAGGATACTTTATTATTTCCGGAATCCTGGGGGTGCTGTTTTTTATTTATATTGTTTATGTTTTTCCGCTTCAGGCGAGATTTGAGAATACCATAGGCGGGCATATAAAGAATGCCTTTAAACTGGCTGTTATTGCCCCCGGTAAGACTTTGCTTATGTGTTTGATATATGCCGTTCTTCCGCTCAGCATCCTGGTGCTTCCGAGAATAGCGGTGTATTATCTCGGATGGTTTTATCTGCTTTTTATGATAAGCCTCCCGATATTTATGAACTCCAGAATCCTGATGAAGATCTTTACATCACTTACAGGAGAGAAAAAAGATGAAACGTGAAGAAGCAAGAAAACGCGCTGAAGAACTTGTCAGCCGTATGACTATAGAGGAAAAAGCGTCTCAGCTTAAATTTGATGCTCCGTCCATTGAGAGGCTGGGAATACCGGAATACAACTGGTGGAATGAGGCTCTGCACGGAGTTGCCAGGGGCGGAGTTGCAACAAGCTATCCGCAGGCTATCGGTATGGCAGCTATGTTTGATGATGAACTGCTCGAGGAAATCGGAGATGCAATAGCAACGGAAGCCAGAGCAAAATACAATGCATTATCAGCTGAAGGCGACAGGGACATATATAAGGGACTTACCATGTGGAGTCCTAATGTCAACATATTCAGAGATCCCAGATGGGGAAGAGGTCATGAAACCTACGGAGAAGATCCTTACCTTACGGGAAGGCTCGGAAGAGCATTTGTAAGAGGACTTCAGGGCAAAGGTGAAACACTGAAGACGGCAGCCTGCGCCAAGCATTTTGCAGTTCACAGCGGACCTGAAAATATAAGGCATTCTTTTGATGCAATAGCAACAAAGAAAGATATGTATGAGACCTATCTGCCGGCATTCAAGGAGCTGGTGGATGAGGACGTAGAGGCCGTTATGGGCGCCTATAACAGAGTAAACGGAGAACCGGCATGCGGAAGCAAGACGCTTCTTATTGACCTTCTCAGGGACACCTGGGGGTTTAAGGGCCATGTGGTTTCAGACTGTTGGGCAGTCAGAGATTTCCATGAAGGCCATAAGGTGACCGGAAGACCGGTGGAGTCAGTTAAGATGGCATTGGAAAACGGGTGTGATCTGAACTGCGGATGTACTTATGAGCATGTGATTGCGGCATATAAGGAAGGACTTCTTTCAGAAGAGGTAATCACTGAATCCGCAGTACGACTTATGACTACCAGATTCATGCTGGGCATACTGGGAGATGAAGGCAGTGAGTATGACAGCATACCTTATACAAAGGTAGAATGCAGAGAACACAAGGAACTTGCCGACAAAGCTACGCTTGAGGGCTGTGTTCTTCTTAAAAACAACGGAATACTTCCGCTTGATAAAAGCAAAATCAAGACCCTTGGTGTCATAGGACCCAATGCGGACAGCAGGATAGCACTTCGGGGAAATTATCACGGGACACCTTCCAGGTATATTACCGTGCTTGAAGGAATTGAGGATTACGTCGGTGATGATGTAAGGGTTATGTATGCAAAGGGCTGTCATCTTACCAACGACAGGAACGAACCGCTTGGAAAGCCCGGAGACAGACTTGCAGAGGCGGCAGTCGTTGCAAAGAATTCTGATGCAGTCATTCTGGTAGTAGGACTGGATGAAAACCTTGAGGGTGAGGAAAGAGATACCGGCAACCAGACGGGATCGGGAGATAAAGAGAATCTGCTGCTGCCTGAGTCACAGAGAATACTTATAGACAAGGTGCTTGAAGTCGGAAAGCCAACGGTTATCGTACTGCTTGCAGGAAGCTCCATAGATCTTGGTGAGGCACATGAGAGTGCGGACGGTATATTGCTCGGATGGTACCCGGGTACCAGAGGAGGAAAAGCAATTGCGGAGATCCTTTTCGGGGAGGTATCTCCTTCAGGAAAGCTTCCGATAACATTTTATCGTAACGAGGCACTTGATGAGATGCCGGACTTTACGGATTACTCAATGAAAAACCGTACATACAGATATTATACGGGAAAGCCGATATATCAGTTCGGATTCGGACTGACATACGGAAAGACTGAAGTAATATCAAGTGAATGCAATGGTCAGACAGTCACAGCCAGGGTTATAAATAAGGGATCTGTTGACACGGATGATGTTATTGAGGTTTTTGTAAAAGACAATGAATCACCGTATGCTCCGGTAAATCCTGTTCTGTGCGGATATAAGAGAGTTCATCTTTGTGCCGGCGAAGAGAAGCTTGTTGAGATTGAATTAAGCGACAAGGCATATACCGTAATTAATGAAGATGGTGAAAGGATAGAGGGAAGCGGCAACTATACGGTTACGGCAACATTTAATAATAAGTAATCAGTCATAGATTCGGGTCACAAGATAAAGATTGTCAAAGCCGAGTCCCTGTATTTCATTTATGTCACTGACAGGAACAGGATCAGTGATTTTAAGATTGTTCGTGGCTTCCCGGAAGGAGGCCACATTTTTTAAAAGAAAAGTGCTGCTAACTTTTGCAGCAAGATCGGCATCCAACGCACCGATGACTGCGATGTCCTGACCTTCGGCACCGAGTTCGACGGGATACAGTTTTACCTGTACTTCATGTCCGTACATACCGGAAAAAGCCTGCTCCAGCTTTTTTAAGGATTCATCGGAATAACCATCTGTCGAAATGATTCCAACCTGTTCTTCGGGAGTGGTTTTTCCAACATTCTGAAGGAGTACGAAAAGAACGGCTGCCAATACGACTGCCGCCAGGATTATGATAAATTTGTGATAGTACCAAATGTTTTCTAATTTCTTTTTCATGGTAACTTTATTATAAAGTACCGGAAATAAATGTCAAGAAGAGGGGGAACGAATGAAATTCAGAATAAAAGATTATGAGGATCTGAAGTCAAAAATCCGTAAACTGTCTGTGAGAGAGCTTCTCATGATAGTATCTTCACCTCAGGCACGTGCAACGGATATGGAGTTTCCAAAGGGATTCCGCTCTTTGTTTTTGCATGAGACTACATTTGAACAGGCTCAAAAGTTCAGGGACTATTATTTTGAAGGAGAAGAATCTTCGCCTGTGTTTGTTTCAGATATTGAGTTCGGGGCAGGTATGATGCTGAAGGGATGCACAGCATTTCCTTCTATGATGAGCTATGGGATGACAGGTGATCCGGAACTGGCATATAAGGCAGGAAGGATAGCGGCAGCGGAGAGTGCAAAGGCAGGATACAGATGGTCGTATTCTCCTTGTGTAGATATATGCATAAATCATGACTCACCTACGGCATCTGTCAGATGTGCAGGTGAAGATGCCGATACGGTTATTACTTATGCCGGGGAAATGATGCGCGGCATGCATGACGGAGGACTTGCATCTACTCTCAAGCATTTTCCGGGAGACGGTGTTACGACGCATGACCATCATATCTCTACAACAGAAAATCTTCTTTCACGTGAAGAATGGGATGCAAGTTATGGCAAGGTGTACAGTGCTATGATAGAAAAGGGAGCGATGAGTATAATGCTTGGACATATATCGCTGCCCTGTTATGATGATGAAGATGAAAAGATGGGTATGTACCCGCCTGCTACATTATCAAAAAACCTTATAACGGGGTTGTTAAAAGAAAAACTCGGATTTGAAGGTCTTGTTGTTTCCGATTCAGTGAATATGGGAGGCGTAATAGGGTATATGAATGCATATAAGGCCTGCGCTACTTTTTTAAATGCCGGAGGTGACATACTGTGTTTCGGAGGTTCGGACGATCACTGGCTCGGAAAGATGGAAGAACTAGTAAGTACGGGATACCTCCCGATCGATGTGCTGAGAAACAGGGCATATAGAGTTGAGTGTTTCTTCAGGCAGATTGAAGAAATGAAACCGGTTGACGATATTATCTTTAATGCGAAAGAAGTTGAAAGAGAAATCGTTAAAAGGAGTATGAGAATAGTCCAAGACAGGGAACATATATTGCCTTTCTCGGTCGAAGGAAAGAAAAAAGAAGAACTGAGAATACTGGTTCTGGATCTTTCAAATATATATAACGGATTGACTTTATCACATGATTTTTATGAATCACTCAAAGCCGAAGGATTTATGAACGTGGATTTCCTCAGTGCGCCGGGGTCGCGAAAGATAGCTGAAATATGTGAGAATCATGAGTATGATATCGTGCTGTGTTCTGTGGCAAACGGATATGCATACGGTACGGACGTTCTGAGAATACACGGTGAGGTATCAAGAAATTTTCTGGATGGCTGGTCAAAACTGGGAACCCCTGTCGTATTTATAGCTCTTGTTCATCCGTATCTGCATGAGCAGCTTAAAGCATTTGCCGACACGGTGATAAATTGCTACGGTGTTTCGGAAACGACTTATAAGGAACTTGCTTTAAGAATATTCGGATGATCCGAAACTATAGGTTAGAGTAAAATAATTGTCAGTTAAAAAATAAATAAAAAGTATTGGTTCTCATTGTATAATGATTTCATCCCAAAAATCAAAAAGGAGGACCAATACCCGTGGAAACCATTATAACATTATTATCTGATTATGTAACCGGTCTTTTGAAAGCGCAGGAAGATTTTATTGAACATCTTGATTCATTTCCGGAGCTGGAACAGACCGTAGTTGAGCTTTCAAACCGTATGGCGGCCGGATTTCTTAGTGCATGCCTTACGACTGCCGATGCTCTCATATGCGAAAGCGGAAGGAGCAGGACAGCCTTGAGTGTACAACGTCATCGCACAAGGACGCTTATTTCCAGCGTGGGAGACATGGCATTCACCCATACACTTTACAAAGATTTAGAAGGCCATATCAGATGCCCTCTTGATGAGGCGATAAAACTCCCGGATAAGGAACGGTTTACCACAGTTGCAGAAGCAAAGATCCTGAGAGAGGCTGAAGTGCATTCATATCAGCATGCTGCAGAATCCATACATTCAGGTTCTCAGACCATCACTAAGGTGACGGTCATGAACAAGATACATGCCATAGAGAAAGAGCTCCATGAACCGGATCAAATTACGGAAGAAAAGAAGCAGGTCAGGTATCTTTATATCGAAGCCGATGAAGACCATATACATCGCCAGAAAGATGGCGAGAATAAAGGATGCTTCATAGGCAAGCTCGTGTATTTGTTCGAAGGCAAGGAAGAAGTCTGTAAAGGACGCAGAAAACTTATTAATCCCCACTTCTTCGGAGGCATCTACAACGGTACTGATAGCAATGCTGAACTGTGGAAGTCGGTAGAGGATTATATCGAGACCCACTATGATACTGATTACCTCACACGCGTATATATCAGTGGAGACGGAGGCGGCTGGATAAAGACCGCAACTGACTATATCTGCAAAAGCAAAGCTGTTGTAGACAGGTTTCATTTGATGAAATATATATACAGCGTGTCCAGATGTACAAAAGATTCGAAGGATGAAACCGTTGGTCGTTTTTATAAATACATCTACAAAGACAACCTCCTTGCAGTCAAGAAGCTTCTCACACGCATACAAAGCCATTGCGATGGCAGTGACAATGCAGTCGAGGAATGCCGTAGCTTCCTTGTAAACAACTGGGCTGAGATTCAGACAGCGTTTCGTGATAAACATGTCATCGGATGCAGTGCCGAAGGACATGTAAGCAGCCTATACTCCGAGAGGATGAGTTCAAGGCCTATGGGTTGGAGCGAGACTGGAACAGACCGCATGTGTAAGCTCAGATGTTATGTAGAAAACTATGGGAGTGGAAGAATCATAGATCTTGTACGTTACCGCAGGGAACGCAAACTTAAACCACTTGAGGCTACCGGCACAGATGGCATGATTGATGCAAAAGCAAAGGTACGCCTTACGGCTCAGCAAAAATCAGTAAGATCATACATAGAAAGGTTGCAGGCTACTATAGATCTAAATACCACTGTTTACAAGACCCTTGCCATACGGGAACAGATAAGTCTGCTTTAAGTCTTGCTATAATTCAGTTAAGGATGTAGAATGTCTTAACATTAATTTTGAGATCATATCTTTGGGACCATTCTGTTTTTCTATAACTGACAATTCCTTTACTTCATC
>JAZRYX010000055.1:0-7798 GCA_045600945.1 Lachnospiraceae bacterium
AGGAATGATTTCACCCGATGCAAGGTCTATGGTCTTAACCCCGCCTCCGTCCACAGAATACCCGAAAAGCAGGATTTCAAAGTCCGGACTTTCAGCATACCTGTATACGCCGCACTTCTGAAGGCTGACAGAGGAATATGTCTCTATATCGATTTCAAGATTTTTCATCACTGCCTCCATAAATGAAAACAAGGCGGCAGAGGGATTTTGCTCCATGCCGCCCGGAATAAAGTTACTTTCTGATTTCCTTCATGCGTTCAAGATGATACTCTGCATCACGCTTTGCCGCTTCCTGTGCGCGGATTTCAGCCGCCGCCTCACGCTTATCACGCTTTCTCTCATCAATAAAGGTCTGTACACCTACAAGCACCCATGAAAGAACCACGAGGATGAATGCTGCAAGAAGAATGTTAACAAGTACTGTACTTACTGCTGCTTCCATGTCCGCACCTCCTTATGCCAGAAAATCATCGTCTGCAAGAGTCGCAAAATCATCTGCAGCTGATGCTTTGCCGCCGAGGGACTCACCGTCACGGACCTTCTGGATGTTTCCGAGTCCGCAGGCAATGCCCTTGTTTCCGTTCGAGTTAAATGCATAGAAGTTAAGGGATACTCTTGCATAACAGCCTGAGTACACTTCGCTTCTGTCAAGGATGGGTTTTACCGCCCTGTCCACAATCTGCGGAGCCGTTGTGCTGTTCGCATTGATGAACCAGTGACCCTTGTAAGCCTCGTCCTCACGCTCGACATCGCCGTCACGAAGCGGAGTCTTGATAGCCGCGCGGTTAGGCTTCTTTCCTCCAAACTTGGAGATGCCTTCCTCGATTGCCGCATCGATGGCAGCATTGACTGCATCCACGGTTTCAGTATCCGTCTTCGGAATGAGAACCGATACAGAGTACTTCTCGGCACCGCCGTTGATTGATACCGGCTCCCAGCCGTGGAAGTAAGAAAGTCTTGTGTTTACACCTGTGATAACCTTTGTTTTGCTTGAAATATTAGCCATTTTACTTTTCCTCCTTGATTTCGTTAAATTCGTTTATGGCGTTTGTTACATTCATTGCCGGACGCTTATCCGTCTTCGGAACAAGTACCGGCTTCCCGGACGGTTTATAAATGAGGCTGCCCAGAATCTCCTCAAACTCTGTCTTTCCCATAAGTTTTTCCATCTCGGTCATAGGGATAAGGGACTTACGGTAGATATCCGTATAACCTGCCTCCTCAGCCGCTTCTGCGACCTTTCCTTCGTCGCGGTATTTTCTCACCGACCTGCCTTCGACTACCTTGAAGCCGCTCCACTCTTTCCCGTGATTGAGAGCTGCATCAAGGGCATAGGCTTCGATTTCATTTGCCCACTTGGTAAGATCAGGAAGAACCGTGAGAATATCCTCAATTTCCGCATCTGTTAAAAGCGGCGGCATTTTAAACTCGCTTTCCGCAAGCTTCAGCTTTTCATCTGCTCTTGCCCTGCATCTGACAGCGGCTCTGCAGAAAGTGCACCATTCACCGGGCGTATATTCGCCTTCGCCGTTATAGGCAAGCACCGCTCTCGGTTTCAGGACTTCCTCCGCCCAGGCTTTCAGATCCGTAACGGAGACCGTCCATGTGCTGACATTCTCGCGTCTCGGCTGAAAGATGGTCATTGACACTTCCCTGATGTCATAGAGAGCATCAAATATCTCCAGAGCGCCGAGTGCATAAAGCATCATCTGCGGATTCTCTTCAGCCTCAACAAGAATGCCCATGCCGTACTTGAAATCCACGATGTGCAGCTTATCGTCTGCGATGATAACGCAGTCTCCTGTGCCGAAACCGTCGGGTACATAGCAGGAGAAATCAAGACGCTGCTCGATAAGTACAACCGGATCTTTGCATACCGCTTTCGCGGCTGCGTACTGTTCCATCACGAACTCCACATATGCATCAGTGCATTCCTCCATTTCATCTGAGTCATAATCCGAAACCGGACGCTTCGACCTCATGCGCAGAGCCTTCTTAAGCTTGTGCTCGCAGAGAGCGTGTGCGGCGGTTCCTTCCTGCGCCGCTTCCGATGATGTGTTCTCAAACTCCAGTTCAAGCCTTGCGGACGGTGTGCAGGAAAGCCACCTTTTTGAACCGGATGCAGATAATACTGCGTGTTTCTCCATTACAGTTCCTCCGCTTCCTTCATGACCGCCTCGTAGTTTGCAGGGTCGATTTCCGAAAGCTTTTCTGCTCCGTACTTCGTGATGATTGCCCTTACTTCTGCGGTGTATCCGGCTCTGCTCTTGTCGGCAAGAATGCCTCTTACCTTCTCAAGGGTGACAGCCGGTGTCTTCCTGACTTCAGCTTTCGGTGCGGGTGTCTCCTTCACATCCTGCAGACCGTCGGTAACCAGGGTGCATACTGCCTGGACGCTGTCTGCCAGAGAGTGAAGGTTCTTTGCAACATCAAGCAGAAGTTTTGCTCCTTCGATTACAAGTTCAACCTTATTCATCAGATTCTCCTCCTTCCTTTGCTTCCTCACAGATGGCAATCTCATCCACGCTGTCACCGGGAATCAGTACCGTGACTCTCTGCTTGTCTCCGAAAAGGAACCTGAGCAGTCTCTCGCGGATGGTTACATTTCTGCAGGTGACAATTCCTGCCGTCTGCGGCTCTTTTGAAACACTTACTTTCAGACTGTGCTTCATATCGCTATCCTTCTTTCCGGGGGCTTATTGTTTTACTGCCCTCTAACTGGTAGCCTCGGGAGGATATGAAAAAGGACGTTTTCAAAAAACTTTTTCAAAAAAAATAAACCCGCCACAGATTTCTCCATGACGGGCATACACATAATCCATATTAAATTTCCTTCAGATACTTCATCGAGGACCAGCCTTCATAGACCTTTCCGTCCTTTTCATACCGGACCTTCACCCACGGATTAGTGAGTTTCTTCACTTTCGCTCCGGTCGGCATGGCAATAACAGTCGCTCCGCTTACCGGCTCCTTCCTGATCCAGAGCTGTGCTGTAGTCTGAAGATCATAATCCTCCTTAACCGGCTCCGGCGCTGAAGCCTTGCTGGCATAGTCCGGAGTGATGAATCCTCTGATGTATCTGCCGTTTACTGCGTAGGACGTTCTCTTTACCATATCGGAGTTGTTGCCTTCGATGATGTTGATGGTCTTACCGTCGCAGCTTTCCACGATGCCGGTATGGTCGGGCCATTCGGTGTTATCACCGGATCCTGAATCCTGCCAGTCATACATGATGATGTCACCAGGCTTCGGAACATAGGAATCCGATTCCACCCAGTTCTTCTTTATCGATGCGTTCCTGCTGACTGCTTCACCGCAGCCGCACTCAGTTACAATGAGATCCGCAAGGCCTGCCTTGATGAAGCAAAAAGAAACGAAAGTCATGCACCAGGCATCCTTCGTTGTCATTTTATAGGTTCTGCGGTTCGGATCACTGTGTCCGTTGTAGGTGTCGATGATTTCCTTGTGCTTTGCGGAGCCTTCCGCTGTGTCAAGATAAGCTTTTGCAGTATCAACCACCTTTGCTCTCAGTTCATTTTCCCCCATGGCTTTGCCTATAATGGTTGTCACTTCTGTTATGAAGCTGTTCCAGTACTTCCTTCAGTTTCTCCGGAATCGGCAATCCGAGGTGGGCTGCATTTTCAAGAAGCGACACGCCTTCATTGGACAGATAGAAAAAGATAACTGCTGTCCTTAAAACAGAGCCGGTCTTAATCACATGCGTGTCAATGATGTGTGCGACACCGACCAGAGTAAAAATCAGCACCTTCCTGCAGATGCCTTTGAAGCCGACGGAACTCGACAGCTTCTTATCAGCAATGGCGCACATGACTCCAGTGATGTAATCAATCACAACAAAGACGGCAAGCGCAATCACCAGCCCGTCACAGCCGCCAAGAAACCATCCGAGCCAGCCTCCGACAGCAGTGAACACAAGCTGAATATAGCTCCAGAATTCTTTCATAGATTCGTTTCTCCCTTCGAAAAAAGTTTTACAGATAAAGCAGATATAACTTGCTATTTCTCTTTAACAGAGTGATTAATATACACACCAAAAATGACAGCCACACGGGCTGCCAAAAAACAAGGAGGTACACAATGAATTCAAAAACCTTAAAGGTCTGCTACACAAACAGAACCAACTACTCAAGCGCTTATCACAGTTCCGGATATACCACAGTTCCGAAGATCAACGTGGAAGGCAAATGGCTCGAAAGCTTAGGCTTCCACATCGGGGACAGGGTGAACATTGAATATGATGAAGGCATCATCAAGATCACCCCGGCTCCCGAGGAAGAAGTTCTCATGGTGGCAGAACCTGCCGCATCTTTCAGTTCAAAGAAGTCTTCTAAAAAATCTCAAAGGACCATCCTCAGATAATCCCACAAGACAATTTAAGAGTTTTCCGGTATTTCCGTCAGCGTGTACGTGATCTTCATCGTCTTGCTGGCGGTTTTTACTACTGCCTGCGATAGGTTGTTGATTGTAACAAGATAAGGTGTTAACAGATACGCGCATCTGTAATGGTTGCTGTATGAAGAACCCCAGCAAAAGTAGAACTGCTTGTATCTGAAAAGAGGCGTTCCCCCAGTTGTAAGTCTTACCTCTCCGGCAGTCTGAATAATTGTGTCATCTGCAAGAATCTGAAAATCATATCCCATGATGATATCGCCAATAAGAGTCATATACAGATTACAGTTAGTTGTATCTCCAAGCGATTTCCATTTAGATGTGAAGCCTAACGGAATCAAGGTAATATCAGTTTGGTTGTTGGCATTGATTTTATAGATTCCCTGCTTATTTGATGCCATAACATAAAGATACCCGTTTCTAAAACAGCTTCGGATATTTCTGTCAGTATAAGTATCGGTTATCTGATTTCCAACGCTGACTATTTGAACATTGTTTAATGTCCATACACCTTCTGTCATAAAGTAATCTGACTTACGGATTTTGGTCCAGTACATCGTAGCTGCCCCGGATGAATTTTCAGTATTAGCAAAGCCGTACCAATATCCATCACCGCCATCATAGAACTGACCATACTGATAATAGTTATTCAGAAAGTGAAATGTCGTAGTCAGAATTGTTCTTGTTGCTTCGACTTTTATTGTAGAATCATTCAGCTTGTCATTTAACCCAATAGTAAATACAGGAATATGAAATCTTGTAATGATGATGGAATTATCCTTGTAGGTGAGTGAAATTGCTGTGTTATGCTCAAAATCAATTTCCGTGATTTCTGTGAGAAGTTCCAAATTAGCAGTTGATAGTGATGATGGAAATCTTCCGGATTTAAGTGTCTTAAAAGCAGTAGCATCACCAATGACGCTGCCGAATGCGTTTTTTCCGCCATCTGCACTTGTAAGTGCACAGGAAGCAATTGTTCCGTTTCCCTGACCTGCAGTAAATTCCCAGACAAACTTGAACCCATTTTCAATCGGCATACTCTCAGTAAGATTCATACTGCCTCTTGCTACATTTGCGGTTGAGTTGACATCATTTGATGCGTATGCAACCGGCATATTATCAGAGAACTGATAAGTGTTTGCTTCGTCCTCCTCAATTGTATTTGGAAAGAGAAGAATTCCACCTATAAGGTTGGGACATAGAGGCAGCAGTGTCTCATACCAGCTGATTGCATCATTGTTTGATATAGTAGTGTAAAACACTCCAAACGGATTTGAATTTAATATCTCATTTATTGCATTGGTAACCATGTTATGCTCATGTACTGTTTCAACCTCTCCAGTATTAACATCCGTGAGCATGATTTCCATATCGCCTTGTAATCTCATATAAGTTCCTCCTTTACGGCAACTCAATAGGAGCAAACAGTGCAGCTATTGTGTAATGCGGTGATGTATCTGAAATGTTCGGTCTTAGGATTTCGAGGAGTTCCACATCCATTGAATCCTGATAAGCCGTAACGCCTATTCCTCCGTTTATTCTGAATGGCTCAACACTTTCTTCAATTTCAATCTTTCCATCCCATGCCTGTGCTGCAGCCATCGACTGCCCGCTTATAGAGGCGATGCAGTTTCCCACACTGACAGATCCATTTCCATTTGTCATCCTGATATATACCTCAAAGGTATTAAGAGCATCTGGGATAACTTCTTCGATAGGATAGTAAAGCGAGAGTATGTGCTTTCCGCTGTGCCAGGATTCCTCCGGGTGGAACTCTAAGATTTCAAAGTTGTTGAGGAAGTAGGTGACATAGATTTCCGCTTTTCCGTCATCTGTCCAATTTACCGGGAGGTTAACATCCACCTCAATCGGGATGATTTGATTCGAAGAAGAATCGTTTGAATTGTTTTCGTTCTCAGGTTCTGGTTCGGGTGGATCAGGCTCTGGTATTGGGACAATGATGGTTCCCGATGCCGTTGCAGTACGGTCCACTTCATCTGCAGTAACATCTACGATAATCTGTGCAAAGAACTGCGCATGGTTTGCTTCTGTAGTTGCAAATTCGATACGGATAATCCTCGTATCCACATCTGCAATCGTATAAGCCGAGGCATTTGTGAAAGTATGGATACCTATTTTTCCGGCTTCTATCTGATTGAGAAGTCCGGAGATGTTCTTATCATTTTTCGACTTCGCTTTTGCAAGACGGGGATTCTTTCCGACACACTTTATGGTCTGCCTTCCGCCGATCTTATATGTCACAGCAGTTATGGCAGCCATCTTTGTGACATCCGCATGGCCGCCGGAAAAGCGGAGCACATCTCCGAGATCGAGTGCAGGATTTCCGATGGTATCTGAATCAAACGGTACATAGTTTATGACCGCAATAGCATTCAGGATATTTGTGCAGAGTTCCTGCCTTGTTTCATCCAGTCCGAACTGAAGCAGAGGATTCACACCGAGGTTCATTGTCAGCCCGTCATCCGGATCAAGATGATAATACTCGGCGGTTTCCGTTTTCATGTTGGTGGAACTGACTGCCGTATATCTTGTTATGAAATCAGAAAAGCTGCTTGAATATCTGTGCTGAACTTCAACAGTGAGCACAGGATTATCAGAATATCTTCGAAGCTCCAGCTTTCCTTCACGGTTGATGACACAGAAGCATCCGAGCACCTGCGCGACATAATAAAGCACATCACGGTAGCTTTCGATGTCATTCTCCGAATAGATAGACAGTTCCTGATCACCATTCGGAAGCGCCTCGATTTCCTCCTGCGTTTGGGCGAGTTCCACATCACAGGCCACAGAGCATAAGGAAAGAAAGTCATACGTCTTTCCGATTGTTTCAAAGCCTTTGAAATCCTTATCGAAACGGTGCATGTAATCGTATGCCTTTGTTTCCAGATGCTTAAGTGTCCTGTTTGCCTCAGAGATTTCAAAGATCCCCATTGGTACTGTTTCCGCCTCCTCATCCGGAAGCAGCAGGTTAAAGAAAACCTCAACCGTTGCATCCTCAAGAGTGTACCGGTCAATCTCCGAAAGGAGTGTGATGTTAAACTCGGAGGAATATACCGTGCCAAGTTCGATCTCGTTGCTGCCGGAGCACTGCATCGAAATGCTGCCGCTTCCTTTGAGGATATCGTTTTCATCAAACTGGTAGACGCTTCCGGCTTACGTTGTGTTCTGCCCGCTCCAGTAGTATCTTCGTGTTTTGTTTTTGATTGCCTCTAAGAAGGCAGAGCTTACAGGATACATATGCCGCCTCCTTAGAATTCCTTCAATGTGGAGCTGACATTCCAGAGTCCCCGGTAGGAAGTATCCTTTACAAGCTTCGACTTGAAACCGTCCACATACATTTCCGTTTCCTTCATCCGTAGGGTTTCCG
>JAZRYX010000056.1:0-37792 GCA_045600945.1 Lachnospiraceae bacterium
ACACAAATGCATCTGCTTTTAATGTTTGAACAAAACTTATAATAAAGAGTATAAGCATTGCAAAGATTGTAATCTGGCTTATAATAACATTTCTTTTTATTCCAATATGATCGGATTGTGCAACCAGGTAGTTATAGAATATTATCAATGCTAAAACCACAGATATGCCGGTTCTAATTGTAATGACATGGCCTATTCCATTTAAATCTATTGATTCTGCAAACATAGTTAAATTGTCTGCAAATAAATAAAACAATAATGCTCCCATTAAGCTCTTTTGGCAGTTTATTTCCCCATTTTTATAGCAGACTAATAAACTGATTAATACGAGTGATATGCAAAAATTCGGAAGAGAATAACTGAACAACCCATAATCACTGATATATAATATGCCGGAAATAATGAACGAAATACAACCAATAAGGCAGGATACTAATAATACTTTTGAACTGCTGAAAATAGTTTTTAAAGTCTTTTTCATAACAATCTCCTTTTCTAATCAGGGCTAATTTGCCGCCTCCGTCGTCATTTGCATAAGTTTTATGAAAAATGAAAGGTCAATATTACCGCCGGAAACTATCGCAGCAACTGTTCTTCCTTCCAAAGACAGGTGTTTTCCTATCACAGCCGCAACACTTGCAGCACCTGCACCCTCAACTACAAGCTTCTCATAACTGAAAAGATTTTTGATACCTTCCAGTATTTCGGAATCATCAACCAATATAATGTCATCCACATATTCGGAAACATATTCCAGAGCTATATCTCCGACTTTTTTAACTGCAATACCGTCTGCAAATGTATGAACACTTGATAGCGATTTTACATACCCTACGGCAAAAGAAGCGTACATACCGGGTGCTCCGTAAGGCTGCACTCCGTATACTTTTACATCAGGGCGGATTGACTTAACAGCACAGGCAACACCTGCAGCAAGTCCGCCTCCTCCGACCGGCACGACTACTGTATCTATTTC
Source organism: Lachnospiraceae bacterium (assembly GCA_045600945.1). GTDB lineage: Bacteria > Bacillota > Clostridia > Lachnospirales > Lachnospiraceae > Darwinimomas. The sequence continues at coordinate 977 of JAZRYX010000056.1, forward strand.
GGGATGCTCCTTCATGATTTCAATACCTATCGTACCCTGACCTGCAATTACATCCTCATCATTATATGGGTGAACAAATGTATATCCGTTTTCTTTCTGAAGCTGCAAAGCTTTTTGATAAGCATCGTCGTACACTCCATCTACAAGTACCACTTCGGCACCATACATCTTTGTTGCATCAATCTTGATCTGCGGTGTACTTTTCGGCATACATACAACAGCGCGTATCCCGTCTTGCTGTGCGGCATATGCAACACCCTGTGCGTGATTTCCTGCAGAGCTGGTGATAACACCGCATGCCTTTTCCTCGTCACTCAGCATACACATCTTGTTATATGCGCCACGTATCTTAAAAGATCCCGTACGCTGAAGGTTCTCCGGTTTCAGGTAAAGTGCATAATCTGTAACACTCGGCACTTCTATAAGTGATGTCTTGAATAAAATGGGTTTTAACCTTTCCTGTGCATTAAGAATATCCTGATAATCCATAAACCTACCTCCAAAGATACATTTTCTTCTCTTCCAATGAATATGAGTCCTCAAAGTCTACCGGAATCTCCTCATGCTTCAAAATCTATCCTTTGACGTTCAACCAGTTCGGCAAACAATCCCTTTTTAGCCAGCAGCTCCTCATAAGTTCCCTCTTCTGCGATTTTTCCTTTATCCATAACTAATATCCTGTCGCAGTTCTGAACAGTGGAAAGTCTATGAGCAATGACTATCCTTGTACACTTCATACCGTCTATCGCCCTGGAAATCTTTTGCTGAGTGATGTTATCAAGCGCACTTGTGGCCTCGTCAAAAATCAATATATTGGGTTTTGTCACAACAGCTCGTGCTATCATCAGCCTCTGCTTCTGTCCTCCGGATATTCCTCCGTTACCTTCGCTTATGAAAGTATGCATCTCCATTGGCATTTCCCGTATATCGTCTGCAATCTCCGCAATCTCTGCTGCTTCCCAAACCTGATCCATAGGTATTTGAGAAGCGGCAATCGTTATATTGGAATATATATCTCCGGTGAAAAGCTTTTCATTCTGTAAAACAGTACCGACTTTCCTTCTCAATGAATTAAGATCAAGCTTTTTCAGGTCTCTCTTGTCGTAATATATACTGCCTTTCTGCGGAGTCTCAAATCCAAGCATCAATCTTATAATTGTGGATTTGCCGCATCCGGTCTTGCCTACAATAGCAACATACTCTCCGGATGAGATACTAAAAGAGAGCTTGTCAAGGATTTTCTGCGTCCCTTTATCATAACTGAATGTTACATCACGGAATTCAACATTTCCCTGTAGTGATGTAACAACACTGTTTCCCGGATTTTCTTCCGGTTCTGCTTCCAGTATCGGTGTTAAAAGATCAAATGTCGGCTTAATTAACGCCATGAAAGGAACCATCTGGATAAGCAGAGTAAATGCTGAAGTGATCATACCGAAAGCAGTAGTAAAAGCGTAAAATCCTGACGCCGGAACTTCATTGGCATATGCTCTGGCATAAATCATCAAGGCTCCGACAGCATTGGATGCGATCATGAGCGCAGGCCATATCCTTACGAAGAGCGGCGGATTATACTTTATAGCAGTTTCCTTTGCATACTGATTTGCCCACCTTGCAAATACCCGGTTTTCCGCACCGGATATTTTGATTTTTTCTATCCCGGTAATAAGCGGATAAGTTAATCCACCGGTTTTGGTGTTTTGATATAGATATTGTTTAATATTAACCGACTTTAAAATAGTAGCGACTACTATGATAGCGATATCAATAAGTGAAACCATTAAGGCTATTCCGGCAAGTTCAGGTGCAAAATTACGAACCTGAATGATATATACCAAAGAAAACACTGCTGTGATCCCTACTGAACCGATGGTTTCGATAACAATTGTGCATATCTCTTCCATCTGTATGATTCTCATGCCCAGTTCACCTGAAGATTGATCACTGAAGAACTCTGTTTTCAATGATATCATTCTTCCCATAAGCGCTGCGCGTAAAGGAACATCCAGCTTTGTGATGGTCCTGTTTTTGATTACTGCTTTAAACATATTCATAAGAAGCTGACACAGCATAAAGCCCATCATGAACATCGCAAGAGACATCAGAAGTCTTATGTCTCCCGAAGGAATAACTCTATCAAAAAGCCACATTGTAAATGCCGGCATGAAAAATCCAAGTAATATCGGAACAATGATTGCAACAATATAGAAAATAAAATCAGTGGTCGAAATCTGTTGTCTCATAAACACAAATAAATCTTTATGAGTCATTGTTCTAAGCGGAAGCGGCCTGTAAAAACATATTGCGTCACTGTCAAGCAAGTCTTCATTGGATCTGTTGATTCTGTATCTTTTTGACTTATCATAATCAATCAGATCATATCCCGACATTCCTGCCGGAATGAGTGCTACCGATTTCCCGTTTTCTTTCAGCACTCCTATCATCGGACCTATAGCATGCCTGTACCAACCCTCATCAAGTTTTACATTTCGTCTCATAATGCCATACGGACGAATCATATATTCCAGCTTTTCCTCCCGGTCTGTGATGTTTAGAGGAATCTCGATTTCATCTACGATATATCCGAAGTATCTGATAATCTCCAATACGGCATTATCGGTCAAGCTATCACTAGTAGTAGCCCTGACCGGTATATTCTTGTCGATGGAGGATGCCAAAGTATATAATGATTTGGCTTTATTCTCTTCATCGTATTTCTTTCGCTTATTCAGTTGTTCGCTAAACCAACCCATTTAATCTCTCTGTTATCAGTTACTCAATACCATTTCTCTGTATTGTTCACATTTCTCCATCAGTTCGTTATGATTACCTCTTCCGATGACCTGTCCCTTGTCAAGAACCACTATCTCATCACAGGATCTTATGGTTGAAAGTCTGTGTGCTATCACCACAGCGGTTATTTTTCTGTTCTTAATGGCTTTAACAAGCTCATATTCCGTTTGGGCATCAAGTGCACTTGTTGCCTCATCCATGATAATTATCGTCGGGTCTTGTGCAAGAACACGAGCTATCTCTATCCTCTGTCTCTGACCACCGGAAAAGTTTTTACCATTCTCATACACTTTGGAACGGAATCCCTCCGGTCTGCCCATAATGTCGTCATATATCTGTGCGTCCCTGGCAGCAAGGATCATTTCAAAATCCGCTATGCTTTCATCCCACAGCTTAATATTGTTGCTGATAGTATCTCCAAAAAGCACTATATCCTGATCTACCATCGCAACAGAACCGTTGAAGACATCTTTATTGAGATCCGAAAGTTTCCTTCCGTCATACAGGATTTCTCCCTTCCACGGCTTATATAAACCTACCATAAGCTTTGCTATCGTTGATTTGCCGCATCCGGAATTGCCCACTATTGCTATGGACTTGCCCGGCTCGACAGAAAAACTGATATCATTGATTATGGTTTTGCCGAGTCTGGAATATCCGAATGTGAGGTTTCTGACCTCGACTTTTCCGGAAAGCTTATTTATTTCCGTCTCTTCGGAATCAGAGAAAACCGTTTCTACCGGATACTCCATGACATCTTCGATTCTCTCCATCTGCGTAATCATTTCCTGTATAGTCTGTCCTGCCGAAACAAATGTTAACGCCGGCTGCATAAATGCCTGCATAAATCCCTGGAAAGCAAGAATCATACCAGCGGTAAACTGTCCCTGCATCACAAGATACGCTCCGAGTATAAGAACCAAAGCGTTGGAAATATCAATTACAAATTGCGGAATTACTCCCCATGTCTGATTGATTTGATATAATTTCAGTTTATCCGTATTCTCATTTGCCAGATAACCTGCCCATTTTGTAAAAAACGAATTTTCAGCCCCGTTGGATTTGATGACTTCTATCATATCAAGGCCTGAAAGAGTTGAAGAATTCAGCTTGGCCGTATCGCGCATGGATACTCTTGTAACATTTACGCGTTTTTTTGATACTATATATGAAAACAAGGCATTCAATAAAAGCGATGCCAAGCCTATCATAGTTAAAATCCAGCTGTAATTCAGCATTATCAGAAGGTATAAAACCAGCAATATGGTATTCATAATAAGCGGAGCCAGTGAGTTAATCAGAACATCTGCAATAATTGCATTGGATCTCTGTCTTTCCTGGATATCTCCTGCCATTCTTTGTGAGAAGAACTCAAGCGGCATACTGAAAACCTTCCACATATATGAGGCGCTGTCCACTGTGTCCAGTTTTCCGCTTATTTTATATTTGTATATACTATCTATTCCGCTTATGATAACCTCAACAGCAGTTAAAACAAATAGTAAAACAAAGAATCTGTTTGCATTTTCGGGTCTGTTTCCGTTGAGTATACTGTCTAAAAACACTCTTCCGAATACAGGTCTTATGATTCCGGCAAGTGAGATAATAACTGCTACAAAAGCAACAAACAATAATGTGGTTCCATGACCTCTGATTCTTTTCCGTACAAACCCGATAATACTCTTCGGTTTACCCTCCGGCACAAAATCTTCTTTTGGTTCAAATTCGAGACACACTCCGGTGAAGCCTTCATCAAATGTTTTCATATCAACACTGTATATGCCTCTTGCCGGATCATTAAAATATGCCCTGTTATTTCTGAATCCGTCCAGGACTATGAAATGATCAAATTCCCAATGGATGACACATGGGAAAGTTCCGTGGTTTTTAAGTGCTTCCGGTTCGTATTTTTTCGCCTGTACATTTAATCCGAAAAAATGAGCTGCTCTGACGATACTTCCGGCATTGGAACCATCGCGCGAAACACCACAGTCCGCACGAACTTTTTCCAAAGGTATCCACTTGCCATAATATGCCAGTATCATAGTCAGGCACGCTGCTCCGCACTCAAGCGCTTCCAGCTGCATGATTATCGGAACTTTTGCCACTTTTCCTGACACAGGTTTTTTGATTCTGTTAGCCATCAGGCCCCCCGGTAAAAAAGAAAGTCTCTTCCGTATATGCACAACACAATGAGCAAAATCAAAAGTCCAACCAACAGAAGCCATATTTTAGGTTCCGTGATTCGGATGTAATCATTGAGCTCATCCGGCTCTTTCATCCTGTCTATACTTTTTTTTCTGAAAATTGATTCTTTCATAATAGTATTTACCTGACTGCAAAATCATTTTTTATATCGAATCCCTTTATGATTTCGCAAACTGTGCATTGTAAATATCTGCGTACAGTCCGCCTTCTTCCATAAGTGAATCATGTGTTCCCGTCTCAACTATATCTCCGTCTTTCATTACAAGAATAAGATCGGCATTTTTGATTGTCGAAAGACGATGTGCGATGACAAATGATGTACGTCCCGTCATAAGCTGGTCGAGTGCTTCTGAAATGAGCAGTTCGGTTCTGGTATCGACGTTACTTGTTGCCTCATCCAGAATCATCATCGGAGCATTTTCTATCATAGCTCTTGCAATCGTAACGAGCTGCTGCTGTCCTGATGATAGCGAGCTTTCGGTAATCTCTGAATCGAGCTTCTTCGGAAGTGTCTCAACAAAGTGTGTCAGACCTGTATGCTCAAGTACTTCATATATTCTCTTTTCATCGACATTCTGAAGGTTATATACAAGATTTTCTCTGAGTGTGCCATGCATTACCCATGTTTCCTGAAGTATCATTCCGAAATAATCACGAACTTCATTACGTGACATATCGTGAATTGATACACCATCAACCTTGATATCACCTGCGTTGGTCTCAAAGAATCTCATAAGCAGGTTAACAAGTGTTGATTTTCCTGCACCTGTAGGTCCTACTACGGCGACCTTCATACCCGGGTTGATAATCTTACTGAAATGCTTTACGAACATCTCATTCGGACGATATCCGAAGCATACATCACAGAACTCAACCTGTCCCTTTATATCTTCTTTCTTAAGATATTTCTGCTTATTTGTCTCATCAGCCTGCTCCGGTGCTGCAAGGAACTCAAACACACGGTTTGAAGAAGCTTTTGCCAGCTGGAGTGTGTTGCTGGCCTGACCGATCTGAGACAACGGTTCCTGGAAGAGACTTACGTATACGAGGAAAGCCGTTACTGTACCGAATGTAATCTCTCCGTTAACTACAAGGACTCCGCCTACGATAAGAATTGCAGCATATGTAATATATGAGATGAATGTCATAAGCGGCTGAATGATACCACCGACAAGCTGTGAAAGGAACAGTGATTTCCCAAGCTCTGTATTCTTCTCATAGAAAGGTTTACCCTTTTCATCTTCTGCGTTAAAAGCTTTGATAACCAGCTGTCCTGCGAAGTTTTCTTCAACAGTAGCATTAACTTCACCAAGTACTTTCTGGTTCTTATCAAAGAGTGGTAATGACAACTTAATTGTTATTCCGAGTACGATCAGAATAAGTGGCAGTGAAATAAGTACTACTATTGCCATAGAAGCACAGCTTATAAACATAGCGATTACAACACCGACAAGAGTAAGTACTGACTGAAGAAGCATTGTAACGCAGTTCTGAAGTGATGTGCCCAATGTATCGACATCATTGGTAACGATAGAAAGGATATCACCTATAGGTCTCTCATTAAAATATGCAAGAGGAAGTCTGTTGATCTTCGCTATTATGGCTTCACGCAGATCTCTTGAATACTTCTGAATAGCCGTATTAAGCAGGATACCTGAAACAGCACCTGTAGCAAAAGCAATGATATTGTACAGAGCAATAATAAGTGCAAACATTGCGATTGCCTTAAGATCCATACGTCCTGTTCCCTGGGCAATGGCCTGTGCGCCTTCCTGCAGCACATTTGTCAGATTTCGAACCTGATTAGGTGCGATGATTGTAAATACAACCGATAAAATAAGTAAAACTATTGAAATGATGATCGGAAGTCTGTACTTTCCGAGTGAACTCATCATACTTTTTGTTCCGTCGATCTTAGCAGGAGTCTTATCTTTCATCATAGTCCGAGTTCCTCCTTACTTAATTGAGTTAATGCAATCTCACGATATACATCGCAGTTTCTTAAGAGGTCTTCATGCTTTCCTCTTCCTACTATCTTTCCTTTATCAAGAACAAGTATCAGATCTGCATCCATAATTGTTCCTATACGTGCCGCAACGATAACTCTGGTAACATTCTCGTCGAACTTTTTGATATTGGCTCTTACTTTACTGTCTGTCCTGTAGTCAAGTGCCGAGAAAGAATCGTCGAAGATAAGAATCTCTGCTTTTTTTGCAATGGCACGTGCTATACAAAGTCTCTGCTTCTGTCCGCCGGAATAGTTTGTTCCGCCCTGTGCAACAGGATTGTCATATCCTTTACCCTTATCCGATGCCATGATGAAACCGTCAGCCTCTGCAACTTTTGCTGCTTCGATAACTTCTTCAAGCGACATATCAGGTCTCGAAAGTGCTATATTATCACGAACAGTTCCCTTGAAGAGGAACTTTCTCTGCGGAACATAGCCGATACGACTGTGAAGCTTCTTCTCGGAAATATTCTTTACGTTGACACCGTCAATATACACTTCTCCGACTGTTGCATCATGAAGACGCGGCATAAGATTCACAGCGGTTGTTTTACCGCTTCCCGTAGCGCCTATGAATGCAAGGGTCTGACCTCTTTCCACTTTGAACGAGAAATCCTCTATTGCATAACCATCTGAACCCGGATAAGAAAATGAAACATTTTTAAATTCAATAGTTCCTTTCTCCTTGAGTTCCTCCGAAGTCTTTGCATCTTCCATCGAAACTTCATGATCAAGGACTTCCTGAATACGCTTGGCACAGGCCATTCCACGGGGCCATACTACGATAAGCGTAATCAAAAGAACAAATCCTATGATAACCTGACTTGCAAGCATAACAAAAGAGTTTGTATTTGCAAATGCCGCAAGTGCAAGGTCTGCATCCAGTCCGTTGATAAAGTATGCACTTACCCAAAGTATCGTAAGTGTCAGTCCGTTCAAAACGAACATAAGCAGCGGAGCAAGAAATGCAACTGCCTTTGATGTGAACAGGTTGACCAAAGTGAATTCCTGATTAGCCTTGTCAAACTTTGCTTCCTGATAGCCTTCCGCATTAAATGCTCTTACTACCTGAAGTCCTGTCAGGTTCTCACGGGCTGCTACGTTAAGTGCATCTGTGAGTTTCTGCAGTGCATTATACTTAGGCATAAGAACTGCAACGATTACAAGTATGATAACAATAAGTATAACGATCCATATACCACTGGCAATCGTCAGTGATTTATCATAATTTAAGATCTTTGTGATAGACCATACAACAAGAACCGGCACAAGGAATATAACACGGAAACATGTTATGAGTGCCAGATGAAGGTTCTGCATATCATTGGTCGTACGTGTAATCAGAGATTCCGTTGAAAATGCATCCAAATCGGCAAGAGCAAAATCGTTTACTTTGTGATATGTTTCATTACGAAGTCTTGTAACGATCTCCGCTGCATCCCAGCTGGCTCCGATTTCTGCGACCAGCATTCCTCCGAGAAGCAAAGCTGAGTATCCGACAAGGACCCATCCGATATCCCAAATTGCTTCAAGGTCTCCACTCTGCATGGCAGCCGTCAGTTGGGCGATGACATCAACGATCTTCATCATGCAGAAAACCTGAAGAATCGTAAGCAGTAAAATACCCAGCAACACCAGCCAGTTTTTTACCGTAAACTTTTTGAAAATCAGTTTCATTTCAGTTCCTTTCTGTTTGTTATATATTAGTATTCTATCTTAATTCGATATTTACATCCAGTCCGAGAATATTGGCAATGTACAGTGCTTTACCCAATTCCGCTGTTTGTTTCCCACGCTCCAGATCCGATATAAAACTTATACTGAATCCGGTAAACTCTGATACAAATCCCTGTGTGTATTTCAGTTCTTTTCGTCTGGCTTTAATTGCCTGCCCGAAAGAAGCCGCATCTGTTATCTTCATTTTCCCTCTGAAAAACCTCCTTAAATTGAGCCGTACGCACAATTGCGTGCCTTAATCATTATAAATCAAGCCGTACGCACAAGTCAAGTTTTACAGTTTCACTATATTTTGTCTGTATAGATTCGGCAATTCCACCCCGTATTTTCTCCAATAAGCCTGATTATAAAGCCTTGCGGCATTTGCACAGCCTGCCAGTTCTTCACGATAGTCCGCCGCTTTACTAATAATCTGCACACACGACCTCTTTTTAAGTTCGGTAAGAATCTCCGGATTTGAGAATCCTATAAGATGCGCGGCTGTTATCTCTTTATTCCATTCCTTAATATTCAGGAAAATGTGCCCGATAGCCCGGGCTATCCTCGTATAAGTAAATTCTCTGGTCTTTATGTCTTTTATCATTTCCTCGAAGGTATGATAATGCAGTTCCGATTTGCGCAGTCTTGCGGCTATGGCTTCGTCCACATCCATATACTGTGTCAGATCATCACTCCTTATTATGCTATCGATAATTTCAGGCATGAAGTCGTCCGGTCCGAGCGGCATAGCTTCCTTATCATAACATTTGATTTCACCGCTCAGAAGTTTCTTTCTTAATGCCGTAGCAGAAGGAAACTCTCCGGATTGTATCTCGGTATCATCATATCCCGCACCGACCCTTGTTATCGGCACGAACTCCATCCGGCTTTTCTTTTTTATCATAGCCTTTACATATTCGGTCGCAAGAAGTGCGTTAGGTCCGAGTTTTTCTGTCCCGAGGCTTTTGGCAAGTGCTTCCGGATAGGATATTCCTGTTTTCATAAGTTCTTTCATCTGATTTTTGAATTCGTAAGACTCACTTGCCAGTTTCGCACCAAGTCTTTTTATCTCATCAGATGTGTAATCAGGTTCGAGTCCGCATGAAATTGCATCGCAACCCAACTTATCAAGCAGACCCACCCCATATTCGGCAAATCCCTCCGCACTGGATGTCGATGCTTCCGGCGGCATCATGAAGATTGCATCTGCTCCCCCGCTCAAAGCACTTGCTGCCCTGACAAAAGGACTGAATACCGCAGGCTCTCCACGCTGCACAAAATGTCCGCTCATAACAACAATGAGGGCATCCGCACCTGTCTGTTCTTTTGCCTTAACAAGCTGGTACTTATGCCCTTCATGGAATGGATTATATTCTGCTATGACTCCACAGATTTTCATCATTTTGCTTTTTCAAGCATTGCTTTCATTTCATCAACCGTAAATTCGTATTTTCTTCCGCAGAAGTGACATACAAGTTCAACCGGTTTGCCGTCATTTATCATTTCTTCCAGATTCTTTTTTCCTACGGATATAAGAACCTTTTCAACTCTTTCTTTATCACAGTTGCAGTAGAAACGCACCGGAGCTTTATCATTTATCTCAAGTCCGAAATCATCCAGTATAATCTTAAGTATTTCCTCAGGACTGTTTCCTTCATCGAGCATCGTTGTCATTGACTTAAGCCCCTGGATCTTTTTCTCGAGTTTTTCCGCAAGTTCATCTCCTGCACCCGGCATAAGCTGAATAATGAATCCGCCTGCCTGACGGACCGTATTATCCTTGTTCATAAGAACACCAAGTGCTACCGAACTTGGAACCTGCTCGCTTGTTGCATAGTAATATGCTATATCTTCGGCTATCTCGCCGCTGATAAGTATAGTCTGACCTACGTATGGTTCTTTCAGACCCGTATCACGAATAACAGATAAAACTCCGAGGTCGAGCGCACCTCCGACATCCAGTTTACCTTTATCATTCGGAGGCAGCATGACATCGGGATGATTGACGTATCCTTTTACTCTTCCGCTGTTGTCTGCCGTTGCCAAAAGTCCTTTGATTGGTCCGTCACACTGAATCTGAATCGTAAGAAGATCCGACTCTGATTTCATATCCCAGGCCATCATAAGAGTAGCAGTCATAAGTCTGCCCAGTGCCGCACTCGCGATCGGGGAAAGATTATGACGCATCCTGGCTTCTTCAACCACATCACATGTTGTAGCTGCAAATGCTCTGATCATTCCGTCAGCCGCAGTTGCACGAATCATATAATTATCCATAATCATCCTAGTTTCTGCCGAATTCACTCAGCTTAAGTCCTTCATTTCTTTCAAGCGTCATGCGTATGCTCCATTCGTTTGCCCAGAGCAAAAGCGGATTGCCCTTAAGATCCTGAACTCTCTTCATATCGCTTGTTCCCTGTATCTTATCGACAGGAACAGGTGAATAATCCACCCATCTTATATATTCATATGGAAGAATATCCATCGCAACTTCTACATTATATTCATTCTTAAGTCTGTATGTCAGAACTTCAAATTGCAGAACGCCTACAACTCCGACAATGATTTCCTCCAGACCCGAACCGATTTCCTGAAAGATCTGTATAGCACCTTCCTGCGCTATCTGATAGATACCCTTTGTAAATTGTTTACGCTTCATGGTATCTATCTGACGCACTCTGGCAAAATGCTCAGGCGCAAAAGTCGGTATGCCCTCAAACTGAATTTTTTCTTTTCCGTTGCAAAGTGTATCACCGATTGAGAAAAGCCCGGGATCAAAGATACCTATGATATCTCCGCCATATGCATTTTCAACAATCTTTCGCTCATCAGCCATCATTTGAGTAGACTGGTTAAGACGCATCTTTCTGTCGCCCTGGACATGCGTTACTTCCATTCCGCCCTCGTATTTTCCGGAACATATTCTTGCAAATGCTATCCTGTCACGGTGAGCTTTATTCATGTTGGCCTGAATCTTAAATACGAAAGCAGAAAAGAACTCGTCTCTCATCGGATCAACATCACCTGTGAGTGTCTTTCTTGAAAGCGGTGATGTAGTCATTTTAAGGAAATGCTCAAGAAATGTCTCAACTCCGAAATTGGTGAGAGCCGATCCGAAAAATACCGGTGACAATTCTCCTCTTGATACTCTGTCCTGATCGAACTCATCACTTGCACCGTCAAGCATTTCTATATCATCCATAAGCTGCTGCTTGAAATCCATACCGAGCTGTGCATCTTCAAGATTAACAACTGTCTTCTCAACTTCCTGCATGCCGGCATGTGCAGCGGTAAACTGAATGACCTGTTTTGTCCCGCGGTCATATACTCCCTTAAAGTTCTTACCGCATCCTATAGGCCAGTTGATCGGACAGGTCCTGATACCGAGGACTGTTTCTATCTCATCCATAAGTTCATACGGATCTCTTGCCTCACGATCCATCTTATTGATGAATGTAAATATAGGTATGTGACGCATTACACATACTTTGAAAAGTTTCTTAGTCTGCGCCTCAACACCCTTACCTGCATCAATTACCATTACGGCGCTGTCTGCTGCCATAAGAGTACGATAAGTATCTTCCGAGAAATCCTGATGTCCGGGAGTATCCAGAATATTAATACAAAAGCCGCTATAATTAAACTGGAGTACCGATGAAGTTACGGAGATACCTCTTTCCTTCTCGATATCCATCCAGTCACTGACGGCATACTTCTGTGTTTTCTTTCCTTTTACCGACCCCGCAAGATTTATAGCTCCTCCATAGAGGAGAAACTTTTCGGTAAGAGTTGTCTTACCTGCATCGGGATGGGAAATGATGGCAAACGTTCTTCTTTTCTTAATTTCATCAAATAGTTCCATAATATGGTATAATACCACAAAGTAGATAGCTTTGCGAGAGTTTATGCTATCTCAATGTATGAAGGAGCGCTGATATGATTCTCGGAATTGACGTTGGTAATACAAATATCGTCATTGTTGGAATAGATAACGGAATAATCACTTTTTCGGAACGCTGTAAAACCGATTTGAAAAACATCAGCGAACTGTTTCAAAGAGTATCGGATAAAACCTTTGAAGGTTCCATCCTTTCCAGTGTAGTTCCGTCTGTAAATAATCAAATAATACAAACCATTCGTGCTGATTTCGGAATCGATCCTGTTGCGGTTGATGCCAGCCTTCATATGAATGTCTATCTTCCTGAAAAGGTCAGAAAAGAAATCGGTGCCGACATCATAGCAGGACTGGTTGCCGCATACGATCAGTATCCTGCACCTCTTGCCGTCGTGGATATGGGAACAGCGACTACAATTTTTGTTTTGAATAATAAAGGAGAACTTGTCGGCGGTATCATCCATCCCGGAATAGAAATAGAGCTGAATGCACTCAGTACAAAAACCGCACAGCTTCCTCAAATTTCCAAGGTCGAAGTCCCGGATAAAATACTCGGTCAGAACACCAGCGAATGCATACGAAGCGGAGTCATCTACGGACATGCGGGACTTATAGATTCATTTATCTATAATTTCGAAAAAGAACTGGATACACACCTTACAGTGATACTTACCGGTGGTTTGGGAAGATACATCACAAAGTTCTTCAATCATGAAGTTATATATGATGAAGCATTGCTTGTAAAAGGGCTTGAATATTTATATAAACACAACAAAAAATCAGGCGTTTGAAATCGCCTGATTTTCTTTGTATGAATTATTATCTTTTATTTTTGAGGAAATCCGGAATATTGATCTGTACATCTCTGTTTGCTCTTGATCTGAGTTCTGATGAATCAAAGCTCGGAGCATCGTGCTTAACCGGTTCTTCATATTTCTGTTCCGGTGCCGTAAACTCTATTGTAGCAGGACGTGAGTATGATGAGTTCTTCGGCGTTGAAGGAGCATCTCCTAAAAGAGAAAGATCAAGTCCGCCTGATATCTTAGGTTGAGATGTCATCTGGGCTGCAGGTCTTGCTGCTGACTGAACTTTCTGATTTCTGTTGAGCTGACTGAGAATATTGCTTGCACTTATGTTAACATTCTTCTCATCAAGTCCGGTAGCAATAACCGTAATCGTACATGTATCCTGTACAGTATCATCAACCATAGCACCGAAGATGATATTTGCATCCGGACTTACAACTTCACGAACGTATGTTGCGGCATCATTTGCCTCGATAAGTCCGATATCACCGCTGATATTAAGGATGACATTCTGAGCACCGTCGATCTTTGTTTCAAGAAGCGGTGAAGCGCATGCAATCTTAACTGCTTCGATAGCCTTATCATCACCTGATGCAGTACCGATACCGATATGAGCGATACCCTTATCCTGCATAACAGTCTGAACATCAGCGAAGTCAAGGTTGATAAGACCCGGCTGATTGATAAGATCCGTAATTCCTTCGACTGACTGAAGTAAAACTTCATCTGCCTTATTAAAAGCATCCTGCATACTCGTACGACGATCAACTATCTGAAGAAGTTTATCATTCGGAATAACAATGAGTGTATCAACATTTTCACGAAGCTTGCTGATTCCTTCTGTTGCATTTCTCATACGTACAGGACCTTCAAATCCGAAAGGTTTGGTGACAACACCAACCGTAAGGATACCGAGTTCCTTACTGATTTCAGCAATAACAGGAGCAGCACCCGTACCCGTGCCGCCTCCCATACCGCATGTAATAAAAACCATATCAGCACCCTTAAGAGCGTTGCCGATTTCTTCTCTGCTTTCGTCTGCAGCTTTCTCTCCGATTTCAGGTTTGGCACCACAGCCTTTTCCGCCTGTGATCTTCTCACCGATCTGCATGGTGTTCGGAGCTTTGCAGTACTGAAGTACCTGTTTATCGGTATTGACACCGATGAATTCTACTCCCTGAACATTCTCCTCAACCATTCTGTTTACTGCATTATTTCCAGCACCGCCGACACCGACAACAATAATCTTTGCAGCGCTTTCTGTATCATTTAACTTTATCTCTAACAAAACCTGATTCCTCCAAATCCAAAAGAGTTGCCTTTTAATCTTACTAGATAGATTATGCATTTTCAATAGCAAAAATTGTATTTTTTTAGTTCAATCTTTGATGAAGGAATAACTCGTATTTCCTGTATTTTGGTTGTAATTATCAAGATATAGTGTTCCGCTTTCTATCCCGTCTTCTGCCATCTTCTGACGGATTTTCGGCAACATATCACACAATTCTGCGACTTTGCCGTTATAGTCACCACTCCCTAAAACCACTTTGATATCCCCAAGATATAGTGTTGCCTGTCTGATCCCCGAATACTCGATCCTGTCACATTGTATTCCGTTTGTATCCAGAATCTGAGTCAGATTGAGGATGTCTTCAAACACTTTCGGATCTTCCACCGGAAGCTTCTGGTACAGAACGATGCTTCCGAATTTCAGTCCGCTTATCTCCGGTATCCCCTGAAGCGGCTCTGATGATGAATCTACAACGATTCCGTCCTTATCAAAATACATGTAACTTCCCATGTATTTTACATAACCGACTATACTTTTTTCATACACAATTACTTCTGCACTTCTCGGTGAATCATAAACAACTTTATAATCCTGAACAAAAGGAATTGATTCTTTTTTTCCGGATAATTGTTTTGCAATCTGATAAAAAGTATTCCTTGAGAATTTTCCGTTATCAAAAATTTTCTCTTCTATTTCTTCGTCGGAATACCATTCATTACCCGTTACGGTAACATCATCTGTTTTAAGAAAAAATGCCGTAGCCAGAAAAGCAACAAATACAGCCACGACTGCTATTAATAGTATTTTCTTCGCATTCATGGCCGTACCTTAATAATCTAAATATATTCTTCTTGAAACACTCAGTGCAAGTCCCATCTCACACATAAGAAATACCACACTGGTTCCTCCGTAACTTATAAACGGAAGTGTTATTCCCGTATTCGGGATAACATTGCTTACAACTGCAATATTAAGTATTACCTGTATCGCAACGTGAGTCATTACACCGATGCATATAAACGAACCGTATTTATCCGGAGCAGAATTTGCAAGTATGAATAACCTGTAGATCAAAAATCCGAACATGACTATTACGAGAAGTGCTCCTACAAATCCGAGTTCCTCACATATGATTGAAAAGATCATATCATTTTGAGCTTCAGGGACAAAACCTAATTTCTGTATGCTTTGTCCGAGTCCTTTACCCCAGAATCCTCCGGATCCGATAGCATATAATCCCTGAAGAACCTGATACCCTCCGTCAAGAGGATGAGCTTCAGGTTCAAGCCATACAAGTACTCGGCTTGCCTGATACGGTTTAAGTATACCTGAAGTCGCAAGGAAAGTCCCCATGGGCCTCTTGAAAATAAAAATCAGAAGTATTCCAACCAGCAACGCTACATAAGCAAGTATGTATTTCTTCTCTGCAACCATAAATGCCATAGATGCAGGGATGAGGAATACAATGATTCCTGAACTTAAGTTGTTATTTGCAACAAGTGCTGTCGGAATCAAAGTCAAAATAATAACCGAGAAAAATCCTTTGACTGTGTTAATCTTTTTTCCGAGATTGACGATATAGACTGCCATGAAGATTATGATTGCTATCTTTACAAACTCAGTAGGCTGAAATGATAAACTGCCCACTCCGAGCCATCTCTTCTTACCATTGATTTCTTTTCCGATGACCATAGTTAAGAGCATAAGAACTATGCTCAGAACATATGCCGGTATGGCAAACTTTAGAAACTTATGGTAATCGATAAGAGAAATCACTATCATTGCAACAAAACCAATCAGCGCGATAAGTCCCTGTCTCTTCATATAATAACCGGGATCACCAAACTGAATCTGTGCCGTATATGAACTTGCCGAATAGATCATTACCAGACCGAATATGGTCAGGAAAATGATAGTAAATAAAAGTCCATAGTCATAAAAGTGTTTTCTCTTTACTTTTGCCATACTTTAAAGCTCATTAACATACTGTTTAAACAGTTTTCCTCTCTCCTCATAATTCTTAAACATATCCCAGGATGCACATGCCGGTGAAAGAAGAACGCAATCTCCCATTTCAGCATACGATGCACATACTTTAACTGCTTCTTCGAGACTCTCGGCATACATTACGTTATCAAAACCGTGAGTTCTGCAGCAATCTGCTATTGCATCTCTGGTCTCTCCTATAAGAACAAGATACTTGACCTTGCCTTCAAAGTTCTCGATCCATTCATCATATGTTGAATGCTTATCATAACCTCCGCCGATAAGAATAGTCGGGCCGGGCATAGCCTGAATGGCTTTAATAGATGCATCCGGATTAGTTCCCTTTGAATCATTATAGTATTTAACGCCTGTTCTTTCTTTTACAAATTCTATTCTGTGCTCAACTGCAACAAACTCCGTGCAGGCTTCGCAGATTAGATCTTTCGGAACTTCCATGCAAAATCCCATAGCAATCGCAACCATGGCATTTTCATAATTATGCTTTCCGATGATATTTAATTTTTCTACAGGAAGTATCCTCTCTTCCTTCTGGTTCTTTTCTTTTCTTACTATCCATCCATCTCTTAAGAAGTAACCCTCTTCAAGTACACGTGTACTCGAGAAATATACAGGCACTGCTTTAAGTTCTTTAGACGCACCGAAGTCTCTTAATATCGGATCATCATAGTTAAGGATGCAGAAATCTCTTTCCTTCTGATTCATCGTGATGGATTCTTTGATAGCGATATACTTCTCCATCGTATGATGTCTGTTTAAATGATCCGGAGTAATATTAAGAATAGCACTTACATGCGGATGAAAATCGGCAATGGTCTCAAGCTGGAAACTGCTGGTCTCAAGAACCGTTACCGAAGACTCACTTGTTTTAAGACAAGTCTCGGTATATGGTAAACCTATATTTCCTGCAACAAATGTTTCGGGATATTTCTTTGCCATGATGGCTCCCGTAAGAGCTGTCGTAGTTGTTTTTCCGTTTGTTCCTGTTATGGCAACAAGCTGTCCCTTATCCTTCTGGAATGCCAGCTGTATTTCTGACCAGACAGGTATCTCTTCTTCATCGAGCAATTTCACAAATGGCGATTCAAGATCGATGCCCGGGCTGATTACACATAGAGTAACTCCCTCAAGATCGGACTTTTTAAGTTCACCTGTCTTGACTACATAACTGCCTTCCGGTAATTCGCTTCTGACTTTCTCAATATCCAGTTCCGAATTGCTGTCATATAAAAGAACGTCCGCACCAAGCTGTAATAACATTTTTGTTGCTGCGATTCCGCTTTTGCCTGCTCCGGCAACCATTAATCTCTCTGCCATAACGTTTCCTTTCGAATCAATTTCCAATGATTTATCTTAATCCCAAAAATGCGATAAGGCACATGATGATAGTTACTATAGTAAATACTGCCACTACTCTTGTCTCTTTCCATCCGCATAATTCAAAGTGGTGATGGATCGGGGCCATTTTAAATAATCTTTTTCCATGTGTTGCCTTAAAATATCCTACCTGAAGTATAACCGAAAGCACCTCTGCCAGATAAATGATACCGACAAGCAAAATAAACAGCGGAAGTCTGGTCATAAGTGCAAAACTTGCCACAAATCCTCCCAATGCCAAAGAACCTGTATCGCCCATAAATACCTTTGCCGGATAAACATTCCAGATAAGGTAACCAAGCATGGCTCCCGTAACGGCACCGGCTATAGGTGCAATCGGAATTACAAGTTTGATGGCTGCAACAGCAAAGAAAGCAGCAACAGCACAAGTTACGGATGCACAAAGCCCATCAAGTCCGTCCGTAAAGTTGACTCCGTTATCTGTTCCGATTACTACGATCAACACAAACGGGATGAATACCCATCCGAGATTAATAAGTGCTCCCGAAAATGGAATGATAATCTCTGTTCCGATATCCGGATGTTTATAAAGATAAAAGATAAATATGCCGGTTATGATGATCTGGAACAGAAATTTCTGCCATACTTTAAGACCTTCATTTTGCTTTTTAACCACTTTCAGAAAATCATCTGCAAAACCTATGATTCCGAAAAGAAGAATAAAGATTGCAACAGGTATGATCATCGGATATTTTCCGGCGAACACTAACGTAGTGATCATAATTGCAATTATGAACATTATTCCTCCCATAGTGGGAGTTCCGTTTTTTTTCTGATGCTCCTGCGGACCAAGTTCCCGGATGTACTGTCCAAACTTAAGTCTGTGAAGCAGCGGTATGCCTATCGGACACAGAATCGCTGTTATAGCGAAACATAGCATCGCTGCTAATATAGTATCTTTTACCATATAACCCCAATCCCTTTACAATCCCAATTCGGGAACTGTCTCTGCCTCTATTCCGGCAGGAATCCCCGGAAGTGTATCATCTGCTCCTTCCTCTGATGCAGGTGATCTGTCAACATATTCCTCAGTATCATAAGGCCTCTTTGTTTCAGGTTCTGATGGTTTCTCTTCTTGTCCTGTCTCTTCCGATTCTGCAGGTTCTGCCTCAGCTTCCCTTGATTCTGTCTCAGCATTTTCCTCGACTGAGGCA
The DNA here is from genome assembly GCA_045600945.1 of Lachnospiraceae bacterium. Lineage (GTDB taxonomy): Bacteria > Bacillota > Clostridia > Lachnospirales > Lachnospiraceae > Darwinimomas. The sequence continues at coordinate 20,250 of JAZRYX010000056.1, forward strand.
CCTTCTTCAATCGTAGATACAGCCGGAGTATCTGTTCCGAAATATACGGTCTCATATGCGGCATATTCAGTGTCATCGCCTTCTCTGAAAATATTCATATACGGTAATACTTCCTGCATGATAGCTCTGAATATATTGCTCGCAAATGATGAATGTGCCTGATCATCGGTATGAGGCTCATCAACAACTACATAACACAGTACCTGCGGATCATCAGTCGGTGCACATCCGATGAATGAAACGACATAGTTTATCTTATCACGCGGAAATTTCTCGGCTGTTCCTGTCTTTCCTCCGATCTGATATCCCGGTATCTGTGCAGCCTTTCCTGTTCCTTCTGATACTGTCATGAAAAGAGCATTTTTTATAAAGTCTGAAGTGTTCTTACTTACCGTTTGTCTTACCAGCTTTGGTTCTATCGTCTTAACAACAGAACCCTGGGAGTTAAGTATCTGACTCACGATATGCGGTTCATAATATGATCCGCCGTTAAGTATCGAACAGTATGCCGCCGCCATCTGTACCATAGTGCAGTTATAGTTTTGTCCGAATGCATTTGTCGCAAGGTCGGATGAATACATCTGTGACGGATCACGCACGAACACCGAAGTGTCCGGTTCTCCCGGAAGATCTATTCCGCTCTTTTGTCCGAATCCGCATATATGAAGAAACTTGATGAATTTCTCTTTGCCGAGTCCTTCGACTATCTTCATCATTGCAACATTACATGACTGCATGATGCTCTCGGTAACATTTAACCATCCATGTCCGGAATGGACATTACATCTTATCTTCCATCCTCCGACTTCTTTATAACCCAGACACTCATACGATTCGTTTCCGTTGATTTTACCTTCTTCAAGTGCGGCCGCAACCGTAAAGATTTTTGACGTTGAGCCCGGTTCATAAGTATCTGATACACAGAAGTTTCTCCACACGACGTTCCATGCATCATTCATCTGAGCATCATCAAAACCGCTGAGTTCTTCCTGCGTATAATAAGTACTTATATCTCTCGGATCATTCAGATTATACGGATGGCTGTTCGCCATTGCGAGTATCTCACCGTTCTTTGGGTTCATGATTATACATGCCGCTGTTTTTGAACCTAATTCTGTCTGGAACTGTTTGAGATATTTTTCGACTATATTCTGAATATTGATATCTATAGTCGAAACTACGGTATTGCCGTCTACGGCGGGTTTGATCACACGTTCAAGTGCGGAGTCTTCGTTCAGATATCCGTATTCTCTCCCGTTTGTTCCTGTGAGCTCATCATTATAGTACTGCTCTATTCCTCCCGATCCCTCAAGTCCGTCTTCAAATGTAAAACCTACCACATGTGAAGCCGAAGAATCATTCGGATAATATCTTTGATAAGAATCTTCGAACCAGATTCCGTATACTCTTCTGGTATCTCCGTTCTTTTTGAACTCTTCGTTCATTTCATCTTTTCTGGTTTCAAATTCGGTCTTCTGATCAAATGTCATCTGCTTTGCGTAACGGATATATGCGCTGTCAGACTTTTCTATAATCAGATTTCTTAGTTCTGCGGTATCAAAACCAAAAACATCATTGAGAAGCTGTATCGTCGGTTCCAGATAATCTTCCTGTTTTGAATTTATCTGTGACGGATCGATGATTATATTATATACCTTCGTCGAGGTGGCAAGAAATGATCCGTTTCTGTCAGTGATGTCACCTCTTCTTGCGGGGATCTCCCTTGAATCATATCTCTGCTGTGAGAGGATTTTCTGGTTGTATTCGTCTGAATAATCGTTCTGAATTCGGCCAAGGGTTATAATTAACGCAATTAAAGCCAGCAATATTACCCCGATGGTAATTGCCAGCTTTATCTGCATTGAACGTGTCAGTCCTTTATTGCGTTTATTCGGATTTTCATTCTGTGATGTCGTCATTTTGCCTTACATATTCCGTCGGTGTTTTATCATAAGTCAGGACCTGGTTTTTGTTGGCATATACCATTCCGAGCTCTTCCGTTGCAACCCTGTATATTTCATCAAGATCTATGCTTGCATCGATTCTTGACTCAAGAGCATCATTGTCGACAATATACTGCTCAAGTATCTTCTCTTGAGCTTCGATGTTCTTAATACGGGCAGTAAGGTCTGCCTGTACTTTAAGATAAGCTATGCACATTCCAAGTACGATAATAAGTGCCAGTGTGAGTGCTATAACATAAGGAGCATCCATACTGAGCGCATTCTGCACCCTCTTCTGCTCTCTGATCTGCTTTCTGGCTTTTTCATATTCTCTTTCACGTCTCTCGGGAAGTTCATATCCCTGACGAACGGTATTGCCATATATGTAACTTGACTGTGCCATAACTTAAATCCTTTCAAAAACTCTTAATTTGGCGCTCTCGCTTCTCCTGTTATCTGCAAGTTCTTCTTCACCCGGAAGAATCGGCTTGCGAGTGATTACTTTTCCTTTGCTGACATTTCCGCATACACATACCGGAAAATCCGGCGGACATGTACAGGGATTCTCAGCCTTTCTGAATGCTTCCTTAACTATCCTGTCTTCAAGGCTGTGGAATGTTATTATGCATAATCTTCCGCCCGGATTCAAAATGTCTATCATAGTGCCTATTGATTCTTTAAGGACTGTCAGTTCCCTGTTAAGCTCTATTCTTATTGCCTGAAATGTCCTTTTTGCGGGATGTCCTCCCGTTACTCTCATCTTCATCGGGATGGCCTGCTTTATTATCTCTGCAAGCTGTGTCGTCGTATCGATGGGAGTTTTCTCTCTTTCGGCACATATGTGCTTTGCAATATTCTGCGCAAATTTGTCTTCACCGTATTCTCTTATGATTCTTGCAAGTTCCTGAAGAGAATACTCATTTACTATATCAGCGGCTGTCATAGGATTTCTGTCATCCATCCTCATATCCAGCGGTGCTTCATGTTGATAAGAAAAACCTCTTTCATCGGTATCAAGCTGATAACTTGAAACTCCCAGGTCGAGCAATATACCGTCAACCTTTTCAATATTCAATCCTTTCAGTACTGATGCGATATTCTCGTAATTGTCACGAACTATCGTAACCTGTGAAGTATAATTTTTCAGACGTTCTGTTGAAGCCTGTATCGCATCCTTATCCTGATCTATACCAACCAGCCTGCCTCCCGAACCAAGTCTTTTGCAGATTTCCGATGAATGACCGGCGCCTCCCAGCGTACCGTCAACATAGATGCCGTCCGGTATGATGTTCAGCGCTTCAATGGTTTCATTTAGGAGTACCGATTTATGGTTAAATGTCATAATATGATTCCTGAATCATAGAGCTTCTCTGCTGCGGCATCAGCGTCGATGTTCTGTGCCTTGTTCCATGCATCCTTGCTCCAGATTTCAATGTGATCGATATTGCCGATCATAACTGCATCTTTGCTTATTCCCGCATACTCACGAAGCGGTGCCGGCAAGAGTACTCTGCCCTGTTTGTCAAACTCTGCTTCGGTTGCCGAACCGACCATCATACGTCTTATCGTCCTGGCGTCCTCGGTAAGCATAGGCATCATCGAAAGTTTCTCCTGAACTCCTGTCCAGTTTTCAATATCGTAAATGGAAAGACAACGGTCGAAACCCTTTGTAATTACAAAGCTTTCGCCCAGTTTATCGCGGAACTTCGAAGGCACGATAACACGTCCCTTTGCATCCACTGAATGATTAAATTCTCCCATGAACGTAACCAAAATGATAAATTCCTTCCACTTTTCACCACCAAGTACCACTATTTTACCCAACTCTCCACAATATTGCAAGTTTTTTTTCATTTTTATGTAAAAAAAAGACAGGGTTGTTTTTCCCTGTCTTAAGAATGGTTTTCGTTTATACGTTAAATCTGAATAAAATGACGTCTCCGTCCTGAACTATGTATTCCTTGCCTTCCAGCCTCATGAGACCTTTTTCCTTGGCTGCATTGGATGAACCGCACTCAACCAGGTCTTTGTAGTTGATAACCTCCGCCCTGATAAAGCCTCTTTCGAAGTCCGTGTGTATCTTTCCCGCTGCCTGCGGTGCCTTGGTACTTTTTTTGATGGTCCATGCTCTTGTCTCATCCTCTCCCGTCGTAAGGAAAGATAACAGTCCCAGAAGATCATAACTGGCTGAAATCAGCTTATCAAGACCTGACTTGGTTATTCCGAGCGCATCGAGATATTCTGCTTTCTCCTCATCGGAAAGTTCCGCTATGTCTGCCTCGATGGATGCACAGATGACAAAAACTTTTGAGTCATGTTCTTCTGCATACTTTCTCACTGCCTGAACATGCGGATTTGACGCCCCGTCGTCAGCCAGATCGTCCTCTGAAACATTTGCCGCATATATTACCGGCTTGGATGTAAGAAGGCACAGTGAGCTTACAAAGGCCATTATATCGGCATCGTCATTCTTGTATACTATTGCAGGTTCCCCGCTCTCAAGGATCTCCCTGATGTCATTCAGTATCTCAAGTTCCTTTTTTGCACCCTTATCATTCATAGCTGACTTGGTGGTCTTGGCTATACGACGCTCTAGAACTTCCAGATCCGAGAATATAAGTTCCAAATTGATAGTCTCTATGTCTCTGAGCGGATCCACGCTTCCGTCTACATGAATTACATTTGTATCTTCAAAGCAGCGTACTACGTGTACGATGGCATCGCACTCACGGATATTACCGAGGAACTGGTTTCCCAGACCTTCACCTTTGCTGGCTCCTTTAACAAGCCCGGCAATATCTACAAACTCTATCGTAGCCGGAGTGACCTTCTTCGACTTGTGAAGATCTCCGAGAACTTTAAGCCTGTCATCCGGTACTGCAACCACACCGATATTGGGGTCGATCGTACAGAAGGGATAATTGGCGCTTGCTGCACCTGCCTTGGTAAGTGAATTAAACAATGTGGACTTACCGACATTCGGTAATCCTACGATTCCCAGTTTCATGATACACGGTCTCCTTTATCATTTCACATAGAAAGAATAATATCACATCCTTTGGCTGTTGTACATATAACTGTCTTCCTTATTCATCATGCTTGATCTGTTTTCTTCCTTCTCCTCCGGGCAGATCATCCTTATGTCCGTTATTCATGGTTCCCATATCTGATATGTTCAGGTCATCTGCGTCAACAGGTGTATAGTCGCCGCCCAGCTGGTTTTTAACGGCCTTACCTCTTAAAGCAACATATTGTTTCAGTGTCTCTGTGCCCTTTTCAAAATCTTCGGTCGTACAGAACTTCGTCGGATCTTTTTCGACATACGGTCGTATCATATCAGCCGTATCACCAATCATCCTTTCAAGTTTTTCTCCGTCAATCCATTCCTTAATAAACTTTGCATAGAGTTCGTGGTATTTCCCGGTATATGTCTTATCTGAAAGTATCCATCCGAACATGGGTCTGTCATCAACATCCCCGTCAGAGACCAGACCATCTACCGGAGCATTGATTGATTCGCTCGCATCTCTGCCCTGGAATGTTCCGAATGCCAGATTGTAATCCCACGGAATCATACTGAGCTTTCCCTCCTTTTCGTGAAGATAGTAATTATGAATCATGCTTCCGGTATAACTGTCTCCGTTTACCACGAAATTGTGTACCACGAAATATTTCAGTACTTCATCCATCTCCAGTGTATCTTCAAGATCTGTATATTCGTTCAGTTTCTTTAGTGATTGTATGAGCTTTTCCTTGTCCTTATCCGATATGTCTGTCTTTGCATTGTTAAATATATTAGAGTAACTGTCCGGATCGTCATCAATGTACTTCAGTTTGACATCATCCTGTCCCTTGCCTCCGAATCCTTCCCGTCGTTTCGAGGATTCTTCAGCTTCACGCAAGTCAGGCATCGGCGGTCTCTCGCCTTTTTTGAAATCAGGCATCTGTTTTCTCTCATCTCCTTTATCATTAATATGCCGCTCATCATCTTCCCGCGCGAAGCCTTGCATTTTCTCCATATCAAAGTTTCTGCCGTTTCCGGGGCCGCCTCCGAAATCCATACTGTCGGGTTTGTAGAGTTCTCCTGATTTCGAGCCGTAGTTTCTCTCAAGGAAACTGTCCTCTACTCCTTCAACAGCCAGATACAATCCCCAGTCCTCACCATTGACCTTAATATACGCATAACTGCAAAGCGGGGCATCAGCTCCGAAATCAGCCATCATCTGATATGTGAGATAATCCTTCATCATCGTATTATCCTGAATCAGGTTGTTAAGACACAGTTTGTCGAGGCCGTGGTAAGTTTTCCCGTCTTCATAATGGTCAAATTCGACCTTGAAACTGTATCGCTGACTTCCCATGTTCCTGACATTTCTTAATGATGTATCACCCTTGCCTCTCAGTCCGACATTGCCGATTTTTTCTCCGTCAATCAGCAGAGTGCAAGGTGAATACTCCTCGCTCTCACAGTCTTCGATAAAACCGTCCCAGTCATCCATGACTATATCTATTGAATGAACTTTGTCGTTACTGAAGAGACGTTCTTCATATCCTATTGTTTTCCCTTTGCCGGTAAGATTCGGTTTATATAATGACATGAATATTATGGTGATGATGAGCACTATCGCGATGATGGCAATACATATTTTATCTATATGCCTGCTTGTTGACATGGCTCTCTCCTTATCCCATGTAATCTCCGTTGTAACTTACAAGAACAGCGCTTTTTACTCCTTCCATTTCGGATATGGTGTTCACGAAATCCGTACTGTCATCCTTTAGGCGAATTTCATAATTGATTTCTATAAGATGTTCCTGTACTGATTTCGACTTGATGACACATTTTTCCGTATTTGTTTTTATATAGTTTTCCGCAGCTTCTTCTGAATCGCGGTTCTCACAGACTATTACAGCTATATACGGATTTCTGCCCGGTTTTCTGTTTACGAAAACATGCAGGATGACTCCTATGATAACACTGCCGATTACAGCCAGCGGAATAAAACCTGCTGCAAGAACTATGCCCACAGCTATGGACCAGAAAAGAAATGCTATATCAAGCGGTTCCTTAATTGCGGTACGGAAACGGACGATGGATAAGGCACCGACCATACCGAGTGATAAGACTACATTCGACGTTACCGCCAGGATGACAAGTGAGGTGATCATGGTAAGTGCAATGAGCGTTACACCGAACGATGATGAATACATAACGCCTTGATATGTCTTCTTGTATACAAAAAAGATAAAAAGTCCTGTTCCGAAAGCAAGCAGCATAGTCAGAATCATATCAACCGGACTTACTGCCGTTACATTCTCCAGAAAGCTTGATTTAAAGATATCATTGAAAGTCATTGTATTATTTCTCCTTATATTTTATTAACCGTAAATCCGGCATTGTGCATATTTTGAAAATGACGATACACGTCTGTTGGGAAGTGATACTGCATCCCTTATGATATCCGGAAGGAACTCATCCCACTTCACTTCAAAAATGATTATCGGATCTCCTGCCGGAACCGTCACGGTATCCGGATTCAGAAAATCCGTTTTATGTATTCCCGTCCTTATGTCATAATCTATAGTCGCTCTGACATTACCTGCCGGGAAGACATATGCTCTACGTGTATAATCCACTATAGTTTTTGGGGCAAGCCTCTCGGATTTCATCTTGACATACAGTTCCAGGCATAACGGATCTCCTCGCTCTTGCATCCATCCTATATCTCCGTCAACCGTCCTTTGTGCATCATCCGCAGTTATTACGCAGTCATATTTGGAAGACAGCCCTCCGAACTTACATTTCTTCTCAAGGACGATATATGATTTATCGCCGTTGTAATATCGTATTCTGTATTTTTCTCTGATATTCACTCCGTCTGTTTTTTCTCTGAGCGCTTTATCCGAAGGTGTATCGAAATACAAACTTCGTATAGTATATCTGCCGTCAATCGTGTGCTTATCTGTTTTCATGACTGATGAAAGACGTGATTTTAGCACCAGATAATCCGCGTAATTTATCTCATGCTTCCATTCATGTCGAAACTCCATCGTAATCCTCCTTTCCGGATTTCTGAAATAATGATAGTGAACGAGACTTAAATTTACATAAAAAAAAACGGATGAAAAGCATAAAACTTTTCATCCTGGAAAAGAGGGGCCTCTTACTGAGGTAAAGATATAGAAAGCTGAAACTCATATAAATCGTTGGCTGAGGCGGTGATTGTTCCGTTATGTGTCCTCACTATAGTTTCTGCAATAGACAGCCCTAGTCCATGACCTTCCGCATGTATGTTTCCTGCATCTCCGGTACGGTAAAATCTTTCGAAGACATGTTTCATATCTTCTTCATTTAACTTATCTGCTGTTGAATTTACTACCGACAGAGCAACGTTCTTTCTTTTTTTCTCCAATATGATTTTTACATATCCTCCGGCATCGACATACTTAAATGCATTTTCCAATATTATGGACACCAATTGCTCCATTGAATCAGGATAAGCTGCTATGGTTATATCGGGTTCTGTCTGAATCATATATTCGATATTTTTTGTCGCTGCATAAGCCTTAAATGTGTCTGCAACCTCCCGAACAACATCTGATAGCGGCATCGATACCTTTGGAATCATATTATCTGTTTCTTCCATCTTGGAAAGAGTAATAAGCTTATTTGTAAGATCAGACAGTTTTTTGACCTGATACTTTATATCTCGTATTTCTTCCTGTTCGTCTTCGTTTTCCAAAAGATCCACATTAGCATTTATGATTGTAAGCGGAGTCTTGATCTCATGTCCTGCATTTGAAATAAAACGTTTTTGTTTTTCATAGCTTTCGGCAATCGGTCGTACTATATTTCCTGCCATGCACATGAAAAACAAGAAAACTATCAGACATCCGAGGACTCCTACCGCTATGCTTATCCATAGGAAAGAATAAAAGGCTTCCAGTTTTCTTCCGCAATCAAGAAAAAGTAATGTCGTGATTCCTTTATTCTCCGTCTTATCGAATCTGAATTTATCTATAAATCCTCTGTCCCTCCTGCTTGACATGGCTTTGGAAATATAATTTTCGATGGAATCTTTATCAACTGAGATGATTCTTGAGAGGTTGACTTCAACCGGCGTACCGTCGGCATTTATCTTTACAAAAAAAGATCTTGCTTCATAGGGGACTTCAGGGGACATACCTCTTGGAAGAAAATCTCTCATACCGCCTTTCGGTTTTGCCGGAGGTTTTTCTTCATTCCAGAACTGTATCTCCTGACGCTTAAGTACATCCAGTATGTTATCACATTCTCTGACAACTGATGCATAGTTCACAAGGTTCATTATTAAAACAAGAACCATCATAAGTAAAACAATGGAAACAGTCGCAAGGACGGTTAGTTTCTTTTTGAGTTTATTAATCATTGCAGCCCTCCAGGGAATAACCCGAATTTCGGAATGCTTTGATTTGAACATCGGCATTAAGAGCCTTCAATTTCCTGCGCAAGTATGATATATACACCCAGACGACATTCATTTCAGAGTCACTGTCATATCCCCATATCTTCTCCATAATTCTTTCGGTCGGAATGATTATATTCGGATTTGATATAAACAGTTCCATTAACTGATATTCTTTATTTGTCAGTCTGAAACTTCCCGTGGGTGATGCAAGTTCAAACTTTGTCCTGTCCAGCGTAATATTACCTGCTGTGATATGAACATCCGTTTCGTTTTTTGATCTTGTAATCGATCTTATACGTGCAAGGAGTTCTCTTGAATCGAACGGTTTTGGCAGATAATCATTGGCACCGCTGTCCAGCCCCAGTACTCTGTCTTCGATTTCAGCCTTTGCCGTAAGCATAAGTACAGGAAGCTGTATGCCTTTTGCTCTTATTTTTTTAAGCAAGGTGATGCCGTCCATCTTTGGCATCATAACATCCATTACTGCTGCGTCGTAGTCCCCGTTTTCAATATATGACAGAGCTTCCTCTCCGTCATATGCAGCATCTACAGAGTAATTGTTTTTCTCAAGAATCTTAACAATTACTTTTGATAGTGCTTTTTCATCTTCTACGAGCAATATACGCATATCGTCCTCTCTTTATATATTATTTATACTCTTGTTTCTTAAAACCAACTTAAAAATCCCATAGGACCCTGTCGTCTTATGGGATCATGTTATGTTATTCGATATTTTTTGACTCAACTTTTTTTGACCTGATCTTAAGAACAATAAACCCAACTATACCAAGGATAATGCAGATAACAGCCACTAACTGACTGACTCTGATGCCCGTATTGCCAAGCATGAGTGAGTCCGATCTCAGTCCCTCAACTATGCCTCTCTCAAGTCCGTATAGTGCCAGATAGTAGCAGAAAACCTCTCCGTGAAATTTCTTATGCCTCTGCATCCAAAAAAGAAATACGAAAAGAAGCAGACACCATACGCTCTCGATCAGGAAAGTAGGGGTAACCTGTATGTACTGCGTTCCTCCTATGGTAAGCAAATGTTCCATGTGGTCTGCACCTATCATTCCCGGACTGACCTTTTCGAGTTTAAGCTGCATGGCGAGAAGTCCTTCTGTATATCTTCCGAATGCTTCCATATTGAAGAAATTGCCCCACCTGCCCATGGCCTGTGCCAGTGCCAGCTGAGGAATCATGGTATCAATCATCTGGAAGAAATCCAGCTTCTTTACGATACAGAATATTACCAGAGCAAGTATCGCGAAAATAACGGTTCCGTATATTGCCAGACCGCCGCTCCTTAAATTGAATATCTCAGCGAGGTTGTCCTTATAATAACTCCACTGAAAAACTACATAATATATTCTGGCACCGATAACTCCCGCGATTACTCCGATGATTATATAGTCTGTGTAATCATCTTCCTTCTGACCTGTTCTTTTTGCCTCCTTCCATGTGAGCAAAAGGCCTATTATGATACTCAGTCCTATAATGATTCCATAAAAAGCGATACTGAAATTACCGATCCAGATACAGTTTCTTAAATTTTGAATATATATCCCTAAGTTGGGGAATCCTACATCATACATGTCTAGCATTATATCATAAAAGTATTATTGTGAAAATAAAAAGGGGATGCAATCAATACGCATCCTCTTCATTCATACGGTTGCCTGTTGCAACCATTTCATTATATTCCTGTTCATCCAGTATCTCATCAAATGCTTCCGATACGATATCGTATTCCATATCTGATTCGATATTTTCAAGATGAGGCTCACCATTTTCATCTTCGTTATATCTGTAGAGATACACTTCACTGTCGTCATCTCCGCCTTCAGGCATAACTGCGATATATTCGCGATCATCATCTCCTGCTTCGAAAATCATCAGCACCGTACACTCAATGGTTTCCCCGTTACCAAGGTCAATTGTTACCGTTGTCTCGTTGTCCATAATCTCCTCCAAAAGTTACAACTTTCAACTATGAATATATCACGCGTTTATGTCGTATGCAATTAATAATTTTGTGTTTTATTTGATACACTCATCCACGAATCTTGACCTGGCCGTGCGCCTGTTTTTAAACTCTCTTCCGTAACATATCCTGAGTTTTGCTTTTGCGCGTGTCATGGCGACATAAAACAGCCTGCGTTCCTCCTCTATGTCTTCCTGTTTACCGGTTTTTGTCCCCGGAGTCACGATTTCGTCCGCATCGATTATCCATACTTCTTCAAATTCAAGTCCTTTTGACTTATGAAATGTCATCAGGTGAACTCCGTTTACACCTCTGTCCTTAAGTAAAGCTTCAAACTGCCATGGCTGTGCATTATTTCTGTGGAGTATGGCTATCTCACCTGCCGTCCTGCCCTGTCCTATGCTTAAGACTATCTCATCGGCTATATATCGGTACTCGCTCCTTACATCCTTAAACTCCAGTATCCTGACATCTGCCCCGCTGCCCTTAAAGGATATGATATTCTTTTCAAAGCGGTATTTATTATGTCTTATGAGTCTCATAGCCGCGGATGTTATCTCCGACTTTGACCTGTAATTAACATCCAGAACGATTTTTTCGGTGCCGGGATAATCCTGCCCGAAGCCCAGCATTATCTTAGGATCTGCTCCTCTGAATGCATATATGCTCTGGTCGTCATCACCTACCACAGTCAGGTTCGGATGATCCTCCGGCGGTGCTATGAGTCTTATTATCTCATACTGCAGTCTGTCGATGTCCTGAAATTCATCCAGCAATATCCACTTGTACTTGTTTATGACCTTCTCACGGATATCTTTGCGTTCTTTGAACAGTTCTTCGGTAAGCCTGAGCATCTCATCGAACTTTGCGGCATTATCTGACTCATCATCAAATATATAGTTTCTTGCCAGACGACCGTACGCGGTTTGCAGCACTTTGTAAAAAACAGAATGAAAGGTCCCGAACACAACCTTATCGGCGTCTGGTACGCCCATGTTCAGGAACCTTTCTTTCATCTCCTCTGCAGCTGCTCTTGAAAACGTCATGACAAGTACGCTCTCCGGAGCGGCATGCAGATCTTCAATTATGTATTTTATCCTGTGTGTCAGAACAGTGGTCTTGCCGCTGCCCGGTCCTGCAACAATAAGAAGCGGCCCTTCACCGTAGCTTACAGCCTTATTCTGATTAACATTAAAACTCTTATCCTTCAAGCTTTCTGATTCCGGCCTCTAACCTTTTTATTGATTCTTCCTTTCCGAGTACGTCCATGATTTCCGTAGCGCCTGCAGGTGTCATCTGTTTGCCTGAAAGTGCCGTACGGATCGGCCACATTACAAATCCCGTCTTGTATTCGTGTTCATCCGCGAACTTCTTAAGTGTCTCAAACAAAGCATCATTCGTAAAATCTTCCTGAGCTTTGAGTACCGGAAGAACATCCTTAAGCAGCTGAAGTGATGACTGCTCATCCGTCTTCATTTTCTTATGCACATACATCTGTGTATCGTACTCCGGAACTTCCTCAAAGAAATCGATATGATCTGAAATATCCGGCAGTTTCTCGATACGTGTCTTAACCATGCCGGAAATCTTCCTGAGATCATATTGTTTTGTGATGACAGCCTTGATATACGGCTTTGCGAGCTCATAGAACTTCTCCGGATCCATAGCCTTGATGTATTCACCGTTCATCCATCCGAGCTTAACCATATCAAATACTGCCGGTGACTTCGAGATATGTTTATAGTCAAATATCTTAACCAGTTCTTCAAGCGAGAATATCTCTCTGTCATCTTCGGGTGACCATCCGAGAAGTGCCACAAAGTTCACTACTGCCTCCGGAAGATAGCCCTGTTCAACCAGATCTTCAAACGATGAATGTCCGCTTCTCTTTGAAAGTTTCTTATGTGTTTCATCCGTTATAGTCGGGCAGTGAATATATGCCGGTATATCCCATCCGAATGCTTCATATAGCCTGTTATACTTCGGCGAGCTTGAAAGATACTCACATCCGCGCACTACATGCGATATGCCCATAAGGTGGTCATCGACTACATTTGCAAAATTATATGTCGGGAACCCGTCTGATTTGATAAGCACCATATCATCCAGTTCGGAGTTGTTTACACTGATATCCCCGTAGAGTTCATCATGGAAAGTTGTGACTCCCTCCGTCGGGTTATTCTGTCTTATTACGTAAGGCATGCCTGCATCAAGATTTGCCTTGATTTCTTCCGGTGTAAGTGAAAGACAATGCTTGTCATATGCCATGATTTCCTCGCCGTTAACGGTCTTCTTAAGTGAGTTTAGTCTTTCTTCTGTACAAAAGCAGTAATACGCCTCGCCTTTTTCTATGAGTTTCTTGGCATACTCAAGATAGAGTCCGCTCGCTCTTCTTTTCGACTGAACGTATGGGCCTACAGGTCCTCCTATATCCGGTCCTTCATCCCAGTTAAGTCCCGTTAGGCGTAATGTGTTATATATGATTTCTTCCGCGCCTTCATAATATCTTTCCTGATCCGTATCTTCCATACGAAGAAGATAGTCTCCTCCCTCATGCTTTGCAATAAGATATGCATACAGTGCGGTTCTTAAATTTCCTACATGCATCCTTCCGGTTGGTGACGGTGCATAACGTGTTCTGACTTTATTCATTTTCTGCCTCTTTTCTCCGATCTGTTAATCTTCCTGTCACTTTCAGAAATACCCATATAAAAATAGGTATTATCATATCACATAAAAGTAATCCCATTATTATATTCTTGTCAACACCCGCAATAGCACAGATAAGAGTTGCGATTATCATAATTACAAGCAGGGCTACAACTATCAGCGCAACAACTCTGACCCGCTTCGGTTTTTCATTTTTCGTGTTACTCATCGGACTCGTCCTCCTCAAGGAGTATCTCCCATTCTTCCAGAAGCTTCTCGAGTTTTGACTCCTTTTCATCCAGCTGTTTTTGAAGCTCTCCGAGTCTTACCGGGTTCGTCTGGTTTTCCGGTTTATCAAACTCTGCCTCTATTTCCTGAACAGCACCTTCCAGTTCATGTATCTCTGCTTCGATTTTCTCTATCTTCTGCATCCTTCTCTTCTTTTCCGCAGCTTTCTGTTTTGCGACCTTCCAGTCCATGGCTCCGCTTGACGATGATGCCTTCTTTTTATCAAATATGGCATTGTCGCTTCCGTGCAATACTCCCTTATATTTCTCCATGTCCTCACGTTTCTCCAGGTAATAATCATAATTACCGATATAATTGAGAAGCTTCTCATGAGTCAGGTTGAGTATCCTGTTTGCGGTTCTGTTGATGAAATATCTGTCATGAGATACATAAAGTACGGTTCCCTCAAAATCACGTATGGCCTGCTCAAGTATCTCCTTACTCATTATATCAAGGTGATTGGTAGGTTCGTCAAGAATCAAAAAATTCGCGCGGCTTAACATAAGCTTGGCCAGACTCACCCTTCCGATTTCACCGCCTGAGAGATCTCCGATACGTTTAAAGACCTCATCACCTGTGAACATAAATGCGGCAAGTATATCGCGTACAGCAGTATTGTCCATATTCGGATAATCATCCTGTATCTCATCAAAGATGGTTTTGTTCTTGTCCAGTACCTGATGCTCCTGATCGAAATATGCCACTTCCACGCCTGCACCGAACGAGATTCTGCCGTTTGAAGGAATAACACTGCCGGTAATCATCTTAAGTATAGTTGTCTTGCCGGTTCCGTTATCTCCGATAACGGCTACATGCTCACCCCGTTTAAGCTCAAATCCTAAATCCCTAAAGAGTGTCTGTCCGTCATCAAAGGTCTTGCCCAGATTCTCCACGGTAAGCACATCCTTGCCGCTTGCTGCGGTCTGTGTGAACTTCAGGAACATATCCGTGCGTTCCTGAACGGGCTTATCGAGCCTGTCGAGTTTGTCCAGCATTTTCTTTCTGCTTTCCGCCCTCTTTATCGATTTCTCACGGTTGAAGCTCTGAAGCTTTTCTATTACTTCTTCCTGATGCTTTATCGTCTCCTGCTGCTTCATATATGCTTTTACTTTCGCATCGTAAAGCATCTTTTTCTTTGCGGCATATTCTGTATAGTTTCCGGTATAAGTCTCTACATGACCCATATCGATATCAATAACTTTATTTACTATTCTGTCCAGAAAATATCTGTCATGGCTTACTATGATGACTGTGCCCTGATAATTCATCAGATAAGTCTCAAGCCACTCTATGCTTGAAAGATCAAGATGATTCGTGGGCTCATCAAGGAAAATGATATCGGGACGCGATATGAGTATCTTGCCCAGAAAAAGCCTGGTCTTTTCTCCGCCCGAAAGCATCTTCACCTGCTTACCAAACTCTTCTTCAGCAAATCCCAGACCTTTAAGTATACCGGTGACACGACTTCTTGCTTCATATCCGTCTGCCATTTCATACTCATGGGTCAGTCTGGAATACTTTTCGTACAGTTTCTCGAGTTCTTCTCCCTCTACATGTTTCATGCTCTCCTGCACGATACTCAGTTCTTCCTCGAGTCTGATAACAGGTTCAATTATCTTCATCATCTCGGCAATGACGGTCTCGTCGCTGTCGATATCATTTACCTGTCTTAAATATCCTATGGTAACATTTGCCGGTATGGTGATGCTTCCGCTGTCGGGAGCCTCTGTTCCGGTAAGCATATCAAGCAAAGTTGTCTTACCCGCACCGTTGTTTCCCACGACTGCAACTTTTTCATGCGCATTAATAAGAAGCGACGCATCTTTTATGATAACGTCGCTTCCGTAAGCTCTATTTATTTTTGCACATGATAATATCATTTACTGATCTGCGTATGTATCGAAGTAACCCTGGATGAATACGATAGGTGTACCCTTATCTCCTGAACCTGATGTCAGGTCACTGAGCGATCCGATGAGATCCGTAAGTCTTCTCGGTGTGGTTCCCTCTGACTTCATCTGTCCGACCATATCTTCACCATGCTGCTTCTTGATTGCCGATTTCATGGCATCCTGAAGATCTGCTCCCTTAAGATCCTTGAAATCATTATCTGCCAGATACTTAAGCTTGAGCTCGTTCGGCTTGCCCTCAAGTCCTTCTGTATATGCAGGACTGACAACCGGATCCGCAAGTTCCCATATCTTTCCGACCGGATCCCTGAATGCACCGTCTCCGTATACCATGCAGTTCATTTTAACTCCGGTAGCATTCTCAAGTGATGCCTGAAGTTCATATACGAACTTATCACAATCACGCGGGAACAGCTTAACCGTATCTTCCGTTGCCTTATTTGATCCGTAAAGACCGAAGTCTTTATTGTATCCGCTTCCGTTAACAGATTCATTCATTATATCTGCCATAGTCAGCACTTTTTCTGCTCCTGCAGCAATAAGTCTTCTGCGTGATCTCTCTCTCGAGTGGATGTCGCAGCAAAGAACATTCTTTGTATATTTAAGGATGGTGCGGCAGTCATTGGCGAAAATGAACACAGGCTCACATCCTTCATTCTTAAAAAGTTCCTTATAATACTCTACATAATCAACACCTGTGAATGGGTGTTTCTGATATCCGAAAATTTCACGATACTCTTTCTCATCGAGTACATCTGAATACGGATTGACATTCTTCTCATCAAGCAGATCTTCATCGAAAAGATGATTTCCGACTTCATCAGACGGATAGCTGAGAAGAATATATGCTTTCTTAAATGCTTTTGCAAATCCCTTGAGGCATACTGAGATTCTGTTGCGGCTTAAAATAGGAAATGTGATACCGATCTCTTCACAACCGAATTTGGCTTTGCAGTCTGCTGCGATGTCGTCTGTGCTGGCGTAGTTGCCCTGTGTACGACCGAGCACGGCTTCTGTTACTGCGACGATGTCTTTCTCATGAAAAGTGACATTTTCGTTCTCTTTTACTGACACGATAGCATCAGTAACAACCTTAACAAGATCATCACCCTGCTTTAATACAGGACATCTGACACCTCTTGAAACTGTTCCGACTGTTCTCATCTTGTTTCCTCTCTCAATTCTACTACAATATATTTATGGTTAATAACCCTTACAGCCAGTAAGGAATTATCCATCTTGTTGCTTAGCTGTATAATGATGGAGCAATCGGTATGTCGGCTTCCTTTCCTGGACTTAACGTCCGTTTTATAGACTGATA
>JAZRYX010000057.1:0-6725 GCA_045600945.1 Lachnospiraceae bacterium
ATGCGAAGAACGACAGTAAAACAGATAAGGAGATGTTCGTCAGCGGAATCAACTGCTCAAAGCAGAATGCCTACGCCGAAATGGTCGCTGTGCAGCGCCGATTCGGGGTGAAAGGGAAAGTTGTCGGCTATCACGGAATACAGAGCTTTGCCGAAGGTGAAGTGACGCCGGAACAGGCATTTGAGATCGGCAAGGAAACCGCCCGGCGTATGTGGGGTGACCGATATCAGGTGCTCGTCACCGTCCATTTGAATACGGATAACCTGCATTGCCATTTTGTTGTTAATCCCTGTTCGTTCGTTGACGGGCAGAAGTTCAAAAACAAGATCGGTGATCATAAAGAGCTCCGTCGTATCTCTGATGAAATATGCCGGGGACACGGTTTATCTGTCCTTGAAAACAGTGAGTTTTACAGCAAAGGGAAAAAGAAAGAATACTGGATGCACAAATCCGGGAAGAAAACGCACCGGGATATGCTCAAAGAAGATGTGGATTACTGCCTCAGGTATGCCGGGAACTGGGATCAGTTTGAATCTCAGATGCGCGGCCTCGGTTATGTGATCGACTGGACAAGAATGTCTGTACGGGCGAAGGACTGGGAGCGCTCCGTGCGTCTTACCTCTCTCGGCTATGATATAGACAAAATGAGCGAACAGATGGAACGGAACCTGTTTTCTGACGGGCATCTGTATGAATGGAACACGCATCTGCCGTATAAGCCGAAGAAGTTTCCATTGGAATATGAACTCCAGCGTTTGCAGTTTACCGTAGAACACAGCTATGATACGGCAACTGTTCTTGTGGATACCTTGTTTCTCATACTGATCGAACTCATTGAGATCGTGACACAGATGACGGATATCATGCTTCTCTCCCCGGATCTGCGGGATGCCGCACGAGATATTGAACAATATCGTGCCGACTATCATTTTCTCAAAGGAAACGACATCCGAACGATTTCGGGTCTGTCAGAAAATATATCCGCGACAAAGGAGCAGATAGCATCTCTGGAAAATGAACGATCCAAAGCGGACAATGCCCGCCGCAGGGCGCATACGCCGGAGGAACGGCAGGCAGCAAAGGATTGTCGAAAAGAGATTACGAAAGAAATCAATCCTCTCAGAGAGCAGCTGAAACGGGCCGAGAAAATCATGGAGAAATCTCCGCATTTATATGAATTATTACAACAGGAACACGGCCTTGAACGTGCCGCGATACGAAAACTTGAAAGAAACAGATAAAATGAACAACTACACTATGCGCGATGCCGGACAGATTTTCTGCCCGGCATTTGCGTTTTATGACACAAAATGAAGGAGGTAATGCCTATTGGAAAAAAAGAGAGATGAATGGAGCTCGTTCGCCGACATGCTCGGCAGCTTAATTGCAAAATACTATGACGTATTAGATATAGATTCACTGCCTGATCCGAGGCAGGATAGACCGCTTGAACCAGCAACGTATAAGACTGCAAAAATGGATGGCGGAGAAGATGCGGTAGTGTAAAAAACCGGTGTCAAGGGCAATTTCCTTGGCACCGGCCCTCGCAAAGTTAGTCTTGCCCCAGCAATTCTGTTGAGTCATCCATTATTATATCTTTGAATGGAGTTCCACAAATTACCGTACTTTTAAGCAATTCGGCCATATCGGCATATTCACCCAGCAATTCATACATGTGCTGTTCTGAAAAAGAAGACTCATCTTTTTCGGGCACTTTGATATACAGACCAAACATAGCTTCTCGTCCATCTTGGAGAATAGTGCTTTCAGAATTGTACATAGACCCGGTATGTAAGCGATACTCGATTCCTTTATAGGAAAAATCCAACCCAAACCAGTGGCCCTCTGACGGAGCCCATTCTCCTATGTATTGAGATGTAAATTCCTCAAGAGATTTAAATTCATTAATCCTCATTTTAAATGAAACTCCTTTTTTATTTGTTTTATCAGTACAGCTTCATCTGCAGTTGGCGATACACCGGGATCATTTTTATTATGGCTCATATAGATGTGTCTGTGCGGTTGCACGCCTTGGTGGGCATGCGCAAAGTCTATACTTACAGCTTGATTATGATTTTCATCGTAATAAGCGAGATGCTTCAACTGCCCATCCTTTACAATGGCATAAATACGCCCCGCAGTATGTGAGTACTCCGGCGCTTTAACATTATTTGAGTCTTGTACAATGACCTTGACATTAGCGTTGCTAGACAAGATACCTATTGATTTATAATGCTGACCGCCTGCTTTAAAGGCAAAATTACCAGTATCAACATTTTCAAACGCTCCTCTGGATCCCATATCAAATACCCTCCTTGATTGTAAATATTGGTGACAGACCTTCGAATTTCAATTGCTCATATTTGACGTTAAACGAGTCCTTGTATTGAAAATTGATA
The DNA here is from genome assembly GCA_045600945.1 of Lachnospiraceae bacterium. GTDB lineage: Bacteria > Bacillota > Clostridia > Lachnospirales > Lachnospiraceae > Darwinimomas. The sequence continues at coordinate 2,400 of JAZRYX010000057.1, forward strand.
AAAGATCCCGTCATACCGTCAATCATATTCCCAAAAACGATAATCACCGGAGGATTAATTCGATTTTTCATCTCGTTGAATCCTGCAAGAAAAATATCTTCATGCTCCTGGCAACCAAGAGTTGAGATGATTACAACAGATTGGGACTCAACATTCCCAAAGCATAAGTCATAGGTATCCGCGAGGGCCCAGCCTACTGTCGGTAGGACCGTGCATCCGTAATTTTGCCAGGTTTTTCCAAGCCATCTTGACATATAGACGTTATACCTGATGTCATTTATATTCATTGTAGGATAAATGCTAAAATCAGGTGTTGCAACCGCGGCATAGGATTGAAACAGTCCAACCTTCTTGAGAGGATTGCCCCATAAACTCAACAGACGCTTATCGTAATTGAACATCAAGAGCAGGGTGTTTTTGTTGAAAGTCTTAGCGGAAGCATTTTGGTATCCGCTAATTTTTAGTTTCTCCCAGTTGAATGCGTCAGTGGGAGTTCTATTGATAATTGGTATGCCATAGGCATCGTAATCGCAACCGCCTATAACCGGCCGGATGACTTTGTATTTGTCCTCCTCGGACAGTCCTTTAATCATATTAAGATCCTTATTCAGCCATACAACGGAACAATGGCATTTGTAGATTTTGCTCCGAGGTTTGGCCTCCAAGGTACTGCTAAGTAATTTACCAGATTACGAATAGAAGTACCCGGAGGCAATAAAAAGTATTCTTCATGATTTTTGAGAAATCTGCTTTCCACAGCAGATTTTTCTTGACTCCGGATCCGAACACCCCTATAATAATAAAACCAGATTACGAATAGAAGTATTCGGAGAAGAAGTTCTGAACTGATTGTTCCACCAGTCAGTGCAGAGCTTTTTCTTTTTTGCCAAACGCAATCATATGCACCACCTCCTCTGTAATTACCGCAGGGAATTTAATTGCACCCGTGCAGCGGACATTGATACGCCGCATTTAGCGGCAACCTTATCGGCGGACATGCCTTCTATGAGATATGATGACGCTAAGAGTTCTCCGCCAAACGCATCTGCCTGCCATTCCGGATCTTCAAAAGGTTTCAAGCGTTCGTTCGGTGCCAACCTGCAAAGAGCGATTGCGTCGTCTTCGTGCATAAACAAATGCCCAATCTCGTGGGCAATAGTAAGGCGGTCCCGACCTTCACCCTGAGCAGCCCGCAGATAAATGTCCTCTCGGATGCGAATTAGATTCTTGCTGGGATATGTTTCGCCGTGCTTATTGCCCATTTCACTCTCTGTAACTACTTCAAACTGAAAATCCGGAACAAGCACAGGCAGCACGTTTTCTACGAACCGAAGAACCGGAAAATACAAAACATTTTGCAGCCCCACTTCTTTCTTGAGCATGTACACATAATCTCTGATATTCTGCCTTGAGACTGCATCTGCTTTATAACAATTCATTAATTTCGCTTACCTCCAATAAGAATTTTTCTGATTGCTTCCGCTTGGGCTTCATCAATATCGGAAAACTTTCGGGCAAAAGATACTGCCAGTTCGCGATTCTGGAGGCTTGTGCCAATGAAATCCATTTCAATGGCGTTCTCGGTTTCAGCTATCGCAGTGGTAAAATCTTTTCTCTGTGCCTCATTTAAGCTGTAAAGGCTGCAGATTCTGCTGTTCCACGAAGAGGGCATATGTTTCTTTCCATTCTCAACAGCAGAGAGGAAAGAAACCGTTACTTCCAGCTTATCGGCCATATCTTTCAATATTTCGCCCTCATCAATTCTTAGTTTCCGTAGAAACCTTCCTAAACTTGTCAACATAGCGTAACCTCCTTATATTGCCGCTAGGGCTACACATAATATAGCACAGTTAGTATACGCTGTCAACCCATAGGTTGAAAAATTGCCCAACATCAAAAATCGAATCGCGTTACAGCGTCTGAACGCAGAAAGAATATGAAGATATTGAAAAACGAGAAAATGTATGATATAATACTTGCAAACAGTGTCCAAACTATTTTGCGAGTTTTACTATTCGGATAATGAGAATGTGCAGCCCATGGTTGCGCATTCTACATACAGATAAAGAATGTGAACGCGCGCGTTCACAATTCAAGGAGGAATCGACGATGGCAGAAAGTCAAACTATCGAATATAAAGAATCATGGCAAGATGAATATCTCAAATGGATATGCGGATATGCAAATGCATATGGCGGAACCCTGTATATCGGTAAAAATGATGACGGAGAGGTTGTAGGAATATCCAATGCCAGAGAACTGCTTGAAAAGCTTCCAAGCAAGATCACCGATACAATGGGTATCATTGCAGATGTAAATCTGTGTTTTGAGGGAAATCTTGAATACTTGGAGATTATTGTTGACAAGTATCCCTCTCTTATCAGTCTGCGCGGGAAGTATTACTTCCGCTCCGGCAGTACCCTGCGCGAAATCACCGGAAAGGAACTTGAAAGGGTTCTTTTGAAGTCTCAGGGAAGAACCTGGGACGGAGTGCCGATTCCCAAGATTAAGGTCTCCGATCTCAAGCAGGATGCAATCAAGCTTTTTAAGGAGAAGGCGCTGTCACGTCAGCGTCTCACAAAATCTGAAACAGAAGTGCCGGATGATGTGCTCATGGAAAATCTGCATCTAATTGATGACGAGGGGTATCTGCTTCGTGCTGCCGTTCTCGCTTTTTATAAAGATCCTGAAAAATGGGTGACTGGTGCTTATATTAAGATTGGTTACTTCGGAGAAAGAGATTCGGATCTTATTTATCAGGATGAAATTCACGGTCCTCTGTTGGAGCAGATAGACAGGACAGTGGAGCTTGTTTATACAAAGTATATGAAAGCATTGATCTATTATGACGGAATCCAGCGTGTTGAACAGTATATGTTCCATAAGGATTCATTCAGAGAGATTCTTCTGAACGCTGTTGTTCATAAAGATTACAGCAGCTGTAATCCAATTCAGATCAGTGTTTATGAGGACAAGCTTTATATTTGGAATGACGGACAATTCCCGGAGGACCTTCGCTCTGCTGAAAAACTCTTCCAGAAACATTCATCAAAACCATATAATCCGAAACTTGCGAATGTCTTTTTTATGAGCGGGATGATCGAAGCATGGGGACGAGGATTTGACAAGATTAAAACTGGCTGCTTGGAATATGATAGTCCGCTTCCGGAATATGAGATCGGCAGTGACGGAGTAATGATTTTCTGCAAACCCTGTCCGAAATATATAAGTCTTTTAAATAAATACAGTGCGGAAGTAAGTGCGGAAGTAAGTGCGGAAGTAAAATTGGAATCGGACAAGCTAAAAGAACTGATTCTTTTCTGCTCAGAACCGAAATCGCGTAAAGAAATGCAGGAGTTCTGCGGTATAAAATCAGATGAGTATTTCAGAAAAAATATATTAAAACCGCTTGTTTCCGGAAATGTCCTAAAAATGACCCGCCCTGATTCTCCGAATAGCAGTAAACAGAAATATTATGCCTGATCATTTGGTCAGGATACGGCCAGGATTACGGTATAGGTTCATAATGAACCTTTTGCTGACCCTTTGGATGGCACCTTGGTGACATTTTGGTGACACTTAGGAATCAAACAATTCTTTGCGGAAGATAATGAGAATATACTATGACTGAGAAAAAAGCGTACAAAACTGAAGGAAAAACCAAAGTATACATTTATACCCGTGTTTCAACGGCGATGCAGGTTGACGGTTATTCCCTTGATGCTCAGAAATCAAGGATGAAGGCCTATGCTGAGTTCAACGATTATGAAATCGTCGGAGAGTATGAGGACGCCGGTAAGTCCGGTAAATCAATCGAAGGCAGAACTGATTTTAACCGGATGATGGAAGATATCAAAACCGGCAAGGACGATGTCTCTTTCGTTCTGGTCTTCAAACTATCACGCTTTGGTAGGAACGCTGCGGATGTGCTTTCTACCTTACAGACGATGCAGGATTTCGGCGTAAATCTGGTCTGTGTGGAAGACGGGATCGATTCTTCCAAGGATGCTGGAAAACTGATGATTTCCGTATTATCAGCTGTGGCCGAGATTGAGCGTGACAATATCCGAGTCCAGACCATGGAGGGCCGTATTCAGAAAGCCCGTGAAGGCCGATGGAATGGTGGTTTCGCCCCGTATGGATATACCCTGATTGAAGGCAGGCTGGAGGTGAACGAAGAAGAAGCTGTCGCAATCCGGACGATTTTTGACCTGTATGTCAATACAGATATGGGTTCTAATTCGATAGCAAAATATCTTGAAAACCATGGCATTCACAAAATCGCAAGACAGAACGGAAAGAACCCTCTGTTTGATGCCGCTTTGA
>JAZRYX010000058.1:0-22339 GCA_045600945.1 Lachnospiraceae bacterium
GTGAAGGAAATTATGTTTTTACATCGGGCGATGGCTATAGCGTGACTTTCATTATGTCTGGAGATGAGCTTACCGCCATCGAGTTTAACACCGAAGACTACGAATATTCAGTGTATAAAGGCACCTATATTCCGCAGAATAACGAGGTGGAGCCCCTGACGATCGGCGATATTCTGCCGGAGGATTTCCCGACTTCGAGTGACGCCAGTTCAGCTCCAGAAGACGCGTGGAAAACGCAGGATAATAAATACTGCTATGCAACGGACGAGGAAATCTGCTTCCGAGGCCAAGGCATCTCGGTTTCCATGTTACTAGAATATGATGTTACGAAAAGCGGAGAAGATTATTACTGTGGTACAGTAATCTTCCATATGTCGAATGGAAAACTGGTGAGAGTAGAGTATGCAAGCGGTTCTCCTATTGACTGTGACTTGAACGGCGTTTACGCGCCGCAAAGCAAAAACAGAACAACACAAGAAAAATCTGTCATACCTGAAGAAGATAAAGAGAATGATAATCCTCAGGAGGACAATTAGGAATCTATTCCTTCACTCACAGACACTCAGTCCAAAGAGGATGAACGGAATGATAATATCGATAAAAATACACGAGAGACTTTGGAAAACGCTTTGAAGGAATTTAAAAGATCAACGGCAAGGGAGAGCGTTCTTTCGGAAATAAGAAAACGTGAGCATTACGAAAAGCCGATTGCAAAAAGAAAGAAAAAATCAGAAGCGGCTCGAAAGAGAATCCAAGACACTCTGTCATCCGGATAAATAAAACAGACCTGTACATACAGATAATCTGAAGTTTTACAAAAAGGAGCAACAATTAATTATGATAAGCGTTTTATGTACATGTTTGCCTATTATACTGATGATACTGATTGGTATTATATGCCGAAAAAAAGAAATACTTTCAGGAGAAGGTGTTGCAAACCTGAAAAAGGTTGCTCTTAATATCACCCTTCCGGCTCTCCTCATTTCTGCTTTTGCTAAGCTTGAATACTCAGTCAATAACATAATAATTGTAGTTCTTATGTTTATTGTATGTCTGCTTGGCATATTCCTTGGGAAAATATTCCAAAAGGTTTTTCGTATTGATTCCAGATATATGCCTTATATTACAACAGGATTTGAACTGGGTATGCTTGGATATGCACTGTTTGAAATGTTGTATCCAGGAGAAAGTCTTGGATATCTTGCAAGTATAGACATAGGACTGACATTTTTTGCAAATACGGTTTACAGGATGATGCTGAATAAGGAAAACGGCACCAAGGAATCAGCTCCAAACAAAGTTATATCTGATATTTTCAAATCACCGATTGTTATAGCGATAATTACCGGAATAATACTTGGGGTTTCAGGTTTATACAAAATGTTGATTCCATCCGGAATTGCCTCAGTTATAGACTCCTGCACGGATTTTTTCGGTGCACCTACGGGAGCAATAATACTGCTTACTATAGGTTATGATCTTGTACTGTCTGATGTACCGTGGAAGAAAGTTGCCAAGACGATTGCGGCAAGGGTCATCATTATGGCTGTCCTTTGGATAGGAATGAGATTTGCAATAAAAGCACTTAATATGATGGAGTATGAACATGCCCTGAATGTGGTATTTATTCTTCCCGCAGCATTTATTCTTCCGGTATTTGCAGATGACAAGGATGAATCAGTGTATATCTCATCCAGTCTTTCAGTTTATACCATACTGACGATCGTTGCATTTGTAATACTTGCCGCGCTTAGGCAGTTTGGCAGATAATCAGCCATTTTTGCTCAGATATCTGATGCTGCTTGAATATATAGGTGCTTCCGCCAAGGCGGGAATGACTGTAATTATTTGTGCCTGTAAAGCAAAGGAATTGGGACTGATAAGAAAAGAAAACGGTGCAAGGATAGAAGGTTGATTAGGATGGGAGAAAGAATTTTTATTTCCGTTGATGGCGGAGGAACAAAAACAGAATTTTGTATTTATGATACGGTAAGCGGTGAATATTCATCCGCATTCTATTCAGGATCAAACTATAAAAATGATGATGACCGTGAAGGAAAGATGAATATAGCACAGCAGTTTATAAAGGTACTTGAGGATAAGGATATTGTCCTTAAGGATGTTGCAGGAGTTGTATTCGGACTTTCGGGAGTTGATTCAGAGAAAGATCTGGAATACTATCAGCGACTGATTTTTGCAACCGGCATTGAAAAGGATAAGGTCATCATATGCAACGACTGTGAGTATACTTTACGCGGGCTTGTTGAAGGTGATGGTATGGCAGTTGTCTGCGGTACAGGAGCTATAACTTACGGTATATCCAACGGACAGTCATATCGCACGGCAGGATGGGGTATGCCTTATTCCGACATGGGATCAGGAACATGGATAGGAGGAGAGATAATCAGGGAAGCTATCTTGAGACTTGATGAAGGAAGCGGAGCGGATGATCCGGTAATCGGACTGGTGGAGAAGTTCAGAACAGAAGATGCACCGCTTCAGTGGACGCTTAATGAACTGGATGTTCCGACTGCGGCATCGATTGCATTTGATGCTATCAGACTTGCACAGGAAGGGGATGCGACCTGTCAGGAAATAATACTTGAAGCTGCCTATCATATAGCAGGCTATATAAGGACGACTTTTGTAAAAATGAAATTACGAGGAGATATACTTAGGATAGTATATGCAGGCGGTGTAAATAAAAGTGAATACTTCAGGGGGATTCTTGAACCGATAGTTCAGAAAATGCTTGGAAATATCAAGATCGAGTGGACACTACCGTCAGAATCGGCAGCAAGAAGCGGTATAAACTATATAATGCGTGAAATGAGCAAAAAGTAAGGTGGCACATAAGTATTATATATGCTATCATTATTATAGTGTGCGCAGAGTGCTCATTTTTCGGGGGAATATATGGTTAACGAGGAAAAACTCAAAAATATGATAGAACTCGCCAGATACGAAGAGAGCGAGGGTAAGAAGAATTATATTATTAATTCATATTTTGAGTTTGACTATGTTGAGAAGCATATGCTCGCCGGATTTGTGGCATATACGGTGTGTTTCCTGATGGTGTTTTTACTGGTGATTTTTTACAGATTCGATGAGATTCTGGCAGAGACGAACATCCTGAATATCCTGAGTATGTTTAAACCGTATATCGGATATTATGTTGCCGGACTTTTAGTATATGAACTAATAGTTCTTATCGTGAATATATACAGATATTCAGTCGGTAAGAAATCAATCAAGAGGAACACTGCAGAGCTGCGTAGATTCGGACGCAGATTCTATTCACACGAAGAGAGATAAGAGACATAATTAAATGGAGACTTTGGTAAGAATTAAAGATTGGTTAAAGGCATTCTATGGAAAGTTCGATATAATTATCGTAACTGTAGTTAAGTTTGTCATAGCTTTTGTCGCTCTGAAACTTATCGGGGACAAACTCGGATACATAAGCCTTTTTGAAAATCCGTTCATACTTATCATCATCTCACTTGTCTGCTCGCTGCTTCCGTACGGACTGATTGCAGCGGTATTGTCATTGTGCATGCTGGCAAATGTCTATAAAGCTTCATTTGAGATGGCAATAATCATAGGAATATTCCTTATTATCGTTGCACTTTTGTATTACAGTTTCCATCCGGGTGATGCAGTTGTTTTTATCCTTACACCGATACTTTTTGCTTTGAAACTTCCGTATATAGTTCCGCTTATGGTCGGACTTGCAGGAGGCATATATTCAATCATTCCGGTAGGCTGCGGAGCAGTGCTGTATTTCCTTCTTGCATATGTCAAGGGGACGCCAGCCGTTGTTGCTGTTGATGATAAGATAAGCATAATGGACTTGCCGGATAAGTTTCTCACCATAATTGACGATGTGGTTAAGAATAAGGAAATGTGGGTAATGATAGCAATATTTGCGGCTGTCATTGTCCTTGTATATATCATAAGGAAATTACCGTTCAGCTATTCATGGTTTGTCGCAGTCGGAGCAGGCACGATCCTGCTTTTGGTTACGGCAATCATACTTAAGTCCGGTGAATCGATCCTTGCTATATTAATATCAGGTGTCATCGCATGCGTTTATGCGTTGTTTAAGCACGATGTGGATTATAGGAGAACAGAACGTCTGCAGTTTGCCGACGATGATTATTATTACTATGTTACGGCAGTTCCGAAGATTTCAGCCGACACATTCTATAAGGTAAGTGAGACGAAGTCTGTCTCAAAGTCTGTGCCAAAAGATGAAATCAGGAAGAGAAAGCCGCCGAAAGATTAACAGGAAGGAGGGCATATGGACAGTGTAATTGAATATGTGAAGTCGTGTGCATCTCTTTTCCCGAGGATTTCTTTAGGAAATATAGTAGAGATACTGATCATCGCAGTTCTTATTTACCTCATCCTTGCATGGATCAAGGACTCAAAAGCATGGGTACTTCTGAGAGGTATCGCCATTATTCTGGCATTTATACTTCTTTGCGTATTACTGAGACTGGATACTCTGCTTTGGATATTCGGAAAGATTGCAACGGTTGCCGCGGTTGCGGTTATCGTCATATTCCAGCCCGAGCTGAGAAAGGCTCTTGAACAGATCGGAAGCAGCAGTCTCATTAAGAGAATGTTCCCGACACAGGAGCAGACCGGATTCACCGAGAAGACGGCAAATGAAATCGTAAGGGCTGCTTTTGAACTTGGCAAGACAAAGACAGGAGCACTTATCGTTATTGAGAATAATGATTCACTCGATGAAATCGAGAAAACCGGAATCAGGATCGACGGTGTTGTTTCAAATCAGCTTCTTATCAATATCTTTGAGCACAACACACCGCTTCATGACGGAGCAGTTGTAATAAGAGGTAATGTTATCACGGCCGCTACGTGTTATCTGCCGCTTTCGGAAAATATGAGCATCAGTAAGTCATACGGAACGCGACACAGAGCAGCTCTGGGAATCAGTGAGGAGACTGACTCGGTAACAGTAGTTGTTTCGGAAGAGAGCGGAAGAGTCTCAGTATCAGAGCGCGGAAAACTCACGGTAATGAAAGATCCGGATGAATTACGGACTGAACTTACCAAGCTGATTGATGTTGAAGGAAAAGACAAAAAAGACAGTAATTTAATAGATAAAATCAGGAACAAAAAATCTAAATGAAAAATCTTCTGACAAAAAACATAGGACTTAAGATCTTATCACTTGTGCTGGCTGTACTGGTGTGGATGATAGTTGTTAATATCTCCAATCCGGAAATCAAGGCCACGAAACAAGTGCAGGTTGCGGTCGAAAACAGTCAGGTAATCACGGATGCCGGAAAGATATTTGAGTTCACCGGCAGCAATACGGTTACCGTAACTTATAGTGTCAGAGCACGTGATGAATATAAGGTCAAAGCATCAGATTTCAATGTTTATGTAGATATGGAGGATCTGTACGATGTGACGGGATCTGTTCCTGTCAATGTTGAGATAGTGAACAACAAAGAAATCATCATGGATGCTTCCGCAAAGCCGACGGTACTCAGGGTCAAGGTTGAGGATGTAATTAAGACAACCAAGGAAGTTGAGTATGAACTTGAAGGTGATCCTTCCGAGGGATATGCAGTCGGTAATGTCGAGATAACTCCAACGAGTATATCGATAAAGGGACCGGCATCAAGTGTCGCACAGATCAAGACGGTCAAGATACTGATCAATGTCGAAGGAATAAGCGAGGATGCTGAAGGTACTGCTGTTCCGTTATACTTAGATGCATCCGGCAGAACCGTTAACTTAGACGAGACTGAGGTTTTCGTAAACCACAGTACAGTTGACTACAAGCTGACAACGCTTATCGGAAAGGCAGTTCCGGTTCAGTATGAAGTAGGAGGAACTCCTGCACCTGGATACAGCTTTACAGGTGTGGAAGGAAGTCTTAAGGAAGTTATTATCAGAGGCTCCAAGGCAGAGCTTGCCGAGGTTAACAGAATATTGGTTCCTTCTTCTGTACTTAATCTTGACGGAACCAACGTAAATAAAGAGGTTCAGGTTGATCTTCGCAATTATGTTCCGGGTAATCTTCAGATAGTCGGAGATTCGATTTCTACGGTTACCATGAAGGTTGAGGGTCAGGAAGAGAAGCATTATTCGATTAATATAACCCAGGTTGCGGTTACCAATACGGTTGAAGGACTTCAGTATCTGCTTGAGCCTATAACTGTGGGAGTGGTACTGAGCGGTATCAAGTCAGACCTTGATGCACTTGATCCGAAGGAAATCCTCGGAACAGTAGATGTGGGTAATATGGTTGAAGAAGGAATTTACCCTGCGGAGATTCTGTTTACGCTTCCTGCAGGATATATGGTTAAGTCTTACACACCGGTAACGGTAAAAGTTACCGGACAACCGATCGTCAGAGAAATTGAATCTGAAGAGGCACAGGAAGAGCATCCAGAAAACGAAAGTATCGAGGAATCAGAAAGTGCAGATGAGGATATTCCTGCAGAGTCACAGTCCGAGCAGGAATCCGAGAGCCAAAGTGAGACTGTAAATGAAAATGAAGAAGGAGCTCAGCAAACTGAGACCATAACAGAAGAGAATCAATGATAATTGCATATATAATTGCATATTTAGCATCTTATTTTGCTGCATCAGCCGGACATTATTTATTGTCCGGCATCATTCTTGTATTAACGGCAATTGCTCTTTATGTCATGGACTACCTGAAAACAGAAAATATCGTCAATCTGCGAGGCCTTTTTACGCTCGGTTTTTTGGGAGGAGAAGGTATTGCATGTTTTAAACTTTCATATCTTCAGACAGACTGGCATATCATGACATGGCTCTGCTTCTTCTTTGCTTATACGGCTTTTTATCTTGTCTACGAATTGGCTGTAATCAACAGAGGTCGTATAGAGGCAAGAATCAAACCTATCGGTGCGATGGTTTCATCAAAAAGGAAGCTTGATTCAAAAAGGCTTTTTATATGCATAATAGTTCTGACTTCGGTCTCTGCGGCATGTTTTGTCTTTGAAGCAATCAGGCTGGGATATATACCGCTTTTTGTAAAAGGAATCCCGCATGCATACTCGTATTTCCATATTTCCGGAGTTCATTATTTTACCGTATCATGTGTTTTGGTTCCGGCACTCAGTGTGATATGGTTCCTGAAAACGGAAATCAAAGATATATCTAAGACGGTTGTCATGATAATCTGTGATTTGGCAGCATTTGCGATTCCGCTTTTATGTGTATCGAGATTTCAGTTCGTGTTCGCGGTAGTTGTTGCAGTGGTGACAATTATTGTTATTAAGAGAAATATCTCAATTAAACTTGTGGCAGCGGCAGTACTTCTGGGGGCGGCAGCATTTGCATTACTAAGTATCGCAAGGAGTCATGATGCAGAATATCTGAATTCGATTTTTGAAATGAAGATAAATCTGCCTGTTGATATCAGCAGGATATATATATACATAGCAAACAATTATGACAATTTTGATTGTATGGTCAAGCAGCTGACAGAGCATACTTACGGCCTTAAGATGCTGTTCCCCGTCTGGGCACTTACCGGTCTTAAGTTTGCAGCTCCGCAGCTTGTGGATCTCCCGCTTTATGTCACTAAAGAGGAACTTACGACATTGACGTTGTTTTATGATTTTTATTATGATTTCGGTGTACTCGGCGTGTTTTTCGGCTCGGCGATTATCGGTGCAGTCGCGTGCCTTATCGAGAGACTTACGATGGAGAGAGACGATCCGATGATGAGCATGTTTTATTCGCAGTTTGCGGTGTACATGATGCTCGCGTTCTTTACGACATGGTTCTCAAATCCGACGACATGGTTTTATTTTGTCATTACGGCGATACTGTATTTTGTCTGTATGAAGAGCAATACTGAGTGACAGCAGAAATGCGTGTGTGACATTGTTTTGAACAGTTTGCTTATGTTATGCTGAATCCAAAAATTTAAGGAGGAGGCATGCTTATGAGACACAAGATATACGGCTTTGAAGCCGTCAGTAGCGGCCTGGCAAAGTCAGGCGTAACAAAAATAGAGTTGGCTCTGGGTGAGTATAACTCAAGAATCGAAACTGCTCTTGAAACCGAAAGGCTGCAGGCAACAGTGACGGAAACCCTGCCATTTGCTGAAGAAGCAATTGGCAGGGCTTATTTTTTTTCCGGGGAAGGCAACCGTACGGCCTGTATCATACCTGAGGATCAGTCGTATCGACTCTTACCGGTGATGGAAGAGGATAAGAAAATCAAGGGGTCGATGCTTGTCATATCGGTCGGAAATGATAATTTCGATTATTTGGATAAGCTTTCCATATTAGGGATAATATGCTGGATCACACGTACCCCGGAAGAAGTTATTAAGATGATATACGATGCGGTGAAGTATTCTCAACTATCTGAGCAGGCAGTGCTTCTATATATTCCGCAAAGAGTTCTGATCAGCAGTCAGTATTGTGATCTGTATTCCGGGTACAGACTCAGGATGTTGAACGGTGATGCACAGAGAGAAAAACAAAGGATACTTGCCAAATACAATCAGACTTTGCGTGACGGAGATTATGCCATCATCGCAAACAGCGATATCGTCGAAATAGTGATGGAGCAATCATACGGTTATGATAATATCGCAGTTGTGAAACTGGAAATGCTGGATGATGTCTGTTGTTCACGATTGATACGACGTTATAAGAAAGTACTCGTTATCTCAAAAAATAAAGCTCTTTTTAATTTGCGAAGATTTGATACTAAGTTACAGGAATATGTGCTTGGTAATGAATTCCTGAGTTGGGAAAAAGAGATTTGCAGTGAGGTCATCCGTTTCCTTAAGGAGTGCGTCGGGACAAATAAACATGAGTCTGTCGAATATGATAACAAGGAGAGCGAAGACAGGACAAGAGTCAGAAAACCGGTACTTGATGAGGAAACCGGCATGATGTGTCCGGGATGCCCTTTGCGCTTGCGCGTCTGGGAGATACTTGCAGATATGCATGATAAAGTATATTGCGAAGATTTCTTCTGTATGAGCAGAGCTTCCAAAGTAAGATCGGATATAAAACATAGTGATTGCCAATATACCGATAATCTTATGGCAGGTGATCTGATATTCGGAAACAGAGAAGGGACACGATACGGACAAAAAAGCAGATTTTTTTTTATCGGAGATATGTGCCGGCGTGTCGACAGCATTGTCCTTAACGGAACTGAAAATAGGTACTGCAGGATATCGGAAAGTAAGTGTGATGGGTGCCGGCAGTGCAAGAGTGTATCGGGATGTCCTGCCATATGGTCAAGAGGACTTAAAGTGTTTATAGACAGTTCCAGATGCAACGGATGCGGCCTTTGCACACGTATATGCAGGAAAGGAGCGATTGAATATGAATCAAGATGAGAAAAAGAAAATCAACAGGGTGATTATATGCGGATTTGATTTTGAGCAGACGCAAAAGCGGGCGGAATACATCTCGGAAAGATACGGTCCGGAAGAATACAACATGACTTATGTGCCGACAGAGTCGCGTGAGGACGGAGGTCTTATATGCCATATGATAGGCGACGGCGATAACGGAGGGAATTATCAATATATACATCTCGGGAGTTCCGACATGATATATGCCAGAACACCGGTCGACGCATGCCGGAATTTTGAATTTTTAAGACATGATGGGCTCATAGAGATAGAATATGCCGACACAGAAGGCAAGAACTGTCCGCCGGCCCGTAAAGAGGCCCTTAAATACGTGAAAATCTTTGAGGAAAAGGGAGATGTACGGACAATAATACATTGTAAAACACATATTGCAGAGTTATAATAAAATCATCTACGTGTCGTTTTCGACATACGAAAATAAGGAGGATTATTAATGGCTCGTTTAAGTGAAGCGGCTGAAGCCCAGATCATCTCTATCTGCGACAGATATAAAGATGAGAAGACACCTCTTATGATGATCCTTAGTGACATCCAGAAGGAATATGGCTATATTCCACTTGAGGTTCAGGAACTGGTTTCAGACAAAACAGGCATCTCTGTAGCTGAAATCTACGGAGTAGTTACATTCTATTCATTCTTCTCTCTTCAGCCAAAGGGAAAGTACGTTATCGGATGCTGCCTTGGTACTGCATGCTATGTTAAGGGTGCACAGCAGGTTATCGATAAGTTCTCTGAGATTTTGAAGATTGCTCCGGGTGAGACAACAGAGGATGGATTATTCACACTTGATGCACTTCGTTGCCTTGGTGCCTGCGGTATCGCACCGGCAGTATCCATCAACGGAAAGGTATATCCGAAGGTATCTGTAAATCAGGTACAGGGTATCATTGATGAGCTTAAGGGAGGTGCAAAATGATAAAGAGTTTTGACGAACTAAAGAAGACTCAGGCTGATTGCACAGCTTGCCTTGATGCTAAGTTCAGCGGTGCAGACGGAAAACGTCACGTTGTATTCTGCGGAGGTACAGGATGTCTTTCATCAGATTCAGCAGCTATCCGTGAGAAGTTTGCAGCCATCATTAAAGAAAAAGGTCTTGATGATAAGGTTACAGTTAACCAGGTAGGTTGCTTCGGTTTCTGTTCACAGGGTCCGTTCTGCAAGATATTCCCTGAGAATACACTTTACCGTATGGTTAAAATTGAAGACGTTGATGAGATCATCGAGAAAGATATCATCGGCGGAGAAGTAGTTGAGAGATTACTTTATGTTGATCCTGCAACACAGCAGAAGATTGCGAAGCAGGAAGAAATCACATTCTACAAGAAGCAGGTTCGTGTCGCACTTCATGGCTGCGGACAGATCGATCCTGAGAACCTTAAGGAAGCACTCGGTGCAGGCGCATTCAAGGGACTTGCAAGAGCACTTGAGCTTGGACGTGAAGCTACCATCAAGGAAGTTCTTGATTCAGGACTTCGCGGACGTGGCGGCGCAGGCTTCCCTACAGGAAGAAAGTGGAGCTTTGCAGCTCCTGGCGATGGCGATAAGTACATCGTATGTAACGGTGATGAGGGTGATCCGGGTGCATTCATGGATCGTTCCATCCTCGAGGGTAACCCTGTAGCAGTTATCGAAGGTATGGCTATCGCAGCATATGCTATCGGTGCTAAGAACGGTTACTTCTATGTTCGTGCTGAGTATCCTATCGCTGTAGCAAGACTTAAACTTGCTATCAAGGAACTCGAGGAGGCAGGTCTTCTCGGTGACAATATTATGGGTTCGGATTTCAGCTTCCGTGCACATATCAGACTTGGTGCAGGCGCTTTCGTTTGCGGTGAGGAGACAGCTCTTCTTAACTCTATCGAGGGTCAGCGCGGTATGCCTCGTCCACGTCCTCCGTTCCCGGCAGTTAAGGGACTCTGGGGATGCCCGACATGTGTTAACAACGTTGAGACACTTGCAACAGTTCCGTTCATCCTTCGTGAGGGTGCATCAGAATTTGTTAAGTACGGTACTGAAGGTTCTAAGGGAACGAAGGTATTTGCTCTCGGCGGTAAGATCAATAACGTAGGTCTTGTAGAAGTTCCTATGGGAACAACTTTAAGAGAACTTATTTATGATATCGGCGGCGGTATCCCGAACGGCAAGAAGTTCAAGGCTATCCAGACCGGTGGTCCTTCAGGCGGATGTCTTACAGAGAAAGATCTTGATACAGAGATCGATTTCGATACACTTAAAGCACGCGGATCTATGATGGGATCAGGCGGTGCCATCGTAATGGATGAAGACAACTGTATGGTTGACGTTGCTAAGTTCTATATGGAGTTCATCGTTGACGAGTCCTGCGGTAAGTGTTCACCATGCCGTATCGGTACAAAGAGAATGCTTGAGATCCTCACAAAGATCACAGAAGGCAAGGGAACGATGGAAGATCTTGATAAACTTAACGAGATCGCATCTGTATGTCAGAACAACTCACTTTGTGCTCTTGGTCAGACAGCAGCTAACCCGATTCTTTCAACACTTAAGCAGTTCAAGGATGAGTACATTGCTCATATCGTTGATAAGAAGTGTCCTGCACATGTTTGCAAGAACCTTATGGAGTATAAGATCGACAAAGAGAAATGTATCGGCTGCGGTATGTGCGCAAGAAACTGCCCGGCTAATGCAATCGCACAGACAGATTACACAGCACCCGGTCACAAGCTTGCAAGCTACGAAATCGATGCTGCTAAATGTATCAAGTGTGGTCTTTGCCAGTCTAACTGTAAAGT
Organism: Lachnospiraceae bacterium; assembly: GCA_045600945.1. GTDB lineage: Bacteria > Bacillota > Clostridia > Lachnospirales > Lachnospiraceae > Darwinimomas. Next base: position 12,196 of record JAZRYX010000058.1, read on the forward strand.
CGCTGCTATTGTTAAGGAATAAGGAGGGTGATTAATATGGCAAAAGTTAATATTAAAATCGAAGGTATTCCTTATCAGGTAGATGAGGGACTGACAATATTAGAAGCATGCAGACAGTGCGGATATAACATCCCTACACTTTGCTCATTCAATCATGGTGAGTGCAACCTCGGATCATGCCGTGTTTGTCTCGTTGAGGCAACAGGTGCAAGAGGTCTTGTAGCATCATGTGTATACCCGATCAATGAGGGTATGGAGATTACTATTTCATCACCAAAGGCTGTTGCAGCTCGTAGAGCATCTGTTGAGTTACTTCTTTCAAACCACAACAGAAACTGCCAGGAGTGTGCTAAGAACGAGTGCTGTGAGCTTCTTCATGTAGCTCATGTTACCGGCGCACGTGAGAATCATTTCGAGGGTGCCAAGACTGAGACAACACTTGATCTTCTTACACCGGCAATCGTACGTGATACAAGCAAGTGCGTTCTTTGCGGACGTTGTGTAGCACGTTGTAAGAATGCTCATGGAATCGGCGTACTCGGATTTGAGAACCGTGGCTTCAAGGCTATCGTTGCTCCTGCTGAGAACCGTTCATTCCTTAACAGCCCATGTATCCAGTGCGGTCAGTGTGTTGCTGTATGTCCTACAGGAGCACTTATGGAGAAGTCAGAGATCGAGAAGATCGACGAGGCTATGGCAGCAGGCAAGTATGTAGTAGTACAGACAGCTCCTGCAGTTCGTGCAGCACTCGGCGAAGAGTTCGGTATGCCGATAGGAACACCTGTTACAGGCAAGATGGCAGCGGCTCTCAGAAGACTCGGATTCAAGAAAGTTTTCGATACAGACTTTGCAGCTGATCTTACTATCATGGAAGAAGCAAACGAGCTTCTTGCAAGAGTAAATAACGGCGGAGTTCTTCCTATGATCACATCATGCTCACCGGGTTGGATCAACTACTGTGAGTATTTCTACGGAGATCAGGTTGATCATCTTTCAACATGTAAGTCTCCTCATGAGATGATGGGTGCTATACTTAAGCATTACTATGCTGCAAAGATTGGCGTAGATCCTAAGGATATGTTTGTTGTATCTATCATGCCTTGTACAGCTAAGAAGTACGAGGAGCAGAGACCTGAACTCGGCAGCGAGGGATTAAGAGATGTTGATGCTGTTCTTACAACAAGAGAACTTGGCAGACTCATCAAGCGTTCAGGTATCGAGATCACAAAGCTTCCTGATGAAGACTTTGACCAGGATATCGTTCATGATACGACAGGTGCAGCTCATATCTTCGGTGTAACCGGTGGTGTTATGGAGGCTGCTCTTCGTACAGCATACTTCGTACTTGAAGGTAAAGAGTACGGCGCAATCGAGTTCCATGAGGTTCGTGGATTCGAGGGTATCCGCGAGGCTGAGTTTACACTTGGTGGCGTAAATATCAAGGTTGCAGTTGCATCGGCTATGAAGAACGCTAAGGTTCTTATGGATCAGATTAAAGCAGGTACATCACCATATACATTCATCGAGATCATGGGATGCCCGGGCGGATGTATCAACGGCGGCGGTCAGCCGTATGTAAGAAGCACATTCTTACCGAACGAAGATATCGATATCTATGAGACATATCAGCAGAAGAGAGCTAATGCTCTTTACTCGGAGGATGAGAGATCTGTCATCCGTCAGTCTCATAACAACAAGCAGGTTCAGGATCTCTACACAGAGTTCCTTGAGAAGCCGAATTCACACAAAGCACACGAACTCCTTCATACAACATACAATAAGGACCGTGTAAAATTCGATTAATAATCCTTAATTAATAAATCAGGGGAGCGCATAGCCGGCGCTCCTCTATTTTTGACGCACGGCGGCGATGGTTCGGCTTGCTGCGCTGTCGTGTGTCTAGCTTCCTGTGTGCGTCCCGGCAAGGTTATTTCTCGTCGTAGGACGCATGGTGGCGAAGTCTTTGGCCCGCCGAATGCGTCCCGGAACGATATATCTTGTTATAGGACGCACTTTGATTCCCCGCCGACTCAATCACGAATAACTTCTCGCAAGTACATTATTATTATGATATAATGAATCCAAATGGGAATGATTGCAAATGACTGGCTGAAGCCGCTCGAGAGCGAGTTCAGAAAGCCATATTACCGGGAACTATATAGCTTTGTGAAAGATGAGTACAGCAAGAAAGTCGTGTACCCTCCTTCGGATGAGATTTTTTCCGCGTTGCACCTGACTCCGCTTAAAGATGTGAAAGTGGTGTTGCTCGGTCAGGACCCTTACCATAATGAAGGACAGGCGCACGGACTGAGTTTCTCGGTAAGACCGGGACAGGACATACCGCCGTCTCTCGTCAACATTTACCAGGAACTTCATGATGATTTGGGTTGTTATATTCCAAACAACGGATTTCTGGAATCATGGGCAAAACAGGGAGTGCTTCTTTTGAACACGGTGCTTACGGTAAGGGCGCACGCCGCCAATTCTCATCAGGGAAAGGGATGGGAGCATTTCACAGATGCAATCATAGAGGCTGTTGAGACTCAGGACAGACCTGTAGTCTATCTTTTATGGGGCAGACCGGCACAGACCAAGATACCTATGATAACGAACCCGAAACATCTGATATTAAAAGCACCACATCCGAGTCCTTTAAGCGCATACAGAGGATTTTTCGGATGCAGACATTTTTCTCAGACAAATGAATTTCTTGAGAAGAACGGAGTAAAGCCAATAAACTGGCAGATTGAAAACATATGAGTATTATTGAGATTTTAAAGGTAATAGTATTTGGTATTATCGAAGGATTCACCGAATGGCTGCCGATAAGTTCAACTGCTCATCTTATGATACTTGATGAACTTATCAAGCTCGATATCACACCTGAGTTTAAGGTTATTTTTGTTACGGTTATTCAGGTTGGTGCGGCTCTGGCACTTATAGTGCTGTATTTCCGGAAACTGAATCCGTTTGATGCAAAGAAGAAACCGGAACAGAAGAAAGCCACATGGAGACTGTGGCTTAAAATTGCGATTGCGACCATACCGTCAGCTATACTTGGGTTTTTTATAGATGACTGGGTATCGGAGCATATGGAAAACGGACTTGTGATTTCAATTACGCTTATTCTTTTCGGTATAGCATTTCTTGTTGTCGAGCGTATCAACAGATATAAGCAGCCGACTATCACAAGACTCGGAAGAATCGATTATATGACAGCTTTTTATATCGGATTGTTCCAGGTGCTGGCACTTATTCCGGGAACATCAAGATCCGGAGCGACTATACTCGGAGCTATGCTTTTAGGCTGCGCAAGACCTATAGCAGCAGAGTTCTCATTCTTCCTGGGCATACCGGTCATACTGGGAGCAAGTTTACTAAGGATTGTAAAATATGGTTTGGGATTTTCAACTGCGGAAGTTGTGTATATGATACTCGGATGTGTGGTAGCATTTCTTGTATCTATATATTCAGTCAAGTTCCTTATGAACTGGATTAAGAAGAACAACTTCAAGATTTTCGGATATTACAGAATAGTACTTGGAGGTATTATTCTGATTTGGTTTATCATAAGTAGTTTGCTTAAATAATTGTAAAGGGGTATAAGAAAATGACATGTTATGACGAACTTAAAGCAAGAGGACTTATCGCTCAGACAACCAACGAGCCTGAGATAAGTAAGATGATCAATGAAGGAAAGGCTGTTTTTTATATCGGATTTGACCCGACGGCAGACAGTCTTCATGTAGGTCATTTCATGGCACTTTGCCTTATGAAGAGACTGCAGATGGCAGGAAACAAGCCTATCGCACTTGTCGGCGGAGGCACCGGTATGATCGGAGATCCTTCGGGAAGATCAGACTTAAGACAGATGATGACAGTTGAAACTATCGATCATAACTGCGAGTGCTTTAAGAAGCAGATGAGCCGCTTCATCGAGTTCGGTGAGGGGAAGGCAATGATGGTAAATAATGCCGACTGGCTCAGAGATCTCAACTATATGGAGTTTATACGAGACATAGGTCCGTATTTCTCGGTAAATAATATGCTTCGTGCAGAGTGCTACAAGCAGCGTATGGAGAAGGGACTTTCATTCCTTGAGTTCAACTATATGATTCTGCAGAGTTATGACTTCTACAGACTGTTCCTCGATTACGGATGCAACATGCAGTTCGGCGGAGATGATCAGTGGTCCAATATGCTTGGCGGTACGGAACTCATCAGAAAGAAACTCGGAAAGGATGCACATGCCATGACTATCACACTTCTTCTTAAGTCAGACGGCAAGAAGATGGGTAAGACTGCAGGCGGTGCAGTCTGGCTTGATGAGAACAAGACTTCAGTATACGATTTCTATCAGTATTGGAGAAATGTTGACGATGCCGATGTTCTTAAGTGCATCAGAATGCTCACATTCCTTCCTATCGAACAGATCGATGAGATGGATAAGTGGGAAGGCGCTCAGCTTAACGAGGCTAAGAAGATTCTTGCTCATGAGCTGACAACCATGATTCACGGTGAAGAGAAATGCAAACAGGCGGAGGAAGCTGCCAATGCACTTTTTGCAGGCGGCGGTGATTCAGCTAATATTCCTACATATCAGCTTAAGGATGAGGATCTTCAGGACGGCAAGATTGATATCATGGGCATACTTGTTGCTACGGGTCTTTGCTCAAGTCGTGGTGATGCCAGAAGAAACATTCAGCAGGGTGGCGTAACGGTTGATGATGAGAAGATTACGGATATTGGCGTAACATATTCTGCAGATGATTTTGCGGGAGAAGGCAAACTTGTAAAGAGAGGAAAGAAGAACTTCATTAAGGTGGTCAAATAAATGAGAGATTTTGTATACTATACACCTACCAAGATATATTTCGGTAGAGGAAGAGAAAACGAGATAGGTAAGATTTGCGATGAATACGGATATTCGAAAGTATTTATCATTTACGGCGGACAGTCAGCGGTCAAGTCGGGACTTTTAGACAGACTGGCAAAAAGCTTAAGTGAAGCAGGTATTGTTTATGATATGGCAGGAGGCGTAAAACCAAATCCTATCATTTCAAAGACAAGAGAAATAGTAAAGCTCGCCAATGTGTTTAATCCGGATCTGATTCTTGCTGTCGGCGGAGGAAGCGTCATTGATACGGCCAAGGCTGTAGGTTATGGAGTAGCAAGACCGGGTGTTGATGTCTGGGATTATTTCTCAAAGAAAGCGGAGATTACAAAATCACTTCCTATCGGCGTTGTACTTACTATCGCAGCTGCGGGAAGCGAGATGAGTGATTCATGTGTTCAGACGAACATGGAGCTTGATCCTCCGGTAAAATGCGGAACCAATTCCGAACTCAACAGATGTAAATTTGCGATACTTGATCCGGAGCTTACATTTACGCTTCCGAAGTTTCAGATAGGTAGCGGAGCGGCAGATATATTCTTCCATACGGCAGACAGGTATTTTACCACGGATGCCTTGACCGGAAATCATATGTCCGATGAAATCGCCGAGGGACTTATGAGAAATATCATCAAGTACGGTCCTATAGGTGTTGAGGATCCTACGAACTATGAGGCAATGAGCGAGATCATGTGGTCATCCACCATTTCTCATAATGACATTACCGGGCTCGGAACCAATGCTGAAAAGGGCAGAGGAGGAGACTGGGCTCCTCATCAGCTCGGGCAGGCTATGAGTGCACTTTATGATGTAACTCACGGTGCTTCCATGACAGCTGTCTGGGCAGCATGGGCGAGGTATTGTATGGATGCCAATGTTGAGCGTTTTGCTCAGTACGGAAGAAATGTCTGGGATTATTCCGGAGATGATGAGACAGTTGCTATGGAAGCAATCGAAGCAACAGACGACTGGTTCAGAAGTCTTGGTCAGCCGACTAAGCTTTCACAGCTGTTTGACTTTGAAGTTACGGATGAAGTGATAGAGAAGATTGCAAGTAACTGCTCGAGGAGCAATACCAGAACCATCGGTCAGCTTAAAGTGCTTAATGAAGAGGATATGATTAAAATTTATAAGGCAGCAAGATAAGACATTTATCCGGCTCGCAGGGGCTTTTTCGTATAATAAAAGCGCATAAAAAAGACGGTGCTCATAAAGGCGTCCTCAATTAGGGATTTTTAATCCGAAAAGAACTCGGCATAACTTACAGCAATGTAGGCTATGCCGTTTTTCTTGCTTCTTCGGGGATGTCGACTGCCCCGATAAAATTCCAGATGATTGCAATCGTCTGCTTCTTGGTTCTTGTGCCGGGAACTTTCTCAGGCTGCTGAACTTCAATCCTTTCCACAAAGGTTCTGATGATCTCCGCTGTAAGTTCCGTGATGTCCGTGTACCTGCGAACAAGGGTAAGAAACGAATCCACATTCAGCCTTTGTTCCTTTGAGGAATCAATGAAGTGCTGCAGCTGTGCAGAACGGTTTTCAAGCTGTTTCTGTTCTTCCTCGTAGGTAGCAGACATTCTGCTAAAACGCTCATCGGAGATTTTGCCGTCAATGTTGTCCTCGTAAAGTTTCTGAATAATGGAATCAAGCTTTGCAATCCTTTCTTTTGCCTGTTCCAGTTCCCGATGGCTGTCACGAAGCTGGCGGTCGAGTTCCTTTTCATTCTGTCTGGTCACAAGCTGCACGAACTCTTCTTCATGTTCACGGGCATAAGCGGTAACCCGCCTTATTTCATGAAGCAGGATTTCTTCCACCTGAATATTGTGGATCTGATGCGAGGTACACTGGCCTTTCTTTTTACGGTATGTGGCACAGACGAAATGCTCTTGTTCGTGCGTCCATCCTCTGGCCCTGACCTGGTAGAGCTTTGCTCCGCAGTCCGCACAGTAGAGCATTCCTGAAAGCACCGGCATCTCACCCATAGGAGTAAGCCTGCGTCTGCCGTCACGGATTCGCTGAACAATATCGAAGGTCTCCTGGTCGATGATGGCTTCGTGCGTATTTTCAAAAATGAGCCATTCCGAAGGGTCATTCCAGATGCGCTTCTTACATTTGAAGGACTTGGTGTGAGACCGGAAGTTGACGGTATGGCCGAGGTATTCCGGCTTAACGAGGATATCTCCAACAGTCCGTGGTGACCAGTCACAGGGGTCTTCCGGAGGATTTGCACAAGGATTAAGGCCGAGTTCCTTGTAGTGAACAGTCGGAACCGGCAGCTGTTCCTCGTGCAGCTTTGACGCAATCTGAGATGGGCCGTATCCGGAAACACAGAGATGGAAAATTTCCTTTACCACCTTAGCGGCTTCTTCGTCAATGATCCAGTGGTGCTTATCATCCGGGTCTTTCAAATAGCCGTATGGAGGATTCGTTGTCAGCGGTTTTCCGGAGTTCCCTTTGTTCTTGAATACGGCTCTGATTTTTCTGCTGGTGTCCTTGGCATAGAACTCATTGAAAATGTTGATGAACGGAGTCATGTCGTTTTCCGTACCGTTGATGCTGTCCACACCGTTATTGATGGCAATGAAGCGGACATCATTGTTCGGGAAAAGCATTTCCGTGTACATCCCGACCTGCAGGTAGTCTCTTCCGAGACGGCTCATATCCTTGACTATTACTGTTCCGACAAGCCCGTCATCAATCATTCCAACCAGTCTCTGCCAGTCTGGTCTGTTGAAATTCGTACCACTGTAGCCATCGTCTACGAAGCAAATCGTGTTGGAAAAACCGTTCTCATCAGCGTACTTTTGAAGGATGGCCTTCTGGTTTGTGATGCTGTTGCTCTCGCCCTGAAGTTCATCGTCCCTGGAAAGGCGGCAGTAAAGTGCCGTAATCTTTCCGTCTGCGATAGCGGAAGACTGTCTTGTTATTTTGTTTGTATCCATACTGTTTTTCTCCTTTCCGACAGTCTTCAAGCGGTACTACATATTCCCGTACTATCGCAGCAATAGCAAGTCATTTATCGACTTTTATTGTGAACGAACTGATAACTTTTCGCGTCCTTCTCCGGCGTTTGTGAGGATGAGACTTTTCACTTTTTCATATGCCGTTTCTTTCGCATGATCGCTTTGAACCGAGATTACTGTAAAGAAGGTATTGCCGACCTGCATACCGGAAGTGGCACACGGCTTTCCTTTGTATGTCATGTTTCCTTCCATATGCTTCACCTGACAAAGTTACTTACTTTCTTCCTCGGCAATTTTAAGAACCTTCACCGCATCTGAACGGATAAGCTTTCCGTCAAGGAACTCATACCCCAGGTAACCGATCTGATTGTTCAGAGCAAACACTTCATTGAGCCTTCTGACATAGACGGGGCTGCGCTTTATGACCCAGTAAAAACTGAAATCACCGAAAGCAATTGGCTTCTCACCGTTATCGGCATCCGGCATATCGTTGCAGATTAACACGGGCTTTCCGAGAATGGTATCGTTGGCATGATTCCAGATGTAGCTCCCATCACTGTCCTTCAGATTGCGGAGAGCAAGTGCTGTATTATCGTTCATAAGCCACACAGCATTTTTGCGGTATTTTTTATCGACTGAGAAGAACAGGTCAATCACACTGTCAAAAGTGATGGCATCTGCGGTGACGCCGGTTTCCGCTCCGGCGGTATCGTCAAGAATCCCGACAGGCTCACCCTCGCCGGTGCCGTTGACGAATGCGCCGTCCTCTGCCTCGGCAAACGCCTGAGAGAGTACCTTTACGATATGGCCCTCAATGTCGAAAGAGGCATCATGTACAAATTCCAGAGATGCTCTCATAATAGTGGCAAGCTTGTCGTTGTTTACAGTGATACGGGTAAAATCATCAGCAATATCCGCAATGTCGATATCACCGTACTCCGGCACAAACTCCGCCGTAACAGTGCTGTCATAGGCATAAACATTCGGGGCACCGTCAAATTTGTTGATTACGTTTGCGATTGTTCTGAAAACGCTCTTGTCTTCGATGGCTTTTTCATACTTGCTGTCAACGGAATCCGGGAACATATATCCTCCGGCGTTAGCGTTCTGCGCCTCACTGATTACTACATACTCCGGCTCGTTGCCTCTCATGTAGTTCCAGAAATTACGAGCGTAGTTGTTTTCTTTTGTAACATTTTTCATTTCTGTATAAGTCTTCATAGATATAATCCTCCTGAAATTAGTGTTTTTTGTAGAATCGGCGGGCACGGAGCAGAAGGACTGCTCTTTTCGCTCTGCCGATATAATTGCAGCGTTTGGCTTCGTCGAGCAGCCGCTCGATTGTGCCGTACCAATAGGTCTGCTCACCCACGGACATACCATAGTAGGTGTGAGCGGTGATTCTCTTCGGGAGTAAAATCACTACCGAGCCGTGAGCCTTGTTTGGAATGACATCAAGCACATAGAAAGTGCTAAAATCTATTTGCCCTGTAAGGCATTTTGTTAGCCTTTTCGGTATTTTCATGGCGGTTTCCTCCGATGGTTTGAATTTGGGGTTAATTACCCCTTTGAATACGCTTTTTTTACACACGAGACCCCGCGCCGGTCTTCGCAAGGTTGTCTCGTCAAGATAATGACCGCCCCTGGGGTCATCTGCACCTCGGGCACTCATACAAAGCATGACGTGTGCCGTCTGTCGGGGTGGAGATGGCTCTCAGTCCAGTGTTGCAGTAAGGGCAGTGGATGGTAAGCTCTGCCGTTTCCTTTGCCGACATAGGCTTTGAGGAACACAGCCGGAAACAGTATGGAACGATCTCCTCAAGGTACAGGCTGTGATGCTCGGAAACGGTATGTTTGTCCGCTCCCATGAACATTGGTACTTTTTCCTTTCCGTCTGAATCCGCATCGATAAGCGGGTGGTATTTGATATCGAACATCATTCCTCCACCTGCTCTTTCATGATTTCCATGCCGCGGCTGTTACAGAACGCGACAGCAGATGCAAAGTCTCTGAAAAAGACACTGCTGAAACCGTACACGACCTTCCAGGGCAGAGGGTCATTGCGTTTGCACTTCATGATGACTACGGGTAGTCCGTTTCCCGTCTTACGGAGCTGCAGCCCGTCATACAGTCTGTCGCTAAAGTCTGAGGGCTTCATACCGTAAGGCAGTTTTCCTTTTTCTGAAATAATCCCGATGGGTCTGAATATCATTTCTGTTTTTTCTCCTTTCTTCGTTTTCATATCGGGCTGCGTGACAACTTAACAAAAAATCTCTATACGCGCGAAA
>JAZRYX010000059.1:0-7801 GCA_045600945.1 Lachnospiraceae bacterium
GGCAAAGCCCGCATGGAGATGAAGGTCGGGCTGACGTTTGCTTGCATGAATTTAAAGAAACTTGCAAAGATGAAGCAAAGATACGGGTTGCTGCGACCGTTAACCAGACACTTTTCATCGGTTTTTTCAATTTTTGCGGACTTTTTTATGGTAGAAAGAAAACCAGGTCTGAAAATCGCTTAAAATCGATTTTCAATACCTGGTTTGTCTTCAGTCTGACACTCCCTTGTAAGTAAACTTACGGGAGTGTTTATTTTATAGACTTGCGTTTTCTTATTTAAGAGTAACCTTTGCGCCAACTTCTTCGAGTTTTTTCTTGATTTCTTCAGCTTCTGCCTTAGCAGCTGCTTCCTTAACCATCTTAGGAGCTCCGTCAACGAGATCCTTTGCTTCCTTAAGTCCAAGACCTGTGATTTCACGAACGACCTTGATAACCTTAACCTTCTCTGAACCTACTTCTGTAAGCTCTACGTCGAACTCATCTTTCTCTTCTGCTGCCGGGCCTGCTGCCGGTCCTGCCATTACAACGCCTGCTGCTGCAGATACGCCAAACTCTTCCTCACAAGCCTTTACAAGCTCATTGAGCTCAAGAACTGATAATTCCTTTATAGCATCGATAAACTCAGCTGTTGTTAACTTTGCCATTATATTTTCCTCCGTTAATATTTTCTAAAATTAAAAAGTTTCTTTGCAGCCACTCGATTATTCTGCTGCAGGTGCTGCTTCGCAATTTGCTGCGCCGCCCTTTTCAGCGATCTGATTAAGCACACGTGCGAAGTTTGTTACAGGGCTCTTCATGCTGCCAAAGAGTCTTCCGAGAAGCTCTTCTCTTGAAGGGATAGTAGCGATGATCTGGATTGAGTTATTGTCATAAAACTCTCCGCCTACGATACCGCCCTTAAGCTCAAGCTTGTCAGTCTTGGCATCCTTTGCAAAGTTGTACAGAATACGTGCAGGTGCTGTCTCATCTGTTGAAGAAACTGCAAGTGCAGTAGGTCCTTCAAGAAGCGGTCCGAACTGCTCATAGTCTGTTCCCTGTGTTGCAAGCTTAATCATAGTGTTCTTATAAACCTTGTATGTTACGCCTGCTTCTCTTAAGTTCTTACGAAGCTTAGTATCCTGTGCAACTGTAAGTCCGCGGGCATCTACAAGTACTGCGCCCTTGGCATCCTTAAGTGTAGCTGCGATTTCTTCAACTATAGGCTTCTTAAGATCAACTTTAGAATTCTTCATGCCTTCCTCCTTATTTTTATAGTTTTTATTAAAGGCATTTACTCGAAAAAGTATATCGCTTGCGATATGCTCGCGCCGAGCGCGGTCGCTTTTGTGACTTAATTCCGTTCGCGCGAGTGCGCATCCTCAGCGGAGCGCTTTTATATAATCAGGAAATGCGAAGCAATTTACTGATTATATAAAAAACGCTGTCCTCTCGTACCGGGAAGACAGCGGATTGAAATCTGATAATCATTCTTTCCTCGGCTGGCGCTTTCGCGTTGGACCTTTCGGTACCTGCTGTCTTCGGTAAATGCTTTAAAACTGTTTTTAATTACTGAACTTAGCTGTATTAAGTCTGATGCCGGGGCCCATTGTTGAAGTAATGATAGCACTCTTCATATATGTACCCTTAAGTGATGCAGGCTTAGCCTTATTCAGTGCATCGATGATAGTCTGGAAGTTCTCAGCGAGCTTAGCCTCATCAAAAGAAGCTTTTCCAAGCGGAACATGGATAATGTTGCTCTTGTCAAGTCGATACTCGACCTTACCTGCTTTGATATCGGCAATGGCCTTTGTAACATCCATTGTTACCGTACCTGCTTTCGGGTTCGGCATAAGTCCCTTAGGACCGAGAACCTTACCGAGACGTCCTACAACACCCATCATATCAGGAGTTGCAACTACTACATCGAAATCAAGCCAACCCTCGTTCTGGATCTTCGGGATGAGCTCATCGCCGCCGACATAATCAGCACCTGCTGCCTGAGCCTCGTCAACCTTGGCACCCTTAGCGAAAACAAGGATCTTAACTGTCTTACCTGTACCGTGCGGAAGAACTACAGCACCACGAATCTGCTGCTCTGCGTGACGTCCGTCACAACCGGTACGAACATGTAACTCAATAGTTTCATCAAACTTTGCGCTAGCTGTCTTCTTGAGAAGAGAGATTGCCTCTGCAGCATCATAGAGATTAGCGCGGTCAACAAGCTTTGCAGCTTCAATATATCTTTTTCCGTGTTTCATATCTATTCTCCTCCCTTATTATTCTTCCATGGTAACGCCCATAGAACGTGCTGTTCCGGCGATCATGCTCATGGCTGCTTCAATAGAAGCTGCGTTGAGATCTTTCATCTTTGTCTCAGCGATCTTGCGGCAATCTTCTTTTGAAAGGACTGCAACCTTATCCTTATTCGGAACACCTGAACCCTTCTGGATCTTGCAGGCTTTCTTGATAAGAACTGCTGCAGGCGGAGTCTTTGTAATGAAACTGAATGATCTGTCTGCGTAAACAGTGATGATTACAGGAATGATAGTATCACCCTGATCTGCTGTTTTTGCGTTGAACTGTTTTGTGAATTCAACGATGTTGACACCATGCTGACCAAGTGCAGGGCCAACCGGCGGAGCCGGAGTTGCCTTGCCGGCAGGAATCTGTAACTTGATAAAACCAATAACTTTCTTTGCCATATCTTTCCTCCTGTGGTTATAGCGGGAAACCCTCCCACATAATATTGCTAATCATATCGCTTACGATATGTATCATAACTTTCTTACATCTGAGAAGCCTAATTCGACTTTTGTCTCTCTTCCGAACATCTCAACGTTCATAGATACTGTCTTCTTCTTCTCATTGATAGCGGTGATGAGACCAACCGTATCCTTCCATGCACCTGATACGACACGAACCGAATCTCCAACCTCGAAATCAATGACAACTTTCTTCTCATGAAGAACTGTTCCTTCAGGAACACCAAAGCCTAATGCTACCATCTCTTCCGGAGATAGCGGAACCGGCTTTGAACCCGGACCGACAAAACCTGTAACACCACGTGTATTACGGATTACATACCATGTATCATCATTCATGATCATGTTGACGAGTACATATCCCGGGAACATTTTTTTATCAGAAGTCTTCTCGACGCCATTCTTGATTTCCGTCACTGCCTGCATAGGCACACTGACTTCAAAGATCTGGTCCTGAAGTCCGCGGTTTTCGATGGTCTTTTCGATATCGACTTTGACTTTATTTTCATAGCCCGAATAGGTATGGGCTACATACCAATGCGCTTCTGCTGCCATAAAACCACCTGATTATTTAATAATAAGTCCAAGTCCGAGCTGGAATACCCAGTCAAGGAGAGCGATGATAAGACCAAGAACAATAGAGAAGAAAATAACTGCGATAGTCTCACGAGTTAATGTCTCCTTTGTCGGCCATATAATCTTCTTAAATTCATTGGATACGCCCTTAAAGAAACTCGGTTTCTTAGCCGCTACTTTATCAGCCATTACTTAGTCTCCTTATGCATTGTGTGCTTCTTGCAGAATCTGCAATATTTCTTTGTTTCCATACGATCCGGATGAGTCTTCTTATCCTTTGTAAGATCGTAATTTCTCTGCTTGCACTCTGTACATGCAAGGGTGATTTTTGTACGCATTGTAGTTTCCTCCAAAATAAATCTTCACATAAAAATTAGCCGCAAAACTAAATCGAGTCGAAAAAAAAAGACCCGAAATCAGTCAGCCATAGTATATTAGCATAGTTTGCAAAGCGCGTCAACCATTAAATATCAGAGCCTATACACACACAAATTGAGGCCACCTCAAGACCCTCGGCACACAATATCTTGCTGCATGCTTCGATAGTCGCCCCGGTCGTAAATATGTCATCAACCAGCATAACCCTGCTTACCCCCTCCGGAATAGCGTCCCGATTGATGTCAAAAGCCTCCTTAAGATTACGAAGTCTTTCATCTGCATTCAGTTTTTTCATCGCCTCAGTGTGCTTTCTTCTTATTAAAATGTCGCTGTGCACCGGTATGTCCAACTTAAGTCCGATGACCTGCGCAATAAGCTCGGCCTGATTATATCCTCTTATCTTGAGTCTCGCCTTATGTACCGGTACCGGCACAAGACAATCGGGACTTACCTCAAGTATGAAATCGTACAGCCGTATCGCCATCATAGTCCCGAAAAGCTCTGCATGCTCACGGCAGTTATTATACTTGATCCCGACCATGCACTCGCGGGCATTTTCTTCATAATTAAGCATCGCCCTGTTCGCGATGAATGTACGCACATGATGCGCGCAGTCGTAACAAAGCTCTCGACTCTGAGTCAATATCTGCTTGCCGCACTTAACACACACCGGTTCCGTGACGAACGAAAGCTGCGCCAGACATTTCCGGCATATCAACTGACCTCGCGGCATGACTATTTCTTTGCATACCGGACATGTTCTTGGGAAAATGCTGTCGATAGCCGCATTCCATATCTCACCTGAAAATCTCAACTATTCTTTCGCGAAGACCCGAATATCTTTTCATCTCCTGAGTGTTCGAGCACATTTCTTCAAAACACTCCGGGACACCTACGAGTGTGACGCACTTCTGCGCCCTCGTCACAGCTGTATATATGAGGTTCCTTGTCATAAGCATCCTCGGTCCCTGATAAACCGGGATGACAACTGCCGGATACTCGCTTCCCTGCGATTTATGAATCGTTATCGCATAAGCAAGTTCCAGTTCATCCATATCTGAAAAACCGTAAGTGGCGATACGCCCCTCGTCAAACTCCACTTCGATTTCTTCGGCAAAATTATTGACTTCTCTGATGATACCTATATCACCATTATAGATTCCTGTTCCGTGATGCATGACGAATCCTCTGTCATCACGAACTTCCCACTCAAGATTATAATTGTTGCGGATCTGCATGACTTTATCACCCTCACGCCAGATCACAGAATCAATCTCTTTTTGCGACTTGTGATTAGCCGGCGGATTAAGATGTTCCTGCAGTATCGTGTTAAGTCTCTCAACACCCAGCGCACCTTTTTTCATCGGACTTAAAACCTGTATGTCCTCTATGTCGGCATCGACATATTCCGGAAGTTTCTGTTTAACCAAAGTAATCATTGCCGATATAGCACGCTCTGCTTCATTTCTTTTTACGAAGACGAAATCGCGGCTCTGTTTCGAGATATCTATCTTTTCTCCGTCTATCATTTTATGAGCATTGAGTATGATGTCACCGCTTTCGTTTTGCCTGTATATCTTCGTAAGTTTCATGACATCGAAACATCCTGAAGCTATGATATCTTTAAGAACATTTCCCGGTCCTACCGACGGAAGCTGATTCATATCACCCACAAGTATAAGCTTTGTTCCCGGCATAACGGCCTTTAACAAAGCATTCATAAGATAGGCATCTACCATACTCATCTCGTCAATGATAACGACATCATATTCGAGCGGACAGCTTTCATTTCTTGCAAAGCGTATACCTTCGTGACTGTCATATTCGGAAGTTCCTCCATCCTGCATATCCAACATACTGACAGGCGTCACTTCAAGCAGTCTGTGTATAGTACTCGCCTTATGGCCTGTTGCTTCTTCCATACGTTTTGCAGCTCTGCCCGTAGGTGCGGCGCATGCGATTTCAAGCCCTTCACTTTCATATTCTTCAATGAATCTTTTTATATTGGTAGTCTTGCCTGTGCCCGGTCCGCCCGTGATAATCCTGACCGGGACGACAGCATTTATCTCATATAAAAGTCTCGCTATGCTCAGCTCAGTGTAATAAGCAGATGCGCTGAAAACATTTCCGTCCTTTATGATGAGGCGCTTATCAAACTGCATATTGTCCAGTATCTCCGATATCGGTGCAGCGTCTTCTCCCAATAAGCGGCGGCAGTTTTCTATGAGTTCCTCTTTCGGCAGATACATGTGTCCTCCGGCGCCGGCTTGCGAAAGCACATACAAAAGTCCGCACCTGGTTCTGTACTCCGAATCGGCTCTGAATCCTGCACGGCGCGCGATCTCATCCGCGATTTTAAATCCTATCCCCTCTATGTCATCGGCAAGCTGATAGGGATTCTTTTCTATGACCGAATAGATTTCCGTGCCGTAAACTTTGTAGATCTTAAGTGCCATGCGCATACCGATTCCGTATTTAGCCAGAAACAGCATGGCTGTGCGCATATCCTTTTTCTCTTCGACCTGTGCGCTTATTTCCATGGCCATACGCTCCGAGATACCTTTTATCTCGGAAAGACGTTCCGGCTGTTCCTCGATGATACGTATGGTATCTTCACCGAACTTCTTTATTATCTTGGCCGTAAGTCCCGGGCCTATGCCTTTGATTGCGCCCGACGAAAGATACTTTTCTATGCCGATGATATCTTCCGGTTCTTTTATCTCGTAGTTCGCAACCTGCATCTGCTCCCCGTAAACCGGATGCACCGTCATCTTTCCTTCGGCCTCGATATAGTCTCCTTCGGCAATAAAAGGAAATGTCCCCACAAGGACATAACTATCACCTTTCGAGGACACTTCCAATACGCAATACGCGTTATCATTATTCTTATAAACTATTTTTTCGATATATCCACAGATCACTTTAAGCTGTCTAATTCCTTCTGCTTTTCATCTGCACCTTCACCGTGCTGGAACTCGATAAACTTACCTGTTCCGACTGCAACTGCTGTAAGCGGATCATCTGCAATGTATGTATTGATACCTGTCTTCTCGTGAAGAAGCGTATCAAGTCCGGAAAGAAGTGAACCGCCGCCCGTAAGCACAATTCCTCTCTCATAAATATCCGCTGCCAGCTCAGGCGGTGTCTTCTCAAGCACGCTGTGAACTGCATCTACGATCTGAACGCATGTCTCGCTAAGTGCATCCAGAGTCTCATCACTGGTTACTACGATGGTTTTCGGAAGTCCCGTTACGAGGTTTCTTCCTCTTACTTCCATGGTAAGAAGTTCCGGTCTCTTATAAGCCGCACCGATCTCAATCTTGATTTCTTCGGCGGTTCTGTCACCGATAAGGAGATTATGTTTCTTTCTCATGAATCTTACGATGGCTTCATCGAAATCATCTCCGGCTGTCTTAAGTGATGTGCTTACAACAGGTCCTCCCAGGGAAATGACAGCGATATCCGTTGTACCTCCGCCGATATCAACGATCATGTTTCCGTATGGCTTGCTGATGTCGATACCTGCACCGATAGCCGCTGCTACGGGCTCCTCGATGATGGATACTTCTCTTGCACCTGCCTGGTATGTAGCATCCTCAACTGCCTTTTTCTCAACTTCCGTTGCCCCCGAAGGGATACATACCGCGATACGGGGCTTACGGAAGGTTTTCTTTCCGATAGCCTTGTTGATGAAGTATTTGATCATTTTTTCTGTTGTTGTGTAGTCTGAGATTACGCCCTGGCGCAGCGGTCGTACTGCTACGATGTTGCCGGGGGTTCTTCCTATCATTAATCGTGCGTCTTCGCCGATTGCCATGACTTTGTCTGTGTCTTTATCTATTGCTACAACGCTGGGTTCTTTGAGAACTACGCCTTTTCCTTTGATGTATACAAGGATGCTGGCGGTTCCAAGGTCTATTCCCATGTCGTATGAGTTTAATCCGAACATTGTTTTCCTCCAATTCGCAGTGAAATCATTATACTAGATTGCGGTGATTTGTAAATGTTTTTTTCTTTTTGTTTAGTTTTTTTTTATTTTTGCTCCACATTTTGGACACATCTGGGAGTTATATTGTATATGCATCGATGAGATGCGTAGTTCCAT
>JAZRYX010000060.1:0-51444 GCA_045600945.1 Lachnospiraceae bacterium
ATGGGAACCTGCGGTATGGTCGGACCTATCGGCGTATATACCGGATGGGTAAATGATGTTGCAGCAGGCAGCAAAGCAGCAATAACAGCGATGGACTGGATAGGCCTTATACTTATTTCAATAGTATTGCCGGCAGTAATCTGTCCTTTGATCAACGGAATATTTAAAAAGATCGGATGGGTTAAACCGGGAGATACAAAACTATAGGAGGTTGGATATGCGTAAAGCCGGAATATTGGGATGGTTTAAATGGGAGACAAAGAAACAAAGAGAGAAAAGAGAAAAGGCATATACTCAGATGATGTTTCCTCACGGATCTGAACAGAGAGACTGGGAGATTGCAACCATTAAGGAACTCTTCCCTGAAATAAAGAAGAACACTCAGGAGGTCCATTATGCGTTGCTTACGCTTCGTGAGGCGCTCTACTGTACAGAGTTTGATGTGGATGACGAAGACTATATGACCATGGAAGAAGCCATGAAGGAGTGGGATTCTTCGGACATAACCAAATCCATGGGCAGAAAAGGATATTATCCTTATCTTAAAGCGATGGGTTTTCTTGAAAATGCTGCAAAAAGCTTCGAAGATCTTCCTGTGGTAGATATGATACGACAGGAAGCTGAAAAATATAAAGCGCAGAAATAATTATGTAAATATGTCAGAGAAACATGAACATCATCATGAGCATGGTCACGAATGCGGATGCAGTCATGATTATTCATGCGGTGATGAAACGCAGGAAAGAAAAAATATAATAATCAAACTTATTGTTGCAGCTGTGATATTTATAGCTGCTCTGGTAATTGAACATACTATAGGCCGTGAGATATCCATCCCGGTCTATATTGTTTCTTATCTGATAATCGGATTCGGAGTTATAAAAGAAGCTTTCGAAAGCATAAAAGAAGGAGATGTTTTCGGTGAGGAATTTCTGATGGTGACAGCAAGTCTTGGCGCACTCATCATCGGAATGTTCCCGGAGGCTGTAGCCGTAATGTGGCTCTACTGTCTCGGAGAATTGCTTCAGGACCTTGCGGTAGATAGATCCAGAGATTCAATAGCAGAACTCATGGATCTGAGACCTGATTACGCCAATCTGATCAAAGAGGACGGGACTGAAGAAAAAGCGGATCCCGAGACGGTTAAGATAGGGGACTTCATACTTGTAAAACCGGGTGAAAAGATTCCGCTTGACGGTAAGATCGTGCAGGGAGATTCTTTAATTGATACATCATCGCTCACCGGCGAAGCTGTTCCTGTCAGTGTCCATCCGGGAGATTATGTGATGAGCGGAACCGTTAATAATACAGGTCTTATTAAAATAGAAGTAACCAAAGAGTTTGATGAATCGACAGCGAGTAAGATACTTGAACTGATTGAGCATGCAAGTGAGAAAAAATCCAAGTCGGAGAGCTTCATATCAAAATTCGCACATATTTACACACCTATAGTATGCATACTGGCAATTATCCTTGCGATAGTTCCGTCACTCATAACAGGCAACTGGATTCAATGGATTGAACGTGCACTGACCTTTCTTGTAGTGTCATGCCCGTGTGCACTTGTCATATCCGTGCCGCTTAGTTTCTTTGCCGGAATCGGATATGCTTCAAAAGAAGGTATACTCGTAAAAGGAAGCAATTATCTTGAGGCTCTTGCCGATGCAAAAATCGCAGTATTTGACAAGACCGGTACCATGACTGAGGGAGTCTTCGAAGTAAGCGAAATAAAAATTAACGAAAATGCCGGGCTCACCTCTGGTGAACTTCTGAAACTTACGGCACATGCCGAAAGTAATTCAAGCCATCCTATAGCAGCTTCAATACTGAAAGCATACGGTGATGAAATCGATAAAACAAAGATAAATGAAGTAAATGAATCAGCCGGTCATGGAGTTTCGGCAACAGTATGCGGAAGAGAAGTTTATGCAGGTAATGCGACAGGACTTTATGACAAAGGAATATGTTTTGAAAAATGTGAAAAAGTCGGAACGATAGTCTATACGGCTGTTGACGGTAAATATGTCGGATATATACTTATCTCGGACAGAATAAAAGAAGATGCCGGAAAGGCGATAGCAGGACTTAAGGAATGCGGAATACGAAAGACAGTCATGCTGACTGGGGATAATAAAACTGTGTCCGATAGGATTGCGAAGGAACTCGGAATAGATGAAGTTTATTCACAACTGCTTCCGACTGATAAGGTAAATGAAGTCGAGAGGCTGCTTAAAGATAAATCCGAAAAAGAAAAGCTGGTATTTGTCGGCGACGGGGTTAATGATGCTCCTGTACTTGCGAGAGCGGATATAGGAATCGCAATGGGTGCTTTTGGATCGGATGCGGCCATTGAAGCCGCGGATGTTGTGATTATGGACGATAAACCGTCAAAACTTGTAACAGCAATTAAGATTTCAAAACGTACAGTCAGTATATCAAGGCAGAATATTATATTTGCAATCGCGGTAAAAGTGATAGTGCTGATACTAGGAGCACTAGGATTTGCTACGATGTGGGCAGCGGTATTTGCAGATGTCGGGGTTGCTTTGCTTTGTGTACTCAGTTCCCTGCGAAACATGAGACCCGTACAGAGCAATATGGATTAAGAAAAGTATGGGAATTGAGCTTGCATAATCAATGTAGTTTAAAGAAAGGAAAACAATGAATATAGTACTTACAGGATTCATGGGAGCCGGCAAAAGTACCATAGGAGAGCTTCTTGCCAAACAATTGGGATATGGCTTCGTAGATACGGACATATATATAGAAGAAAACTCCGGAAAAACGATACCGGAGATATTCAAAACCGAGGGGGAGGAAGCCTTCAGGGAGTATGAGTGGGAGACAGCCCAGGACTTAAGATTTGCCGATAATCTGGTCATATCGACAGGCGGCGGGTTTAATGTTAAGCCGTTTAAGAATGATGAGCATATCAGGACGGTATATATAAAGCGGAATATCGGCAGCATTATCCCTAAACTGACAAAAGAAAAGTCAGGACGTCCGAATGCTGACGGGAAGTCGGCACAGGAACTTATGGATCTGTTCAGGAAAAGAGAACCGGATTATGAGGCAGATGCTGATGTGGTACTGGATCTTTCAAATATGGAAATAAGTCCCGAAGATGCTTGCAAAAACTTGATTTCTCTGCTAAAATAGGCTTTCGCGACACATTATATAATTTTCCTTGCTTGCGATTAGTTCGCAGGCCGGAGACCGTAAGGAGGTAGTAACAGATGACGAGCAAATATGAGTTGGCACTTGTAATTAACGGACAGCTCGAAGAAGATGCTAAGGCAGCGGCTCTCGAAAAGGTACAGGGTTACATCACAAGATTTGGTGGCACTGTAACTAATGTTGATGATTGGGGAAAGAAGAGATTTGCATACCCGATTCAGAAACAGAACGAGGGTTTCTACTATTTCATCGCATTCGAGGCAGATGATCCGAACTGCCCTAATGAACTCGAAGACAACGTACGCATCATGGAGCAGGTTGTCAGATATCTTGTCGTTAAGCAGGAAGCTTAACTCGGAAAGAGAGAGTTTATGAACAGAGTTATTTTGATGGGTAGACTTACCAGAGATCCGGATCTTAGATATAGCACAGGTGAACGTCAGATGGCAATCGCAAGATACACACTTGCAGTTGACCGCAGAGGCAGATCGCGTTCTTCAGACGGAACAGAGCAGACAGCGGATTTCATCAATTGCGTTGCATTTGATAAAGCAGGCGAGTTTGCAGAGAAGTATTTCAGACAGGGAATGAGAGTTCTCGTATCGGGAAGACTTCAGACAGGAAGCTATACCAATAAAGACGGACAGAAAGTTTACACCACAGATGTAATCGTGGATGATCAGGAGTTCGCTGACAGCAAGAATAATGCTGATGGCGGTTCGGGATATTCCCGTCCGGCACCTGCACAGGCTGCAAGCGATGGATTTATGAACATCCCTGACGGTGTGGAAGACGAAGGACTTCCGTTTAATTAAAAGCTGAGACCTTAACGAACTCAAGCGAAGCGAAGAGTGAGTTTAGTTCGAAGCTTCACAGCGAAAACTTGATGAAAACGAGCGAGCGTTTATGAGCGAAGTTTGAATCTAGTTGAAGTCGTGCATTGAGCACTTAACGAAATTATAAGGGGAAAAAATAATGGCTTTTAATAAAGAAAACAAGGCAGATGCTCCAAGAAGAAAACCGGGCATGGCTATGCGTGCAAGAAGAAAGAAAGTCTGCATCTTCTGTACAGAGGATAAGGCTATTGATTACAAGGATGTAGCAACACTGAGAAAATATGTTTCAGAGCGCGGAAAGATCCTTCCTCGCAGAGTAACGGGAACATGCGCAAAGCATCAGCGTGATATCACTACAGCAATCAAGCGCGCAAGACATATTGGTCTTATGCCATACGTAGTAGAGTAATCAGAAATCAAAAGAGAATCCGGTAATTGATCGGATTAGGCATGGGCTGGTCCTTTCGGATCAGCTCATATCATATTAAAAGGAGAATCAACATGAGAGTAGGTATCGGTAATGATCATGCAGCAGTTAATTTTAAAAATATCCTCAAAGAACATCTTGAGAGCAAGGGATATGAAGTAATAGATTACGGTTCGACAGATCCTCAGGCAAAAGACGATTATCCGGATTTCGGACAGGCAGTAGGAGAAGCACTTGTTGCAGGAAAAATCGACAAAGGTGTCCTGATCTGCGGAACAGGTGTAGGTATCTCACTTGCGGCAAACAAGGTTCCGGGGATCCGCTGCGGAGTCTGCTCGGATACAGCAACAGCACGCCTTATAGTTCAGCATAACAATGCAAATATAATTTCACTCGGCGAGAGAATAGTGGGAGTTGAGTTGGCAAAAGATATCCTTGATTCGTTCTTCTCTGCAGAGTTTGAAGGCGGACGTCACGCACGCCGTGTTGACAAGATTACGGCTATTGAAGAGAAATACAGTAAGTAATTGATTCTGCTGATGCAGTAAACGGTGGAAAGATGAATTCAGATAAAATAAAAAAACTTACCATGATGGGGATGCTTACGGCACTGGTTATGCTTCTTCAGATGGTAGTTCATATCAAGTTCGGTATTTTCTCTTTATCGACTGTTCTGATTGCGATAGTCGTGGGAGCCGCATTATATGGAGTACTTGCAGGAGCATGGCTTGGTTTGGTGTTCGCAATAGCGGTATTTCTCAGCGGTGATGCAGCTTTTTTTCTGGGTATAAATATGGTCGGGACCATAATAACGGTAACAGCAAAAGGTATTGCCTGTGGTGCCGCGGCCGGTCTGGCATATAATATATTGAAAAGAAAAAATGAAAAAGCAGCGGCTGTTGCCGCTTCAATAGTGTGCCCGGTAGTCAACACCGGAGTATTTATCATCGGATGCCTGATTTTTTTCAGCTATGATATGAAATATATACTGACTGCCTTTGTCGGTGTGAATTTCCTGGTGGAACTGGCTGCAAACGCGATACTCAGTTCAACGATAATGTTCCTGATAAAGAGAGGAAAAGGAAGAAACTGAATATTCATCTCATAATGCATATTTATGCATAAATATGCGAGAAAATGTACAAATTTTTAAAAATTATGCAAAAAGATGTTGACACATGTATATTTATGGAGTAATATACACGCATCAAAAGCAAACCGCGAGTTTACTAAAGCGGTTAATAATAACACAACATGTGAAAGCTTTGAAGTATTAGGAGGAAGTATTATGAAAAAGATTTTGGCAGTAGCACTTGCGGCAGTAATGGTTATTTCACTTGCAGCTTGCGGTGGAAAAGCAGAGGAGGCAGCACCTGCAGCAGCACAGGAGGCAGCTGCATCTGCAGCGGTTAAGACAGTTCAGGAAGGAAAGCTTATCATGGCAACTAACGCAGCATTCCCTCCATATGAGTTCGTCAGTGATGAAGACGGAGAGACTATCGTAGGTATCGACGCCGAGATAGCAGGTATGGTAGCAGATGAGCTCGGACTTGAACTTGAGATTCAGGACATTGAATTTGCATCAATTCTTACAGCAGTTCAGACAGGTAAGGTTGATATCGGTCTTGCAGGTATGACAGTAACAGAAGAGCGTCTGCAGAATGTAAACTTCACGACATCATATGCAAAGGGAGTTCAGTCAATTATCGTTCCTGAGGGAAGTGATATTAAGTCAGTTGATGACCTTGCAGGTCATAAGATCGGTGTTCAGGAGTCAACAACAGGACATATCTACTGTGAAGATGATTTCGGTGCAGAGAATGTTACAGCTTATTCAAATGGTGCTATGGCAGTACAGGCACTCCTTACAGGCAATGTTGAATGTGTAGTTATCGATAACAACCCTGCAAAGGCACTTGCAGAGAAGAACGAAGGACTTATTGTTCTGGATACCACATACGTTGAGGAAGATTATGCCGGAGCAGTTTCAAAAGACAACGAAGAACTTCTCAATGCAATCAACAAGATTCTTGATGCAAAGATTGCCGATGGTACTGTTCAGAAAATCATTGATAAGTACATTTCTGCAGATTGATGAAAGTGCAGTTATGCCAAAACAAAATATAATCATTGAGGGGACGGGATCACACCGTCCCTCGTTCTGCGCTTAAAGACAGAATAAAAAAAGACAGTTAGGAGATATTATGGAAAAATTCTTGGCGGATTTTCAACAGTCGTTTGTTGAAGCGAATCGTTGGAAAGCTCTGCTCAGCGGACTGGGGGTAACACTTAAGATCACATTTCTGGCACTTGTACTAGGTGTGGTTTTGGGAGTCCTGGTAGCGGTTGTAAGGTCTTCACACGATCAGCTTGAAATACAGCACAAAAAGAACGGAGTATTAAATGTACTCAATGCAATATGCCAGGTTTATCTGACCGTTATAAGAGGAACACCTGTAATGGTTCAGCTTCTTATCATGTACTTTGTCATACTGGCATCGACGACAAATACGACACTGGTTGCAATGCTTACTTTCGGTATCAATTCAGGTGCATACGTTGCGGAAATTATTCGAAGCGGAATTATGGCAGTTGATAAGGGTCAGACGGAAGCAGGAAGAAGCCTGGGTCTTTCATATGTTCAGACTATGTCAAACATAGTAATACCTCAGGCAATTAAAAACATCCTTCCGGCACTCGGCAATGAGTTCATAGCACTCTTAAAGGAGACATCTATCGTAAACATAATCGGTATGAAGGATATCACAAAGTGGGCTATGAATGTTCAGGGAAGAACATATCAGGCATTCATGCCATTCCTCGGAATCGCAGCTATATATCTTGTACTGGTACTTGGACTTTCCAAACTGGTATCAATTATGGAAAGGAGGTTGAATCCGGATGTTGAACAAGACAAACAGCGAAATCGTGATAAGCACTGAAGATCTTAAAGTATATTTCAAAGACGGTAAGATCAAAGCGTTGGACGGTGTTTCCGCAGAGATAAAAAGAGGAGAAGTTGTCGTAGTCATCGGTCCGTCAGGCAGCGGTAAATCGACCTTCTTAAGAAGTCTTAACATGCTTGAGTATCCTACTTCGGGAAAGATTATATTTGACGGGACGGATCTGACCTCTGAGAAGGTGAATATCGATCAGCACAGACAGAGAATGGGAATGGTATTCCAGCATTTTAACTTATTCCCTCATATGACGATATTGTCAAACATGACTCTGGCTCCGGTTAAGCTCAAGAAGATGAGCGATGCCGATGCAAAGGCAAAAGCGCATGAACTTCTTTCAAGGGTAGGACTGGATGACAGAGCAGATGCATACCCGAGTCAGTTATCCGGCGGACAGAAACAGCGTGTCGCAATCGTACGTGCGCTTGAGATGGAACCTGAGGTAATGCTCTTCGATGAGCCTACTTCGGCACTCGATCCCGAGATGGTTGGGGAAGTTCTTGATGTTATGAAAGAACTTGCCAAGGCAGGTATGACGATGGTAGTCGTAACTCATGAGATGGGATTTGCCCGTGAAGTAGCGGACAGAGTGATCTTTATGGCAGACGGAAAATTAGTTGAACAGGGAACACCGCAACAGATTTTCGATAATCCTCAGAGTCCGAGACTTAAGGATTTCTTATCAAAAGTGCTATAATAAATATAATTTTAGAAGAAAGAAGAATATAATATCATGGACAAATCAAAAATCAAAAAAGTTGTACTGGCATATTCGGGAGGACTTGATACCTCTATCATCATCCCATGGTTAAAAGAGAATTATAACAACTGCGAAGTTATTGCAGTAGCAGGTAATGTCGGACAGGCTGACGAACTCGAGGGACTTGAGGAAAAAGCTATAAAGACAGGTGCAAGCAAGCTTATCGTAGCAGACCTTGTTGACGAGATGGTAGATGATATCATCATTCCGTCAATCAAGATGGATGCCAAATATGAGACTTATCTTCTCGGAACAGCATTTGCCCGCCCGGTAATCGGAAAGAAACTTGCCGAAATCGCTATAGCAGAGGGTGCAGATGCAATTGCACATGGTGCAACGGGTAAGGGTAACGATCAGGTTCGTTTTGAACTTGCAATCAAGCGCTTCGCACCGGACATTCCTGTTATCGCTCCATGGCGTGAGTGGGATATCAAGAGTCGTGATGAGGAAATCGACTATGCCGAGGCACATAATGTTCCGCTGAAGATCAACCGCGAAACCAATTATTCAAAGGATAAGAACCTCTGGCACTTAAGCCATGAAGGACTTGATCTTGAAGATCCGGCAAATGAGCCGCAGTATGCAAAGAAGGGATTCCTTGAGATGGGAGTCGCTCCGGAGCAGGCACCGGATGAGCCGACATATGTAACAATAGATTTTGAAGCAGGTGCACCTGTAGCACTTAACGGTGAGAAGATGAAAGCTTCAAAGATTATTGAGAAGTTAAATGTCATCGGCGGTGCAAACGGAATCGGTATCATTGATATCGTTGAGAACCGTCTTATCGGCATGAAAGACCGTGGTGTATATGAGACACCCGGCGGAACCATCCTTTACTTTGCGCATGAGCATCTTGAGATGCTTACGGTCGATAAAGAAGTTCTTCATGAGAAACAGAAACTTGCAGTGGACTATGCAGATCTGATCTACAACGGCAAGTGGTATTCACCTCTTCAGGAGGCACTTACGGCATTTGCAAATGAAAGCAATAAGTACGTAACCGGATCTGTCAAACTTAAACTTTATAAGGGCAATATCATCCCGGCAGGGACGACATCACCATATTCACTCTATTCAGAAAATATAGTAACATTCGGTGAGAGCGACTTTGATCAGGCACAGTCTGCAGGATTTATCAATATCTGGGGACTTCCTACAAAGGTGCAGGCTCTTCGCGAGCAGGGAAGATTATAATTTGAGCAGAATAACAGTCGTCTGTGGAAGGACCATAGACGACTGTTTTGAAAGGTAAGAAGACATGGCAAAAATGTGGGCCGGTAGAACGGCAGGAGATACGGCATCGATAGCAGATGAACTGAACTCATCTATCGGAATCGACAGCCGCATGTATAAGCAGGATATAACCGCGAGTATAGCTCATGCAAAGATGCTCGGAAAACAGGGAATAATAAAACCAGAAGAGGCCGAAAATATAATAGAGGGTCTTAAAGGCATACTCGATGATATTTCATCGGGAAATCTTTCGATTGATATGAGCGCGGAAGACATCCATATGTTTGTCGAAGAAGAACTGACTAAACGCATCGGAGATGGCGGAAAGAAGCTTCACACCGCACGCAGCCGCAACGATCAGGTCGCTCAGGATACACGTATGTATCTTCGTGATGAAGTTGATGAGATCAGCGGGCAGATTGAAAAACTCATTCAGGTCATCGCAGATATCGCGGAAAAACATTCCGATGTCATCATGCCGGGATACACACATCTTCAGAGAGCACAGCCCATACTGTTTTCACATCAGATACTGGCATATGCCATGATGCTGATAAGAGATAAGGACAGACTTAAAGATACGAGAAAGCGGATCAATATCTCTCCTATAGGAAGCTGCGCGCTGTCGGGAACCACTTATGATACCGACAGACTGTATGAGGCAAAGCTTTTAGGATTTGATGATATATGCCATAACTCCATCGACGGAGTGTCAGATAGAGATTTCTGTGTGGAACTGTTAAGTGACCTCTCGATTCTAATGATGCATCTTTCCAGATTTGCCGAAGAACTGATACTCTGGTCAAGCTGGGAGTTCAAGTTTATCGAGTTCTCGGATGCATTTACTACAGGATCATCGATAATGCCTCAGAAAAAGAATCCCGATATGGCAGAGCTTGTCCGCGGAAAGACAGGAAGGGTATACGGAGATCTGATTCAGATGCTCACTACTCTCAAGGGATTGCCTCTTGCATATAACAAAGATATGCAGGAAGACAAGGAATCGGTTTTTGATGCATGTGATACCGCAAAGCTGTGCCTTAATGTTATGATACCTATGCTTGCGGAAATGAAAGTGAACTCAGGTAAAATGCTTGCAGCAGCCAAGGGAGGATTCATTAACGCAACTGATATGGCAGACTATCTTGTCAGAAAAGGACTGCCGTTTAGAGATGCATATCATATCTCCGGAGGAATAGTGGCAAAATGCATTGAAGCAGGCAGGACACTTGACGAGCTGACACATGAAGAGCTGAAGAAATTCTCGGAACTGTTCGAAAAGGATGTGTTCCATGATATTGATCTTAAGACCTGTGTAGGAAAGAGAATATCCGCCGGAGGAACCGGACCGGATTCCGTACGGGCTCAGATAGAGTATATAAGAAATAGATAAGCAT
This sequence comes from Lachnospiraceae bacterium, assembly GCA_045600945.1. Lineage (GTDB taxonomy): Bacteria > Bacillota > Clostridia > Lachnospirales > Lachnospiraceae > Darwinimomas. The sequence continues at coordinate 10,791 of JAZRYX010000060.1, forward strand.
ATAAGCCAGGACATATGGTCGGACCTTTCAGACTGAAGATAAACCAGGTTTTGAAAATCAATTATAAGCGATTATCAGACCTGGTTTTCTTTCTGCCATCAAAATTTTGTCTGACATCCTCCGAAGAAGTGTCCTACAGTAGGAAATATCGTTCTGGGACGCACTCAGTCGGCAAAGAACTGTGCCTTTGTGGGACCTACAGCGGGAAATTAACTTGCAGGACGCACCCAGAAAGCTAATTATCCCCTAACATTCTTCGAAGATGCGTCCTACAGATAGAAATATCGTTCCAGGACGCATCTGACAGGCCGAGAACTGCGACATCGTGAGGCCTACAGCGGGAAATTACTTTGCAGGACACACCCGAAAGATTATAACTAAATAGACGCAGAAGTTGTCTTATTCACTCATAATGAAAGAACCGCTGATTTTCTATCACTCAGCCGTCTTCGCTAAAAGCAGGCTGCGTCGCGCAAACTTGCTCACATCCATAGTGGATCTGCCTGCGGCAGATCATAGAATAAGTTCGCTTCGACCAAATGCGCTCCTTGCCACGCTCATCCGACTTCGTGACGAAAATCATACGAACCTTTCAACATTCCTTCATAAGACAACTCCTGCGTCAGATTGTATCAGTCTAAACCAGAGCTCACCGAGCCTGGCTTTTTATAGTTCATCATCAAGATTTGAAAAAACTGAAGAATTGAAAAAATCCAAAATGGAAATACCAAGACCATCACAAATCTTTTTTATGGTAGATATGGTAGTGCTGTTATTTCTACCAGAAACTATGTTATTAAGGGTACTCTGAGTAATTCCGCTCAACATACTCATCTTGTTGATTGAAATATTACGTTCAATGCTTAATTCCACTATTCTGTTTTTGACTGCCTCACCGATGGTCAAAAGTGAACTCCTCTTTTCTAATACCTATATAGAAGTATAGGTACATAATCTTGCAAACATTACCTCAAATGAGTTAAAATGAACCCAATAGAGTTAAGAAGCATATATCAATACACGAATAGTTGAGGCAATTAAACACCAGGAGGAGAAAGCATGAAAAAGTATGAAAAAATAATATCAATTGTTATTGCGCTTGTAGCAGCTTTATCATTATGTGCCTGTGGAGGTTCTTCTAACAATGAAGAGAAATCTTCGCTTGCTGCAACAATGATTGAAGAAACCACAAAAGTACCAAGTGAATCAAATATAGTAGATAATAGAACCGAAGAAACCGTAGCAGAGGGAGTAGTGGACAATAGAACTCAAACACCAGTAAGTGCTTCTTTTTCTGAGGCTGATTTTGAGGTTACAGCAGAGTATTATTATGAAAATTCTTTTGCTACGGCATACTATGTGGCAATTAAGAACAATTCACAGGCGGTTGTATCTATTAGTGGCAACGGAATAGCAAAAGATTCATCGGGGAATGCGCTTGGTGCTGCAGATATGAGCATTGATGTTTTAGGCCCCGGTGAAGAATCTATAGGATACTTTTATTTTATGGATGTTCAAGGGGCGAAAGCTGTTGAATATGAACTATCTTATTCTGCTGAGACATACTATTATCCTGTTTTGTCAAACCTAAAAGTTGAGCAGGTTCTTAATGATAAAAATGTCACCATTAAAGTTACAAATAATGGAAACACAAATGCACAGTTCGTACAGGCTTATGCGATTTTTGTTGATGGTAATGACAATGTAGTGTATACCAACTCAACATATATAACCGATGACGATAGTGAAATTAAAGTAGGAGCATCATTATCAGCACAGATCGACGCATTCCAGCACTATGACCGGGTATTTGTTTATTTAACAGGTCGTTCAGATGGTAAAGCTACTTCTGTTGGGGAAAGTGCTCTTAATCCGAATGAATTTGAAGTAAAGGAATATCTATATAATAATGACTTTGCGAGTCAGGATTTTGTAATTGTTAAAAATAATTCCACATCGGTAGTGAGTGTAAGTGGAAATGCGACTGGATTTGACGCATTGGGTAACGTTGTCGGCGCAGCTGACATGAGCATTGATGTATTGGGACCCGGAGAAGAGTCTATAGGATATTTTTATTTTATGGATGTGAAAGATGTAGATCATGTAGAATTTGACTTATCATATTCAGAAGAGGATTGGTATTCTCCCGTAATTGCGGACCTTGATGTACAGCAAACTCTCAATAATAAAAATGTTGTGGTTTCTGTAACGAATAGCGGGTTAAAAGCTGCACAATTTGTTCAGGCACATGCTTTGTTTTTTGATGCAAACAATAATGTTGTATATTCGAATTCAACATATGTTACAGATGATGATAGTGAGATAAAGCCTGGAAAAACCATTGTCGGTCAGCTCGATTGCTTCAATTCATACGATCATGTTGAGGTTTATCTAACTGGAAGAGCAGATTAAAACAGGAGGGAAAAATGAAAACTTTAAAGTTGGTGTTGGGTATTTTATCATTGGTATTTTCTATAATAGTGTTGCTTCAGTCATGTGCTGTAGGAGTCGTAAACACCCTAGATAGCTCAACTGGAGATGTTGGAGGTTCAGCGGGACTTATCGTCGCAATTTTATTTATTGCTGGCGGAGTTATGATGATTGTGACAAGAAATAGTGAAAAAAAAGCCGGAGCTATAGCTTGTATAATCCTTTATATTATTGCGGCACTTTTAGGATTCTCGAATTCTGTAGTGTATCAAGATTTAGTAGTATGGGCTTCTTTTGCTCTTGTATTAGCAGTGGTCAGCTTGATTTCGGTTATAATAAAGAAAAAAGAAATACCAACGAATAAGACAGATAATTCACCAGAGACGATAACAAAATAGAAAATCTATAAGATTAACATTAGGGTGGTATTGATTTGCCACCCTTTTGTTTTATCTTCAAAACATAAAAGGATTTCCCCTGCTTTACTAATAACGGAAAATCAAGAAGGGGCCATATCCCATTATTGCAGTCTAACAATGTATTATTTATACCATAAATATGATATATTTTGGAAAACCAACAAAATTGAGCAGATTTATCATATAATAAAATCAATGTATCTACTGATGAATAAAAACGAAATCATAGCATCCTATGAACTGCGAAACGGAGAGTTTGGAAGTTACCTTGAGTTGTTCGGCTGTGATGAATACAGACTTCCATACGGATGTGAAAACATCAATCACTGGCTAAAGAATCGTAAAGCAATCAGCCATAACGAGCACATCCGCAAGCTTATCTGTGATATGGGATGCAATGATAATATCAACTTCATCAGACTGACACACGCCGGATCCCTGAATGATACCTTCTGGATGAAGACGGAAGATGAGAGCATAAGCTGGGAAGACATATCATATTACCGGAATGAGTTCAGTGAGGTAGTTTCAAGACTTGCATTTGAAGGTCAGGGCCTTAGTGGGGAAGATATCAGTGGAACAAAACCCGAACTTTCTACAGATGGCTCTTTTCCGAAATGCTGGAAGAGAGAAAACGGACAAATAATCCTTATTAAATCCGGAAGTGAAACGGGCACAGAGCCATATTGTGAAGCATTAGCAGCAGAGATAGCTGCAAAGATTACCAATGCCGTGCATTATGATATCTCCGAGTTTGCGGGAAGACCTGTTACAAAATGTAAACTTTTCACGGATGAGCAGACGGGCTATGTTTCAGCATCCAGGGTGAAAGTTCCGAGAGAGATAAACGAGCTGATGAACTGGATGTCGGAAAGAGGCTTTGAAGATTCATTCAGAAGAATGCTTCTTGCAGATTGCCTTACATTTAATCCCGACCGTCATGCCGGCAACTACGGATTTCTGATGGAAAATGATACCTTAAGGATAACCGGACTGGCTCCGGCATTTGATTATAATCTTGCTATGCTGCCATACGCCGGAAATGAGAATCAGATACGTGGAGAATTAGAAGAAACATGGCCGAAGATAGGAGATGATTTCGTCAGATTCGGACAGATGCTTTTGACAGATCAGATTCGCAGAGAGTTAAACGAACTGAGAAACTACGAATTCACATTCCGAGGAGATGAACACTTCTCTGAATCCCGTGTAAAAATGGCAGAACAACTTTTAAATCGCCAGCTTAACGCTATCTTAAGCAGAGAAGTGTTATATACCAGAGATGTATTTTGATGACTCTTTTTTAGTGTCGGCGCCTGAGAGTATAATCCAACATTTCATTGTTCGATAAGCTATAAAGGATTATAATAATAGTACGTTTTTCTAAGCGTACTATTTTTGTTTTGGAGAAAACACATGCCTACAATTATTTTAACCGGCGGAGGTACAGCCGGACATGTCACACCGAATATCGCGCTCCTGCCCAAACTGAGAGAGCTCGGATATGACATTCACTATATCGGATCATACAACGGCATAGAAAAAGGTCTTATTGAAGCTCAGGGAATAAAATATTACGGAATCGATTCCGGAAAACTGCGCAGATACAGAGATATAAAAAATCTGACGGATCCCGGACATGTGATTCACGGTTATGCACAGGCAAGGAAACTTCTGAAAGAGATTAAGCCGGATATCGTATTTTCAAAAGGCGGATATGTTTCTGTTCCGGTTGTTTTGGCAGCGGCCAGATATCGCATACCGACCATTATTCACGAATCAGACCTGACACCCGGACTTGCAAATAAGATTTGTTTCAATGCAGCATCTAAGATATGCTGTAATTTCCCGGAAACCATGAAATATCTTCCGGAGAAAAAAAGAGAACTCACCGGTTGTCCTATCCGCGCAGAACTTATGGAGGGAAATGCTGACACGGCGCGAAAGAAACTCGGATTCGCTGATAAGAAACCGGTCATTATGGTCATCGGAGGAAGTCTCGGATCGGTTGCAGTCAATACACTCGTCAGAAAGTCCCTGCCGATGCTTCTTAAAAAATATCAGGTGATACATATATGCGGAAGAGGTAATATAGACGAAGCGCTGAATGAAGTCAAAGGATATAAACAGTTCGCTTATGTAAATGAGGATCTCAAGGATTTCTTCGCACTAGCAGATGTAGTCATCTCACGCGCAGGAGCCAATGCAATATGTGAGATACTTGCGCTTCATAAACCGAATATCCTCATACCGCTCGGAGGCTCTGCTTCCAGAGGCGATCAGCTGCTCAATGCAAAGAGTTTTCAGAGACAGGGGTTTTCGGAAGTACTCATGGAAGATGCTGTCACAGAACGCATCTTGTGTGATACAATAGATGAGGTATATAAAGAACGGGCAGACTGGGCTTTCCGGATGGAGGCATCCCAGCTTGATACCGGTGTAAGTAATATTATTCATTTGATAAAAAAAGGCAGTAAGTTATTGGAGGAAAAATGATAAAAGTCGATCACAGCAGAGCTCTTGATTTCGTATCGGAGAAGGAATTAAAAGATTTAAAGGATGAAGTTCTCGCAGCAAAAAAGACTCTTGTTGAAGGAACAGGAGAAGGCAATGATTTTATCGGATGGGTCAATCTCCCGGAAGATTATGATAAAGATGAGTATGCACGTATCAAAAAAGCTGCTGCTAAGATACAGAGCGATTCGGATGTGCTTTTAGTAATAGGAATCGGAGGATCATATCTCGGCGCACGCGCAGCAATAGAAGCACTGACAAATAACTTCTATAACGCACAGGAAAAGAAAGCAAGAAAGACACCGCAGATCTTCTTCTGCGGAAACAATATTTCCGCATCATATACAAAAGATCTGGTTGATATGCTTGACGGAAAAGATTTCTCTATCAATGTTATCTCCAAGTCGGGTACGACGACAGAGCCGGCTATCGCGTTCAGAATCTTTAAGAAAATGCTTGAGGAAAAGTACGGAGAGGCAGAAGCAGCAAAAAGAATATATGCTACGACAGATAAATCACGCGGTGCGCTCAAGACACTGGCAGATAAGAACGGATACGAAGAGTTCGTAGTTCCGGATAATGTCGGGGGCCGTTATTCTGTTCTCACAGCTGTAGGCCTTCTTCCTATTGCAGTAGCAGGAATCGATCTTGATGCAATGATGAAGGGCGCACAGGATGCACGCAGGGAATGCCTTGAGAAAGATTATTGTGAGAACAATGCACTTTTATACGCGGCATTCAGAAATATCCTTTACCGTAAGGGTAAATCAATTGAAATCATGGCTGACTATGAGCCGAAGCTTCATTTTATCGCAGAGTGGTGGAAACAGCTTTACGGTGAGAGTGAAGGAAAAGATAAAAAGGGTATCTATCCGGCAAGTGTTGATTTCACAACAGATCTTCATTCACTCGGACAGTTTATTCAGGACGGAAACAGAATCATGTTTGAGACTGTTCTGACAGTCGATGAATGTGGTGCAAGCGTAGTAATAGAGAGTGATCCGGAGAACCTTGATCAGCTCAACTATCTTGCAGGCAAGGAAATGGACTATGTAAATAAGGCTGCACAGGAAGGAACGATCCAGGCCCATACATCAGGAAATACACCTAACCTTGTTATCCATATGCAGAAGCTGGATGCTTACAACCTCGGAGAACTTTTCTACATGTTTGAGTTTGCGTGCGGAGTAAGCGGATATATGCTCGGAGTCAATCCTTTCAATCAGCCGGGCGTTGAAATGTATAAAAAGAACATGTTCAAGATCCTCGGAAAGCCGGGATATTGATAACAGCAATATTAATCGGTAATATGTAATCAGTAGTTTCTATGTTTCGGGCTTAGCCCATAAGGAGAATGTATGGAACCTAATCAGGATCTTAAGGCGTTTATAGAAGGTGCAAAACAGGCACTTGACGAAATGAACGATCTTACTGCACAGACCGCTCAGCTTAGCAGTGAAAGGAAATCACTGGAAGCAGATGTGGACGCTAAGAAAAAGAAGCTTGATGATACACTGAACCAGACATACAAGAAGAGACTTGATGAAATCGATAAGACTTATGACGGTGAGATTGCAAAATGCAATGATAAGCTAAGGCGTGCAAAAGCAAGAAGAGAGAAAGCCAAAAATCAGGGAATCAAAGAAAGAATCGCCGACGAGACAGCTTCGCTGAGGGGAGATATCAAGAGTATAGAAAGTCAGATAAGAACAGAGTTCAAATCAGGCAGAGTACCTTCCATCGCAAACTCAGGGCTTTTCTTTTCACTGTTTATGCCGTCTTCATTTATAGACATTCTCATTATCATTCTGGTATTTGCGATTGTATTTTTCCTCATTCCGTTCGGAATATGGAAATTGTTCTTTGAAGGAAGCACGATAGCTCTTTTCATAATATACGTAATAGACGTGCTTCTATTCGGAGGACTGTATATTGCCATCAGCCAGAGTACTGTAATGAAGCATCATGATATTCTGTTAAAGGTGCGACGTCAGAGAAAAACCATAAAGGATAACAAAAGAAAGATTGATGATATTGTAGATAATATCAGAAATGACAGCAATGAATCTCATTATGATCTGGCAGTCTATGATGATGAGATAGCGCACATCAGTCAACAGCTTGCTGACATTACGATGAATAAGAATGATGCGGTCAATAAGTTTGAAAATGTTACAAAAAATATCCTTACGGAAGAGATAGTGGGCAATGCCAAACCGGCTATCGATGAGGCAGTCGCAAAGCTGAATGCTGTAGCTTCGAAATTCAATGAAGTTGATGCGGCGCGTAATGCAAAGGCGCAGGAATTAAACAGTAAGTATGAAGTGTTTCTCGGTAAGGAATTTATGGACAAGTCAAAACTTGACCAACTTGAAGAGATAATCATTCACGGAACAGCTACGAATATTTCGGAAGCTATTGAAGAATACTACAGGCAGACAGATATTTAATGATTTCTAGTTGGGAAAAAAAGAAAAAGAGAATGAGTCGGAACATGATACGTTCCGAAGATTCCGAAGATAAGGTTAGAGAGCTGCAAAAAGAGCAGGCCAGGAGGAACAGAGTCCGTTTCTGGCTTGCTTTTGGCGTTGTAGCGGTTGTAATTATCGCTGCAATTTCTGTTTTCCTTGTTTTCAGATTTTACAGATATAAAACTTATGAAATGAAATGGGAAAGAGAACTTCCGTTGGGAAGCTTTTCCGGGTATGAGCATTTCGGAGAGAATGTCATAAGATATTCTCATGACGGCGCATCTTATATTGACAAAGATGGTAAAGATGTATGGGTCGATACTTATGAGATGGTCAATCCGAGAGTGTATGTCAGCGGGGACTATGCCTGCATATATGACGCACTCGGAACACAGCTCAAAATATACAATCTTGTGGGATCGGTGGGAAACGCGACTGCGCTCATGCCGATAACCAAGGCTGTTGTATCGGAGAGTGGAGTAGCGGCAGCGATACTTGAAGACAATGATGCCGCATACATCACTTTCTTTAAGAAGGACGGAACCGATCTGGATATTACTATAAAGACAAGACTTGAGGGAGACGGATATCCTGCAGATATCGCGCTTTCACCGGAGGGAACTCAGCTGATTGCGGCATATACATATATCGCAGGCGGTGCACTCAGATCAAAAGTTGTCTTTTATGATTTCTCGGAAATCGGAAAGAGCGTCCCGAATCGTCTGGTCGGAGGATTCGAAGAACCGTTTGCGGGAAGTATGGTTTCCAGAGTTCGTTTTGTTAATTCAACATATTCGTACGCAGTTGCAGATACCGGCGTTTATATTTTCTCATCAAGAAATATCAGTTCTCCGGAACTTGTAGAGGCGATAGAGACCGGAGAACATATAGAAAGCATAGTTAATTTCAGAAATCACCTGGGAGTGATATACTCCGATCTTGCCCATGACGAAGAGACAGACTCAAATGATGAGGAACCTTTGAGCACTTACAGACTGGTGGTATATGAGCCTGACGGCAGCATAAGCTTTAAGAAAGAATTCAATGATTCATTTGATACATTGACTGCAGATGATTCATTTGTTTATATATTAGGAAATGAAAGATGCACGATCCTGAACATGCATGGAATTGAAAAGTTCGGTGATCCCATGGACGATCAGGCGCGTATGATCTCACATGGATACATGCCGGGTAATTTTGTATTTTCGGGCAATACATATATAAGGGATTATCAGTTTAAATAGTCATCCACATACGGAAGGAGTTAGGGCCATGAAATATATAGGAATCGATCTTGGCGGAACAGCTATTAAGTTCGGTGAAGTCACGGCAGAGGGCAAAATAGAGGCACATTGGGAAATAGAAACACCGGAAGATGTTATAGGTGCCATGGCAAGAGAAATAAAAAGCAAGTATGATCTTTCGGAGATTGCCGGAATAGGAATGACAGTTCCCGGACCGGTTTCCGATGAAGGTTTTCTTCCTATCTGCGCCAATGTTCCGTCCATCAAAGGGATCTATCCGGCAAAGGAACTGAGTATGGCACTCGGACCGGAAGGGGAGCATATCAAATGTTCTGCGGGTAACGACGGAAAGCTGGCAGCGCTCGGCGAATATACATTCGGCGCGGCCAAAAAATATGATTCTATGATAATGGCAACCATAGGAACTGCAATAGGAGGCGGAATCATCCTGCCCGGTGGAAATATGGTTTACGGGGCGCATGATGTAGCAGCAGAACTCAGCCATATCCATGTTAAGGATGGAGAAGAAGTTCAGTGCGGATGCGGCGGACACGGTTGCCTCGAACAATATGCTTCGGGTACAGGACTTGTCCGTGAGGCCAAAAGAGCTATGGACAGAAGCGGCGCGGTGAGTGCCCTTAGAGATATTGAAAGAGATAAGATGGAAGCAAAGGATGTCATGGATGCCGCAAAGTCAGGAGATAAACTGGCCGATGAGGTTGTCAGATATTGCTTCGGGTTCCTCGGACGTGAATTTGCCAATCTTTCCGTTATAGTGGATCCGGCGGCATATATCATCGGCGGCGGTGTATCCAGAGCCGGACAGTATCTTATTGATGTCATCCGTGAAAGCTATGAACCGAATCTCCATATGCTCAGAGAACCGGCAGACATAGTTATTGCAGAGTTGGGAAATGATGCCGGAATGCTCGGCGCAGCCAAACTGGTAATGGAATAACAGGCATTTTCCGAAAAAAAAACGCTAAATAAGTGTAAAAATTTAGAACCTCCCTTGACAGGGAGGTTTTTAAGTGTTATATTACACATAGAACATTGTTATACAATTTATAGAACAGACCAAACTCAGAGGGGAGGTAAGGTTATGAATATAGATAAGTTTACACAGAAATCAACAGAAGCAATTCAAAATACGGAAAAGGTCGCCCATGATTACGGCAATCAGTGCATTGAGCAGAGTCATCTTCTGATGGCCATGCTTCAGCTTGAGGACTCCCTGATCGGAAGCCTTATCGAGAAAATGGGCATCAATCGCGGAATGTTTGAAAATGAGCTTGAAGGCATCATAGCAAAACTTCCGAAGGTTCAGGGCGGTCAGCCATATATTTCAGCCGAACTGAATAATGTCCTTATAAATGCGCAGGACGAAGCAAAGGCGATGGGAGATGAATATGTCAGCGTTGAGCATCTTATGCTCTGCATGATTAAACATGCAGACAGCAGCATCGAGGAACTTTTCAGAAATTACGGAATATCAAAAGAAAGCTTCCTTAAAGTTTTGTCGGAGGTAAGAGGAAACCAGAGAGTCACAAGTGACAATCCGGAAGCAACCTATGATACTCTGAATAAATACGGCGAAGATCTTGTCAAAAAAGCACGCAATCATAAACTTGATCCGGTTATCGGAAGAGACGCTGAAATACGTCAGAGCATCCAGATACTGAGTCGTAAGACCAAGAACAATCCGGTTCTCATCGGTGAGCCCGGTGTAGGTAAGACCGCGGTAGTAGAGGGACTTGCACAGCGTATAGCGAAAGGCGACGTACCGGAGAGTCTTAAGGACAAGCAGCTTTTCGCTCTGGACATGGCGAGCCTTGTTGCAGGTGCGAAGTATCGCGGTGAGTTTGAAGAGAGGCTTAAAGCCGTACTCGAAGAGGTAAAAAAATCTGACGGCAAAATCATACTGTTCATCGATGAACTTCATACTATAGTAGGTGCAGGAAAGACAGATGGCGCTATGGATGCGGGGAATATGCTTAAGCCAATGCTGGCAAGAGGCGAGCTGCACTGCATAGGTGCGACGACTCTTGACGAATATCGAAAATATATCGAGAAAGATGCAGCACTTGAGAGACGTTTCCAGCCGGTAATGGTTGAACAGCCAACGGTTGAGGATACCATCTCCATACTTCGAGGACTTAAAGAAAGATATGAGAATTTCCATCATGTTAAGATTGCCGATAGCGCACTCGTTGCAGCAGCAACTCTAAGTGACAGATATATCACCGACAGATTTCTGCCGGATAAGGCAATTGATCTGGTTGATGAAGCATGCGCACTGGTAAAGACCGAGATGGACAGCATGCCGGCAGAACTTGACGAGCTTCGCAGAAAAACCATGCAGCTTGAAATAGAAGAAGTGGCTCTTAAGAAAGAGACGGATAATTTGAGTAAGGAAAGATTAAGCACACTTCAGAAAGAACTGGCAGAGTTAAGTGCTCAGTTCGAAGAAAAAAAGGCGCAGTGGGATAATGAGAAAAAGAGACTTTCTCATTTGTCGGAATTACGTGAAGAGATAGAAAATGTCAAGAATGAGATAGCCGCAGCCCAGAGAGATTATAATCTGGAAAAAGCAGGAGAACTGCAGTACGGAAAACTCCCGGAGCTTGAAAAGCAGCTTAAGGAGGAAGAAGAAGCAGTTAAGAAAGAGGATCTCAAGCTCGTTCATGAGGCGGTCGAAGAAAATGAAATCGCCGGCATCATTTCGCGCTGGACAGGCATACCTGTTGCGAAACTCAATGAATCGGAAAAGAATAAGACCTTGCATCTCGACAGCATTCTCCATAAAAGAGTAGTCGGACAGGATGAAGGTGTGCAGAAAGTTGTAGAAGCAATACAGAGAAGCAAGGCCGGAATCAAGGACCCGGGTAAGCCTATAGGTTCATTCCTCTTCCTTGGTCCGACAGGCGTAGGAAAGACAGAACTTGCAAAGTCGCTTGCGGAAGCGTTGTTTGATGACGAGGCCAATATGGTCCGTATCGATATGAGTGAATATATGGAGAAGTTTTCTGTATCCAGACTCATCGGAGCGCCTCCCGGATATGTGGGTTATGACGAAGGCGGTCAGCTGACTGAAGCAGTACGCAGAAAACCGTACAGTGTCGTTCTTTTCGATGAGATTGAGAAAGCGCATCCGGATGTATTTAATGTACTTCTGCAGGTGCTTGATGACGGACGTATCACAGACTCACTCGGTAAGACAGTCGATTTTAAGAACACTATCATCATAATGACCAGCAATATAGGATCACAGTATTTGCTTGACGGAATCGATGAGAACGGTGAGATAAAGAAAGAAGCCAATGATGCCGTTATGGCAGAACTGCGAGGTCATTTCCGTCCGGAGTTCCTCAACAGACTTGATGAAATCATAATGTTCAAGCCTCTTACCAAGGATAATATCGGAGGCATCGTAGATCTTATCGTAGAAGATCTTAATAAGAGACTTGAGGTTCAGGAACTTAAGGTTGAATTGACCGAAGCCGCAAAGCAGTATATAATCGATAAAGGTTATGACCCTGTATATGGTGCGCGTCCGCTTAAGAGATATATTCAGAAATATATCGAAACGGCAGCAGCAAAGCTTATCCTCGGAGAGGGAGACCTTCATCAGGGAGACGTAATAATTTTCGATGTTGAAGACGGAGAGCTTTCGGCAAAATTATGCTAAGACTGTTACTTTTAGTTTTATATCTGATAGTATTCGGGATATTATTAATACCGATATTCATTTTATGGTTAATTATTAAGGATAAAGGAAACCATCTGGTTCACAGGATAGTGCAGACCCTGATGAAGGGGGCTGCACTGTCCTATATGTGGATCACGGGAGTAAAGTTTGAAATAAAAGGTCTTGAGAACATCACGTCCGAACCGGCACTTTATGTGAGTAATCATACCGGAATATATGATATCGCAGCTGCGTATGCCAGCTTTAAGGGCCCACTATCATTCATAGGGAAAAAGGAGACCAAAGGGATACCGGTCATCGGGCAGATCATGATGCTGATGAACGGACTGTTCCTGGACAGAGATAATCTCAAACAAGGGCTTCAGACGGTGCTCGGGGCAATCGACCATATAGGTAACGGGCTGAATGTATGGGTATGTCCGGAAGGAACCAGAGAAAAGTCAGGAGCGCCTGATGAACTGCTTCCCTTCCATTCGGGATCTTTCAAAATAGCAGCCAAAGCAGGGTGTCCGGTAGTACCGGTGATAATACTGGGGAGCCGTGCATTATTTGAAGATCATAAGCCCTGGCTGGGCAGCGGACCGCTGGAAATCATATATGGTAAGCCGGTTTATCTATCGGATCTGGATGAAGAGGACAGACGGCATGTAGGTGAATATTTTCGGAATCTGATGATTAAAATGGTAGAAGATAGAACAAAGGAGACAGTACGATGAGAGACCTGTTGGAACTCCTGAAGAGTAATCCGTATCCCGGACGGGGAATCGTGATAGGCAGAAACAAAGCTTTCTATTTTATTATGGGGAGGTCGGAAAACAGCCGCAACAGAATATTCGTTGAAACAGAAGACGGTATCAAGACGGAGGCTTTTGATCCGTTGAAAATGAAAGATCCGAGTCTTATCATATACCATCCGGTAAGAAAGACATCTCTGGGACTCATCGTTACAAACGGCGACCAGACCGATACGATAGCACAGATGAAATGCTTCAGGGAAGCTCTTATGACACGTGAATACGAACCTGATGCACCGAACTTCACACCCCGTATTTCAGCAGTGCTTTATCCGGAAGGTGGTTTTGACATTTCCATTCTGAAATATAATAACGGCAGCTGTTTACGGGAGTTCTTCTGCTACGAAGACTGCGATGAAGACACAGGATATTTCATAAGCACATATGAGAGCGACGGGAATCCGCTTCCCTCGTTTTCAGGCGAACCGATAGAAGTTCAGATGCCATCTGCTGAGGAAGTATGGGCAGCACTTAACAGTGACAACAAGGTTTCACTCTATTCATTTGATAATGGTGATGTGAAGCTTTTCAACAAGAATCTCGGAGATTGACCGGAGGAACATTATATGAAGGAACTGGAACTTAAATATGGCTGCAACCCTAATCAGAAACCTTCAAGGGTCTATATGAAGGACGGATCAGAGCTTCCGATACAGGTGCTTTGCGGTAAGCCCGGCTATATCAATCTTCTTGATGCATTTAATTCATGGCAGCTAGTAAAGGAGCTTTCCCGGGCAACAGGACTTGCTTCTGCAGCAAGCTTTAAACATGTATCGCCCGCAGGCGCTGCAGTCGGCAAGCCTCTTACGGATATTGACAGACAGATTTATTTCGTGGAGCCTGATGCAGAACTTTCACCCATAGCGTGCGCATATATCCGCGCCCGCGGCGCAGACCGATTAAGTTCATTCGGAGATTGGGCTGCACTCAGTGAGGTATGCGACAAGGCAACGGCACTTTATCTCAGGAAAGAAGTCTCAGACGGAATCATAGCTCCAGGTTATACGGATGAAGCACTTGAGATTCTCAGACAGAAGAAAAAAGGCAACTATAATATCATTCAGATTGATCCTGATTATGAGCCGGCTTTGCAGGAGTGCAAGGATGTTTTCGGCATCACCTTTGAGCAGGGACATAATAACTTTGAGATCAATAAAGAACTGCTTTCCGAAATAGTTACAAAGAATAAGGAACTTCCGGAAAATGCGGCAATTGACATGATAGTTGCTCTTATAACGCTTAAGTATACACAGTCAAATTCGGTATGCTATGTGAAGGACGGGCAGACTATCGGTGTCGGTGCCGGTCAGCAGAGTCGCATATACTGTACACGTCTTGCAGGAACCAAGGCTGACAACTGGTACCTGAGAAGGCATCCAAAGGTCCTTGGACTTGAGTTTACAGACGGTATCGGACGTCCTGAGAGAGACAACGCAATAGATATATACATATCCGATGAATATGAGGATGTCCTTCGTGAAGGTGAATGGCAGAAGATATTGAGGACAAAACCCGGGGTTATTACATCGGAAGAGAAGAAAGCATGGATCAGGACTCAGACTGGTGTAACCGTGGGAAGCGACGCATTCTTCCCTTTCAGTGACAACATCGAAAGAGCAGCTAAGTCAGGAGTTACGTATGTTGTTCAGCCGGGAGGTTCGGTTCGTGACGATCTCGTCATTGAAGCGGCAGATAAGCACGGCATGGTTATGGCTTTTACAGGAATGAGACTTTTCCATCACTGACAGGGGATTTATCGGATTATTCCCCATATAATTGACTTCATCACTTTAGCACGTTATAATGTTAACGTGCTATTTTGATACAACGGAAAAATGCTCCGCATATAGCAAGCGGTATGCTTTTTTGTGAGACTAAACGGAAATGGAGGAAGTCTGCATGGAGATTCAGGAAGCGATATTTGAAAGAGGAGAAAGAATTATTTTCAGCCTTCGGGGCCTCTATCATTCGCGTGGATTTAAGGCTTACAGGATGAGCAAGTTTGAGGAATATGATCTGTATGCGAAAAACAAGGAATTCCTCGTTTCTGATAATGTAATTACCTTCAACGATGCCGGAGGAAAGCTTATGGCTCTTCGTCCGGATGTTACACTGTCCATCATAAAAAACAGCAAGGATGTACCCGGAGAAAAACAGAAAGTATACTATCATGAAAATGTTTACAGGGTGTCAGGAAGTTCGGATTCATTTCGTGAGATCATGCAGACAGGAATAGAATGCTTCGGCGACATAGACGATGGCGACATCTGTGAGGTTCTGGATCTTGCAAATGAGAGCCTTAAGCTGCTTACTGACGATACTGTCCTTTCGGTATCGGATATCACGATTACGGTTTCCTGTCTTGAGAAGCTGGGACTTGCACCGGAACTTAATAAGAAGCTTTACAGAGCTGTAAGCGAAAGGAATCTCCTTGAGATTGATAATATCTGCAGTGCCTCGGACAATAAAGCCGCAGCAGATCTTTTTAAGAGCCTTGTGATGCTTCACGGACCGAAGAAAAAAGTGCTTCCGGAGCTGGATAAGCTCATAAGCAGCTGTGAAGAATATGTTCGTTTCAAAAAGATCATGGAAGAACTTCCTGATTCCGTACAGATAGACTTTTCGATAACGGGTGATATGAACTATTACAACGGAATCATTTTCAAAGGGTTTGTCCGCGGCGTACCGACGGCTGTTTTATCAGGCGGACAGTATGACAGTCTTATGAAGAAGATGGGAAGAAAAGCGAGTGCTATTGGCTTTGCCGTGTATACCGATGAACTCGATCATATGGATATGCAATCCGGTAGCCTTGCAGCACCGAATGATGGTTACATCAATATCGCACTTCCCAAGGGACGTCTTGGAGATAAGGTATATGAAATGTTTGCAAGGGCCGGATATGAATGCCCGTCCATACTTGAACCCAACCGCAAGCTGATCTTCGAAAATGAAGAAAAGAAGGTGCGTTACTTCTGGGTTAAACCGTCTGATATAGCAATCTATGTCGAACGCGGTGCAGCCGATATCGGCGTAGCAGGAAAAGATATCCTCCTCGAATATGACCCGGATGTATACGAACTGCTTGATCTTAAGAAAGGCAAATGCCGTATGGCAGTCGCAGCACCTGAAGGAAGCGGAGAGCCGGAAAACGGAACGCTGAGAGTAGCAACAAAGTTTGCAAATATAGCGGCGAAGTTCTATAGTAAGAAAGGAAGAGATATCGACATCATACATCTGAACGGATCTATTGAGATTGCGCCCATCCTTGGGCTTTCGGATGTGATTGTAGATATCGTTGAAACAGGAAATACTTTAAGAGAGAATAATCTGGCAGTTATTGAAGAAATCGTACCGATTACGGCGAGACTCATTGCCAACAAAGCTTCATTCAAATTCAAATCGGCACAGATAGAGAAAATCGCGGATGAACTTTCAAAAATTGTTGAGGTAGACTGATGATCAGAATATTACAATACGGTGAAGTTGATGTGCAGGAGATATTCGACAGGGCAGTTCCAGAAACTGATGTTGAAGCAGCAGTAACCGAAATAATAGAAAATGTCAGAAAAAACGGTGATAAAGCCATCATTGAATATGCAGAGCGTTTTGATCATGCCAGGCTGGAGAGCCTTCTCGTGACAGAGGAGGAAATGAGCGAAGCGATAGCATCGGTCGAGCCGGAGTTTCTTTCCATACTTGAAAAAGCTGCTGATAATATCCGCGCCTTTCATGAGAAACAGAAAAGAAACAGTTTTATCCTGAATGAAAAAGAAGGCGTCGTACTCGGGCAGAAGGTTATGCCGGTAGAAAGGGCAGGGCTTTATGTGCCCGGAGGAACAGCGGCATATCCTTCAACGGTTCTTATGGATTCGATTCCCGCAAAGATCGCAGGAGTAAAGGAAATCTGTATAACTACTCCGCCCGACAGTAACGGTAAGATTCATCCGGAGATTCTTGCGGCGGCGAAGATCGCAGGAGTAGACAGGATATACAAGGTGGGCGGTGCACAGGCAATAGCTGCGCTTGCTTACGGAACAGAGACCATTCACAAAGTTGATAAGATAGTCGGTCCCGGAAATGCATTTGTTGCAGAAGCCAAGAAACAGGTATTCGGTAAGGTTGCTATCGATATGATCGCGGGCCCGAGTGAGATACTCATCGTATCAGACGGCAAGATGAATCCGGCATACACAGCGGCGGATATGCTTTCACAGGCAGAGCACGACAAGATGGCTTCGGCAGTGCTCGTTACGGATGATATGAGTTTCGCAAAGGCTGTTCAGGCAGAGCTTGAAAAACAGATACCGCAGCTCATCCGTGCAGACATAGCAAGAGCATCGATTGACAGAAACGGAAAAATCATCGTGGCAGGCAGCATTGATTCGGTAATTGATATTGCAAATGAAATCGCACCCGAGCATCTGGAGCTGTGCCTGGATAATCCGTTTGACTATCTTGATAAGGTTAAGAATGCAGGGTCTGTATTCCTCGGAAGAAATTGTCCGGAGGCACTGGGCGATTATTATGCAGGTCCCAATCATACGCTTCCGACAGGCGGAACGGCAAGATTCTCAAGTCCGCTTTCAGTAGATGATTTTATTAAGAAGACTCAATTTATTTACTATACAAAAGATGCGCTTTCAAAGGTCGCAGAGGATGTGGCATTTTTTGCCGATAAAGAAGGACTGACAGGACATGCCAAAAGCGCCATAATCAGAACGGAGGGAGGAAAATGAGCAGATTCCTCAGTGATAAATACAGCAATCTGGTACCATATACACCGGGCGAGCAGCCGCAGGAACGAAAATATATAAAACTCAATACCAATGAATCACCGTTTCCGCCTTCTCCTTTGGCACAGCGCTTTGCAAGAGAAGAGGCAGGTGATCTTCAGCTGTACTCGGACCCTGAGTGCAGAGTGCTTGTAAAGCAGGCAGCGGAAAGCTTTGATATCGGAACCGACAGCATCATCTTTTCCAACGGTTCGGATGATCTTCTTAATTTCTGTTTCATGGCATTTTGCGATTCAAAGCATCCGGCTGTATTTCCTGACATCACATACGGCTTCTATACAGTTTTTGCAGACCTCAATAATGTTCCCTATGAGGAGAAGCCGCTTCGGGATGATTTCACGATAAATGTCGAAGATTATATCGGCGCAGGAAAGACCATATTTATTGCCAATCCGAACGCCGTAACCGGAATAGCGCTTCCGCTTTGTGATATTGAGAAAATCATAGCCTCCAACCCGGACAATGTAGTCGTAGTCGATGAAGCGTACGTTGACTTCGGAGGGGAAAGCGCAGTTCAGCTTACAAAGAGATACGATAACCTTGTGGTTATTCAGACATTTTCAAAGTCACGTTCACTTGCAGGTGCAAGACTTGGCTTTGCCATTGCATGTCCGGCGCTCATTCAGGATCTTAACACTATCCGTTATTCAACCAATCCTTATAACATCAACCGAATGACGATGCTTGCCGGAGTAGGTGCGCTTATAGATAATGAATATTTCCTTGAGAACTGCAGGAAAATCAAAGAGACAAGAGCATGGACGACAGAGATGCTTCGCAGCATGGGATTTTATGTTTCTGACTCGAGCTCCAATTTCATTTTAATAAAACATGAAAGTGCGGGAGGAAAAGACCTCTATCTTTCGCTTAAGGAGAAAGGAGTTCTTGTCAGACACTTCAGCTCAGAGAAGCTGGATGACTATAACCGTGTAACGATCGGAAGCAGAAAGCAGATGGAGGACTTCATATCTATTCTTAAGGAAGTCCTGGAGGAAATGAAATGAGAAATGCAGAGATAGTCAGAAAGACTGCGGAAACAGACATAAGAGTCTTCCTTGAACTGGATGGCAGCGGAAAAAGCACACTTGATACAGGTTGCGGATTTCTGGATCACATGCTTACGCTTTTTGCCTCACACGGAAGATTTGACCTTGAAGTAAACTGCAAGGGTGATACCTATGTGGATTATCATCATACCGTGGAGGATATCGGAATCGCTCTCGGACAGGCCTTTAAGGATGCACTGGGAGATAAGAAAGGCATTCACAGATACGGAGATACCATTCTCCCCATGGACGAGGCTCTTATCCTTACGGCAGTTGATTTTTCAGGCAGAGAATATCTCGGATACGGACTTAAAGTTCCGACAGAGAAAGTAGGGGATTTCGATACCGAGCTTGTGGAGGAATTCTGGCTTGGATTTGTAAGAAAGGCAGAATGTGCGCTTCACATAAGACAACTTTCCGGAAAGAACTCACACCATATCATCGAGGGTGCATTCAAATCCGCAGGAAGAAGCTTAAGGCAGGCTGTAAGCATTGATGAAAATTTCAAAAACGAGATACCGTCTACAAAGGGAGTTTTATAATGACTGCAATAATCGATTACGGAGTAGGGAATCTGTTCTCACTCCTTTCATCTTTTAAAAAGATCGGCGAAGAGGCCATCGTAACCAAAGATCCGGAAGTGCTTAGAGAGGCGGATCGCATCATCCTGCCCGGAGTAGGCGCATACAGGGATGCTATAAACAAACTCAGAGAGTCAGGCCTTGTTCCGGTGCTCATGGAGCAGATTGAAGCAGGCAAGCCTGTTATGGGGATATGCCTCGGTATGCAGCTGCTTTTTGACAAAAGCTTTGAATACGGAGAGTATGAAGGACTGGGTCTTATCGAAGGAAAAGTCATCCCGATAGATTCAAAGGACGGGAAGCTGAAGGTTCCGCATATGGGCTGGAATGCTCTTATCTTTAAGAACGGGACAAACCCGTTGTTTAAGTATATAAAAAACGGCGACTACGTTTATTTCGTTCATTCATACTATGCGGAATGCGATGCGAAGAACATTATTGCCACCTGCGAATACGGTGATGAACTGACCGCTGCGGTAGCTAAGGAAAATTTATTCGGATGCCAGTTCCATCCGGAAAAAAGCGGAACAGTCGGGCTTAATATATTAAAGGCATTTTGTGAGGTAAGAGCATGCTGATATTTCCCGCAATTGATCTTCTTAATGGAGAGGCAGTTCGCCTTTATCAGGGAGATTATAATAAGAAAACAGTATATAATACCGATCCTCTAAAAGTAGCATTGGATTTTAAGAATCAGGGTGCTGCATGCATTCATCTGGTTGACCTTGAAGGAGCAAAGAGCGGAGAGACACCGAATATTGAAACGGTTTTGCGCATTAAGAAGGAGACAGGACTTTTCTGTGAGATAGGCGGTGGAATCCGTGACATGAAGACCGTATCAGGATATCTTGACAGCGGGCTGGACCGCGTTATCATCGGAACTGCCGCAGTAACGGATAAAACATTTCTGAAAGAAGCTCTTCGAGAATACGGAGAGAAGATAGCTGTCGGAATCGACATCAAGGACGGCTCGGTCGCAATCAAGGGATGGACGAGCGATTCGGGACTGGATGCATACTCCTTTTTTGAAAGCATGGTAGAGGAAGGCGTCAGGACCGTTATCTGTACTGACATCTCAAAGGACGGGGCGATGATGGGAACCAACCGCGAACTGTACAGAGAATTATCGGGACGATTCGGAATAGATATTACAGCGTCCGGCGGAGTATCCTCTCTAGAAGATATCAGAGCTCTTCGCGAGATGAATCTGTATGGCGCGATTATAGGAAAAGCATATTATACGGGAGCGGTTTCTTTAAAAGAAGCCATCGAGGAGGCAAAGTGATTACGAAAAGAATCATCCCCTGTCTGGATGTCCGCGACGGACAGGTAGTAAAGGGAGTTAATTTTGAAAGACTTAAAAATATATCTTCTCCTGTTGAGCTGGCAGAATATTACAGCGATAACGGAGCAGATGAGCTTGTATTTTATGACATCACGGCATCCTCTGACGGACGCAAGCTGTTTACAGATATACTCTGTGAGACCGCTAAGAACGTATTCATCCCTCTGACAGTAGGCGGAGGCATAAACACAGTTCAGGATTTTGACAGAGTACTCAAATGCGGAGCGGACAAGGTCAGTGTAAATTCGGGAGCAATCAGAAATCCGGAACTCATTAAAGAAGCTTCGAAGATATATGGAGCTCAGTGCGTGGTTCTTTCGGTTGACGTTAAAAGAGTTGACGGTGTCTTCCGTGTCTTTGCAAAGGGCGGAAGAGAGAACACCGGAATGGAAGCCATCGAATGGATAAAGAAAGGAGTCGATGCCGGCGCAGGCGAGATAGTTCTTAATTCTATCGATACCGACGGCGTTAAGAACGGCTTCGATCTTGAAATGCTGGATGCGGTCTGCAAGGTAGTAAATGTGCCTGTAATCGCTTCCGGAGGAGCAGGCGGAATAGATGATTTCATCACACTGTTTAAGACCCTCCCGAAGGTGGATGCGGGACTTGCGGCTTCGATATTCCATTTCGGAGAAGTACAGATAAAAGACTTAAAACAGGCAATGAAGGAAAATGACATTCCTGTCAGAATATAATATTCAGGATACGCGAGGTTGAGACATGATTAATATTGATGAACTGAAATTTGACGAAAAAGGATTGATACCGGCCATAGTTGTAGATGCAGTTACCAAACAGGTGCTGACACTTGCATACATGAATAAGGAAAGTCTTGCCATATCGATGGAAAAGGAACTGACATGTTTCTGGAGCCGCTCAAGAAACGAGCTCTGGCTCAAGGGAGAGACCAGCGGAAACTATCAGCACATAGTTTCGATAACCGCTGACTGCGATAAAGATGCACTTGTGGTCGTTGTTGAACCTGACGGACCGGCCTGTCATCTCGGAACTGTATCTTGTTTTGAAGACAATACTGTATTTGAGAGCAAAGAACGCAGGGAGTTTTCTTATGAACAGCTCTTTGAGCTCATCAGAGGCAGAAAGACAGAAAAAAAAGAAGGCTCATATACGACCTATCTCTTCGATAAGGGGCTTGATAAGATACTTAAAAAGGTCGGCGAGGAAAGCACAGAGGTCATCATCGCAGCCAAGGCTGAAGATAAGAAAGAGACCATATATGAGATCGCAGACCTTGCATATCACGTTATGGTACTTATGATTGAAGCAGGAATAGATCTTAAGGATATTCATAAAGAGCTTGCCTCAAGACATGTCATTGATAAAAAGGTAAAGCAGGAGAAAATGACTACATGACAGCAATATCACCGAAGAAACTTATCATTATTTGTTGACAATAAACAAAAGTCATGATAGGATAATAGCTGTTTATCGCTTTATCACGCTAAAGCAATAAATTACAATTCTAAACAGAGGTAAGTATTATGAAAAAAATAGTAGCATTAGTTTTGGCATCACTTATGGTATTATCACTGGCAGCTTGCGCAGGAAAACCGGCAGAGCAGGCAGCTGAGGCAGCACCGGCAGCAGAAGCAGCAGCACCTGCGGCAGAGGAAGCAGCACCTGCAGCTGAGGAAGCAACGGCAGCAGCTCAGAAATTCATTATGGGAATCGATCCTGAGTATCCTCCATTCAGCTATATGGATGATAACGGTGAGTATACAGGTTTTGACGTTGAAGTCTGCAAGGCAGCCTGCGAAAAACTCGGATGGGAGTTCGTAGTATTCGGAGTTAACTGGGATGAGAAGCTTATCCAGCTTGATGCAGGTGAGTGTGACTGTGTATGGTCAGGTATGACACTTCTTGACAGCATGGCAGAGGAAGGATATGTTCTTTCAGCTCCATATTATGACAACACACAGGTTATTCTTGTTAAGACAGAAAGCGGAATCGCTTCATCAAAGGATCTTGAAGGCAAGGCAGTTGCAGTTCAGCTCGGAACATCGGGAGAGGCGCTTCTTAACGGAGACCTTGCAGATCTTACAGCTACATTCGGTGAGCTTATAACATGTGACAGCTTCCTTAAATGCTTCACAGAGCTTGACGGAAATGCAGTTGATGCAGTATTCGTAGATGCTCCTGTTGCTAAGGCATATGCTGAAGGAAAGGACGGATATACAATTATCGATGAGCAGCTTGGTGCAGAGCAGTATGGTATCGCATTCCGTTCATCAGATCAGGGTCTCTGCGATGCAATCGAAGGCGCTGTAGCAGATCTTGTTGCAGACGGAACATATGCTGCGATTGCAGACAAGTATCCGGATATCAAGAATAATCTTCTGTTCTTACAGTAATGATCAGAATAATTACTGGAAATAAATGGTATTAACCGGAACCCGGAAGCAGATATGCTTCCGGATTTCGTGTTCTATTATGTTAATTTATAAGAGGTCGGATTATGTCACTTTGGACGATGATATTGAAAATGAGTGAAGGTCTCGGGAGAACCTGTGCAATATTCTTCCTGACACTTATTTTTGCATTACCGCTTGGTATGATAGTTGCCTTGCTGCGAATGAGCAAGAATAAAGTGGTTTCATCAGTAACGAGATTTGTCATCTCGGTACTGCGCGGTACACCGCTTATGCTTCAGCTGCTTGCTGTTACCTACGGCCCGTATTATCTTTTCGGAATCTCTGTTTCGAGAAACAAACTCATACCGGTTGTAGTTGCTTTCGCAATAAACTATGCGGCATATTTTGCAGAGATTTACAGAGGCGGAATAGAGTCCATATCGCAGGGACAATATGAAGCTGCGAAGGTTCTCGGATATACAAAGGCTCAGACTTTCATGCACATCATACTCCCGCAGGTAATCAAGAGAATCATGCCGAGTGTTACAAACGAGGTAGTAACACTGGTTAAGGATACATCGATAGCATTTACGGTTTCTTATCAGGAAATGTTTACGATAGGCAAACAGATCGCGAACTCGCAGACAAGTTTCGTGCCTTTCGTAGTCGCAGGCGTGTTCTACTTCCTGTTCAATGCTATAGTTGATTTCGTAATGGGACGTATCGAGAAGAAACTCGATTATTACAAATAAGGAGGAGAGATATGATTTTAGAATTAAGACACATAAAGAAATCTTTTCCTTATCGTAACTGCGTGGAAAAGGGAATTACAGATCATAAAGACGGAGATATCAATCAGGTTTTAAAGGATATATCTCTGGGAGTTAAGGCAGGAGAGATAGTATCGATTATCGGACCCAGCGGCAGCGGAAAGTCGACTTTGCTCAGGTGTGCGACGGGACTTGAGACACCGGATTCGGGTGAAATAATATATGAAGACGGTGCGAACTTCGGGCTGGTGTTCCAGAATTTCAATCTGTTTCCGCACTTGTCGGTTTTGCAGAATGTCAGTGACGCACCGATACGTGTTGCTAAGAAAGATAAGAAAGTTGCAATACAGGAAGCACTTAAGTGGCTTGATAAGATGGGCCTTGGTGACAGGGGTGCCGCATATCCGTGCGAGCTTTCCGGCGGACAGCAGCAGCGTGTGGCAATAGCGCGTGCACTTGCGATGGATCCGGAGATACTTTTCTTCGATGAGCCGACATCGGCACTTGATCCGGAGCTTACGGGAGAGGTTCTGAAAGTTATAAAATCGCTTGCCGATCTTCATATTGCGATGGTTATCGTAACGCATGAGATGGCATTTGCAAAAGATATCAGTGACAGGGTTATCTTCATGGACGGCGGTGTCATAGTTGATGAAGGTACACCGGCGGAAGTATTTGAGTCCGAGAACTCGCGTACTAAGGCCTTCCTCGGAAGATACAAATCCGGAAACTGGTAATATTAATACATACGCTTCAAAATAAATTTATGTCCTCCCAGGTGTCTTGCGAGACGTCGGTGCTTAACGAGCACGCTTTTGCGAGTTTAGCATCCGTTACCTCGAGCAATGAAGGCGAGAGCCGTCATCCTGAGAAGACATATATTTGTTTGTGAACGATTATATAAATTCTACATTTCCGGTCAGGTAGATTCGATCATCAGTGATACGGATGGAAATAGTTCCGCCGGGCTGACGGACATCCGTAGAACCATGACCGCCGGATATATAACGATAATAACCGAGACATGTTGAACCGGTTGCACATCCGTGTTCCCATATGACAGTTTCAAACCCTTTCACATATACGCAGGGTTCCATATACTGCTTCTCTTCATCCCATCTTAACACGCCGAAAGCATCAACATCGAATTTCGATGCATAATCCTTAATATTATTTTTTATCTGTCGCCTGGTGAATCTGTCTGCCGGCAGTATCATATGTGCGATACCCGGAAGGAAGATGACAGGGTGGCCGTCGATGTATTCTGTTTTTACCGGAGACGGCATGGCAAGAGTACCTGTGTAATATTGGCTGCCGTCAGCATTTTCAGAAGCAGTTACTGAACAGGTAAATACTTGCGAAACGCCGGAGCATTCCATAGTCACATCCAGTGATTCGCCTGATTTAAGACCTTTCATCCGCGCGAAATAAGCGGCGGTCGAAAGAGATGCATTTCCGCAAAACTCACCGCCCATCATCTCAAGCCGGATGTCGGAACCGGAAAAGACAGGTTCGGTAATATAACCTACCTGTTCGCAAGCCGGTACTTCCTTGAACATCTTCTCAGTTACTTCATTACGTTTTTCAGGAGAAACAAAATCTGTAACCAGTACCGTAATATTTTCAGTTGGATTAGCAACAATATACCTCATATATGGTATAATACCACATAGAGGTAATCGTATGCATCAGTTTTTGCAAAGTATAGGATACTCCGCAAGGATGTTTAATAATGAAGCCATTGATAAATTGCTGAAGAAAAAAGAAAAGCAATTTATGAAAGAGGCGCGCAGATATGCGAGTTACGATGGTACGATGCTTCTCGAGATACGTAACTACGTGAATGAAGATATGGGTATATGTCAGACCGGATATTTAAACGGTTTGGGTAGATTTGTAAGACTGACATACTATCCGTTTTTCTGTCCGAAGACGGAACCGATTGAAGGAATCACAAGCTCTTATATTACAAAAGACGGAGTTACGTACTACATAATCAGCACTACTCTGATTCCGGGAATGAGATTGTCAATTCACTCCGATAATCCATATGAACATACGATGAGGACAGGAAATAATCTTTTCGAACAGAAAACGAAAATGATTGTGACGGGACTGTCAGATGACGGGGTTATCCTGCTTCCGGTACGCGATGAAAAAATGATGGAAAAGAACTGGTCGGGGTATAATTATGATGTTGCGGCTTTGGTGGAACCGGATGAAAACATGGTCCTTAATGTGGAAAACATCCAGCAAGCAACGATGGAAAGTCTGGCAAAGCTCGCGGAGATAGATAAGAGACTTGATGATGAAGATCTGTATTCAATTGTATCGACTCTCTGCATGCCGCATGTATATGAGAGTGAGATGTATTTCATCATCGGTATCATCGAGGAAGTGAAAACCGTGGAAAATAATGATACCGGCGAGACTGTTTATGAATTAAAAATCCTCGTGAACGACGCAACATTTTATGTAGCAGTCAATGAGGATAATCTGGCAGGTGAACCTGCCGTCGGATGCAGATTCAAAGGCTGCGTGTGGCTTACCGCTCACATATGCTTTTGATATAAATGTGTTTCTATAGCTCAGCAGGATAGAGCGTTCGCCTCCTAAGCGAAAGGCCGGCGGTTCGAATCCGCCTAGGAACGTGAATGAAAAAGCAGTTGATCAATTGGATTGGCTGCTTTTTTAGTATAATAAAAACATGTATTAGATAGATTTTATTAATAAATACTAGACTGTATCTGATCGATCGGCAGCTTTCAGGCATTTCTGCTGATCCCGGCCAGCTACGGCGACTAGCCTTGTTTACAGTAATGGGGAGGTAGGATTGCAGACTGTATAGATAGGATATCCGATTTCGACTACATAGAATATAGAGAAACATCCATGTTGTAAATATCGAAAGAACAACTTTTTTTTGTTATAATTTGATTATATCGAAGTAGTATAAATATTCTTAGGCTAAACAGTGCACTTAATATGAGAGCTTGAAAGAGTTATTTGCCATAGTATTAGATGTTTATGAATGAAAAAATTTTAAAAGAATTAAGATCAGGATTTGAAACTGCATATGTGGATTTAAAACGAGCTTCTGGAGAATCTTTGAGGCCTTCTTTTATTACCAATAACATTGCCGAAGGTAAAAAAGTACTAACTACGATTGAAGAAGAGCTATTATCATGCGAAGAATTTAAAATTGGAGTTGCATTTATTACAGACAGTGGACTCGCGCCTTTGCTTCAGACATTAAAGGAACTGGAGGCCAATGGCATAAAAGGTCAGATTCTTACAACAAATTATCTGAATTTCAGTGAACCGACAGCACTGGAAAAACTGAGTAAACTCAGCAACATCACGTTAAAAATGTACGATGTCCAAAAGGCTGATTCGGGATTTCATTCAAAAGGATATATCTTTAAAAGAGAAGAACTGTATCATATCATTATCGGTAGTTCAAATCTAACTCAGGCGGCCCTTTGCGTTAATAAAGAATGGAATACACGACTTATATCAACAGATTCCGGGGAATTCGGCTATGAAGTGATATCTGAGTTTGAGAATCTGTGGAACTCAAAGTATACATTTGACTACGAGGTTGTAAAGGAAACATACAAACAGCAGTATCAGATAATCAAGCGCCAAAGGGAAATAGCAAGAAGCGAGAATCCGATCTCTTTAGCAAAATACACTCTCGAACCCAACTCAATGCAGATAGGGTTTATTTCGAATTTAAAACAGATCGTTAATTCCGGAGAAAAGAGAGCTTTGCTTATTTCGGCAACAGGTACCGGAAAAACGTATGCATCAGCATTTGCAATGAGGGAACTCGGATTCAAAAAGGTTCTCTTTGTAGTCCATAGAAATCAGATAGCAAAGCAGGCAAAAGAGTCATTTGAAAATGTCTTTGGGAATTCAATTAAGTCAGGATACATTGCAGGAATTGGAAATAAAGAAGAAGGTATAAATGCTGATTATGTATTTGCTACTGTTCAATCATTAACAAGGAATAACTTATATACGGCTTTTCCTAAAGACTATTTTGATTGCTGTATATACGATGAATCACACCACGCGACTGCCGATAGCTATCAGAAATTGATGGAGTACTTTACACCAGAATTCTCATTGGGAATGACGGCAACTCCAGATAAGAGGGATGACAACATTGAAGGGCACAATGTCTATGAGCTGTTTGACCATAATATTGCATATGAAATCAGATTGCAAAAAGCAATGGAAGAACGTTTATTATGTCCATTCCATTACTTTGGAATTAAAGATTTATCAGTGATATCCGATGACGATACTTCATGTGTGGATACAGATAAGTTTTCTTATTTGACTTCTGATGAAAGAGTAAAGCTTATTTCTCAACAAGTAGAGTATTTCGGACATAGCGGTAAAAGAGTTAAGGGTTTAATGTTTTGTAGTAGAATTGAAGAAGCCAGGGAATTATCAAGCAAACTCAATCAGTACGGATACAAAACAATAGCTTTATCAGGAGCAGATTCAGAGGAAAAACGTTCGGAAGCAATAGATTTATTAACTAAAGAATTAGAAAGCGAAGAATCTTACAATAAGGCATATCGTAATGGTAACGGAGTTACTATTTATCCAAATGCTGAATACCTGGATTATATATTAACCGTTGATATTTTTTCCGAGGGCGCGGATATTGTCGAGGTTAATCAGATTATAATGCTAAGACCAACACAGTCTCCAATTGTATTTATTCAGCAGCTCGGACGAGGTTTAAGAAAATCTTCAGAGAAAGAATACGTTGTTGTACTGGATTTTATTGCCAATTACAGAAATAACTTTATGATACCGATAGCCCTATCAGGAGATAGAAGCTATAACAAGGACAACATAAGAAGATATTTGATGGAAGGTAATAAAACTATCCCGGGAGAAAGTACTATTCATTTTGATCCCATAAGTAAAAAACGAATATATGAAGCAATAGACAATGCCAATTTTAGTGATTTACAACTTATCAAAGAAAATTATTTAAACTTAAAGAATAAGCTTGGCCGAATACCATCACTCCTTGATTTTGATGAATACGGAGAAATGGATGTTTTAAGAATCTTTGATAATAAGAATCTGGGATCTTATTATGCATTCTTATCACGTTATGAGAAAGATTTTACAATCAGTTTATCTAATAAAGAGTCAAAAATCATAGAATTCATTTCAAAGAAGTTTGCAAACGGAAAACGGGTTCAAGAATTAGAACTACTCAGGATAATTCTGGATACATTCAATATGGAACAGGAAGTACCGATTTTAAAAGAACTGTCATCTGTGCTTTCAACACAATATGGTAAACAATTGGATGATATACAGAAAAAGAATCTCATCAATATCATGACTAATGAGTTTTCCAGCAGTAGTGCAAAGAGTAGATATGAAGATTGTATCTTAATAGAACCGGATGAAAATGACGATTATTTCACTTCTAATCTATTTAAGGCTTGCCTTATGAATTCGGATTTTTATGATATGATACATGAACTAGTTGACTTCGGAATAAGCAGATATAACAGAGATTATAGTGAGCGCTATCAGAATACAGATTTGGTATTAAATCAGAAATATACATATGGAGATGTTTGTAGATTGCTTAACTGGGAATGCGATATGACAGCTGTAATGTTTGGATATAAATATGATGAAGTTACAAAAACATTTCCTGTATTTATTAACTATGATAAAGATGAGAACATTGGTGCTACCATTAAGTACGAAGATCACTTTATCTCAAGAGGGGAATTGATTGCTATATCAAAGTCCGGCAGAACCATTACATCAGACGATGTTCAGAATTTTCTTTATGCAAGGGAACGAGGCATTCAAGTAGAACTTTTTGTTCGAAAGAACAAGGATGATAAGATTTCTAAGGAATTCTATTATCTTGGACACATGACAGCAAACAAAGACGGTGCAAAAGAGTTTACTATGCCGGGCACAAATAAAACCGCGGTAGAAATAAACTGGATTCTTGATAATCCGGTAAAAGAAGAACTATATCAGTATATTATTAATGGGTAGAATCAATAAACCGGAGGTAACAATGAAGACAATTAAAGTAGTAGCGGCAGTAATAAAGCGCGACGATAAAATTTTTGCTACTCAAAGAGGATATGGTGAGTTTAAGGATAAATGGGAATTTCCGGGAGGAAAGATTGAACCAGGAGAATCTCCCCAGCAGGCTCTTAGGAGAGAGATTAATGAAGAACTTAATACAGAGATAACGGTGAATGAACTGATTAAAACCGTCGAGTATGATTATCCGGAATTCCATCTTTCTATGGATTGCTTTTGGTGTGATGTAATATCCGGAAATCTCACTTTACTTGAAGCTGAGGATTCGAGGTGGCTTTTGAAAAGTGATTTGTATTCTGTAGACTGGTTACCGGCAGATATGGAATTGATTAGAGCTATTGAAAAGAGCTGGAAATGAAATTGTATGATGTCAATAATTTATGAGGTGATCAATGGAGAATAAGAAATGCATAGAGAACCGTCCCATGAGTATTTGAAACATCGTTACCTGTCGAGAGAGTTGTTAATTATCCGGAAAAGCTTGTAAAAGAGCTTCGAAGAGAATTGGAAGACTGCATACCTGGGAAAGATTTCAAGGAAAATTATGCGAAATTCAAGAGATTGCGGGGAAAACTCGAGCCATTGCTTGCCATCAGAGATAAGGCTTTGGATTTCCCCCAATTGGTAATTGATGACGGAATGGTTTGCCAAACGGTTTTATCGGTGAAACTGGATCCCATAGGAGAAAAGTTAATATTTGACACACTAAATCGTGAAAGTGAGTTGTTAAAACTAAGTAAAGATGGAGGAAACGATGATAAGGGAGAGTATATCAAATGAAACAAAAGAAACTGTTGTTAAGTTCCTAAAAGAAAATCCAAACAGTCTGTTGGATGAACAGAAGTATGAGAAGAGAAATGAACTGTTATCACAATTAAATAAGGAATTAAGAGATAGCCACAAAGAATTCCATGAAGAGTGGGATTTATTAACGAAAAAATATTACCCTTACTTGGAAATAATTAATAATAGGAATTTTGATAACGCTCCAAAGAATCCACAACAAGAACTTAAAGCGGAAGCAATGTGTAGGGTGTATGTTATAAAATTAAATGAACTATGGAATGAACTTTTTGACATGGAAATAGAAACTCTGAAGGATAAATTGGAACAGAAAAAGTTAAATAAATAAGTATTGCAAACAAATCGATGGAGCCTGCTGAATATTTGGTGGGCTCTTTTTTGTTGGAAAGACTTACTATTAAAAGTCAACACTAAAAATGAGGTTTTACAGATAAATTGCAGAAATGCATTTTATATATGGGCAGCGCATTAAAGCTGCAATCAGTACATTGAAAACTGCATGACAATAGAACACAGCAAAGTGTGCTTGCAGAAGTATATGACTTGAAAAGAATTAAGATGCTTTTACGTAAGTGTTGCCGGTCTTCTCAAGTTGATAGTTGAGTCGGACAAGCTTCTTCGCTGCATGAGATATGGCTACATAGTAGTGCTTGCTTTCGGCACGTTTCTTAGCAAGATACGATCCGAAAGATGGATCCCAGTGGCATACATACTTGGTTGCATTGAATAAGGCATACCGAAGATATCTGGAGCCACGCTTTTCCATGTGTGCGTAGGAAGATTGCAGCTGACCAGATTGATATGTGGTGGGGGATAATCCTGCATAGGCAAGAATCTTATCAGGAGAATTAAATCTGCTTATATCACCGATCTCAGCCAGAATCATAGCTCCCATACGATAGTTGATTCCCGGGATACTGAGGATTGGAGAATTGAGTTCATCCATTATGGATTTGATTTCAGCTTCGATTTCCTCGATTTCAGAATCAAGCTCTCTGATGAGGCTTATGGTATGACGCAGTTCCAAAGATTTAGCAGGCATAGATATGCCTATGGAATTCTTGGCAGCTTCCTTAAAGGCGATGGCAGTATCTTTTCCGTAATGACCTTTTGATGATTCATATAGAAGATTCGAGAGCCTTGTGAAATGAGCGGAAGCGATAGCTTTTGCACCTGGGAATTCATATAGCATGTCGTATACGGATGCCATATGGAGCGCAGGAACAAGCTTCTCAAGCTCAGGGAAAAGAATACAGACCAGACGGGAAATGGATTGCTTAAGCTGAGCACGTTCTCTAACCTTATCGAAGCGGTAACGGGTTAATGACTTAAGCTCCTCATTGTGATAAGATGTGTCTGAGTAGGACTGTAAGTTCACGTCAGACATCATCATAGAGGCAATTGTACGGGCATCGACCTTATCCGTTTTCGTCAGTCTAAGGCTTAGACTTTTTCTGTACTGATTAGTATGTAACGGGTTGATAACGAAGGTGGCGAGACCTTTATCAAGGAGATAACCGAGAAGATTGTAGCTGTAATGTCCGGTGGCTTCCAGCCCTACTTTTACTTTGCTTAAGTTTCTCGATACTGACTTGATTTTCTGATAAAGATCATTGAAACCTTCAAGGTTGTTTTCGATGGTAAATACTTTAAAAAGCACTTCACCATCGGAGTTAGTGATGTAGCAATCATGTTTGTCTTTAGCCACATCGATTCCGACATAGATCATAGGATTCATTCCTTTCGAATTATTAATGCTGTTTTATTCCACAGAGACCCTTTGCATGCTGTAACCTCGTTCTTGATAAACCGTCATGCGGTAACTAACTGATTAACATTTAAACAAAGAGGCTGTGGTTGGAGCCTTTCAAAAACCGTCAATGCGGTAGGAGCCAAAAACCAATCCACAGCATCTAAAACAGCATAGCCTAACCTATAGAAAAGGTAAAGAATGGCTATGACTATATAATACGAGGAGTTAATAGTGAAGAACAATTCAAGATCCGACGCATGTCTAACTTTGCGTTTTGGAAAAACAACATATATTGTAGGAATTTGTTTTAAAGAAGATACAAAGGAAACAATAGATGATAAAATCCGAAAGATGATTCGCGAGGAAATCAAAAGGTGTGAAAGAGCGTAACTCAAAAAGCATAAAATACTATTTCGATTTGTCTTGACAAAGTGTGTCCGAAATCAGAACTTTTGAGATCCACCGGGATGATGCTCAAAAAGAAGGGATATGAGCTCAAATACTTCAACACGCTAGATTTCAAAAACTCGATGCACTACAACCCGTTTGAATATATCCATTCGGAAAAGGATATCCTGAAGCTGGTGACAGCGCTGATGGCGAACACCAAGGGCGAAGGAAAAGCCGGGGATCCGTTCTGGGAGAAGTCGGAATTACTGCTTTACACGGCACTGATCGGATATATCCACTATGTCTGTCCCATGGAGGAGAAGAACTTCACGACGCTTCTGGATATGCTGAATTCCATGGATGTGAGGGAAGACGATGAGGATTATCTGAATCCGGTGGAAATCCAGTTTGAGGCGCTGAAAAGGAAAGATCCGGATAACTTTGCGGTGCGGCAGTATACAAAATTCAAACAGGCGGCGGGAAAGACCATGAAAAGTATCCTGATCTCCTGCGGGGCAAGGCTTGCTCCGTTCGATATTCAGGAAGTCCGGGAGATTATGGAAGTGGATGAACTGCGGCTGGACCGTATCGGAGACCATAAGACAGCGTTATTTCTTATCATGTCAGACAATGACCCGACCTTTAATTTCATCATCGCCATGATTTATACGCAGCTTTTCAATCTGCTCTGCGAGCGTGCGGATCAGGTATTCGGCGGCAGACTGCCGGTGCATGTACGCTGCCTTATCGATGAAGCGGCCAATGTGGGACAGATCCCGAATCTGGAGAAGCTGATGGCAACGGTCCGAAGCCGTGAGATCTCGATATGTCTGGTGCTGCAGGCAAAGAGCTAGCTGAAAGCAATATACAAAGACAATGCGGATACCATCATCGGCAACATGGACGCACAGCTGTTTCTCGGCGGCACGGAGCCGGGAACGCTGAAAGACCTGGCGGAAGCACTCGGAATGGAAACCATCGACAGCTACAATACATCCGATTCCCGCGGAACCAGCCTTTCCTACGGAACCAACTGGCAGAAACTCGGAAAAGACCTGCTGAGCCGTGACGAACTGGCTGTGATGGACGGAAAGAAATGTATCCTGCAGCTGAGAGACGTGAGACCGTTCCTGTCGGATAAGTATGATTATACGAAGCATCCGAATTATGGACTGACCGGAGATGCGAAAGCAGAACAGTATTTTGTATTGACAGAGACAGCAAGCAGACTGCGAGAAAAAGAAGAATATTTAGCTGTAAAAATCCAAAGAATATGATAATATATAAACAATTTTTTATCATTATTGAATGCATATTGTTCGACATTCTGAAAGTGAAGGACACAGATATGGATATTCAAAAAATCAAAGAAGACCTTAGCATATGCTATTTGAAAGCAATATCAGCCGTGAATTATATTTCGTTGGATGAGCAGGGGCATGATGAAGATAGCACAGATGTAATTATTAAAAAGAAAATAGAATTATCTGGATGTCCTTTTTTTTCTGAAGTGAGTGTTCAATTGAAAGCAACCTCGTCACTTTCGCAGTATAGTGAAGATGACTCAGAGATAGTATATGCATTAAAAGCAAAGAATTATAATGATTTATGTACAGCATCGAATATTCCGAAGGTTCTGTTCCTTTTAGTATTACCCGATAATGACGAAGAATGGGTTAATTGGACTGATAGCGAGCTGATGATAAAGGGAAGAATGTATTGGTTCAGCTTGTATGGAAAAACCCCGACAAGTAATACATCAACAGTTTCGCTACATATACCAAAAGACAATAAGTTAAGTCCTTCAAGTATCGAGGAACTTATTACAAGAGCAGCAGAGGAGGGGCATTTATGATTTATTCAGTGAACTTCTGCGAAATGACGGTGGAATTAAACCCGCATGCTGTCTGCAAATATTTAGATAATATGGGGTGGACGCAGCTTAGAATTAATCGGGATGATGTAAAGGTATACCAGTTTGTTCAGGGTGAAAACTTTTCACAGGTTCGCATCCCCCTAAATAAGGAATTGAGTGATTACAAAGAATCGATGTACTCAGCTATTAAAACAATAGCTCAAGTGGAAAACAAATCCGAAGAACAAGTTATGTTGTATTTACTCAATCCAAACACGGATATATTGAAAATTCGTTTGGATAAGAAAGAGCAGACTCCAGGAAGTATTTCGTTTGATGATGCAATTCGTTTGTATGATAGTGCAAAAAAACTAATAGCAGCTACAACGTTGGATGTAATAAATCCAAAGAAAATTCATGCTGGACGGACAGACGAACAAGTTCAGAGTTTTATGAATCAATGTCGATTTGGGCAAACAGAAATTGGAAGTTATATTGTTTCAATTGTATGTCCGTTTGCTGAGTTATCATCAGATGATGAGTATAAGCAACTTAGTATTTTTTCTGAAGAAGAAGAATGCGCACAGTCATTAACGCGATTGATGACTAATAAATTGATGGATAATGTTGGAGCAATAAAGAAAAAAATCGATGATGGAGATTTGTCGTTTTTGGCAAGTGATAAATGTGACATTAGCGTGAATTTCTTTGAGGCATTAAGAGGAATGAGCTTTGAAAGCAAAAATTCAAATATTGAGTTTTTTGCAGAATGGTCTCCGGTGGTGAAGAATAATAGGTCCGAGATTTCACGGATTAAGCTTTCAAATGATTATTACCAGCCGATAGAGTATGTTATTAATCAGATAAGAGAAGTAGTAAAAGAACAGACAGAGGTAATTGGAAAAATCAAGCAGCTAAAAGCAACGCCAAGTGTTGATAAACGAGAAACTGGTACGATTGTTGTTGCGTATGTAGATACAGACACAAAGGCAAAGAGTGTTACAGTTAATTTAACAAAGGAAGACTATGATGAAGCGGTATTAGCGCATAAGGCTGGGAAAACAGTAAAAATAGTTGGTGATCTTGAAAAGAGCGGAAGAAGTTCCTTTATTAAAAATGCCAATTTTAGTGTATTTGATTAATTATTTAGAAGTATTTAGAAACGGTCTTTGCTTAGAGATTGTTAGGATAATCAAAGTTTAATAGGGCTTCTAAAAGTTTTTAGGAACCCTATACAGTCAGTCCTTATATGCTTCTGTGGGACGGTGAGTATTATTACATGATCGGTTTCTGTGATGAGCGGCAGGCCATGCGCACATATAGGCTGGATCGGATCGAAAAGCAACCTGACATTCTTCGGGCTCCTGCGATTCCGAAACCGGATGATTTCAGTATTGCGGAGCGCAGCAGATCCGTATTCCGGATGTATGACACCGAGGAACCGGTGGAAGTCACGCTTCTCTGCAATGCATCGGTCATGAGATATTTCATTGACTATTTCGGGCAGAATGTGAATACGGAACCGGTGAATGAGGATCATTTCTGTGCCAGAATATCCGTCTGCCCAAGTCCGACGTTTTTCGGCTGGGTATTTGGCTTCGGCGGCTGCATAAAGATCCTTGGACCGGAAACGGTTGTCAGCAAGTATAAAGAGATGGCAGGTGAAGTGCTGGATGAGACAAAGAATAGTGGCAATCAGTGACGTGATGTTATAGTATAGTTTTAGAAAATGAATATGGATGGTAATAAGGCAAACAAAATCACATATCACGAGGGAATCTTCGATAAGTATAAAGCAGAGAGTGCATTAGAATGTTGGGATGACTTTCCGGAAACAATGTGGGGTCTTGGTTTTGAAATGGATTGCGAGAAAAGCTTTCAGCAGTTTTGTCAAACCAGTAATCTTATAGTCAAAGAGCCTCAATCTGTACGGGAGAAAAGAAAAAACAATTTATATTTGCTGGAGCACGCCGGAAAACAGATAGTAGGTAATTATCTATTTTCACATTGGCGTTATTTAACGCATTGGGCCATGGGATATGACGAATTTGAATTTGATTATTT
The DNA here is from genome assembly GCA_045600945.1 of Lachnospiraceae bacterium. Classification (GTDB taxonomy): domain Bacteria; phylum Bacillota; class Clostridia; order Lachnospirales; family Lachnospiraceae; genus Darwinimomas. Next base: position 48,265 of record JAZRYX010000060.1, read on the forward strand.
GAGGAGGATTATCGAGATACTTGAAAAATGCTACCAGAACGATTCAAGGGCAGAAGATAATTTGTGAGGTGACGAATGGAGAACAGGGATCCTTTTAAAGAATATATAATAGCATCTGAACCGGACCGGCGGGAAAAAGGCTACGCCTGGCATACTGCCATCGGTCTTCAGGCCGTGGACGGACTGAAAACGTCGGATTACCTGATATCTACGGCGATCAGGAACATTGAGGGCGAAATAACTTTTGCAGAGGCGGATGCCCTGCTTCAGTCTTATTACAAAGAGAATCCGTCGCACGATGCGGGTGACCGTACCGAAGAAGCCGATAAGGTTTCTACGAGGATCGCAAAGCTGCTTTCTGAAGAGGCTTTCAGTTTTACGCCGAATGAATATATCTCCATCCACCGGAAACTGTTTACCGGGATATACTCTTATGCAGGACGGATCAGGGATTTCAATATCACAAAGAAGGAACGGGTTCTTGATGGTGCCACCGTGCTTTACGGAAGCGCTACAGAGCTTAGGGCAACGCTGGAATACGACTTCTCTGAAGAGAGAAAGTTCACATATAAGGGCCTTTCCATGGATGAGATAATCCATCATCTGGGGCTGTTTGTTTCAAGACTCTGGCAGATTCATGTTTTCGGAGAAGGCAATACGAGAACGACGGCGGTGTTCTTTATTAAATATTTGAGAACTCTTGGATTTGATGTTACGAATGAGATTTTTGCAAAAAATGCATGGTATTTCCGAAACAGTCTTGTCCGTGCAAATTATAATGATCTGAAAAACGGTATCCATGAAACGACAGAGTTTCTGGAGCTGTTCTTAAGAAACCTTCTGCTGAATGAACAGAATCTGCTTCAAAACCGGACATTGCATATCAGCGGTATTTTTGAGTCACCTGAAAAAGCGAACATTGAAACCGAAAAACCGAACATTGAGGCAAAAAAACCGAACATTGAGAATGCGTTTACTGCGAAGACATCCGCAAATGTGTTGAAATTACTGGATGTTTTAGGTTATCAGACGGTTTTTGGAAGATCTGAAGTTGAAAAAATACTCGGTCTGAAGCCGACAAGGAGTTCAGAACTTCTTCATGATATGGCAGAGAGAGGGATCATCGTGCCGGTTTTCGGACAGGGTAAAGGAAAATACAGGTTCAAAAGCCCAAATATTTGAGCACCTGATTGGCGGTAAACATTTCACCCTTGCATTCCCGTGCAGGGGTGTTATTATCTGAATTTCCATAAATTTTAGGACTCAAGAAAATTTAACACTCAAATTTTTTCTCGGAACGCACGATTTTACGTGCGTTCCGCTTGATTTTTGTAGGCGTTTTAGTTATAATTATTGAGTAGTTATAAATACTTAATTATTGAGGTAAAACGCATGTATTTCACATTCACCGTACCGATTCCCAAAGACACCAAAAAGATATCGTTCAATACCATAAAAGGTGTGCGATACGTAAACTACGAATACGACAGAGTGTATAAACCGGAAAAGAAGTATAACGTTCCGAAAAGGACAACCATAGGAAGGGTAAGTGATGATAATCCGGATGAGATGTATCCGAATCCGAATTATCTTAAGTACTTTCCCGAAGAAGGAATACCGGAAGGACTTGAGAGGACAGGAAGAAGTAGCTGCGTAAAGATAGGCACATATCTTGTCATCGATAAGATAATAAGGGACTATCATTTAGATCTTATGATGGAGCAGATATACGAAGGCAACAGAACCGGAGCAGGACTGTTCTTAGATCTTGCGGCTTATGCTCTTATAACAGAAAACAATGCTGCCCAGTATTATCCGGACTACGCGTATAACCATGCACTCTTCACGCCAAGGCATAAGATATACAGCGATGCCACTGTGGGCAAGTTCATAAACCAGATAAGCATAGACGACAGCATTCACTTCCAGAACATGTGGAACAGTGAAAGGGATCATAGGGAAAAGATATATATATCGTATGATTCAACCAATAAGCACTGTCAGGCCGGAGATATAGATATAGCAGAGTACGGACACTCAAAGGATGGATGCGATGATAAGGCAGTATTTAACTATTCAGTCGCATATGACAGAAAGAACAGAGAGCCGCTCTTTTATGAAGAGTATCCGGGAAGCATAGTGGATATAACACAGCTGCAGTTCATGCTTACTAAGGCAAAGGCATACGGTTATAAGCATGCAGGATTCATTCTCGATAGAGGATATTTCTGCAAGGAGAACCTTAACTTCATGGATAAGTGCGGATACGATTTTGTAATCATGGTAAAAGGCATGCGAAATCTCGTGTCAGAGCTCATACTTGATAAGCAGGGAAGTTTTGAGAAGAAACGAACCAGCTACATACATGACTATGAAGTGTATGGAACTACGGAAAAGAAGCTGATGTTCCCGGGAGATGAGAAGGAGAGATATTTTCATCTTTACTACAGCGCTTCTAAATGTGCCACAGAGATGAATGCTGTAGAGACAAAAATAGATAAGATGACGAAGTACTTAAAAAGCCTGGAAGGTCAAGCGGTAGAGATAGATAAGAGCTTTGAAAAGTATTTCCGGATCGAATACTTCCATAAAGGGAAGAAGGACCAGAAGTTCGCCTGCGCATTTGAGAGGACAGATGTAGTCGATAGAGAACTTACTTTATGTGGATACTTCAGCATCATAACGTCGGAGCGGATGACTGCTGAGGAAGCCATAGATCTTTACAAGAGCAGGGATGCTTCAGAGAAACTCTTTAAGAGCGATAAATCATTCCTTGGCAATAAGAGTCTTAGAGTACATTCACCGGAATCAGCAGATGCGAAGATATTCATAGCATTCGTAGCGTTGATAATCAGGAACCGGATATATACGATGCTCAAGGATGAAGGAAGAAGGAACGGGCATGACTATAACTTCATGAATGTACCTGCAGCCATAAGAGAGTTAGAGAAGATAGAGATGATAAGGCAGTCAGGAGAAGTGTATCTTATAGACCATGCAATAACAGCTAATCAAAAGACGATACTTAAAGCATTCGGAATGGATAAGAATTATGTACTTCAGAAAGCAAGGATGATATCGGAAGAACTTAACCCGAACACCCTGATAGTTGAAGCATGAGGAGGAAATCTAAATGGCAAGAACGAACAAAGAAAAGCTCAGTGCGATAGAGATAAAGAT
>JAZRYX010000061.1:0-2870 GCA_045600945.1 Lachnospiraceae bacterium
CAAAACTGCTTTGACAATAATCGATTTTTCCATGGCGTTTTTATCACACTTCTTCCTTTGCACAATACACCTAATTTACAGTATACACCCTGTTTGCCGAAATAGGAATAAAAAAAGAGCCCTCTCGAGCTCTTCTCGCACTCCGAATACGGCAGCAGAGCTTTCCGTTTGGTCCGTTTCGTAATACGCACTGGTTTAATAAATGTTACAGAAAATTGTAAAGATACTAATTTTAAAACTAACTTCAACTTTTGAGACGAAATTAAACTGAAAAATTATAAAGTAGAATTTAATCCTACAAAATTGTTGTGTTAGTATTGCCATACAACTGCATCCCGGCAATTAAGGAGGTGCCGGTATGGCAAACAGTAAACATTTGTCCATTGATGATCGTATCAAGATTGAGACATCTTTGGCCAACAAGGAATCCTTTAAACACATTGCAAGATTATTAGATAAGGATCCTTCAACAATTTCAAAAGAAATCCGTTCCCGAAGAACTACTGTTAAAAGCGGTGCAATTGCATCTCACAGGCCTTTTAACAGTTGTGAGCATCGTTATGAATGTACCGTAAGCAAACTATGTTCTCCTTGTATGATTAACAGAAATCTCAAGCATTGCAGGAGCTGCGTTTACTGCAACAGCAAATGCCCACAGTACAAGGAAATTAAGTGTCACAGGCTTCTTAAACCGCCATATGTTTGCAATGGATGTGAAAACTACGTTTTTTGTTCTCTTGAAAAACAACTTTACAAAGCAGCAGATGCGGATAAAAGATACAGAACCTTGCTTCGCGAATCCCGTACAGGCATTTCATACACCGAAGATGAGCTTAAAGAGCTGGACGCAATTATTTCTCCGTTAGTTGAAAAGCATCAGTCTCCACATCACATTTGTGTATCCAACAAAGACCGCCTTATGGTCAGTGAAAGCACCATATACCGTCTTATTGATTCACAGCTTATATCTGCTAAAAATATTGATCTTCCCAAAAAGGTTCGTTACCGCAAACGCAAGAAGACAGTTACGGTCAAGGTAGATAAGAAATGCCGGATAGGAAGAACATACGGCGATTATAACGCCTATATGGAGGAACACTGGGATTTACCGGTGGTTCAGCTTGATTCAGTTGAAGGCAAAAAAGGCAGCAGCGTCCTTTTAACAATCCATTTTGTAAAAGCTGAAATGATGCTTGCATTTCTCAGAGAGCACAACGACTCCAAATCTGTAATAGACATCTTCAACGCACTCTATGCCGGCCTTGGGCCGGAGAAGTTCAAAAAAATATTTCCTGTGCTTTTGACAGACAACGGCAGTGAGTTTTCTAATCCTTCCGCTATCGAATTCGATGCTGATGGGAACCGCCGTTCTATGGTGTTTTATTGCGATCCTCAGGCCTCTTACCAAAAAGGCTCTGCTGAGCATAATCATGCATTTATTCGCAGGTTTATTCCTAAAGGTGTTGATCTTGCTCTGTATACCCAGGACGACATTGACTTAATGATGAATCACATAAATTCTTACAGCAGAGAAAGCCTTGGCGAAAAGTGCCCTTATGAGATGTTTGAATTCCTCTATGGTAGAGAACTACTGGATTTGTTCAGCCTAGTTACCATTCCTCCCCAGGAAATAACTTTGGACAAGTCCATCTTCAAGAAACCGCTATGAGATACCCTAAACATTCTGTTGACTATGTTGTCAACCTGGAAATCCTTCATGAATTGGAAGAAGTTGTTCCTATGACTCTTCACGAACGCGAATGTGTTCGCTCATGGGTCAAATCCGGTCATCCTCTTGAAACCAATCCCTGGAATTATGCCAGTGGAGATGGGTGCTTGATGGATTACCTTCAGGCTTTTCGCATTCACTACGGTTTTCCCTGTCAGTTTTCTCGCTATTCATTCTGTGACTCATACTATGTATGGGATGACAATAGAAAAGTGTTAACTGAACAATACTATTAATTAGCTGATTAACGTACTCCGGGATGCAGTTCTTTTACATCGCTTAAACAGGGGTGGCGTTTAATCTGACAAAATTTTCAAAATTCACGTCACTCTGGCGTTAGCATGCCTTGCTTTCTCTGCTGTGCGTCGAATTCTACACCTTTTGGTGATAAAAATATACTGTTTTTGCCTTTTTCACTCTGATCCTGCAAAAAAAGTTGCCAAAACTAGATGTTAATCTGACAAACTGGAATTTACTCTGAATATTAACCAAATTTTTTCCAAATTTTTTCCTTCCATAGATTCTGCCTGTCGGAGGTTTTCTGTCTGCCGCCTTGAAAAAGACTCTTCACGTCTTTATCCGAATGGACGAGCGAAAGGACGGATGCCCGGAGACCTATATTCGGCCCGTATATTCGTATTCAATAATATCTATCGTGTAGATATCGCTGAAAAAATACTTTTCCGACCCAAGCTTCAGGTATCGGAAGGTGAGATTAATTTCCGTTACAGTTCCTGTAACCGTGACATCATGGAATGCGACATAGCAATCTATCCGGATCTTCATTCCCTTTTTCAGCTTCATGAATACTTCGGAGTTGATCATCATCTGCTCCTCGGAGGTTTCATGCCTCTCAACGCGGGTGTGCCGCTCTTCCCTGTCTCGCAGGGCTTCCTGCAGACCCTTCATGGCATCAAAGGGCATAAATTGCTTCGCCCGTTCTTCCCTTGACATCATAAACGGCGATTCCTCCTCTTATTCTTCTGCTGTCCTCACCGAGGGTCTAACCGCAACATTTGTTCCCGTTTAACGGCATTATAATACCCCTTGTGGAAAACCGCAAGCAGAAAATTAAAGTACCACATTAATCATCCTTAGCGCACAAATGCTTCACCACCGTAATAAACGGAACGAACAGCAC